>JAFRXH010000081.1 GCA_017437785.1 Lachnospiraceae bacterium
GTTGTAAGAAATGCTGCTGCCAGAGGTTTGATTATGTTTGCTGCGCTCTTTTTTTTCGTTGACATGACAATTCTCCATGCTGATGAATATACTACACCAAATTCCATTGTATCGCACCGGCGCGGAATTGTCAAATTTTCAGAAGATCCTTACCCCCATCCCGGGAGGCGGTGTCAGACCATCCGGCGACTGCTGGATCTTCTTTTCCACATTCAGTATATGAGTCACATGCTTCTTATATACTATCCTTTTATGGAAAAATCCACCGACATCTTCTTTAATATAGAAGGCATCCTGATCGGCCCCTTCAAGTATCCCGTCCACTGTGGTACCGGTCGTAAGCTCGATCACCACTCTCTTTTCCAGGAAGTTAAAATCCATGGGATCCATCATCTGCCGTATTCCTCCTTGACAAATTTCCTTAAAGCGGTAAGGCTGCGCTCTACTTTTTCGGTATCTATACAGTATGCCATGCGGAAATATCCCTTAACCCCGAAGGAATCCGAGGGTACGAGTATCAGATCATACTTCTTTGCTTTTTCGCAGAATGCGTTTGCATCTTCTTCCAGCGCCTTGGGGAAGATATAGAAGGTTCCGCCCGGACGCACTACCGTGAATCCAAGATTTTTAAGCTCATCATAAAGGATGTTCATGTTCTTCTCGTATACGGAAAGGTCGCTGGTCATATCGATGCAGCGTGCCATGGCCATCTGTATCAGGGATGACGGGCAGTTATGACCTATGCCTCTTGAGATCTGGACACACATGGGCACTATCATCTCTGCATCTTTTGCCTTGGGGTTGACCGCCACGTAACCGATACGCTCACCCGGTATGGACAGGGACTTGGAGAATGAATAACAGGATATGCTGTTATCATAAAACTTCGACACATAAGGCGCGTCTGCTCCGTCAAATACTATCTCCCTGTAAGGCTCATCCGAGATAAGGAATATCTCATGTCCGTATTCGTCCTGGGCATCGCGGAGTATATCCGCGAGTTTTTTCAGGGTCTCAGATGAATATGCTATACCCGAAGGATTGTTGGGGGTATTTATAAGTACTGCCTGCACCTTGGGATTAAGCATCTCTTTGAATGCATCAAAATTTATCTGGAAACTTTCGGTATCCGCAGGTACCACCTTAAGGCATGCCCCGGTCTGGTTCACATACGGATTATACTCCGGGAAGAACGGTGCAAAGGTGATAACCTCATCACCGGGCTGCGTCACGCAGCGAAGGGCATGAGCGATAGCAGATGCTGCCGCACTGGTCATAAAGATATGCTCCGGACCGTAATCCATGCCAAAACGCCTCTTTAACGAATCGGCCACTATCTTCCTCACCTCGGGATTACCGGGATTGGGACTGTATCCATGCAGCTGGGAAGATGTCTTTTCCTTTACCAGATCGCATATGGCCTTATTGAATTCATCGGGAACGGGAACAGAGGGATTACCCAGGCTGTAATCAAATACATTCTCATAGCCTATCTCTTTTCCCCTCTCCGTAGCATATACCGAAAGTGCCCTTATCACAGACGGCGTATTACACATATCCTTATACTGTTGTGACAACATGATCGTTTTCCTCCGTATTTATCATAAGATCCTTATATCAAAACATCCTCCGCATCAAATACCGGTCCTTCGGTACAGATCCTGGTATTGTTGACGTGAGTGTGATGATCCTCTTTTGCTGTCTTGACCACACATCCCAGGCAGGCCCCTACTCCGCAGGCCATGCGCTCCTCTAAAGAGATATAAGCCTTCATCCCCGTATCCTTTGCCAGCTGCTTTACCGCCCTGAGCATGGGCATGGGTCCACAGGCACAGACTATATCCGCAAATATCATATTTTCGTTAATGGCATCGATAACGGTTCCCTTTGTACCTATACTGCCATCCATGCTGGCTGTATAGGTGTGACACACATCGTCAAACTCTTTGCGCAAAAAGTCTTTTGAATCCGCGTATCCCAGGATGCTCACACATCCGATCCCGGCAGCACTTAAGCTCTTTGCCAGATACAGCATGGGAGGTATGCCTATACCGCCGCCCAGAAGCAGGACTTTCTTTCCCTTCATGGCATCGATGTCATAACCGTTACCCAATACTCCCAGCAGTTTGAGCTCATCACCGGGGGCCCTGCGGCTTATCAGCTTTGTGCCTTCACCGCCCGCCCTGAAGACTAGCCGAAGCTGCGATCTGTCATCGCTGACATCGCAGATACTGATGGGTCTCATCAGCAGGTGGGCTCCGTCTCCGGGATAAACCCCGACAAACTGTCCCGGCAAGGCTTCCTTTGCCATACTGCTCTTAAGCCACAGTGAATAGATCCCCGGGGCCAGTTCGCTTATTCCGCTTACCTCTGCAATTTCCTTACGTTTCATATCTTTATCTCTCCAAAGGTCATTTACGAATGATTGTAAAGCTTTTTAACTCTTTTTTCAATAAAAAGCGCGGTTGATTTGCCTTTTTTTACCATTTATGTTAATCTAAAGCCCGCAGGAGGGGGCGTCCCCCTGTTTATCAGGTATAGTTAGGAGAATGCTTCATGATACGCTTAATAATTGTGCTGATCTTTGTACTGATCTTTCTGCTGTTATCCTTTATTATACAGCCCATCATGTTATTTATAGGGCTCTTCAGCCGCCATGCACGCGACGTCGCAAGCCTGGCCATCGTTAACTGGGCCTTTCGCGTGGTGCTGTTTTTCTGCGGGACAAAGGCGGAAGTTACAGGCGAGGAAAACGTTCCAAAAGACGAGCCCGTACTCTATATACTCAACCACAGAAGCTTTTTTGATATTATTTTTACCTACCCCAGGGTTCCCCGTCTTACCGGATACATCGCAAAAAAAGAAATGCTTAAATTCCTGACGCTTACCTGGTGGATGAAACTGCTGCACTGTGAATTCTTAGACCGCAAAGATCTGCGTAAAGGTATGAAGACGATCAACGATGCCGCCGATCAGATAAAGAACGGTGTCTCCATGGCGATATTTCCGGAAGGCACCAGAAACAAAGGCGAAGAGGCGCTGCTGCCTTTTCATGCCGGCAGCTTTAAGATAGCAGAGAAAAGTGACTGCAAGATAGTTCCGGTGGTGCTTTACAACACCTCCGCCATATTCGAAGATCACCTTCCTTTTCTTAAGAAGGCCAGGATCAAAGTCGAATATCTTCCCGCAATAGACGTTGCACCATTAGACCGCGACGAGCGCAAAGCCCTGCCGGACAAGGTGCACGATATGATGCTCGAATGCTACAAGCGCTTAAGCGCTTAAGATGGGTACAGGGGACTGTACCAATTACAGTTCCCTCACGGCATGACGGTTTACATGACAGCAGATGTTTACACCTACAGGCAGGCCGGCGATATGTGTAGCGTAGGTTTCTATATTTACGGCAAATGCGGTAGTGCTGCCGCCCAGTCCACCGGGGCCTATATTACTCTCATTTATTTCTTTTAAGATCTCTTCTTCCAGAGCACGTACATGAGGTAATTCCGAATGCACTTCGATATTCCGGGTCAGAGCCTTTTTAGCTAATAGAGCACACTTTTCGAAGGTTCCTCCGATACCCACGCCCACTACCATCGGCGGGCATGCGTTGGGCCCGGCATCTTTGACTGCCGTAAGCACCGCATTTTTAATGCCTTCAACTCCGTCGGCAGGTTTTAACATGAACACCCTGCTCATGTTCTCGCTGCCAAATCCCTTGGGTGCTATCGTTATCTTAAGCTTATCGCCTTCTTTAACAAAATAGTGGATCACGGCAGGAGTATTGTCTTTGGTATTGACTCTTTCTATGGGATCGCCTACGACCGACTTTCGCAGATATCCTTCGGTATAGCCGCGGCGCACGCCTTCATTTATCGCATCTTCCAGACTGCCGCCCGTTATATGCACATCCTGCCCAAGCTCGACAAATACCACAGCCATACCTGTATCCTGACAGATGGGGATCTGATCCTCTCCGGCAATCTTCAGATTCTTCTGAAGCTGGCTCAATATGCTCCTGCCCAGTTCGGAATTGTCCGTTTCCGCAGCTTTATCAAGCGCAGAACGCATATCATCCGATAAGCCGTAATTGGCTTCGATACACATATCCCTGACTGCATTTATTACTTCCCGGGTATTTATCTCTCTCATACTTATCCTCCAATATGCTTTATGACATTCCCTACTTGCGCGCCTCGCGGACTGCCGGTCAGCTTTAGCTGACATCTTCCTTTCGGCATTCCCTGCTCGCGCGCGCCTCGCCGGTTGCCGTCAGGCAACGTTTTCCTTTCGGAGACCCTGTGCATAAAAAGGGACGGTCATTCCCGTCCCCTTAAAATACATGACTTAAACAGTTATTAAGCTTCTATGCGGCGTTCGAATACAATGATCGTCTGCTTCTTAACAGATGAAAATCCCGCCATCATCAGCTTTCCGCCACTGCCCATCTCTCTGGTGGTAACAGCTACCACGCGGAATCCCTGAGCCGCATATCTGTTGAGCAGAGTCTGCAGGGAAACATATTCCAGAAGGCTTCCGCCGCCGCTCTTCTCATTGTCCAGCAGTATCTCATCGACTGCTTCCACAGCATACTCATAACGGCTGCCTGCATAATTATCAAGCTTATCGTTTACCTTCAGCAGATTATCAAGAAGGCAGGCATTCATAAGCTTTTCGATATCATCGCTTTCGGCATCCTGGAGCAGGTCCTCCACCATGCGGCGGGTCTTGCGGAAACATACAGTATCGGAATACTGGCTCACATCTTCTATATGCTTCTTAGCCTTATCCATATTCTGGACCGAACGGGCATATCCCTTGTTATCCAGATATTCAAAAGCGATCTGCTGGATATTATCCTCGGTCTTCTCAAGACCGGTATCCACTATCTCTTCAATCTCATTAACGCTTGACGTAGCAACCGAATTGCTCTTTCTGATCATATCCAGCATGATCTGATTAACGTCTATCATGGCCTCTACCTTCCCTTTTCGATTTGTCCGAATGCCCCCAAAACTCCGGGTAAGAATACACCCGCACATAATATCCTAACACAGTAAAGGGCCTTTTTCAAGTTTTTATTTTGTGCTCAGGACTGCGCCGGAGCTCCTTTTTCAGCTGCAGCGACGTCGTTTTTCTTCTGCTTTGCCGCTTCAAATTTTGCCCTGATCTTCTTTATCGTTTTCTTTATTATAGCCTTGCCGATAAAGAATCCTGCTATCAGTACTGCTGCCCATACCAGGATATAAGGCAGGTTCATCACCACACCTATACCGAAGTTCTGAAGTCCGCGGCCTATATTATGCAGGCTGGATACAAATCCGCTGCTCATCTTTTCCCATGCGGTCTGCTCAACTACCGGTGTCAGCTCCTCGACCTCGCTTACGGTTACTGTAAGTGTCGCATAATCCACCAGGTTGTCATATGTACGCAGCTGGCTCTCCATACTCTCTATCTGATAACGCACATCGGCAAGCCTGTTCTCGATGGTGATCAGATCCTCGACAGTCTCGGCCTTTGCCAGCATATTGATAAGGCTCTGCTCTTCGGTACGGAGTGCATTTTTGTGGCTCTCCATATCAACATAAGTAAGCGTAACATCCTGAACATTCTGGTTGCGGCTGATGACATTGGACCTGCCGCTCACATCGTTTAAGAACCGGTCTAGTTTATCGGCCGGAATGCGCAAGGTGAAGTTGGCGCTTCTGCGGGATCCCCTTCCGTTATAACTGCTGCCGTTATAACTGTAGCTGTTCTCCACATATCCGCCCACTGCTGCCGCGCTGCTTTCAAGGAATGCTACCAGGTCGTCAAACTCCTGTGTCTCAACCTCCAAGTTTACATTTCTTATCAGCTTGCGGCTGCTGGCAGTCTGAGCGCTTTCCTCTACATCAGGCTTACCTGACAGTTCGGAAAAACCTGCCTCTGCGGCAGATCCATAATCCGCCATTTCCTCATCCCAGTCCATCTCAGGTGCTTCTGCCACAGCTGCTGCGCCATTGGTGGCATAAGTCATCGTAGTATAAGCCGCATCACCTTTTAAATCATATGCCTCTTTAGAAGCAGCTTGTCTTCCGCCGCAAGCGGTAAGTAACATGATACCGGTAAGTACAGGTGCTAATAAAAATCTTTTCTTCATAATTATCTCCCTCCGTTTATGATCCCGTCACCGGGATTATGATCTTGTTTTTATGATCTATATACGGATGGGAGAATGTATTTTTATGGGGATGGGTACAGGGGACGGTTCTCTGTGTTCATGAACCCCAATGAACACAGAGAACCGTCCCCTGTACCCATCCCCAGCTATTACAGTCTAGCGAACCGGTCCACTTCGCGGTTGAGTGCATCACTGATGCTCTGGTTGGTGTCCACCAGGGTATTAACGTCCACGATATTATCGCTTATCTCGCCGGCGCTGCTCTCTGCCGCACGTATGGCATCCGCAGATACGCTCACCGAATCACTTATAGCATTCACTGCCCTGTTCATAGTGATCATTGCCGCATCCAGCTCTGTTGTACTGTTTAACAGTCCGGTAAGCACCTCATTAAAATGCTTCGCGCTCTGCTCGTATTTATCGCCGGTCTGCACATACGCATCATAATCCGCCAGGACCACTTCATTTATAAACTCTATTACTGCCGTCGCATTTTCGGAAAGTTCCTTTACCGCAGTTGTTACATTATTGCTTATACCCTGGATATCAGCGGCGATCTTACTGCTGTCTTCTGCCAGCTTGCTTATCTCTCCGGCCACTACCGCGAATCCCCGTCCTGCTTCTCCGGCTCTGGCAGCTTCTATGCTCGCATTAAGCGAAAGCAGGTTTGTCTCGGATGCGATATCCAGGATGTTTTCCGTAAGCTCACCGATACGGCTTACCTGTGCGGAATTCTCTACCGAACGTTTAAGTACTCCGCCCAGTTCTTCGATACGCTTGCCGGTCTTATTCTTCTTTTCGCCGGCCTCACGCTGTATCGCGTCTGCCTGTTTCATCACATCTGAAGCAAAACTGCTGCCCTCTTTTGTCTGCCTGCCCATAGTGCTCACGCTGTCACGCACTCCGCCCAGCTTTTTCGAAATATCATCCGTAGCCTTGGTAACGCTTAGCATGGATGAACTGACCTGTTCCATCGCATCGTTCGATCTCTCAACACTGCTGTTGGCCTCGTTCATCCTCATGCTTATAGCGCCCGATGTTTCCTTTAAGCTGTTTGCATTATCTTTAAGCTGCTGCATGATAGTCTGCAGGGTCTCGACAAATTCATTGATACCCTTTACCACACTGCCTATCTCATTGTCCGACTTAACGTTTATGCGCCTGCTCAGATCTCCCTGTTTAGAGTGGATATCATCGATCATAGCATCCAGCTCTACCGCTGTCCTGCGCAGAGGCGCTGTTACAAGCTTCATGATCAATACTATGGTTACAATCATTACGATCATAAAGCTGACTATGCCCATGATCGTAACATTTCTGTTACCCTTTATCAGATCATCGGATCGCTCCATAGCCTGTTGCTGGATATTGTTGATCAGATTGCTTAAATCTTTATTGGTCTTTTCAAGCTTTGCCTTGGGTTCTGCGAGATTTTCTACAGACATGTTAAACGCCAGCTGCCTGTTGATCTCCGATGCCACGATGCACTCATCGCAGACATCCGTATAGCTTAAAAGAGCTGCTTCCATATTATTAATGATATCTTCATAGCCTTCAGCGTCTTCAGCTTCCATGGCTTTGCGCAGATCTTCCAGGAGATTACCGATCTCATTTTTGAGTTTATTATATTGATCCAGGGAATCCTGACGCACTGCGTCGTCAGCTGCCAGAATGGCGGTGACCAGATGCCTCTGCATCTCCGAAGTAGACACTTTGATCGCAGCCTGTTTATCCGCATAAGATACCAGGGACTGCGCTATCTGTGAATTTGTCTTTTGCATATTGTGGCTGCCGGCGATACTGTATATGCCGTTAGCAAGATAAACAAACAGCAACAGAAGGAAACAGACACCGGTGACAAAATTGATACGTTTAACAAAAGTAACCTTATTCTTCATAACTCTGATACCTCCTTATTCTGTTTAGTTTTTTTGTGATCCTAAAGCCTCATCCACCATGCATCCACATCAGAATCCGGATCAGGCTCGGGGGTGTATTTTCGAAATGCCTTTTCAAGCAGAAAAGATGATAGGAACGCCCACAGTCCGGGGGCAAACATTATCCCCAGCGGAAGGCGGATGACCATATACACCAATGCTACAAGTATGACCAGAACAGATATACTGTAATAGAAGAAACGTATCGTCATAACAAAAGCCATTAAAAGCGACTTTACAGTACTCTGGTCAAAACGTGATACCAGCGGAAACACGTAGCAGAACAGCCCTCCAAGCAGGATCAGTATGCCGGCTGATACAAAATACATCCCAAGCACCGCACCTTTATTATCAAGCTTAGCCTGCCTGATGGCCTCAACCGAAATATCGTTAAGCTTTATCCCCATCATCTGCAGCGCTGTCCACAATCCCAAAAGGCATACAATAAAAAACAGAGTGATCCCGGTCGATCGCAGAAAATTATCTTTCCAGGCCTTAAAATATTCCTTGATAAAGTATCCCCTGTCCATACGCACGCTCTTTACCATCGCATAATACAGTGCTGTGGTCGAAACGCCTATGGTTATTACCGGAAGTGATGTAACAAACCAGAGTATACTTAATATGACCAGCTCTCCTATCTTTGTAAGTGCCTTTCCTATTCCGCTGTCTGCCGAAAATAAGCCTTTCATATGCCGGATCCCTTAACATCATGTTTATAAAAAGAGGCAGAGAAAAACCCTGCCTCTCATATTGTCATTATACAGTTTTAAGCCTTTTAAATCAACCCTTTACGGATCCGGCTGCCAGACCGCCCACAATGAATTTGGACAGGATCAGATATACAACCACAACAGGGAAGATCGAGAATGCGATGGTCGCATAAACGACACCCATATCAAACTTAAGGAAGTCCGCGCTACGTAACTGAGCGATCAATATAGGCAGGGTCTTCTTTGTATCGGTAGAAAGAACCAATGCGGGAGTGAAGTAGTTATTCCAGCTTGATACAAAGGAGAATATCGCCTGTACTGCCATAGCGGGTACCATAAGCGGTAATACTATGGTGTTGAATATCCTTATCTCTCCGGCACCGTCTATCCTGGCCGCTTCCAGCAGTTCCAGAGGGAGTGTGCTCTCCATATACTGCTTCATATAGAAGAATACGATCGGTGACGCTATGGCCGGTACGATCAACGGGATAAAGTTATCCATCAGATGCATCTTGTCGATAAGCTGCAGGAAACCAAGGGCGGTAACCTGTGTGGGGATCATCATGATCGCCAGTATCGTAGTGAATATAGCCTTCTTAAGTTTGAAATCATATGCATGTATGGCATACGCCGTCATGCATGAGAAATATACACAAAGTGCAGCTGTACAAACGGAAATGATAATGCTGTTCACCATACCGTTAAGTATAGGCTGCGTACCTGTCAGAGCGTTACGCAGATTCTCGATCAGGTGTGTACTGGGGATGGGCGTAAAGCCTCTGGTCAGCTCACCCTTCGACCTGGTGGCATTTACTATCAGTATATAGAACCATATCAGGCAGAAGAAGCAGGCAATACTCAGAACTACGTAAGCAACTACACGTCTGCTTTTAACTCCACCCTTTACTTTTCCTTCAACCATATCGATCTTTATCATATTATTATCCGCCATTTTCTCACCCTCCTTTAAGCTTTGCCGTACTTATCTTCTGTACCGTTGAACTTAAATACTATCACGCTCAATATACCGGTGATGACGAAGAGGACTACTGATAACGCGCCGCCCATACCGTAGTTTTTACTGTACAGATGGTTGTTTAAGCACATGATAAGCGTTGTGGATGTGTTGTTGGGCGATCCTTTACCATTTGTCAGGATCTGCGGAACATCGAACATCTGCAGACCGCCTATAAGGGAAGTGATCATAACGTAGATGAGTATAGGCTTAAGTATGGGAAGCGTTATCTTCCAGAATACCTGGTTAGCCGTAGCTCCATCCACCTCAGCCGCCTCAAACAATGATGTATCGATACCCATCATACCTGCCAGAAGCAGTATGGTTGTATTACCGAACCACATAAGGCAATTCATCAAGGCTACCAGGAAACGCACGCTGCCGGTATGTGCCATGAAGTCATACGCTTCTTTAAAGATACCTATCTTCATCAGGATATCATTAACAGGGCCTACAGTAGAGAATAATGTGAAGAATAACATTGAGAATGCCGATGCCATTATCAGGTTCGGCAGATATATAACTGTCTTGAAAAACCTCTGGCACTTAAGCCGCAGGCTGGGATCCGAAAACCATGCCGCGAACAGAAGTGAGAGGATTATTTGCGGAACAAAGCCCATGATCCACATGATCATGGTATTTTTAAAATACTTTAATATATTCCCTTCGGAAAATAACTTGAAATAATTCTTAAGCCCAACCCAATTGGGACCTATTATCGTAAGACCGTCACGATAACTTTCAAAAAAGCTGTTCTTAACGGTATTGATCAGGGGGATCAATTGAAAGATCACAAATACTACCGCAAAAGGTATAAGAAATATATAACCCCATTTATTATAAGAAACAACTGATTTCTTTTTGTTCATGCTATCAACCCTCCGGATTATTTTCTCTTCAAAATCCTTTTTCCGACTAAAAACGTGCCTGCCCGGATGGACAGGCACGTCATGATTACTGTGTAATCTGCGCTGATACTGCAGATCCTTTACTTATTTGCTAAGTGCGGGATACTTTGTAGTGATCTTGTCATAGAAGTTGTTCAGTGCAGTATCGTAATCTACGGTGCCATCGAAGTAATCCTTCATAGCATTCTGGAACTCTTCGTTGCAGCCCTGATCATAAGAGGTGATCTTGTCAAGGCTGATAGCCTTAGCGCCGTTAGCAAACATTGCAAGAGGGTTCTGGCCGCCAAGTACTGCGAATGCGTAATCATCATTGGTAGCTGCCTCTTCCATAGCGGGCTGGTTGTTTACGAAGTCGCTGTCTGCCTTAACGATATCCATCATGATATCCTTGTCAACAGTAAGCTTTCTCATGATATCAGCTACAGTAGCCTTGTTGTCGGTTCCGTTAGCTGCGCAGATCCAGGTACCGCCCCAGAAGAAGCCCTGAGGTCCTTCGGTTGCGCCCCACTGACCAAGGTTAGCGATAGAACCTTCGGTATCAGCAGCCATTGAGAAGTTGATCATCCAAGCAGGCCCGAAGTAGCAGAATACCTTACCATCGGGATAGAAGCCTGAGCTCCATGCATCTGACCAGAGCGCATCGCTGGACTTGATGTAACCTGCATCGAACATTTCCTTGGTATCATCAACCCACTTCTTGATGTTGTCATCGATCTGGATCTTCTTGTCAGCGCTTACCCAAGGGGTAGAAACGTTATTGGAGAAGGTACGGAAAGTGTCGTTAACGGTGGCGGTCATGTAGTAACCTGCCTTCTTAACATCAGCTGCGGTAGCCTTGTAGGTATCCCAGTCCTTAACAGCTTCCTGTACGGTTGCAGGATCATCGGAACCAAGAACAGCCTTTGCAGCCTCACGGCTGTAGATCAGAACACCGGGGCAGCCCTGCCATGAAAGACCCTTAAGCTTTCCATCGCTGCTGGTCATAACATCCTGAGTGTACTTGTACTGTGTGCTCAGCTCGCTGAGAGAAATACCCAGATCGGTAACAGGCAGAGTGTAATCGGTATCTACATACTTAAGTGCGTAGTCAGCCTCAACCAGGAACAGGTCGATCTTGTCATCAGCTGCTGCGCTGTCCTGCTTAAGCAGTGTCTGATCCAGATTATCCTGATATGCGTTGTTCTCATTAGGAGTGATGTTCCAAACAACATCGATATCACCGATCTTACCGTGGGTAGCATCTACCTCGGTGTATCCGGGATAATGATCTGTCAGACGGCTCTTGAACTCCTCATTCCAGCAGTAGATGTTAAGAACCTTTCCTTCTTCCTCAGTGCTGATATCCTCTGCCTCAACAGTGGTATCAAGCTCGGGAGCCTTGGTAGGCTCAGCTTCGGTAGTAGTAGATCCGCTGCCACTTTCAGTAGTAGTTGTTTCGGTGGTAGTAGAAGCACCTGTGTTGCCTTCGCAGCCTGCCAGAGTGCCTGCTGCCATGATCATTGCCATGCTTAATGCCAATAATCTCTTTTTCATTACATTTTACCTCCCATGTGATTTGATTTTGCGGGTGGCCCTTTGCCGCTCGCTTTTTGAAGTTTAGCACAGCAAAAAATGTTATGCAAGGACTTTTATTATTCATGTCATAATTTTGTTAATTGTTGACAATCTGGAAGTGCTTACATTAAAACTTTTAACAGTTAGTTCATAGTTTATTCACACTTATCAAAGTTTTTTCGGGGAGATATGTGAATTTAGTCGGTGGAAATGGTGTTTAAAGATCAACAAAAGGGCTCCGGAATGAAGCCCTTTCACTGTAATATATACCCTCTTTTCAGTTCTGTCCGTAATACGCGTTTGCGCCGTGTTTACGGTAATAATGCTTATCCTGCAGCTCCTGGGGAGCAGGCTTGACATCGGGTTTGATCATCTCTGTACGCAGTGCCATTTTGGCCACTTCCTCAAGTACCACTGCGTTATGCACCGCCTCATGGGTGCTCTTTCCCCAGGCAAAAGGGCCATGATTTTTACACAGACATGCGGGTACCGCCGTATGATCCAGTCTCTTGGCCTTAAATTCGTTCACTATCAGGCAGCCTGTATTCTCCTCATAGGCATCTTCTATCTCTTCCTTTGTCAGTACGCGCAGACAGGGGATCGAACCGTAGAAATAATCGGCATGTGTAGTGCCGTAGCAGGGGATATCCCTTCCTGCCTGTGCCCAGCTGGTCGCATAGGGCGAATGCGTATGTACCACTCCCCCTATATCCGGGAACGAACGGTACAGCTCAAGGTGGGTAGGTGTATCCGATGAAGGATTGAGCTTTCCTTCCACCCTCTCGCCGGTCTTTAAGTCCAGCACTACCATATCATCCGGTTTCATTATCTCATAATCGACACCGGAGGGCTTGATCACCATCAGGCCCTTCTCCCTGTCTATACCGCTCACATTGCCCCAGGTAAAAGTTACCAGGTTATATCTGGGCAGTAACATATTCGCTTCGTATACTTCTTTCTTTAATTCTTCCAGCATCTTCTCAACCTACGCTTTCTACCGCTGCCTTCTCAACAGCCAGTGCTTTTTTGTAATCTTCAAGGAATGCGCCAAAGCCTTCGATATCGGCCTTATCCGCCTTCAGTGTCTCTATCTTTGCGGATGCGAATACCTTCTTGTCAAGGTAATCTTCCAGTGTCTCATCAGCTTTCTTATTGATGAGATATGCTGCTAACAGCGCCATTCCGTAAGGTCCGCCTTCTCCGGCGCTCTCCATTACTGATACCGCAGTGCCTGTAGCGGCAGAGAGTATCTTCTGTCCTACACCGGGTGTCTTAAAGTACCCGCCATGTCCCATAAGCGATGCTATCTGTACCTTCTCCTGTTTGGTAAGTATCTCCATGCCGATAGCAAGGGTAGCCATTGCGGACATGAGATTTGCGCG
Source organism: Lachnospiraceae bacterium (assembly GCA_017437785.1). Taxonomy (GTDB): domain Bacteria; phylum Bacillota; class Clostridia; order Lachnospirales; family Lachnospiraceae; genus NK4A136. The sequence goes on from JAFRXH010000081.1 coordinate 13,670, forward strand.
CATAAAGTTTGCCAGCGAAAGCTTCGCATCCTGCTTTCTGATAAAGATGGGACGTCCGCTGTCCAACTTGGTCACGCCTTCCCCGGAAATATAGTTAAAAGGTATCAGACCGCCTGCATCCTTATCGCCCTCAAGCGCCGACGTAAACAGTGTGGTATACAGATCGTTTGTCGAGATCTCCACACCTGCTGCCTTTGCAAAATCCTTAAAGAGTCCTGCCCAGGCATTGATATCGGAGGTACAGTTATTGCAATGTACCATGGCTACGGGAAGGCCCGAAGGCGTAGTCACCATATCCAGCTCTTCGTGCAGACCCACAGGCTTCTCAAGTACCACCATCGCAAAGTCGGAGGTACCGGCAGAAACATTACCCGTCTTTACGCGCACTGCATTTGTAGCGACCATACCGGTGCCCGCATCACCCTCACAGGGTGCACAGGGAATACCGCTCTTTAACTTTCCGGAAGGATCAAGGAACTTAGCGCCTTCATCGGTAAGCTTACCGGCGTCCTCTCCGGCTACGAGCACCTTAGGCAGTACGTCCCTAAGTCTCCAGTCATAATAATCGTCGATAAGCGCGTCAAACTTATCCGCCATATCCTTGTCATAATCCATCTTGAAGGAATCGATGGGGAACATACCCGATGCTTCACCTATACCCATCACATTCTCGCCCGTTAAGCGGTAATGGATATAACCTGCCAGCGTGGTCAGATGTGCCAGCTTAGGCAGATGCTCCTCTTTATTAAGGGCAGCCTGATACAGATGCGCTATGCTCCAGCGCTGCGGTATGTTAAATCCAAAGAGGCCTGTAAGCTTTTCGGCAGCTTCACCGGTAATGGTATTTCTCCATGTGCGGAACTCAGCCAGCTGCTTCCAGTCCTTGTCAAAAGGCAGGTAGCCGTGCATCATCGCAGACACACCTATAGCACCCACAGTGGTAAGCTCGGTCCCATATTCCTTCTTTACATTATCAGCCAGATCTGCATAGCAGCTCTGTATGCCTTTTATAATGTCATCATCCATATGGTAAGTCCAGACTCCGTTCTCCAGTCTGTTCTCCCAGGTAAACTCACCTGCAGCTATGGGAAGATGCTCATCATTGATAAGACATGCCTTGATACGTGTACTTCCCAGCTCTATGCCTAAAGCGGTACGTCCGCTTTCGATAGCGCTCTTTATCTGTTCTTTGTCCATCTCATTCCTCCCGGATCATATACTATATTTTAAGTTTAGTGTTTCAAAGGCTTTACTTCTATCAGGATCCTTCGGGTCAAGGCCCTCAGAATGACCGCGTCACAAGAAGGGGCCCGTCTTTGCCCTCTACCAGCGTTTATAAGGGCATGAGGATCTGCGTCCCGCTGCCCTCAGCTCCACATAACAGCCGCAGGCAGCGCATGTGCCCTGATTCAGCTTATCGCAATCGCCGCATATCTCAAGCCGCCGGGCATACATATCGTCCGGCGCTTTCATTTCATCGTCCATCCAGTCCAGCTCTTTTTTTATAAGGCTGCGATACTGTTCCTCATCAAAGTCCTTAAGCAGACATTTCCTGCAGTATCTCTTATCTTCCATCGCTAAAGACCGGCTGATCTCAGATCTCCACTGCCAGATGCATTACGCTGCATCTTGGAATGGTAAAGCTTACCTTGCCACCGTCTGCCTTGACACCGTCAAAGCTCTTCTTTGTGACTTTTTCGGGATCGTCAAAGGTATTGTGATCGTGCATTTCGCCGCCGACTATCTCCGCACATACACTCTTGACCGCGCTGTCCGCGAGCAATGCTTCGATATCGTAATCCTTCTCTGCCGACAGATTGGCAAGAGTGACATGGAGCTTTCCGTCCTTGCCAAGGGATACGCTTTCGCAGAGTGCGCAGACCTTGTTATCATCTTCAATGCCTATAGTCTCGTTTTCTATATAACTCTCGACCAGCTCGGCATCCTGATGATCCTTGTACATATCAAACACATGATAGGTAGGTGTCTTGATCATCTTAGAGCCTTCGGTAAGGATCACCGACTGGAGCACATTGCAGAGCTGTGCGATGTTCGCCATCTTTACACGGTCGCAATGCTTGTTGAAGATGTTTAAGTTGATGCCGGCTACCAGCGCATCACGTATGGTATTCTGCTGGTAAAGGAATCCGGGATTGGTACCGGGCTCCACATCATACCAGGTACCCCACTCATCAACGATAAGGCCTACCTTATGACCCTTATCATACTTATCCATGATGGCTGTTGTACGGCTGATCAGCTCATCCATAAAGAGAGTCTTCTTAAGGGTCTTGTACCAGAATTTCTCATCAAAATCGACTGCACTTCCTTTTGTCTCCCAGGTATCGGGAACGGTATAATAGTGCAGGGACAGACCGTCCATAAAACCGTGGAACTGCTCGGGCGATCTAAAGCAGGTCTTCATCACCGTATCGGTCCACTCATAATCATCCGCATTCGATCCGCATGCGATCTTAAATACAGGCTTCTTGGGATCATAATTACGCACATAGGTCTGATAGCGTCTGTAAAGATTGCCGTAATATTCAGGCGTCATATTACCGCCACAGCCCCAGTTTTCATTACCTACACCGAAGTAATCCACGCGCCATGCTTCTTCCCGGCCGTTTGCCTTACGCATATCAGCCATGGGAGATACGCCTTCCATGGTCATATATTCAACCCATTCGCTCATTTCCTGTACGGTGCCGCTGCCTACGTTTCCGTTAACATAGGTCTTACAGCCCAGCTGGGAGCACAGTTCCATGAATTCATGTGTACCGAAGCTGTTATCTTCGACCACGCCGCCCCAATGCGTATTGATCATCTTCTTGCGGCTTTCCTTGGGACCTATTCCATCCTTCCAGTGATATTCATCCGCAAAACAGCCGCCCGGCCAGCGCAGTACCGGTATCTTAATGGCCTTAAGCGCCTCTACCACGTCGCTTCGCATGCCGTTAACATTGGGGATATCTTTATTATCCTCTCCGACATATAGTCCTTCATAAATACAACGTCCAAGGTGTTCTGAAAAGTGTCCCTGCAATTCGGGATTGATGTGACCGCACAGATGCTTTGGATTGATAAAAAGCTTCATTTGTAACCTCCGATCATAAAGAAATTGAATACCATAAATTTACAACAAAACCGCTGTTTTGGCAAGGAAAAAGCACCGGCCGTAACAGGGCGGGGACGGCGAAAAATTATCGCTGTTATTTTTGTTTGATATACCTATAGGATTTTATCCGGCTTTGATGTAAAATCTTTTATATGGTAGATTACAGACTTCTCGAAAAAACTATAAAGGACAGCTCAAAAAACGAGAAACAATACCTCCCCGTGCTTTCAAACACGGTATCTTCGATAATGGATCACATACCCGGTATCAACTGGGTCGGTTTCTATTTAAAAGATGAAGATGGCCTGTATCTGGGACCGTTTCAGGGCAAGTCCGTTACTGTTACGCGCCTGCCGGAAGGAAAGGGGCTTTGTGCTTCTGCGATGAAGAAGAACGATATGGTCTATGTTCCCGATGTGAACAGCTTTCCGGATTATGTATGTGATGATGCATCTACAGACTGCGCACTGGTGTTTCCTCTCCATGCAAATAATATGGTCATAGGAGTCCTTCTTATCTGCAGTCCCATATTAAACCGTTTTTCCGTCAGCGACAGGGATAATCTCCGCAGGCTGGTCACTCTGCTTGAAAAAAACACCGATTTTAGCCAGATCGCAGGCAGCATGCCCGCTGCCACGACAGAACAGCCCGCAAAGAATCACAATATGCCTTTTGAGTTATGGCTGTATGCCATAAAAGGCCTGGCCCAGACTTACGAGATGGTCGAGCCGATCTATTCGCAGCTTTCCGATCAGGAAAAGAAAGCTCTCCAGGAAGAATACGAAAAGCTATAAAAAAAGGGGCCCGGCCCCTTTTTTATTTTTCCTTTGTCTCGATCCCCGGGAAGTTGAAGATAAACTTCATCAGCTTCTTAGGTGCTTTTTTCTCTATCACCCTGGTGTAGAGCATAAAGCCCGCAAATCCTGCCATTCCTCCCAGCACCGCTCCGCAGATAACATCCGTGGGATAATGCACACACACATAGATACGTGATAATGCTATAAGCAGCGCCAGTACCAGTGCGGGAATACTGTACCTCTTCTTCATCTTCATATACGGCAATACGCTGGATACCGAAAATGATGCCGCCGTATGTCCCGAAGGGAAGGAGTAATCCCACTGGGGTTTGACTATACAGACTATATGCTGATACAGATCATACGGTCTTGGTCTTGCCACAAGGGGCTTTATGATCCCGTTGCAGAGTATAACGTTAAGTACCAGTGCCACTCCGCAGGCCAGTCCTACGCGCCTTGTCTTTTTAAACAGCAGAAGTACCAGTATAAGAAGTATCCACGCTATACCGGCCTTGCCCAGGTGGGTGATAAATATCACGATGGGATCTAACCATTCCTTACGGATATTGTTCATCACATACTCAAGTATCGAAATATCAAAACTGTCTACCGCGCTCATCACTTTCCCCCTGTCAGATATGCCAGCACATATACGAGCGGTGAATTCCAGTATATGGTTATCTCATTGGTACTGTAGGATTTCCAGTCATCCACGAACCATTTCATCGGGGGACGACCTTTTAATATATCCGGATTTGCAGCGGTATCGCAGGCACGGTAATTGGGTCCGCCCGAAACATAGCCGGGTATCGGCTCATCGATACCGTCCGCAACGGTAGGCCTGTTGTGGGGATCCTTAAATGCTTTCTCGCCATAGCCCGTCACATAGGACATATCCATTGCGTTGCGTCCCAGTATGTAATCCAGCTGGCTGGCGGCATACTCCAGATAAATATCTTCGCCGCTCAGTCTGTTCGCAAAGCAGAATACCATTGCATTACACAGCACCTGCATATTGCTTCCCCAGTTAAAGTTATAAGGATGGAAAGCCAGCTCGTAGGGATTTGATGCAGAAATCTTGCGCAGTCTCTCCGCCTCTTCAAGCCAGCTGCCTTTGAGCTTGTCCACCAGATCCTGAGGGAATGTTCCCTTCTTTGCCATAAGCAGGCTCATGGATGCCAGACCGCCTACGTCAGCCCAGCCCAGCGCTACGGTGTTTATGCGAAGCTCAAGTATCTGGCGTATCACCCATATCCACTTTTCATCACCGCTCAGCTGATAGAGCTCGACTGCAGCCCACATCCTCTCATCGGCATCACACATATCCTCATAGGTCCCGGTATGGATCTCCGACGGATTCTTAAAGATGAACTCACGGTTATTCATAAGCCACTTGCCTGCTGCCAGGGCAGATTTCTTATAGGCTTTCGCTCTCTTCTCATCATACTGTTCGTACAGGCGCGCAGCCAGTGCCATTATCGCTGCCTGATCTGCTGTAGCCAGTGAAGATACGGGAGTCACTACCGGCTCCAGCTTATCATCTTCGGGCATCACAAAGTCCACAAAGCTTTCGGAAGTAGCCTTATGGTGTACGCCGCCGTCCTTTTCCTGCATCTTCAGCATCCAGTCCAGCTCCCATGCACACTCGTTTAAGATATCGGGAATACCGTTTCCGCTCTCGGGTATATCGTGAGACAGCTTAAAAGCCTTGGGCTTTAATGCATATGCATAGAGCAGATGAGCCAGTGCCACCGCACCCGCGGTAACATATCTGCCGTAATCGCCGGCATCATGCCAGCCGCCTTTTAACTTAACGTGTCTTTCGGGATCGCTGTAGAGTATCCTTGCGTTCATGCAATGGCATGCTTTATGTGCGAATCTTCCCGCATATTTTTCTTCAAGCGCCATGCCGCAGCGCTGGAAATAATACATGCGCAGTGCGTCTTTAAACAGAGACGCATACACTTTCTTTCCTATAGTAAAGCCGCAGCTGCGCTGTCCCTTTTCATCGACAAAATAATATTTTCCCGGAATATCCACTTCGGAAAAATCTATGCATCCCGCTTCCTCTGCGCTGTTCTCATCGTATATAAGCTGTGCATCGCCTTCCAGTATACGTTCACCCTTGCTGTTATACAGCTTATAATGCCTGCCGCCGCTGATGGTAGCATGCTTAACGGATCCTGCAGCGTATCCTACCTGGTTTACAGCTATCATGATAGTTCCTCCCTCATTAATAACCTGCCCCCCCTGCAAGCAGGGCACAGTTTTACCTCACTCTATCGCTTCATTATATACGGCACGTGAACCGCCCACAAAACGGGGACGATATCTTGCTGCTATGATACGCGCCTTACCCACCGTATCCTGTTTAAGTTTAATGGGTACCACTACAGGCTTTACATGCATGCCGATGAGCACACCGCCTATATCTATGCCCGCAAGCGCGCTCTGTCTGATATCTCCCACTAAAACAGGATCTTCAAAATGCTGATAAGCCTGGGTAGCAAAAGATCCGCCTGCCTTGGGCTGCGGTATCGCATTTACCTGTTCAAAACCGTATTTATCCATTACACTGCGTTCAGTGACCAGCGCCCTGTTTAAATGCTCGCAGCACTGTACGGCCAGCTTAAGCTTAAGCTCCCTTACAGTATCCCATACGCCCTGCCACAGCTGTGCTCCCACATCCACACTTGAATGCGTACCTATAAGCTCACCCTGCACGGCACTCGTAGAGCAGCCTATCACCAGCAGATCGCCTTCTTTCAGACCTGCACTCTGCGCCACTTCGCGTACCAGGACACTTACTTCTTCAGTTATACTCATGAGATATCACCTCTGGATCTTTTATGTAATCTCGGATTATATTAGCAAATAATCCCTGTCTTCGCAATATGCTCTTACAGCCGCCGGATATACATATCACCACAGCTGCTCAAGGAACAGCTTCGCCAGTTCAGTGTGTTTTCCGTAAGTGTATGCCGCATATATATGATCAACTTTTACTCCCGAATACTGGTAGTATTTATTCAGGGTCCGGGCATCATCCATGCATAATGCAACCGGGACCTCATCAAGATACTTGACAAGTCCCTGTTCATCAAACGCCTTAAGTTCGTCTTCAGTGTATACATCGCTCAGCGGTTTTACATATCCGCTGCCGGTGAACCTGTCGATGACATCCTCTCCGCTGATCATCAGATCCATCTGGCCCACCATCAGGACCATGGCTACCTTCTGGTCATCTTCGTACGGATAAAGCGCCGCTATATCAGGATCCGAAAGTGCCTCCGTATCTCCCAGGATAAAACATGAAGAGTCTACGGTTATATCCTGCTTTTTGGGGTTTTCAAGATATTGCTGTATAAATGGCTCTAACAGTTCTTTATCGACTGTCGGCATCTGCGTGAAGTTCGGCATGCTCACATACAGCATCTCATCCTTGTGCGTCAGCGTGGTAACCACTACGGCAATGATTATCGCCAGCGTTATACCTATGCCTATCACCCATTTAAGATAATAATCTACAAAGTATTTCCATTTAACTTTAAAGGGCGCTGTTTTGATCTTATCGCGCTCTTCCTGAAACTCATCCATTAACGGCATCTTACCGCCTACCTCCAGTCAGAAAATTTTAGCCGGCGAACATCACACCGTCAAAGATATCTTCGATATCCTCACCGTCTATGGTCTGGGGCCACTCTGTTTTATCAAGACTCAGGTGCACAAATCTTCCGTCATCCAGCTTAAAATCTACCCACTGCTTTTTATCGGTGGAGTAGAAATAAAGCTTCTCTCCCTTCTTAAGCGTCTCTTCATAAGATGCAGAGTCGTAATCGTCCCTTACCTGCGCTGTGATATCCTTCTTAAGGGTAAGACTGCCGTCGTGTCCCCAGAATGATATCAGATAATCGTCATCCGTACTTGCCGCCTCTCCGTCTCTTGCGATGTAATAATCCTTATAAACCAGATATGTGGACATCACATCACCTACCTCAAAGATGCAGAACGATAAAGGATCCGCAGGTATGTATCCGTAGAAACCACCGAAGAACTCGGATTTCCTCTCTATCCTGTGATTGTCTTCGTCGATCAGGTAGATATTGAGAGTTTCGTAATCATCCTCGTGGGTCAGATCCACTAAGAGATAATTCACTCCGCCTATAGAAGCCACCCAGAAGTCCGCTTCATATGCGGTAAGGGTTTCCTTGTAGCTTATACCTTTATACTCGATATTAAGGCTATTATACATACCGTAATCATCTTTATCCATCAAGTATGCGTACAGCGTTTCTTCATCTGCGGAATGCGGCAGATACGAGCATACACTTGTGTTTATACAGTAATTAAAACTGCACTCTTTGTACTCGTCTTTGACCAGGCCTGGGTATTCATCATATCTTAAGAATACTTCCTGATGCCCCGCCACATAAGGAGCCAGCTCATATATCTGGAAATAAAAAGTCAGGCCTTCATAACCGATAGAAAAATTCAGATCGCCATTCATATAAATGCTCTCTTCTATCGTCTCCGAAAGCGTGTCCGCGTTAAAAAATAACTCACTGTCGTATGATGCGAGCAGCTTAGTCTCAAGTATGTCCGGAAGATCCGCTATCATATCGGCATCCATGACATCTTCCAGATGGAGCTCTTTACCTGTCAGGGAATCAAAATTCACGGGATTGAAAGAATATACGCCATGGGCTCCTCCCATGAAATCTTCATAATATGTAAGAAGACTGGTCACTACCGTATCGGCTCTTACAACATCAGTCCGGTATTTTTCATATACGGGAAGTACAAAGCCCGAATCCTTATTATCCCAGTATATCTGCGCCAGATCATTGATACCTTCATCCGTAAGCAACTTTTCTTTCTCAGTACTGTAATCTTCTATCGCCTTTTTAAGCTGCGGCAGATCGTCATCCATAAGTTCTATATGGGTAGCGTATCCCGATGCACAGGGCTCGTCGAGATCCGGATCACGGACAAAATTAGCACCCTGATATGAATAAAGCTGAAGCAGTCTGTAATCCGGCTTTTCTGCTTCAGGCTCTTCTTCGGGTGTAGGTGTCGGCGCCTGTGTCGGTGTCACCTCTTCTTCCGGTGCGGGCGTGGGTGCCTTGGTCGGCTCTTCTTCAACCTCTTTATCACCTATGCTGCCGCGGCTTTCATGGTTATCATTTCCGATGCATCCGCCAAGCAGCGATAAAGAAAGCGCCGCTGCCGTAAACAGCTTTGCAAAACTTTTTCTTTTCATAAATTTATTTCCTCCCGTTCAAAACACTGCAAGCTTACATCTCTTCGTTCTTCATAAGTTCCATTTCGTAACTTATCGTTATCACATCACTGTTTCCTTTTATCCATTTGTCAATGATATGATCGGTGATATGCTGTATAGCTTCTTCCTTAACATCCGTAAGCATTATAAAATACTGGCTGTCGTTATACCGCATTATCAGATCGCTCTTCCTCAATATATCTTCAAGATGTACGCCGAAATCCTCGCAGGCGGTCACATATTCGCTGTCGGTCGTGTTGGTCCCCTTATCCAGCGTAAACAATAGCTTGCATGCAAGCTTCGAATATCTCATGATATATCTGGTAACGAAGCGGTATACTGCTACGAAGTCGTCCTTCGAAAGCCGCAGTGCGGTGTTCGATATATTGCGCTCCGAAAACAGCATGCTCAGCGAGCGCAGATCTATCCTGTCGCTTAAGGATATCTTAGCTTCGGAGCCCGCCACATAAAGCTCGCAACCGTGTTTTCCGTTCTGCTTTACATTATACAGGGCTTTATCGGCCAGCTTGATCATGTCCGGATATTCCTGGGCATTTCCTGATACTTTCACCGCTCCGATCGAAGCTCCCAGCGGTATATCCATCTGCTCGCCCATCAGTTCCTTTGCACGCCCGACCAGGCTTTTGTTTATTTCCTCAGTTACAGCCTTTAACTCTTCTTCGCTCTGTACCGATACCGAAAATGCACTGAACTCATCTCCGCCCATCCTGCCGATCACATCATTTTCGCCCAGTGCTTTAGTGATGATCTTTGAAAAAGATATCAGCACTTCATCACCCATATCGTGACCGTACAGATCATTCACCAGCTTAAAAGAATCCAGATCTATCATCATCAGCATGCCGCTCTTATCTCTCACCAGCTGTGTAAACTTTTCGATAGCGGCGCCTTTATTAAGAAGCCCCGTCAGTTTGTCGGTAGTGGCTTCCTTATGGTATTTATTTATCTGTGCCTGTTTTTCCAGCACTTTCGTGACACGCTTTACCAGCACATCCGGATCGAAGGGCTTACGCACAAAGTCGTCGACTCCCAGATCAAAGCCTCTGGCCTCGGTCTGTTTGTCGGAATCGGCAGTCAGAAACACCACGGGTATCTCATCGATCCCCGACTCGGCTTCGTACGCCTTGAGCTTCTCATAAGTCTCAAAGCCGTCCATCTCCGGCATAAGTATATCCAAGAGGATCAGATCCGGTCTGTTACTTTTGACAAAAGAAAGCAGAGCCTTACCCGAAGGTATGCAGCTGACTTTCATTTCGTGCTTTGCCAGCATTTTTCCGGCTATCTTTAAATTGATCGGGTCATCATCTACGATGGCTATATGTCTTCCCATGCATACTATCCTCCTGGCGGGATTATAGCATAAAACCGCTGACAGAAAAAGGGGTCCGGCAAAGATAAACTTGCGCCGGATGCCGCCACAGAATATAATGGTCTGCGTATCTATCCGATGAAAGGAATGACTGTTAAGCAATGAAGAGAACTGTCTGTCATGCAGCTTTGATATTGATACTGGCAGCTTTGATAAGCGGCTGCGGAAAAAAAGCCCTGCCTGATGAGCGCCAAAAAGCGGCCACTCTGGCCGATCTGGTAAGCGATACACAGAGGGCGACGCCCACTCCTTATGCGGATGTATCCGCTCCCGCAGGTGATGAAACTGCTGCCGCCGATCCCACTCCGGCCGAACCCACACCCACTCCCATGACCATCCCCCCAAGCATCCGGGATGATATGGCTCCCGCCCTTATCAGGGCCAAGCGCGCCGGCAATATCGAACAGATCGATATTAACTTAAGCAGTATCTGGGAAACCGACGCATACTGGGCCGGCAGACTGGACGAAGTGTTAAAATACTGGGACGTCGCTAACAGTGACGGCTTTGTAAATCTCTTTCCCTATGTGGAAAACATACGCGAAGATGTCATCGCAAACGGGATGAAAACCACTGCCTTTGCGGATAAGACCCTCTTCCCCGACGGTCTTCCCGAAGATAACAGCTTATGTTTTGTAGTGGCAGGTTTTGAGCTTCAGAACAACGGCTCTCCGAAAAAAGAAATGATAGACCGTCTGGTTATGGCCATAGGCTGCGCCCAGCGATATCCCGACTCATACATACTGCTTACCGGCGGTCCTACCGCAATGGGTAATCCATCCGCGACCGAAGCGGATGTTATGGCAGACTGGCTTTGCGATCACGGCGTGGAGCGCGAGCGGCTCATTGTCGAAAACCACTCCATGATAACCTACGAAAACGCTGCCTTCTCTTACGCTATCCTGACCCGCAGCTACCCCCAGATAAAAGAACTGGTGGTAGTCAGCAGTGATTATCATCTGCCCATGGCCTGCCTTTTATTTGAATCGCAGTGTCTCTTAAATTACCGTACCGACCCGGATCTTCATGTCATCGCCAATATCGGCTGCCTCACCACCGGCTACACCTTCGGTCTTGACGAGCAGGCCAAACAGCTGATCTTCATGCTTTCCTACCAATAATCCCTGCCGCACCTCAAGGGGAAGGCTTTTTAGATCATTCTTTCAGTATACCGCTGCGGTAGGCCTCCAGCAGGTCTTCAAGGTCAGCGATGCTCTCCCTGAGTTCCACACCTATGTCGGTGTCAGCCACAAAGTGACGTCTGGCATATTGTTCCACCGGGATATTGTCGGAGATTATATCCGTTCCTTTGAGTACCGACGCTTCTTTTGATTCGAACAGTTCGTGCGCCATCAGCCACATGCCGTGGGAATTGACGATCAGCGTGTATCCGGCTATACCGGTCTTTGAGTGATATGCTTTTGAGAAGCCTCCGTCGATAACTAAGAGCTTGCCGCCGCATTTGAGAGGCGTATCACCCTTCTTTACCTGCACGGGTACATGCCCGTTTATTATGTGAGCTCCCGCATCGGTAAGACCGAATTCCGCAAGGATCTTATCGAGTACTTCTTCTTTTTCGTACAGACGGTAATAGCTGTTCTTTTTTTCGGTAGCTGCTGCCTTATCTTCGATAAAATAGGACTCGAATGTGGCCATCTTATCTTTTCCGAATACCGGTGAACCGGGTCCGGCCCATATGTACCACATGATATCCTGGCCGCGCCTGCGCTCCTCACGGTCCTCGGACGCATAGTATCCTTTACGCACATAGGTTTCCAGTTCATCATACAATGCACGTCCGGAGTATTCTTTTCCGAACAGGTCCACGCTCTTAAAGCTGCCGTCGGAATTGAGCGGCACACAGCCGTGATAGAGAAGGTTTCCGTTATGTACTTTATACAGGCCGCCTTTAGTGAGCAGGAAACGCACATGCTTCTGCAGTTTCTCGCTGTGAAGGAAAGCCTGTTTTAATTTGCCTATGACCATATATTCCTCGGCAGACAGATCATAAGGATCCTTTGGATCTATGGTCGGGAAGTTATTATCCTTAAGCGGATAGGTTTTTGAGCCTATCGTTACGGTGCCGTTCTTGTAATCTATCTTATCGAGAAGAAGACGGTCCTCCATCTTAAAGCAGGGACAGCGCTTTATGAGCTGCCCTTCCAGCTTAAGCTGCAGTATCGTCACAGCCTTATGCATCTTCATATCCAGAGCCATATCGCGCGTATCATAATCCGCTCCGCCCCTGATAGCAAAGGCTTCGCAGGGATCATCCGCGTATGTTTCCAGTGCAAATTTGGCCAGCGGTACCAGGTTGATACCGTAACCTTCTTCAAGGATATTGAGATTGCCGTAGCGCGCCGATATGCGAAGCACCGTGGCTATGCAGGCTGCAGAACCTGCTGCCGCACCTATCCAGCTGATATCATGATTACCCCATTGTATATCAACGGAATGATAATTCATCAGCGTATCCATGATGATATGAGGTCCGGGACCGCGGTCGTAGATATCTCCCACGATATGCAGATGATCCACTACCAGTCTCTGTATCAGACCTGAAAGCGCAATGATGAAATCCTTTGCGCGGCCTATGCGGATTATGGTATGGATTATCTCGTTATAATAGCGCTCTTTATCTTCTATCTCTTCCTTTTCGGTGATGAGCTCTTCTATAACGTATGCAAAGTCCTTCGGCAGGGCCTTGCGTACCTTTGATCTGGTGTATTTGGATGCGGCTCTCTTGGTCACCTGTACCAGCCGGTGCAGCATTATCCTGTACCAGTCATCAAGATTTTCTTCTTCTTCGATGATAAGCGACAGTCTCTCTTCCGGATAATAGATCAGCGCAGCCAGATCACGTTTATCCTTTTGTGTGAGCGTGTTGCCGAAGCCTTCGTCTATCTTCCTCCGTATCGCACCCGATCCGTTACGCAGCACATGATTGAACTGTTCGTATTCACCATGCACATCGGAAATAAAATGTTCTGTCGCAGCAGGCAGGTTAAGGATAGACTGAAGATTAACTATCTCGGTTGATGCAGCAGCTATTGTCGGATACTGCCTCGATAACAGTTTTAATGTTTTGATATCTGCGTGATCCATCCTACATCTCTCCCATCGCGTGTTTTGCTGCTATCATGCCAAAGGTATAGCATCTGCCCAGTGACAGTCCCGTCTGATGGAAAGGATAATCGGCACCGCCGTAGAAAGGTCCGCCCAGATTTCCCGCGCAGTAAAGACCCGGTATCACTTCGCCGTTTTCATCAAGCGCCTGTGCATTTTCATTAGTCACTATGCCCGATACTTCCGCCGATACACGTATATGCTTACGGGCTCCCCAGAAAGGCGCTTTCTCTATCTTATGCATATATTTTGCAGGCTTTCCGAAATCCGTATCGCAGCCTTTATCACACAGCTCATTATATCTGTCTACGGAAGCTTTGAGTTTATCATAAGGTATGCCCAGTTCTTCTGCCAGCTGCTTTAGCGTATCGCATCTGTGCAGGTCTATCAGATTCTTAAACACACCCTTGGGATCCTCTACCGCGCCCGGGATAAACTTCTCCATCACTGCAGGCGGCACTTTTCCGCTCACAAATTCATCATCCGGCCAGCTCATATAACTGTCATCATAGATCGTGCAGTACCATCCCTTCGAACCGCTCTCTTTATGTTCTTCATCCAGCATGCTGCCTTTAAAAGACGGCTGGAACTTAAGGATGTTGCCCATATATACAAAGCCGGTGTATTCGTTTGTAAAACGCTCACCCTCCATATTTACATACAAAAAAGGCTCTTCCCACATAAGCGCGGAATCGAAATCATGCATCATCTTTGTGTGGCCAAGATTCTCCATCTTCGCTCCGGCGCTGATCGCCAGTACATGCCCGTCGCCTGTCTTGCCAAACTGCTTTTTATCAAACTCCGCTATATCGGGGCACCACCTTGCGACCATAGCCGCATTATTGGTATAATCACCGGTCGCCAGTATAACGGCCTTTTTGGCATTAAACTGAACAAAGCTGCCGTCAGCTCTTTTTCCGATCACACCGCTCACTCTCTTACCGTCCATAATAAGCTTCACCGCAGGCGTTGAGTAAAAGGTCTCAAGATTGGGACATTTTTCCTTTACATTATCCACTACCTTGCGCAGGGCGTTTCCCACGTTAAGCGGCTTGGGTCCCACCCAGGGTGCCCAGAAGTAACAGTGATCGTCACCGTATTCATAGCTGTTTTCCCTGTCTTTCCAGGTGCCCGTGAAATCCCCGCTGGTACTTATAAAAGCGCAAAGCTTATCTCCGTCGTTCAAAAGCTTCGCGCTCTGGGTATTACTGTCTACCTTGCTGCCGTCTCCATACTCTGTTTCCTTTGTAAGTCCGGCTCTGTTTAAAAACCACATCATGGCTTCCTCGGAATGATCCGCATAAGCCCTTAACTGCTTAACGTCCGCACGCCAATCGCACAGACCGTTGGTATGGTGTATCCATTTCTTTATGCCGGCCTCGGTGGATCTGGACTTGATTATCGCCGATCCGCAGTTACCCTGGGATACCACATTTATCTCCTTCTGAAGAAGCGCTGTCTTAGCTCCCAGTTCTGCTGCCCATCCTGCCGCGGGTACGCCGGCTGCTCCGGCACCCACTACCACCACATCAAACTCCAGCACCTCCGACGGCTGTATGTCTCCAGTCTCACATACCGAAGCGCTTATCTCTTCTTTACTTAACTGCTGCATTTAAGTCTCCCCTCCTGTGTTTGTTGTATTATCAGGTCTTATTGCATCGACCGGTATTTCATGGTAGAGAAATACTGTTTCTTTTCTATCATCTGTTCTTTAGAATCCAGACATTCTTTTATCACATTGCTTATGTTTAAGAACTCTTCCACAAGGTCCGGATCAAACTGTGTCCCGCTGTTGGCCGCAATGAAGGTCATGGTCTTTTCGTGGCTGACCGGTTCTTTATACGGCCGCTCGGATGTCATCGCATCATATACGTCAACGATAGACATGATACGTGCAAGAAGAGGTATCTCCTCTCCCTTCAGTCCGTTGGGATATCCGCGGCCGTCCCATCTTTCATGATGCGATTTGGCTATCTGCGAAGCAATGGTTGCAAATTCCTTATCAGGTATACGCTCCTTAAGATAATCAAACAGATCACCGCCTATCACCGCATGGAGCTTCATGTTCTCGTACTCCTCATTCGATAATGATGCGGGCTTCTGAAGTACGCTGTCCTTTATCGCGATCTTGCCCACATCATGCAGCGGCGCACTCCTGCATGCCTTCCTTACCACCGACGCCGGCAGGTAATCCTTATATTTCGGCAAGGTCTTTAAATGACTTATAAATACGGAAAAATAGAAAGATGTATTCTTAAGATGGACTCCGGTAACTCCGTCCCTGGATTCGACCAGTCCTGCAAAGGAAACTGTCATCAGATCATACATCTGCTCCATTTCCTTTATCTTCTCTTTTACACTGTCTTCAAGATGCTTCTGATACTGGGCCAGCTCTATCTGTGTCTCGATACGCTTCTTCATGACCATAGGCACAAAAGGTTTGACGATATAATCGACTATACCCAGCTGAAAGCCTTCGACCTCAGCCTCGGGGCTGGTATCGGCTGTAAGGAAGATCACCGGGATCTCCTTATACGCAGGGATCGATTTAAGCTTTTTAAGGACTTCCATACCGTTCATCTCGGGCATGACTACATCCAGAAGTATCAGATCGGGTATGATCTTTTTCAGGATCCCGAATCCTTCTTCACCGGAAATTGCTTCATACAGCTCATAATTATCCTCCAGCACGGAACGTGCCATTGCATGGTTAAGAGCCACATCATCGATCATCAGTATCTTCTTCTTATCCCCCATACAACCTCCCGCATTATTCAGTACGTGTAACCCCAGAATACATCTTCATGATTATACCACAAAATGCCGTTGACATAAACGGGTATAAATGCTATTGTCGCCTTATCGTTATCACAATGGTCAGAGGCCGGCTTTCTGCACATATCAGACCAGACACATGTATAAGAATTGAGAGGTAGAGAGAATGTTTTCTCTTTTGGATAAAACGGGATCCGGAAAAGACAAAACAGTCGCAGCAACGGAGACTCCCGTATTTTTCGCAGATCTGAATCTTGATCAGATCTTAGACCGTATCTGTGAGGGCTGGGGCGAAAACGTCCGTAAGCTCTATGAAGTATTTCCCGCCACTAAAGAAGATGAAGATTACAGAAGAGAGATATACGCCGATATCAGGAAAGAAGATATACTTTCTTTTCTGATGGAATACTACCGCAGCATACGTGAGAGAAGTACATATACACAGCGTAAGGAAAACGCTTCCGAACCTCTGCAGAAGCAGGTATGGTATCTGAGGGAAGCGGTCACATACATCTATTCGATGGGAACACTGCATGAAGAATTATCTTCCGCACCCATACGCTCGGAGGGAATGAAAGCTTTCGCTGCCTTTATCTCGGAATGTGTTACCGATGATAATTATATTAAGCTTAAAGAAAGCGCACTGAAACTGTGGCAGGAACTGTGTTCTTTCCGCGTGGTCTTAACTTATGAAAAAGAGCGTTTTACCATATCTGAAGGAAAGGGTGCGGGAGAGTACGAACAGTTCTTAACCGAATGTTTCCCCGGGCAGAAAAGAGATTTCTTAAGTCCCTTTACGGATACCGGAGCATATTCAAAGTTAGAGCAGGAGATAGTCAAACTGTTTAAGAAAAAACATAAGAACTTCTTTAAGGATCTGGACATATTCTGCAAAGAACACCCGGGATATATTCACGACGGTGTAAGCATAGTTGAGAGTGAGATAGTATATTATCTTGCTTTTGCGGTGTTTGAAGACAATATGATAAAAAAAGGCTTAAGCATGTGTGCGCCCAAACCTTCCGAAGATAAACTCACGGCTACGGCTTTATATGATCTGGCCCTGGCTCTTACAAACATGGGCAGCGGTAAAACAGTGGTACCGAACGAACTCTATCTGGCAGGCGATGAAAATTTCTTCGTACTGACCGGACCCAACCAGGGTGGAAAAACCACCTACGGAAGGAGTTTAGGACAGCTTATCTATTTTACAAAGATGGGACTTGATGTTCCGGCAGAAGCCGCATCGGTACCGTATTACGGCAATCTCTGGACACACTTCTCGGTAGAAGAGAGTGTAGAGACCGGACGCGGCAAGCTGATGGATGAACTGGTACGTTTAAAACCCATAATGGAAGATGAGCAGACCGGCGCCTTCATCGTGATAAACGAATTATTTACCACCGCAGCAAATTATGATGCAATAGAAATGGGCAAACGTGTCCTTAAGTTCCTGAGCGGGAAGAAATGCAAAGGCATATATGTAACACATCTTGGCGAACTGTCAAAATCCTGCGACGGCGTGGTAAGCCTGCGGGCAACCGTTGATAAAGATAATGTGCAGACCTTTGTGATAGAACGCAGCGAAGCAAAAGAAGCAGGCGGGACTAACCGTCAGGTACTTAAATATAAGCTGACCTACGAGCAGTTAAAGGAGCGATTCTCATGAACGTTAATCTTTTATATGCGGATAAAGAATGGTATTCCTCAAACCCGTATTATGACTGGAGCAGCATAAGCAAGGATCTGGGACTTAATGCGCTTTTTAAAGCCGCATCACTTGATTCGATATTCAGAAACACCAGGACCGTCTATGCCGAAAAGGAAGATCCTTATCTGGGACAGACCTTAAGAAAGGTAATGCGCCAGCCCCTTAAAAATGCGGAAGAGATAAAATACCGGCAGGAGATACTTAAAGACTGTTTTAAAAAACAGGCCTTTATCGACAGTCTTTACCAGATATCCTGCAAAGTCTTAAGCGACTGGGAAAAGCTCGGAAGAAAAAGCAGCACGGCAGGAGAGCGCGATTCAAAAGCAAAGCTCATCACCGATCTGAAAGTACTGCGTCTTCTGGTAGACGCTGTCTCGAAAGTGCAGACTCTTTTTATAGAAAATCTCGACGGTATCAATTCACAGGGTCTGTTGAATCTTTTTGACCGCCTGCAGAACGAACTGACGGAAGAGAAGTTAGAAAACCTCGATACACTGATGAAGAGCATGTCTTTCTATGCAAACATAGCAGGCGACTCATCCGCACCGGAATACTATGTATCAAGGCTTCCGCGCATCAGGATCGACTGCGGTCTGACCGACGGTCTTAAGATCTGCGACTTAAAACTCGAGACCATGGAGACCATAATAAAACCTTTCAGCAAACCAAACGGTATCAAGGCAAAGATACACGGTACGATCACATCATTAGCACCCGGTGTTATCTCGCTCTATAAAGACCAGGCCATGCAGGATGACGCCGCACAGCTGGAATTCCAGACGATAAACTATGTATATTCATATTGCAACAGCCTGGTGGACTCCTACGGAACGTTTTT
Organism: Lachnospiraceae bacterium; assembly: GCA_017437785.1. Taxonomy (GTDB): domain Bacteria; phylum Bacillota; class Clostridia; order Lachnospirales; family Lachnospiraceae; genus NK4A136. Next base: position 32,706 of record JAFRXH010000081.1, read on the forward strand.
TGACCAGCTGCATTTCCAGCTGGCATTCTACCTGGGTGCGATAAATATAAGATCACAGCTGCAGCGTTTTAAGATAGAATACTGTTTCCCGCAGGTATCAGAAAAAAAAGATCTGCTTAGATACGACGATCTCAAAGAAATGGTAATGACCCTGGACAAAGAAGGCAAGACCGTCGGAAACAGCGGTACCTTAGATGGCAAACAACTGGTGGTGATAACCGGCGCCAATCAGGGCGGTAAATCAACATTCCTGCGAAGCATAGGGATAGCGCAGATCATGATGCAGTGCGGTCTCATCGTTTCCGCAAAAAGTTATCAGAGCGGGATCTATACTTCACTCTTTACACATTTTACAAGACGTGAAGACAGTGCTATGAACAGCGGACGTCTTGATGAAGAGCTGCGCAGGATGGATCAGATAATCAATAATATGGGAGAGGATCCTCTGATATTATTAAACGAATCCTTTGCGACCACTACGGAAAAAGAAGGTTCGGAGATCGCTTACGGTATCGTAAGAGCACTGAAAGAAGAGGGTGTACGTATCTTTTCCGTAACTCACCTTCTTTCGTTCGCACAGCGTATATATGAAGAATCAAAGACTGATGAGAAAGTCTGCTTTTTATGCGCCGAACATCTTGATGACGGAAAGCGTACATACAAGATGATCGATCATGCTCCGGAGCTTACCAGCTTTGGCCTTGAACTTTATGATGAAGTATTGGGAAGTGCTTGACATTTATATACATAGGTGCTATTATCATCAGCACCCGAAAAAAATTTATTAAGGGTGTTAAGTTTTAAAGGCAGTATGCCGAAATTATCTAAGCAAGGCTGAAAGAGCCGACAATTATTCTAAAGTGGCGAAAGCCCGCATAATTTATTTAGGGCGTCAGGCCCATCATACAATTAAGAGCGAAAGCTCATCTAGGATTTAAAGAATACCCAAAATTTAACAAAGAATGGTGAACAGTTCCAAGGGGAAGTCCGGCCTTTTTTCGCTGCCGATCTGTCCACAGGAGCTGTTGTGACCCTTAAAATCTTCATGTCACTAATGAAGATCACGGGGAGTTTGCGCTGTTTGCGCAGCCCGTTCTTTGACAACTGAATGAGGAACTGATAACCATCTGACAAAGTAAGGAGGTAATACTTTATGTACAGTTACAGGTACACAAATCCCAATACGACTCTGTATCAGGCTGAATACACTATGTATCAGGCCGTATCAAAACTTTTTGCAAAGGTTAGCTGCAGGTCTTTGACCTTAGAGAGGCTTAAGCTCTATCACGCCGAACTTTCCGAAAAAGGAAAGCAGGAACTGGATAAAAAGATAAGACTTTTAGTTGATAAATACGTGGCCGATAAGGTCTGTTTTCCCGCTATGAATGTATGCCATGCGGAAGTAAGGATCCTGAACAACGCAGACGGCACACACAGATTTTTATTCAGTGACGGGGTGTATGGCTTCTTAGTAAGCATAAAGCATGCAAAAGGCGGAAAGATCATGCTCAGTATAGAGGAGCGGAATAAGACCGGCTTAAAGCCGCCTGAAAAAACTGAAATAGTAACCGTTAACGCACAGCGTTGTGCATAGATCATAAGGGAGGACAAGCAGATGAACGCAATGATCTTACACGAATCATCAAGAGGAATCGACACTTACACACCCGAAAGCAGTCTTTTAAAAAAGAGGATCCTCTTCTTTACGGAAGAGGTGAATGCAGAATCTTCCAACCGCATGATAGAGTATCTGCTCTATCTTGATACGGATGCTCCAGGGGAAGAGATAACCATATGTATCAACAGTCCCGGAGGTGAAGTGATCTCCGGGCTGGCAGTATACGATACCATCATGGGTTTAAAAAGCCCAGTGCGTACGATATGCATAGGAACTGCAGCCAGCATGGGATCGATCCTCTTCTTATCGGGTGAAAAGCGTGAGATGCTTCCACACACTAAGATAATGATACACGATCCGCTGATCAGCGGCCTTTCGGGCAGCAAGAAGGCGCTGGAACTGGAAAAGGAGGCAGCGCAGCTGATGGAGATCCGTGCCGTGACAGCACAGATCATTGCAGACAGGAGCGGCCATTCTCTTGAAGAAGTCTATGCCAAAACAAAGGAAGACTGTTATTTAACTTCCGCCGAAGCGATAGACTTTGGCATTGCAACCGGCATAGCAAGATCGATACTGTAACAAAAAAAAGCAGCAACATAATAGATCCGCCCGTTCCCGGCGAAGTGAGGAACGGGCGGCCAAACAGAAAGGAGAATACCATGGGAAATATACATGCAGCAGAAAACATTAGCAATACGGCTTCTTACCGAATACTTGGTAAAAATGTAAAGATATCCGAAGACAGCCGTGTCACGGGACTCAATAATAATACACTGGTCACGGGCATCTCCGGCTGCGGAAAGACCGGTTCCTATGTGACACCCAATCTTTTCAGTACGCGCGGCAGTATCGTGGTAGTCGACACTAAAGGTCTGCTGTACAGGCAGAACGCCGCTGCACTCAAGCGAAGAGGATATAAGGTAATTTTATTGGACTTTGTTCATCCCGAAAGATCGGCTCCTTTCAATCCTCTTGATACCATAAAATGTTATAAGAAAAAGTGTGTTAGGGTCATATGTCCCGCAATATGGGATGATGACGGGGAACTGCTGCTTGAGGAAGAACTGGGTGAGGTTGAAGTAGAAAAATACCGCCAGCAGGATCTGCAGCGTATCGCGGCAATGCTGCAGCCTGTTAACAAATGCGAAAAGGATCCTTTCTGGCCGGAAGCCGCACAGATAGTGATCTCCAGTCTTATGGCATACGTTCTTGAAGTAATGCCGAAAAAAGACCGGCACTTCGGGACTGTGGCAGAGCTCTTCCGCAGGATGTGTAATGAAATACCCAGAAAGGGTTTTAGAGATGTGTCGTTCTTTAAGGAACTGGAGGACGAGGATCCGGATAGTTTTGCGGTAAAAAGATACCGTATGTACTCTCCCACTTTCCAGACCGAAAGGACCTGGGCGTCGATCACACAGTTTGTAAACAATGCACTGCAGATATTCGATTATGAAGAGTCCAGGGAAATGTTCTGCAGACAGGGGATAGACCTTGCCGAATGCGGACGTGTAAAGACAGCATTGTTTGTGAATGTTAGTGATACCGACCGTTCCATGGACAGTATCATAAACATCTTTTATACACAGCTTTTCCAGATGCTGTGTAATGAAGCCGACGCAAATATCGACGGACGCCTTAAGGTACCTGTACACATCATACTTGATGACTTTGCCGCAAACGTACAGATCCCGGATTTTGATAAGATAATATCCGTGATACGCTCCCGTGAGATAAGCGTGAGCATAATGCTGCAGTCGATATCCCAGCTTAAGGGACTGTATGATGAAGCCCAGGCTTCGACGATAATCAATAACTGCGACAATATGGTCTATATGGGTGGCCAGGATATCGAGACCGCAAGGTTCTTTGCCGATAAAGCAGGCAAGCTTCCCGAAAGCATACTGCAGCTGGATCTTGATCATGAATGGCTCTTTACCCGCGGAAGATCTGCGCAGCTTCTGGAAAAGATACCGCCCTATTCTTTCTGCGCGGATGAACACGATATGGAAAAGAATATGAGATTTAAGGTAAAAGGATCATAAGAAGCCGGTCATAAAAGCACCTGACGGTTGCTTGAGAAAGCGGTGATTTAGCAGTAGTATTATATTGAGATAAGAGGTTTCGCAAAGAAGAAAGGAGGCCGTATGGAACAAACCGGTGATCTTGATACTGCTGCTAAGATCCGCTTAACGGTCTTTTCTCTTGTAATGCTCTGGGGAGCAGCCCTGTCGGTTTATTTCTCCCGCAGGATATTTGATCTGCGCTTTGGCGATCATCCGCTTAAATTTTTGCCGTCGGGGATATCTTATATCATGGTCGCAGTATATGCATTTATTATCCTGGTACTTACGATGATCCCGATGTATCTTTTCCAGATGATCGCATTGAAAAAAGGTGTTGAGACTTATCCAAAAGAAGCACGTTACGGAAAACTGATCATGGGCATAGCTTTTCTGATCGTTTTGTTTTTAGGTGTGATCGTTACGGAAGGAACGGTCTATATACCGCTTTTAATATTCAGTCTTATGTGGTTTGCATCGGGACAGCTCTGCTATATCTTCCAGATAAAAGGAGAGAAGTTATAACATCCGTAGTGGTGGCAAGGGTCAATGTTCAGAGGACCCTTGCCTTTTTTGCTAAATAGAGGCGCTGGGATTTGGAAAGAAGTATTGTAGTCTGACTTCCATGTATTTCTGAATGATATTTATTTGATTTTGAAGGAAGATATCTGACTACGGCACCGGTATCATAACAATGTTTTACATAAAGATATATGATACGTCCCGTGAATTTTTTTTGCATATAAACAACAACGTCCTGATCGGAGCGATGGTTGCCGCGGTCAACCGATAGACCTTTAGGATCTGCAAAAGCAGCGGAGGACAAGGAACCGTCTTTACGCCAGAACATTGCCAGATACTCCGGAGGATAAACTGCACGGTATAGTTTTTCTTTGATGTCGAAATTGTCATCCATAAAAAGCCAGGATCCTTTCATTTAATACAGAAGCATTTGAAGAGATCTGTTCAAGTATCTCGTTTCCCTGATATGTTACAATAAATACTTCAGCAATTGTGTCTGTTCCTATTTCTATCTCCATATGGTCATGTCTGGAGTTGTCGTATTCCAATTGGATCGTTTGTAAGGCAGTAGGAAAAATCTCAGGTTGTATCTGCAGATCCCTTAACAGCCCTGTTACTTTAGCTATAAGTTTTGACGGAAAAGGAGAAGCACCATTTCCGTTCCAGTTTTTCTTAAGTCCTGCGATCATTTTTAATTTTGCCAGATTTTCGTTCAAGACATCAGAAGATCCGTTTGAGTGTATTGCAGAACCTGATGATCTTCCATGTTCTATAACCTTTGAAAGTTTTGTTTCATATGCGTAAAGACGTGTTAACTGATTTAAACGCTCATATTCATTTTCAGAGATTATTACAACATTTTTGTTTTCTTTTCTGGGAACCAGGATCACTTCCCCATCATAAGCAGCATCAAAGTATTTTTTGATATTGCTGCGGATTTCCATTTGTTTGACTATAGCCATAGCATATCTCCATAATTATACGTACTTAAAAGCGTACTGTTAACTGTACGCTTTTATATTATCATCGATTTGGCGATATGTCAAAATAGCAAGTGTTAGAATAATGCCTTTTTTCCTGCAAAAATTTTTTAAAAAACATATTGACATCCTACGACAGTCGTAGTACGATTAGCATACTACGACAGACATAGCAACGGCTAACATAGTAACGACTATCGTAGGAACGGCTGTCGGAGTAACATTGAAAACAAAAATACACAGAAGGGAGTATAAGGATGGCAGAGATAAATGCCGGGATCAGCAGCGATGTGATCCGCGGATACAACGACACGATGATCCTGTACATCTTAAAACAGGAACCCTCCTATGGCTATGAGATATCCAAGCGGATACGCAGCATTTCGGAGGATAAGTACATCATCAAAGAAACGACCCTGTATTCCGCCTTCTCACGCATGGAAAAAAACGGCTATATTGAATCCTACGAAGCGGCCGGCGATGGGAGCGGAAAGAAACGGACCTACTACAGGATAAGCGAAGCTGGTCTGAATTATTACAGGGAAAAATGTAACGAATGGGAACTTACCAAGGACGTAGTACAAAGGTTTATCGATGGCAGTTCTTATTTGATCATGAAGGGAGATAAAAATGGAAACGATTAAAAACTATCTTGAAGCCATGTTTGCAAATATGCCCCGCACGGCAGATGTGGAAAAGGCAAAGGCCGAACTTCTTCAGATGATGGAAGATAAGTACAATGAGCTGATGGATGAGGGCAAGACCGAAAATGAAGCGGTAGGTACAGTCATCTCCGAGTTCGGAAACCTTGATGAACTGGCAGAAGCTCTTGGCCTTGAAAAGGAAGTAAAGCAGGAGCATGAAGAAAGCGAAGCCAATCCCCGCAGGGCATTAAATCTTGAAGAGATAAGGGATTATCTGCAGTATTCATCGGTACGTGCACTTTGCATCGCACTCGGCGTTGCACTTTGCATCATTAGTGTGACAGGCCCGATATTATTAAGCGGTATCCATCTTGAGGGAGTAGGTGTACTGATAATGTTCCTTCTGATCGCCGGCGGTGTACTGCTCTTCGTATTCTCCGGTATCACTTCAAACAAATGGTCGTATATCACTAAGGGCGGCTGTTTCCTTGATTATGCCGGATCCAATTATACGATGGAAGAGAAGACCCGCTTCCGCAGATCCTTCGCATCAAGACTTACACTGGGTATCATCCTCTGCGCGATCTGCTGGCTGCCTCTTGTATTAGCTGAAGCGATGAGCTCACTTGCCGGACTTGGCGAACTGTTCATGATAACGGTACTCTTCGGAATGGTAGCCTGCGGCGTCTTCCTGATAATACACAGCGCAATGATAATGGGAAGCATAAACGACCTGCTCAAGATCAACGACGGTAAGACAATGAGCAGCAAATATACCGAAGCAGAAGTACCTCATTATAAAGATGCCAAGGCAGAAGGCGTAATGAGCATATACTGGCCCACTGTACGGAGCATCTACCTGATCTGGAGCTTTCTGACCTTCCAGTGGTGGAAAACCTGGATCATCTGGCCTATAGCAGCTATTGCTTACTCAATAATAAAGAGCCTGTTCAGATCAGATTATCCCGGATCATCCGCAAACAATAATAATCAGATATAAGGGAGGAAAAGAAAATGTGGAGACATAAATATCTCAGAGTTTTAAATACGATAACTGTAGTTTGCATAGTTGTGGGACTTATGGTCAATGTGATGAAATTTACCGCATTCGGAATATTCAGTTTCATGAAAAGCAGCAGCGGACCTGTAGAAGAAGCAGAAGGTGACGGCCAGATCGGTCGGTTCAACTCTGTAGAAGCTAAGCTTTCTTTCGGAACGGTGAAAGTTGAATACGGAGATGATTACGGCTACTACTACAAAAATTTCACCACAGAAACAGAACCTGAGTTCAAGATCAAAAACGATAAACTGGTCATAAGCCAGAAGAACAATATAAATTTTAATCTTTTTAAAGATAAAGCAGTCGACGGTACCGTAACCGTGACTATACCCAGGGATGCAGTGATAGATATGGATATATCTCTTAACATGGGTTCCTTTAATCTGACGGATATCAACCTGGGAGATCTGAGCGTTGATGCGGATATGGGATCGATAACTCTTAATAACTGCGAAATGAAAAATATAGGCATTCAGGCGGATATGGGTGGCATCACATTTACGGATTGCAGATTTAATAATGGTGATTTCGATGCAAACATGGGCGGTATCACATTAACCGCTTGTAATTTCAGCTCAGCTTCCTGCGATGCAGATATGGGAAGCATAGAAGTGAGCGGAACTTATGATTCTCTTACCGCTGATTGCGATATGGGTTCCATCAGAGCAGATAACACAAATAAAGATGCAAAATATGATCTGGACTGTGATATGGGTAATATAAAGATAAACGGTGATAATAAAGGTAACGAATACAAGAACTAAAAAAACCGGGGAGACGGAAACCGTCGTCCCCCCGGTTTCGCCCCCCCAGTTTTCTTTTTTTTACAGATCGTAATACATTGCAAATTCCATCGGATGAGGCAGCTTCGATATAGCGGAAGCTGCTTTTTTATTGCGGGCGATTATCTGATCGATAAGCCTTTTCGGGAATACTCCGCCGGCAGTCAGATAATCATGATCCTTCTCAAGCTCTGCTATAGCTTCATCCAAAGATGAAGGAAGTCCTGTAAGCTTTGCCTTTTCTTCATCTGAAAGTTTGTAGAGATTAAAGTCGTAAGGACCCCAGCCTTTCTCATGAGGATCTATCTTGTTCTTTATTCCGTCAAGACCTGCCATCAGTATTGCAGCATATGCGTAATAAGGATTACAGGTAGCATCGGGATTACGCAGCTCAAAGCGCTTGGTCTCGGGTGTCTTTGCATAAGCGGGGATACGGATCACGGCGCTTCTGTTACTCATTGCATAACCGATCGTAACGGGAGCTTCAAAGCCCGGCACCAGTCTCTTATAGGAGTTGGTGGAAGGATTGGTTATCGCACACAGTGATCGTGCATGACTTAACAGACCGCCCATAAAGTAATGAGCTTCCTGTGAAAGCTGAGCATATCCGTCGGGCCCGTAGAATACAGGCTTTCCATCCTTAAAGAGCAGCATATGTACATGCATGCCGTTACCTGCTTCCTGTGCAAGAGGCTTGGGCATGAATGTTGCGGTAACACCGTCAAGTACTGCTTCATTCTTGATAACATATTTCGCAGACATCGTATCATCGGCAAGCTTGAGCATATCACCAAGCTCTACCTCTATCTCCATCTGTCCGCTGCCGCCCACTTCCGGATGATGATACTTAACCTTAACACCCCAGTCTTCCATAGCCAGGCACATACGGCTGCGCAGATCGTTACGGATATCGGTAGGCAGTGAATTGTGATAACCTGCTCCGGGAAGTACCTGATATCCGTTATTGTTATCATCTTCACCGGATGCATAAGCAGCCTGTGATGTATAGATCTCGGTAAACATATTGTAGTAATCGGTATTATATTTTACCTGATCAAAAATATAGAATTCGTACTCGGGACCGATTATCATCTGATCGGCTACCCCGGTCTCCTTCATATATTCCAGTGCACGGATGGCTACGTTTCTGGGATACTGGTCGAAAGGCATGTTATTGGGCAGGTCTATCACCCTTACATCACCTATCATCGAAAGCGTAGGTATTTCAGCGTACTTATCTATAACAGCAGAATCAAGTACGGGTATGAATACCATGTCACTGTTTTCGACAGGAGCATAACCGTAATTGCTGCCGTCAAAACCTATACCGTGTTCCATTGTGCTTTCGGTCAGTCTCTGTGCGGGGATACTTAAGTGTCTCCAGCGTCCGTCAATATCGGTCAGCTTAAAATCCACCATCTTGATCCCTTCATCCTTGATCATTTTCTGGATGTCCTGTAATGTTTTTGCCATAACCCCTCCTTCTCTTTTATTGTGTGTAGTGTGTGTGTTGATGCATAAAAAACTCTCCGCCATGCTTAAGGATGATCTTATGATCTGATCCTTAAGCATATTGGAGAGGATCTTTATTCTTCATCCTCCTCTTTAGGCATTATCAGCTTATCATCATCTTCGTCGTAATCTTCATCATCAAAAGCAGCAGTATGAGGCATGTTTGCTTTTTCTTCCTCCATCTTCTGTTCTGCACTGTCGATGTCGTCGAATTCCTTATCGCCGTCACTTATCTTTTCACGTACCTTTGCAATACGCGCTATCTTTACACCTTCATCGAGGTTCATCATCTTAACGCCGCTGGTGATACGTCCGTGTACGGGTATCTCGCTCATGCGTACCTGGATTATGATACCTGCAGTAGTGATCATCATTATCTCATGTTCATCGGTAACAGCCTTTACACCTACCAGATCACCGGTACGCTCTGTTATCTTATAACACCTAAGTCCCTTACCGCCGCGGTTCTGCAGACGGAATTCATCAAGTGAGGAACGTTTTCCGATACCGTTTTCGGAAACTACTAAGAGCGAATCACCCTGATGATCAAGCTGCATACCGATTATCTCATCATCATAGTTTAAGTTCATACCGATAACGCCCATAGCGCCACGGCCCATAGCACGTACATCGGTCTCCTTAAATCTTATGCACATACCGTACTTGGTAACAAGGAAGATATGTGTATCTTTATCTGTCTGCTTTACCTCTATCAGTTCGTCTTCATCACGAAGGTTTATGGCATTAAGTCCGTTCTTCTTTATATTGGCAAATTCCATTATGCTCGTCTTCTTTATGATACCCTTCTTTGTAACCATAAAGAGATTCTTGCCTTCGAGATAATCATTTACGGGTATAACCGCCGATATCTTTTCATCCGGCTGCAGCTGCAGCAGATTAACGATAGCAGTACCTCTTGCTGTGCGGCTCGCTTCCGGTATCTCGTATGCCTTAAGCCTGTAAACACGTCCCCTGCTGGTAAAGAACATAATATAATGGTGTGTGGTGGTCATGAGCAGATCTTCGATATAATCATCTTCGATCGTGGTCATACCTTTTATTCCCTTACCGCCGCGGCCCTGTGCCTTAAAGTTATCAACCGTCATACGTTTGATATATCCTAAGCTTGTCATGGCAACAACAGTATTTTCAAGGGGAACCATATCCTCTATGGATATCTCCGATGTATCAAAGCTTATCATTGTACGGCGGTCATCACCAAAGCGGTCCGCTGTTTCCTTAAGCTCCGTACGTATCACACCAAGCAGTAATTTCTCATCCGCAAGTATAGCCTTCCATTCTGCGATCTTTCTTAAAAGCTCTGCATGTTCATCTTCGAGCTTCTGTCTTTCCAGACCTGTAAGAGCTCTCAGACGCATCTCCACTATAGCTGAAGACTGCAGTTCCGAAAGACCGAAACGTTCCTGCAGTCTTTCCTTTGCTTCCTGCGTAGTCTGACTGCTTCTTATTATGCTTATCACTTCATCGATATTATCAAGAGCGATCAGCAGACCCTGGATTATATGATCACGTTCTTCGGCTTTATTCAGATCATATTTTGTACGGCGTGTTACCACATCTTCCTGATGCTTTAAATATTCCTTTAGCATATCAAGAAGATTGAGTACCTTGGGCTGGTTATTTACCAGTGCCAGCATTATTACACCAAAGGTATCCTGCAGCTGTGTATGCTTATACAGCTGGTTTAAGATTATATTAGCGTTTGCATCTCTTCTTACTTCGATAACAACACGCATACCTTCGCGGTTTGATTCATCACGGATATCCGTAATACCGTCTATCTTTTTATTCTTTACCAGATCGGCCATCTTAAGTATCATGTTGGCCTTGTTCACCATATAAGGAAGCTCGGTGATAACGATCTGTGATTTACCGTTTGGCAGTGTCTCTATATTTGTTACACCGCGCATGCGTATCTTTCCGCGTCCGGTACGGTAGCTTTCCTGTATACCTCTGGTTCCAAGTATCTGTGCACCGGTAGGAAAGTCGGGACCCTTTACTATATCGAGCAGTTCCTCTATATCCGTATCGCGGTCTTCCTCAACACGGTTATCTATTATCTTTACTACCGCATCGGTAACCTCCCTTAAATTGTGAGGAGGTATATTTGTCGCCATACCTACGGCTATACCTGTTGTACCGTTTACTAAAAGATTAGGGAAACGGCTGGGCAGGACAGTAGGTTCCTGTTCGGTCTCATCAAAGTTAGGAATAAAGTCTACGGTATCTTTATTGATATCTTCGAGCAGTTCCATGGATATCTTTGATAATCTGGCCTCTGTATATCGCATTGCTGCAGCGCCGTCACCGTCGACAGATCCAAAGTTTCCGTGACCGTCAACCAAAGGATAACGAAGGTTCCAGTCCTGAGCCATATTTACCAGCGAACCGTATATTGATGAATCACCGTGGGGATGATATTTACCCATGGTATCACCGACGATACGTGCACATTTACGGTGCGGTTTATCGGGCTCATTATGCAGCTCTATCATCGAGAACAATATCCTTCGCTGCACAGGCTTTAAGCCGTCACGCACATCCGGTAAAGCTCTTGATGCGATAACGCTCATGGCATAATCTATATAAGATTTTTCCATGGTGTGTTTTAAATCGACCTCATGTATCTTATCAAATACCTTGTCGTCCAACTGCTCACTCATTTATCTGACCTCTCTTCTTCAGATTTCTTTCCTAATACGTACAAAATTATAAATACAACTATTATCGCAGGCTGCAGGTAAAAGAGCATCATTTCCGCAGATGATCCTTTAAAGCCTTTTTCGGTAAATATCGTAACAATACCAAAGATGGTATTTGCTATAAACAGAATAACTGTCATGACTTTATAACTTAAAAGCCCCGGAATATAAGGTTTACTAAACAGATAAAGTATAAAGTCAATAAATGTTAACAGCCAGCTGGCTGCCGCAAACTCAAATGCACCAAAACAGTACATGATCAGAATATCATAATCTTTTTTAAGCACCATGCCCAGAGCTACCAAAGCTATCATAGCCAGCGTGAGCAAAAAAGATATCAAAAGAAATTTTTTAACTTTCATTTTTTCTTATTATCAGGACGGGCATTAGCTGCACCATCCTTACCGGATCCGAATCTCTTCATCAGTCTCTTAAATATAAAGGGCTGAAATATAAATATCAGGATATAACCTACAATAAAGCATGCTATCAGTGAAGGTATCAGCATCATGATGAATGAAGGTCCTCCTGCTTCCTGTTTCTGGTTTGACATATATGCAAAAGATACCATTACTACGGAAATAACGGGAGTATATATCAAATCGGATATAAGACTTTCAACACATTTTTTTGCCAGACCCGCATCCATCTTTTTGGTAGCAGACTGCGTAAGCTTATGCATGGGAACCATAAAACCTATCAGCAGGCTTATACAGAAACTTACGAAAAAGCCGGATATCATACTAAGCAACATTGCATGCGGAGGGATCTTGCCTTGTATAACACCGGGCAGCATACCGACACATACACCGGTGATTGTCATAAAGATACTCATGACCAGACCCATATATATACTCATAAATATCCCAATCTTTCTCATATTACGTTCCATATGCGTATCTCCTTATATATCAAGATTCTGAACGTACTTAGCATTTGCCTCTATGAATTCACGACGGGGTTCTACCTTGTCTCCCATAAGAGTAGTAAAGGTCATATCAAGTTCCGATTCTGCATCTTCATCCATATTTACACGCAGCAGTATACGCTTTTCGGGATCCATGGTCGTATCCCAGAGCTGGTCTGCATCCATCTCTCCAAGACCTTTATAACGCTGTATCTTATTATTCTGGTCACGTCCTACTTCGGAAAGTATCTGATTCAATTCATCATCTGAATATGCATACCAGACTTTCTTATTTTTCTCCAGCTTATATAAAGGAGGCTGTGCAAGATAAACATATCCCTGTTTGATAAGCTCCGGCATAAAACGGTAAAGGAAGGTGAGCATAAGAGTAGCGATATGCGCACCGTCAACATCGGCATCGGTCATGATTATTATCTTATGATATCTTAATTTGGTGATATCAAAATCTTCATGTATACCTGTACCGAAAGCGGTGATCATTGCTTTTATCTCGGCGTTGTCATATATCTTATCAAGCCTTGCCTTTTCAACATTTAATATCTTTCCGCGCAGTGGCAGTATAGCCTGGGTTGCACGGCTTCTTGCAGACTTAGCACTTCCGCCTGCGGAATCACCCTCAACTATATATATCTCACATTTACTGGGATCCTTATCGGAACAGTCTGCAAGTTTTCCGGGAAGTGCGGCTCCTTCAAGAGCGGTCTTTCTTCTCGCCATATCCCTTGCTTTACGTGCCGCATCTCTTGCACGCTGTGCCATAACGGATTTTTCAACTATAGATTTTCCTATAGCAGGATTCTGTTCAAGGAAATAAGTAAGCTGCTCACGTACTATATTTTCAACAGCAGGTCTTGCAGCGGAATTACCCAGTTTCTGCTTGGTCTGTCCTTCAAACTGCGGATCCTCTATCTTTATCGAAATGATAGCGGTAAGTCCTTCACGTATATCATCACCTGAAAGATTGGGATCGCTGTCTTTTAATATCTTGCTGTTCTTTCCGTAATCATTGAATGTCTTGGTAATGGCATGCTTAAATCCTTCAATATGTGTACCGCCTTCGGGAGTGTTTATATTATTGACAAAGCCGTACATCATCTCGTTAAAGCCGTCGTTATGCTGCATCGCCACTTCAACATAGATGTTATCCCTCTTTCCTTCGAAGTACATGATCTTATCATAAAGAGGAGTCTTATTATCATTAAGATAAGCTACGAATTCTTTGATACCGCCTTCATAATGGAAGGTCTGATGTTTCTTGTTTCCTTCTTCATCTTCACGGTCATCATACAGATCTATACGCAGACCTTTAGTAAGGAAAGCCATCTCACGCAGACGGTTCTTTAATGTATCAAATTCAAATACGGTATCCTCAAATATCAGCGGATCAGGCTGGAAAGTAACTTTAGTACCTGTCTTCTGTGGATCGCATTTTCCTATTACTTTAAGAGGATAGCATACCTTACCTCTTTCATAACGCTGATTATATACTTCACCTTCATGACATATATCTACTTCAAGCCAGGTAGAAAGTGCATTAACAACGGATGCACCCACACCATGAAGACCGCCGGAAACTTTATATCCTCCGCCGCCGAATTTACCTCCTGCATGAAGTACCGTAAATACAACTTCAACAGCAGGCAGCCCTGCTTTATGATTGATACCGACGGGTATACCGCGTCCGTCATCAATAACGGTTATCGAATCACCGGGATTTATATGAACTTCTATGTTCTTACAGAATCCTGCTAATGCTTCATCAACCGAATTATCGACTATCTCATAAACCAGATGATGAAGACCGCGCAGTGATGTGGTACCTATATACATACCCGGACGTTTACGTACTGCTTCAAGTCCTTCCAGTATCTGTATCTGGTCTGCATTATACTCTCCGTCAACATGCTGTGATTCTATCTGCTGAAGATTTTCAAGTATCTTTCTTGCTTCTTCATCATTCTCATCAGCAGACATTCCGTTTACATTCAATTCATCACTCATATTTTATGCCTCACATTCGGGATCCTCCGGGCGAAGGATTTTTTAATTTTCACTTACCACATTACCGTTACTTACTTTGAATACCTTATCATATTCAAAACGGTTATTTACAAAATCATCAAGTCCGGTACAGGTTATTATAGTCTGTATGCCGCCTATATTATTCAAAAGATAAGTCTGTCTGTTTGAATCAAGCTCCGACAGTACATCATCAAGCAAAAGTACCGGATTATCTTTTGTTATCTGTTTTACCAGCTCTATCTCTGAAAGCTTAAGCGAAAGAGCGGCGGTACGCTGCTGGCCCTGCGATCCGAAAACCCTTATATCTATATCATTTGCATAGAATATAAAATCATCACGGTGAGGACCGGTACCTGTCATCTTAAGTTTTATATCCCTGTCAAGTGAGTTTTTAAGTTTATTTTCAAACTCATCTATACCCACATGAGGAACATATTTTATCTTAAGCTTTTCTCTTTCACCGGACAGCTTTGAATGTATGCCTTCTATAATATCATTTAACTGTCCTATAAATTTCTCTCGTCTTTCTATTATCTTTTTTCCGTAAGTCAGCAGCTGGTTATCCCATATCTTTATCATGTCCCTGTATTCGGGATTAAAAGCCGCATCTTTTAATAATTTATTCCGCTGGTTTATTATCTTATTATAATTATTCAGATCATAAAGATATATCTGATCCAGCTGGCACAGCTCCATATCAACGAAATGTCTTCTTTCCGAAGGAGCATTTTTTATTATCGAAAGATCTTCGGGAGAAAAGAGTACTATATTCAAAATACCAAGGAGCTCAACTGCTTTTTTTAATCTTACTTTATCAACAGCTATACCTTTAGATTTGGCACGGCGCAGATGCATATCTATCCTGCGTTCAAGACCTTCTTTATCAATAATGGTCTTTATATGTGCCTCCTGCGCATCGAAGTTTATTACATCTTTATCCTTGCTGCCCTTATGCGATCTGGTAGTAGCCGTATAATATACGGCTTCCAGTATATTTGTCTTACCCTGAGCATTTTCTCCGTAAAGTATATTTACTCCGCTGTCAAGGTCGATCTTTAACTCTTTGTAATTTCTGAAATCTTTTAATTCAAGACTCTTTATTATCATACATCTATCAGGGCAGTATCTCCCTTATAGCTAAACTCATCACCCTTATAAAGTTTCTTACCTCTCTGGGTGCATACCTCTTTGTTTACTTTTACTTCTTCGTTTAAAATAGCATACTTGGCCTCCACACCGTCACTCACCATATTGGCAAGTTTCATGGCCTGGCCAAGCTTTATGTATTCATCTTTTATCTTTATTATCTTCATCAGCTTAAGTTTATGGGAAGTATCATATATACATATCTCTCGTTTTCATCCTTCATATAAAGAGGAGAACGGGGATTTACCAGATACATATCTATATCTTCTTCATCTATAACTTTAAGGGCATCAAGGATAAACCTGGGATTGAAACCTATCGTTATATCTTTTCCCTGTTTTTCTATATCTATTTCTTCATCATAACTTCCAAGTGAAGAAGCAACATGAAGCTTAAGCACTCCATCCTTAACATCAAGAACTATAGGCTTCTTGTTTCCTTCTTTTGAGAAAAGCATCGATCTGTCTATACATTCAAAGATACGTTTTTTATTAACCTTTATCTTTGTCTCATAATCCGAGCTCATCATACGGTCTACGCTTATATAATTACCTTCTATCAGTCTTGATACTATTGTAGTCTTATCAAATTCAAAGATTACATGGGCATCAGAAAAATAGATATCTACATCCTTTTCACCTTCGGAAGGAAGGATCTTGCTTATCTCATTGAGAGCCTTTCCGGGAATTATAACTTCCTGCTCCGCATAAATATTCTTAAGCTGTACTTTTCTGATGGATACCCTGTGACCGTCAAGGGTAGTAACACGCAGCTGGTCATTCTTTATTATAATATCAACTCCGCCCATAACTTTATTTGTATCACTGTTTCCTATGGAAAATATAGTCTGACGTATTATATCCCTTAAAGTAAAGGTAGATATCTGGATAGAATCCTTTCTTTCAACTTTGGGAAGGAAAGTAAATTCGTCGCCGTTCTTTCCGTTTATACCAAACTGCAGAGTACCGCAGGTGATCATCACATGATCATTATCATCACTTTCTATGGTAATTTCACCGTCAGGAAGCTTTCTTACCGAATCCTGGAGCATCCTTGCATCAATGGCTATCATTCCGGCTATCTCTATCATTCCGCCTATAACCGTTTCTATACCAAGCTCCATATCATTAGCTGTCAGTCTTATCTCACCGTTACCGGCCTGCATGAGTATACATTCAAGTAAAGACATTGTTGTATTGGTAGGTACAGCTTTTGAAACAATATTAACAGCATTTAAAAGATCCTGTTTTGAACAAACAACTTTCATTTTCCTTAAGCCCCTCCGTTTCGAAAAAAGGATATAATACTATATTTAATTAATAGTAGTACAAGTAGTAGAGCACGTTGATATGTGCACAACCTTTATTATTATACTAAATTTAAGTCAAAATGGGAAGAAAAACTTGTGGATGTAGGGGAGATTTATTGAGGTATAATTTTACGTCTGTGGGCCTTACAGAGTGCAAATAAGGAATGCTGATATCTCTTATCCCCATATTTGCACATCCTATCCCAAGAAAATCCACATAATTATAAAACAATGATCATCTGTTCTATAATTAGTAGGTTTTAATTATATTTTTGATAGCTTCTATGCTTTCCTTAAGTTCTGTATTGATGTTTATTTCCTTACTTATCTTATTATAACCGTGCAGAACGGTAGAATGATCCTTCTTATCGAGAAGAGCTGCTACACCCTGAAGGGTAGTATCGGTCATTTCACGGCAGAGATACATAAAGATCTGCCTGGGAAGCACTATTTCTGCGTTACGTTTTTTAGATGTTATATCATCTGCATCAATATTATAATATTCGGAAACTCCCTTAAGTATAAGAGAAGGAGTAACTACCGAAGGATTATCCGGAGATATAATATCCTTTAAGATATCTTTTGCCTTTTCAAGGGTCATATCACCGTCCAGCTGTCCAAGAGCATAAACCTGTTTGTAGGCACCTTCAAGTTCACGGACATTAGACCTTATATGATTGGCTATGTAATCGATTATATTGTCAGATACTTTGAAATCAAAGTTTTCGGCATATTTACGGAGTATGGCTACCCTGGTCTCATATGCCGGTGGTGCTATATCAACTATCATACCGTTAAGGAAACGGGTACGCATACGCTCATCCAGTTCCTTGATGTGCTTAGGATGCTTATCTGAAGTTATAACTATCTGTTTTTCGTTCTGTACAAGGGAATTGAAAGTATTGAAAAATTCCTCCTGTGTTGCAGTCTTTCCTATTATAAATTGTATATCGTCTATGAGCAGTACATCTATATTACGATATTTTTCACGCAGCCTGCTCATGGAAGATCCGTTTACATTCTTCCTTATAGATTCTATCACTTCATTAAGGAAGTCTTCCGATGTAACATACAATACCTTAAGGTTTGAATTTTCGGTAATATAATGTCCTATCGCGGTCATAAGATGGGTCTTTCCAAGACCGGATCCTCCATGGATGAAAAGGGGATTGAGTTCGGTACCCGGAGTTTCCGCAACTCTTAAGCATACGGAGTGAGCCATCCTGTTATTTGAACCTACGACGAAGTTTTCAAAATGATACTTCGGATTAAGGCTGGATGAAGAGTTTGCTTCATTTATATCATTGTCGGATCTAACGTCATCAACGTTAATATCATCGGATTTTTCTTCCTCAAGGGTAAATTCGACAGTGAATTTGTTCTGAAGGGCCTGACTGATGGCCTCCTGGAAATAATTGGTATAATTGATCTTTACATAATCAAGCATTTCCGGATTCCCGCCGGGAACCAGGATACTTACTACATTATTCTCACATTTAAGGTACTGGAGGGGTTTTACCCATATATTAAAAGCTATACCTGTTAATTCATACTCGTCCTTTATCGCCAGCTTGATATTGTCCCACTGTTGTCTTAAAAGTTCCATAAAAAAAATCCCTTTGAAAACTATTAATTTATCGCATATATTACAACGAAACGTTAAAAAATTCAAATGTGGAAAACTTTTTTTTATTTATCACAAATGTTTATAATTAGTTTACATAGTATTTGTGATATAATTTTTTGACAACATTATTGTGTATAAAATATTCACATTAAAAAACCCTGTATTTTAAAGGAAAAATCATATTTTTTGTTATAAGGGTGATTATTTATAAACAATTTTTCCACAAAAAGTGGATAAAATTATGTAAATGAAAAATTAAAAAACAAACGTCTGTTTGTTTCCACATATTGTGGACAGAAGTTTTATAACTCCACCACATGTTGAAATATAAAAAAAATATAAAATTTTCAAAATGTTGATATTTGTTACTATTCACAGCTGATTTAGGATAAAAAGGAAAGCCACGGCGGATGCCGTGGCTTTTGCATTCTAATCAGGCGAAGTTAAGCTTCGCCTGATAATTCCTCAAGGGTATATGGATTGCCGGCTGTAAGGCGGCTGA
>JAFRXH010000082.1 GCA_017437785.1 Lachnospiraceae bacterium
ACGCGCATGTATCTTGTCGTCCACCAGATGGTGAAGCTTCAGATAGTGCATGTGTCCGATCGTGACCGGCGAGTCGAAATACTCTCCGGTACGGCCGTCCCTCAAGCGGACCTTTCCGTCTCTGCTTATGGGAACGCCCTTCCACAGCTTCCTGTGATCCCTGTTGTCACTTAAGTACTGCATGACCTCCGGAATAAGGATATCCTTATACTTCTCGTAAAATTCCTCCCACTCGGTATTGACGTAATCGTTTGCAAGCTCCAGCATATCCTGGATGTCTATCTCGTTAGCTCCGTCAAAGACAGGAGTGGAGATATTGAAGCCCAGCGCCTCAGCCGCAAGGGAAAGGTGAGTCTCAAGGACCTGTCCTATATTCATTCGAGAAGGCACGCCCAGAGGATTTAAAACTATGTCCAGCGGTCTTCCGTTGGGCAGATAGGGCATATCCTCTATAGGGAGCACACGGGATACCACACCCTTGTTTCCGTGACGGCCTGCCATCTTATCGCCCACGCTTATCTTTCTCTTCTGTGCAATGTAGATACGTACCTTCTGGTTTACGCCGGGGCTTAATTCTGTATCGCCCTTCGAACGTGAGAATACCTTTGCATCAACAACCACGCCATATTCACCGTGAGGTACCTTGAGTGAAGTATCACGTACTTCTCTTGCCTTCTCACCGAAGATAGCACGAAGGAGTCTCTCTTCGGGTGTAAGATCGGTCTCACCCTTAGGTGTAACCTTGCCGACCAGTATATCACCGCTTCTGACTTCTGCGCCGATACGGATGATACCGTCGTCATCCAGATCCTTAAGGGCATCCTCGCCTACGCCCGGAATATCACGTGTGATCTCCTCTGCGCCCAGCTTGGTATCCCTTGCTTCTGTTTCATATTCTTCGATATGTACGGAGGTATATACATCCTCCTTTACAAGGCGCTCGCTAAGGAGCACCGCATCCTCGTAATTGTAGCCTTCCCAGGTCATGAAACCGATCAGAGGGTTCTTGCCAAGTCCCAGCTCACCGTTTGAAGTGGAAGGACCGTCTGCTATAACCTGTCCTGCCTCAACATGATCCCCCTTGTTTACGATAGGCTTCTGGTTGTAGCAGTTTGACTGGTTGGAACGTACGAACTTCTGAAGCTGGTATTCATCCTTGTCACCGTCATCGCACTTGATCTGTATGGTCTCGGCTGTTACATAAGTAACGGTACCGGCCTTTCTTGCCACCACACATACACCTGAGTCAACAGCAGCCTTGGTCTCCATACCTGTACCTATAACGGGTGCTTCGGTAAAGAGCAGAGGCACAGCCTGACGCTGCATGTTGGATCCCATCAGTGCACGGTTAGCATCATCGTTCTCCAGGAAAGGTATGAGTGCCGTAGCCACGGAGAATACCATCTTAGGAGACACATCCATGTAATCAAACTCTTCGGGTGAATACTCCTGGGTCTCGGTACGGTAACGGCCGGAAACCTTTTCATTCACGAAGTGTCCTTCTGCATCCAGAGGCTCGTTAGCCTGTGCTACATGATAGTTATCCTCTTCATCCGCTGTCATGTACACAACTTCCGTAGTGACAACAGGGTTATTCTTGTTTGCGCCGTGCTTGTCGATCTTTCTGTAAGGAGCCTCGATGAAGCCATACTCATTGATACGTGCATAGCTTGCCAGCGAGTTGATCAGACCGATGTTGGGACCTTCGGGGGTCTCTATGGGGCACATACGTCCGTAATGTGTATAGTGTACGTCACGCACCTCGAATCCGGCACGGTCACGTGAAAGACCGCCGGGGCCCAGAGCTGAAAGACGTCTCTTATGGGTCAGCTCACCCAGAGGGTTGTTCTGATCCATGAACTGTGACAGCTGTGAAGATCCGAAGAACTCCTTGATAGCTGCCTGTACGGGCTTTATGTTGATGAGGTTCTGGGGAGATACCTCTTCGTTCTCATGTGCATCATGAGCTGTCATACGCTCACGTACCACACGCTCCATACGTGTCAGACCTATACGGTACTGGTTCTGGAGCAGCTCACCCACGGCACGGATACGGCGGTTGCCCAGATGATCGATATCATCGTCATTGCCGATGCCGTATTCAAGCGCGATATTGTAGTTGACAGATGCAACTATGTCACTCTTGGTAATGTGCTTGGGAACAAGCTCGTGTATATTCTGGCGGATAGCTTCAGGCAGTTCATCTGTCCTGGAGCTGTACGCACGAAGGATCTTCTTGAGCTCGGGCCAGTATACCTTTTCGGTAATGCCCAGCTTCTTTGCATCCACATCAAGCCACGCTTCAAGGTCTACCATCAGGTTGGATATAACCTTTACGTCACGCTTCTCGGTGCGGATCATTACGCTCTCAACCGCACTGTTCTGGATAACCTCTGCCAGATCTGCGGTAACTACGGTACCTGCCTTGGCTTCAAGTGTGCCTGACAGCTTGCCGTCCTCATCATAAGTCTCAAGACTTACTACCTCATGGGTATAGGGATTGACAACATCCTCAGCCAGGACATGACCGCGGATACGGTTACGCAGTGCCAGCTTCTTATTAAACTTATAACGCCCGACCTTAGCCAGATCATAACGTCTTGCATCGAAGAAGGTGCTGGTCACATAGCCCTCTGCGCTCTCCACACTGGGGGGCTCACCGGGACGTACCTTGTCATAGAGAACCTTAAGGCCCTCTTCATAGGTCTTTGCGGTGTCCTTTGTAAAGGACTGGAGGATCTTGGGCTCATCGCCGAATACGTTAAGTATCTCCTCATCGCTGCCCAGACCTATTGCACGCAAAAATACGGTAATGGGGACTTTCTTGTTACGGTCCACCCTTACCCAGAATATGTCATTTGAATCTGTCTCATACTCAAGCCATGCACCACGGTTAGGAATAACAGTAGCTGCAAACAGCTGCTTACCGCTGCGGTCACGGCTGATATTATAGTAGATACCGGGCGAACGTACCAGCTGGCTGACTATAACACGTTCTGCACCGTTCACCACAAAGGTGCCGGTCTCTGTCATCTTGGGAAGATATCCCATGAATATCTCATGCTCACGGATCTGATCCTTATCATTATTGTAGAGACGCACCTTAACCTTTAAAGGTGCCTCATAGGTAAGATCCCGTTCCTTGCACTCGCTGATGCTGTGCTCTTCCTTATCAAGTTCGAAATCTACAAACTCGAGTCTAAGGTGCCCGCCGTAATCGGTGATAGGCGAAATATCATCGAAGGCTTCCCTCAGTCCCTCTTTAAGGAACCACTTATAGGAGTTTTTCTGGACTTCGATCAGGTTGGGCATTTCCAGCACTTCTTTACGTCTGGAATAGCTCATTCTCTTGCCGTTACCGGCGTTCATAGGAAGAATTCTGTTTTTTTCCATACTGACACTCACCCCGTTTTATATTGTTTATGGTTACCGTTTAATGTCTGTGCCGGGCCTGCCGCTGTATTCACAAGCGCATAAAAAAGCATAGTATGCCCACTACGCACAACGACACGGATAATAGGATATCACGCCATGTTATATAAGTCAAGAACTATTTTTACAAAAAAAGATCCCCTGCGTAATGCAGAGGATCTTTGAACATTTCAAAGCAGAAATTACTTCAGGGTTACGGTTGCTCCAACCTCTTCCAGCTTTGCCTTGATATCGTTTGCTTCGTCCTTGGAAGCGCCTTCCTTTACCATCTTGGGAGCGCCTTCTACGAGCTCCTTTGACTCCTTCAGGCCAAGGCCGGTGATGGTACGTATAACCTTGATAACGTCCATCTTCTTCTCGCCGAAGCTGGTGAGCTCAACATCGAACTCAGTCTTCTCTTCCTCAGCTGCACCGCCTGCTGCAGGGCCAGCTGCTACAACAACGCCAGCTGCTGCGGATACACCGAACTCTTCCTCACATGCCTTTACAAGGTCATTCAGCTCTAACACGGAGAGCTCCTTGATAGCTTCAATGATTTCCTCTTTGCTTAATTTAGCCATTTTAAATCTACCTCCATAATTGATTGATGATTACTCTGCTGCAGCAGGTGCTGCCTCGCCGCCTTTTTCTGCGATCTGCTTGATCACGCGGGCGAAATTGGTGATGGGGCTCTGCATACTGCCAAGCAGTCTGGAGAGCAGCTCCTCTCTTGAAGGAACCTGTGCCACACTCTCAAGGGCCTTTGCATCATAAAATGCGCCCTCAACGATACCGCCCTTGAACTCAAGCTTGGGAGCATTCTTAGCGAATTTTGCGATCTCCCTTGCAGGTGCGGTAGCGTCCGTCTTGGAAACAACCAGTGCGCTGGGTCCGTTAAGCAGATTATCAAGCTTCTCGCAATCAGTATCCTTGAACGCAAAACGCATCATGGTGTTTTTGTAAACCTTGTAGGTCAGACCTGCCTCACGCAGCTGCTTACGGAGCTTTGTGTCCTGGTCAACGGTCAGACCGCAGTGGTCTACCAGCAGAACGGACTGTGCATCCTTGATCACTTCTGAAATCTCAGCGACCACAGGGGCTTTAAGTTCTACTTTTGCCATCTCTATACCTCCTTACAGATTTTTGGAGATAAAAAAATCTCCGGATATGCCGGAGAACAGAAAATCAAAGCATTTTTCTAACTTCTCTCTCCTCGGCAGGCAGTCCTCACTTTACGCCTTTCGGCACCTGCTGTCTTCGGCACGGCTTTTTTCAAGCCGAAAAAGATAATATCACATGCTTAGATTCTTGTCAACAACTTTTTTTATCGGGTACAGGGGACGGTTCTCTGCCTGCATAAAAAAACCTCCGCCGAAGCGGAGGTTTTGATCTTTCTTAGTACTTAGCGGTATTGATCTTTACGCCCGGGCCCATGGTGCTTGCCAGGGTGATGCTCTTTAAGTACTGGCCCTTAAGTGTTGAGGGCTTAGCCTTAACAACAGCTTCCATAAGAGCGTTTAAGTTCTCGCTCAGCTGCTCCTCGGTAAAGCTTGCCTTACCGATAGGGCAATGGATGATGTTGCTCTTATCAAGTCTGTACTCGATCTTACCTGCTTTGATATCGTTGATAGCCTTGGTAACGTCCATTGTAACGGTACCTGCCTTAGGGTTGGGCATTAAGCCCTTGGGGCCCAGCACCTTACCTAAACGACCTACAACACCCATCATATCGGGAGTTGCTACTACAACATCAAAGTCAAGCCATCCTTCGTTCTGGATCCTGGGGATCAGCTCCTCGCCGCCTACATGATCTGCACCTGCAGCCTCTGCCTCGGAGATCTTATCACCCTTTGCGAACACCAGCACGCGAACGGTCTTACCGGTTCCGTGAGGAAGTACTACAGCGCCGCGGATCTGCTGCTCTGCGTGACGTCCGTCACATCCGGTTCTGATATGAACCTCTACGGTCTCATCAAATTTTGCCGTAGCGGTTTTCTTAACTGCGCTTACAGCTTCAGCAGGATCGTACAGTGTAGCCCTGTCGTACTGCTTCATAGCCTCTACATATTTCTTACCATGCTTCATCGCTCAACCCTCCTTATTCTTCCACGGTAACGCCCATGCTGCGGCAGGTACCTGCTATCATGGACATAGCTGCCTCTAAGGATGCAGCGTTAAGATCCGGCATTTTAAGCTCTGCGATCTCTTTAACCTTTTCCTTTGAGATAGTTGCTACCTTGGTCTTGTTGGGTGTTGCTGATGCAGACTTTAAGTTGCACGCTTTCTTGATAAGAACGGGTGCAGGGGGAGTCTTGGTAACAAACGAGAAGCTCCTGTCTGCGTAAACGGTGATCACCACAGGGATGATCAGATCGCCCTTGTCAGCGGTCTGTGCGTTGAACTGCTTTGTGAATTCAACGATGTTAACGCCGTGCTGACCCAGTGCAGGACCAACGGGCGGTGCCGGTGTTGCTTTTCCGGCGGGAATCTGTAACTTGATGTAGCCTTCTACTTTCTTTGCCATTTTGGCTTCCTCCTTTATATATTGTGGTCATGGCGCAGGATGATCCTGCTCCCACTAAGAAACGGTATCCTTAAAGATGCCGCTTCCAAGGCCCTTCTTTAGTCTACCTTCTTAATCTGGTAGAATGCGATCTCCACGGGAGTCTCGCGTCCGAACATCTCGACCATGATGGTAACGGTCTGCTTGTTCTCATCAATCCTTGCAACATTGCCGATGGTATCGCGCCATGCGCCGTCGATAACCTGAATGGTATCACCAAGGGCAAATTCTGCATGTGAGATCTTTTCCTGATCGATCTTTCCGATCTCAAACTCATCCAGAGGCACCGGCTTGCTTCCGGGTCCTACGAATCCGGTCACGCCACGCGTATTACGTACCACATACCATGCGTCATTGTCATCCGCATCCATATGTATAAGCACATAACCGGGAAGGACTTTCTTCTGGACGTTCTTCTTTCCGTTTGAACGGATCTCCATAACATCCTGCATGGGAACCTTAACCTCAAGTATCTTGTTCTCAAGATGGCGGTTCTCAATAGCCTTCTCTATGTTGAGCTTGACTTTCTTCTCATAACCTGAATAGGTATGTACTACATACCAGCCCATACCGCGTCCGGACTTATTATCGCTCTGGCCTATATCATACTCTTCGTTAGCCGCGCGCAGTTCCTCATCGCTCATGGTACGGGTGGGCTTGAAGATCTCGTCTTCTTCCTCCGATGCTGCCAGTATCGCTGCCAGCTCCTGTGTGCGTTTTACGCCTACTTTAATATCTGCCATGATCTACCTCATCAGAATTTAAGCGTTGTCAGCCAGTCTACACCATACTTGATCGCAAAATCAAACACAGCGATAAGCACTGACAATATCGCGGTTATGACCACCACTGCCACCGTCTGCTTTGTAAGATCCAGCTTATCAGGCCATGTGATCTTCTTATACTCGGTCTTTACACCTTTCATAAAGCTGGGCTTTTTGGTTTTCTTAGTGCCCTCTGCATTAGCCATAGCCTTTACCTCCCCGGATTACTTGGTCTCTTTGTGTAAAGTATGAGCCTTGCAGAATCTGCAATACTTCTTTGTCTCCATACGGTCAGGATGAGTCTTCTTATCCTTGGTAAGGTTGTAATTACGGCGCTTGCAGCTCTCGCAAGCCAGCGTTATCCTTGTACGCATCTTTCATTCCTCCATTCCTGTTACACTGTGTGCTAAAAAAACACATAAAAAAAAGAGTTCTCTGCTCTCGCGTGGATACTATATCACAACACTGCGATCGCGTCAACTACTTTTTTTCAATACTTTATTTTCCGGCAGGATCCCTATGCCAGGTATTCGTTTATGAAGAGTTTCCTGTATTTGTTATACGCCCAGCGGTTTGTTACGCTGCCCTCATGCGCACACCAGGGCAAGCGCTGCTCCGGGACCACCACGCGGTAGCCTTTGCGCTTAAACTCCATCCCCTGCGAAGCATCGTAAAAATCCCAGCCGTCAAATATATCTTCTCTCCAGGGCAGATCCCTGTCAGTAACTATCATCATTCCGTGTACGTATTCGCAGTCATACAGACCGTCGGTTATGCTGTATTCGTACTGACTGTAGGCTTCGTGTTCCGGTCCGGGTACATAGATATTACCCACCTGTACCGTATTTTCCGCCACACCGTCCGGTGAGGCTTTGGGAACACCCATTACTCCTATCATGCCTATATCGGGATCCGTGCCGAATATCTTAAGAACATCCTTTAACATATTGGGATTTAAGATAAGGCAGTCCTGATGCATATATATCTTATAGCGCGCATCGGTCGCGTTCATAGCCTTGTTATACGCCGATGTCATGCTCATAGCGTCACGCACCGGCAGCATCTCCGCGGTAAATCCGTTGGGGATGCGCAGATGGCTGATATAAAAAGCGCACTCCGAATATGCACGCTCATCAGACACACACACTATGAAGCAGAACTTGTTTTCATCCATCTACTACCTCCGTAGCACGGCGCAGATATTCCGCTTCTTTCGCCATGCCCAATCCCCTGAAAAAGCCTGCCATAGATGCAGCCACATCACCCTTGCACCCTACAGGGAGCTCCTGCAGCAGCTGTTCCACGGCAAAAACCGAGATCTTTCTTTTTTCTATAAAATGAAAGCCTTCATCATGTGGCATCCCCAGCATGATACGTCTGAACAGATAATCCATTTCCTTATAAATAACCAGGAAATCTTCTATATACTGGATCTGGTCGTAGATCGTCTTTTCCACGGCACCCTCTTCCAGTCTGTATATCTGGGCGGTACACGTAAAACGCGTCAGCTCCTCATCATAGCCGGCTGTATTCTGATAGGCCTTTTCTCCGATAAAAGAAACTATATCATTATAAGCTTCGGCATTTCTCTCCTGAAGCTTCTCATTTATCCTGCCTTTGTATACGCATACGCCCGCCGTCACTGAAGGACGCAGCTCGATCAGTTCTTCATAATACCTGTCGGTCTCGGCGCGCAGCCGTGCTATACCTTCTTCGGTATATACTCCGTTTTGATCACAGTATTCTGAAGTATCTATCTTTGCCTTATATACCATACTCCGTCTCCACTATCAACATTATAAAACAAAACCTGCTGTGTTGCAAGCAGGCCGGCACATTATATAGTGTTTCATAATACCTGCGGATCGCTCCCCGCGATCCCGGTCCCACGCCGCCCCCGAGTACTTGTAATACCTGCGGATCGCTCCGTGGCTTCGCAACTCCCGCGATCCTGCAAACATTCGCAATCCGCTCAAACGCCTGCTTCGCATGCGTTTGGCTGCTTGCTCATGTTTGGGCGAGTTCCTGATTCATGAGCCCTTGCGTGCGAGCACGCGTGCTCATGAAATCGGAACCCTGGTATTACATGTATCCATTAAACAACATTCCGCTGTATGCGCTCGTCACATAAGGATTTGCGTAGTGTGCGGTAGTAGGATTCTTATATGCCACTATACGTTTATCCACATAATCCATGGGATTAAGCTGCAGCTGGTTAGCTTTTCTGAGCGCAAATTTAGTAAAATCCTTAAGCGCTCCCAGCTCCTGCGTCGTCTCTCCCGTATCCAGGCTCTTTGTGAGCCTGCTCTCGTCCACATCCAGCGTACCGTCTTCCTTCTGTACCACACCAATTTTTTCAAGTGCAGCGGTGTAATACATGCTGTTCTTTTTCATGTCGCTCACCAGCAGATTGGTCCTGGGCTGCTGGTCAACATATTCCGCGGTAGCGCGTATGAAATCATTATAGGATCCGGCCAGCGAGATGATATTATCCCGCATGGATTCCACATCCTGTTTATACCCTATCGATACATCTTTCCCGGGCGCAGCTTCTTTAAACTCTATATCGAATCCCGAATCCAGATGCACTTCATTGCTGTGCGCGGTGTAGAATTCACCGTTCACGGAATATACCGCATCCGCGCCGGGTTCGGTCGCATTACGTATGCCCAGATAATCCACGATGCCGCCCATCTGGCTGGTTTCCTCATCCGATATGGCAAAGTGCCCGCCGCCTTCCCCGCGGTCGCCCACACTCTTTGAGCGGATGGCCAGTGCGGTATTCCCCAGGCCGTCATCTTCAACCTCCGCATGCAGTCCCAGCTTAAAGTTGTTGATCAGTCTGGATAAGCGGTTCTGAATATCTTTATTCGTATCCGTCGCCGATACGGAGAACTGCAATTCATAATTTGAATTCTGCGAAGCAACATCAAAGGAATAATTGCCTTCGGGCAGCTCCACCCTCTCATCCGGAAAGTACTTTCCCCTGTTAAGCTGCGGTGCCGCCAGCTGGCTCACCTGTACCGTGACGCTTTCGGCGGCCTCCGCTCCTTTATCGGCATCCGGATAGCCTTTTATCTCCACTATCGATTCATCGGAAGAAAATGCCGTCTTCTGGTCAAACATCCCCTCCTCTTCCGTTCCGCCTATAGCCGCCACGTTCTTCTTGAACTGCAGCGCACTCTCTTTCATATGGATGGTATATTCCTCTATTTCTTTGGAACGGTCGAGCAGAAATACAGGCTCATCCTTGCTGAGCTTGACTATAGACCTGTAAATATCCTGGAGATCTTTCTTCTTATGCGAATCAAAGCGATTGGAAGACCTGGGTACCAGATCGGCCTGATAATAATTATAGACGTTGCCTAAAACATTGTTATTTATCGTTGCCATAATGTACCCTCCTTTCTTCCGTGATCGCCTTTACAGCTCCTGCCGCATCCTTTGCGGCTTTTTCCTGAGCGGTAAATGGGTACAGTATCCCATTTATAGTTAGAATCATGGTACCACAAAAAGCCCTGAAAATCAAGGCTTTTTCAAAAAAATATAAAATTAGCAATTATGTAAACCTGTACTTTATGAGGCTGCCTCAAAGTACAGTCAAGAATCGTTTAAGCAGGCTTTACCGATGCCAGGAAAGCTTCAAACGGAACAGGCTGCGATACATAATAGCCCTGATAAGCATATACCCCTCCATCACGTATCAGCTCAAGAGTATTGGCATCTTCCACACCTTCCGCATAAAGCCTAAGCCCTGTCTTTCCGGAATACATTCCCAGCGCCGCCAGTAACGCCCTGTCCTTTTCGCTAACTTTCAGATTCTGCGTAAAATCCCTGCCCATCTTTAAGATATCAACCGGCAGATTACGTACCAGTCTCAGATCCAGCAGGCACGATCCGTCAAGCGCCACATGTATCCCGCAGGATTTAAAGAACATTACCTCATTCAGAAGGAACTTCGGATCCATATTCCTGCAGCGGTCTGTCAGCTCCAGACATAGATTCCGGCCGTTCATTTCGTTCTGCTTCAAAGTTCCCAGAAGCATCTGGTGAAATTTCGGCTGTTCCAGCGTACGCTGTGCCAGATTCACATTTATCATCAGATCCGGCTCGTATTTTAACAGCTGGCGTCCTTCACGTATGGCGTGTTCCAGTATCCAGTTTCCCAGCACCGCAAACGATCGGTCATCTTCCAGCCATAAAAGGAAATCCGCCGGGGATATATTACCGTACTTTTCGCATTCCCAGCGCAGGAAGGCTTCACAGCCTATCAGTTTCCCGTCTTCCACGCGTATTGTCGGCTGATAGTGAAGCGTGAAATTCCTGCATCCGGCTTCCACGTCACCGCGTATGGCATTTACCAGTTCCAGTGCCGCCTTATTACGGTCCGGATAATCATTCTCCAGCACGACAGGCGCACCGTCCTCTTCCGTTTCTGAACGGTTCCTTGCATATCTTGCACAGGCCAGTATGGAGTGTACATCCACATCCACCTTATCCGCGGCTACCACACCTGCGCTCAGATGAACGCTGACCCTGGTATCATCTACTGATATCATCTTGGCCGCATAATTTTTCTGTTCACGGTATATACGGCACACCTCATCAACACTCATCTCTTCCGTGCAGAAAAACAGCATTGTTCCTTCTCCGCGGAAAAGCTTGCCGCGTTCTCCGCCCAGGCGCTTCAGATTTTCCGCCAGGGCCGCCAGCACACGGTTTCCGAAAGTATAGCCGTAAAGGGAATTTATCTCAACAAAGTCGGAAGTCCCGATAAGCAGTATAACGGCCTTTCCGCCATCATGCAGTATCCTGCGCAGATGATCCAGGAAGCTGAGCTGATCGGGCAGGCTGGTCGTGGGATCTGTATGCTGTTCCACACCTCCGCCGGTTATCGCCGCTGCCAGATATGCCGGCATTCCCGCATAATCGCGTACCGTAAAATACTTGACAGTACAGGGAAGCGTCTCCCCCGCAGCATTCTTCATCTTCCAGACGGTTTCTTTTTTCTCAACGCTGCGGCGGCGCACAGCCTCCAGATCCTTTTCAAAAGCCGAAGCATCTTCGGGCGAAAGGATCTTGCGCATCATAAGAGTGTTATTTTTAACAAATTCTCCGGGAAGTGCAAAGGCGCTGACCGCCTCCGGTGACCATCTGGCCACATCAGATGCTATATCGAGCAGGAAAAAATACCGTCCGGCACCACCGGCCGCCGGTACGAAGCTCTCGTATAATCTGCTTATCCTGAAAAACTGAATACTATTATCCATAACATAGAATATATCGACAGGATCACAGCATAGCTTTATAGCTGACTGCCATCTTAAGGAAAGCATCTTTCATTTCGGGATGTTCCTTCGCCAGACGCTCATAGCATTTTGCCAGCATTCCAATCGGCTCTTTACCGGTCGCATCTGCCTTTAATACAGCTTCTGTCTCCTGATGTGCGTTGATGAACCATACGCTGGCTTCCTCAGGATCCCCCGCTTCATAATAGTAGTGCCCTATCTCGCAGCACATCTCCGCACAGGGCTTGATGCTTATATTCTTAAGTGCCCACTTAAAGAACGCATCGGTATCCTTTCTGATCCGCGCCGCACGTGCCAGCACACAGTATGCTTCCATACGTTCATCTTCCCTGCAGGACGCATCATATATCAGGTTCTCAAAAAAAGGTGCCGCCTGTATAAAATCCGCATCCGCTCCCGACAGAAACAGCTCCTGGGCATACATATGCATGAGCTTATTTGACAGCCTCTCACCTTTAGAAAGCTTATCCGCAAATATCGCAAAATCCCTGCCCGAATGCAGGCCCTGCGGCATATGCAGTATCTCTATATCACTGTCAAATACCAGCGGATCGAGCCGCACCGACTCATGTACCGGGTCTATCCATACAAAACTCCTTAAACGCTTAAAGAGCTTGGGCCTTAAGTCCTTCTCATAATTATCGGTAGTGCGGTGCTCATGCCGGTTAACATACCACATCTGCACCATCTCCACCTGTTCATCCATGACCTCCTTGAGAGCCATGAACTTTTTCGCATTCTCTTCGTCTATGCACTCATCGGCATCAGCCGAATAGATGTAATCGCAATTCGTCTTTGAAAAAGCAAAATTCCTGGCGGCGGCAAAGTCGCCGATCCAGGAAAAATCATATATCTTATCCGTATAACGCGCCGCGATATCCTTAGTGGAATCCGTTGAACCGGTATCCACTATCACTATCTCGTCTACCAGCGGCGCAAAGCTGTCAAGGCAGCGCGCAAGAACGCTCTCCTCATTTTTAACTATCATGCACAGCGATACACTTATCATTCGGCGCCTCTCTTTTTACCGCGGATGATCATCTCTACCATAGCCACAAAAATGAATACCAGGGGAGTACATATACACTGCTGGTAGCAGAATATGTTATGTCCCATATATGCCAGTATTGCAGCCATCAGTGCCATCAGTACCGGCTCATCCTTAACATACTTTGATGCACGCCATACCGACGATATGAAGATACCTACATATGCCACCAGTCCCAGTATGCCTTCGGTGACCAGCATATTGAGCCATTCGTTATGCGCACATGCCAGCTGCAGTCCGCCCCAGTAAGAATCCACCTCGGCATAATAATACTTATCCATAGCGGCTGCAAAGCAGTCAGGTCCAACACCTATACACAGATCCTTAAAGTTGGCACGTGTAAATGCCACCCAGGCAGCACGCCAGTTAAATCCACGGTGGTTACCCCATGCCAGGTCAAAGTTAAAGAAGCTCACATCATTAAGCGCGCTGAGCGCCGCCGGCATCTTACCGGTGGTGACCAGTATCACGCACATTGCCACGCCCCATATCACCAGGATCGCCGCTACAACGGTAATACGCCATATCCAGGTTTTGTATCTGCTGATATCGAATGCGGTCTTTTCCTTATCCTTGGGCTTATTGGTGATCACCCAGAAGAGCGCATATATCACCATCAAAAGTATCAGCAGCACCAGCATGGCAGTGGATGAAGTGACGAACTTCGATATCTTCTCATCCCCTGTAGTGTAGGTACGCTGTCTTTCCGGAAACAGCACATACACCCAGCCCGCCAGTCTCATGGCAAATATACCTATTATGCTCATCTCAAGGAAACGTTTTAACTTATCATTGCTCTCGAGCGAATACCTGAAGAATACCATGAGCAGCAGGGCCATTGCCACATAAGCACTGTCGCTGTTGGTGGTACATAACATCAGAAAGCCCAGCGCCGTGAATATACCGCTCGCTACACGTACCTTATTATTCTCCGTACTCCAGTAAAAATACATGCCGAAAGGTACTATCATTATCGCATAAGACGAATACCAGGATGTCTGCCCCAGCGTGGAAAGGAATTTCTCTATATCGGCCTCACCCACTCCGTCATACATGCCAAGAGGATTAAAACCGAAACGCTGCAGTATTCCTATTGTATAACAGATAGCAGCTGCACCGACCATGCATACGATCGTTGCCTTGGAGTAGCTCCAGAATCTGGATACATAAAAGTAAGCAAGCACAAAGAACAGCTGGCTGGCAACGCCCATGAACCATCCGTTATACCCCCAAAGGGCCATCTGCCTGTCAGCGGCGAACAGATACGACAGAATGGATATCAGCAGAAAACCTGCCGCAAAATAATCCGTAACACTGAAATTCTTAAGCTCCTCCTGGGGTTTGAGCTTATCCTTAAAGGAAAGCATCCAGATCAGCCACATGACTGTCATCAGGCTCAATCCCACTATGCTCACCCATTTAAAGATGGTGTATTTTGACTGGCCCATATCAAAGTATTTGTCATGATAGAGCAAAGGATAAAGCACCAGCATAAAAAATACATATACCAGCATTATCCCCTTTACAAAATAATCGCTCAGGCTCTGAGCCGTTGTCATTGAATCTGTCTTTTTCTTGCCGCTGTATTTATTTGTTTTTTTAACTTTTGCACTCATAGTGTGGTATTATATCATCCCTTCATATTTTTTGCCATATAAAAATGTTGAGTCAGGCTGTTATATCCTTATACATCTCACTCCTGCGGTCACGGAAGAGCCCCCAGTCAAGGCGCGCCGCATCAGCCTCCTGCGGATCGATATCAGCCGTAATGACTTCATCCGTATCCCTTCCGGCCTGTGCCACAACCGCTCCCGTCTCATCCGTGATAAATGATGAGCCGTAGAAAACAAGTTCAGAACTCTGCCCACCGTTCTCTGCGCAGGGCTCCACGCGCTCGCTGCCATGACGGTTAGCCGCCACAACAGGAACGATATTTGCAGCCGCATGCCCCTGCATCGTACGCTGCCAATGCGGCATGCTGTCGGTCCCAAGCACCGGCTCCGACCCTATCGCAGTGGGATACATTATAAGCTGCGCTCCCTTTATCGCCAAAGCCCTGGCAGTTTCGGGAAACCACTGGTCCCAGCAGATCCCTATCCCCAGACGGATATACCTGGTATCAAAGACCATAAAGCCTGTATTACCCGGAGTAAAATAAAACTTCTCCTGATAATAATGATCATCCGGGATATGTGTCTTCCTGTACACTCCCCGGATCTCCCCGTCCGCATCTATCACGGCACAGCTGTTATACAATACATTTATGTTCCTTTCGTAAAAGCTTATGGGAAGCACCACTTCAAGCTCCGCTGCGAGCTTTTTAAAATGCTCCACGGCATCATTTTCCGGCACCGGCTTAGCATATGCATAGTATTCATATCTACGTTCCTGGCAGAAATACTGCCGCTCAAACAGTTCCGGGAGCAGTATCACCTTAGCCCCTTCCTGCGCCGCTTTACGTACCAGCCTGTCTGCTTTTTCGATATTCTCCGAAACATTCCTGCTGCAGCTCATCTGAACAGCCGCCACTTTTATCTTTCCCATATATTCTCCCCCTTAAGCGGATCCTTCTTTTAGAAAAGCCGCACCGGCAGGTACCTGCTGCGTGATACAGTGTATGTTCCCGCCGCCCACTATTATATCCCGTGCCTGCACGGGCACTATCCTGCGGTCCGGACACAGCTCTTTCATTATAGCTGCCGCCCTCTTATCACTTTCCTCATTTTCGCCGCCAAACTGCGGAAGGATAACCGCCCCGTTCGTAAAATAGAAATTCACATAACTGGCCGCCAGCCTCTCCCCCGCCTCGCGGATATCCTCGCCCTCTTCAAAGACATAGCCCTTAAGCTCATCTTCCGTAACACACACCGGCACATCGGGTATAGGCAGTTTATGCACCCTGACGCCGGCCTCCTCAAGGACCTCAAGATCCTTGCGCGAAGGCTCATACTGCGGATCATCCTTATTATCCGTCCACCCAAGCACAACTTCGCCCGGCGCCGTAAAGGCGCAGATATTATCTATATGTCCGTTGGTCTCATCATTATATATTCCGTACGGAAGCCAGATAAGGCGCTCACCGCCCAGCTTATCAAGGAGTACGTTTTCTATCTCCTGCTTTGTCATCTGCGGATTTCTTCCGGGGCTCAGCAGACAGCACTCCGTGGTCATCAGCATCCCCGCCCCGTCGGAATGGATCGATCCTCCTTCAAGGATAAAATGGCGCATATCGATCCTCTCATATCCCAGCCCGGCGCATATCGCCGCAGCCAGGGCATTATCTTTATCCCAGCCGGCATACAGGCCGTCATATTCACCGCCCCATGCATTAAAGCCCCAGTCTATGCCTTTTATCGCATCACCGTCATAAACAAATGTGGGCGCCGTATCCCTTGCCCAGGCGTCATCGGTCTCGATATCATAAAGGAACACATTTTTACTTCCCGCCAGAAGCTCTTTTGCCGCCGCCTCTGTCCGCGGGTTTACTACGACATATACGTCTTCGTCCTTTGCTATCTCCTTAATGATACCGGCAAATACCCTCTGCGCCTGCAGCGCCTTATACGGCCAGGAGCCTTCCCTCTCCGGAAAGATCATTATCGTCCCCCTGTGGGGTTCATACTCCGCCGGCATACGATAGCTCATGACAGTCTCTCCTTAAAGTCCTCATAGCCAAAACGCTTTATCAGCTCATAAGTCCCGTCTGCATGCAAAAGGCCTATGTCCGGCAGGGGCATACCGTTAAAGGTATTATTCTTGACCATCGAATATATGGCCATATCTTCAAATACCAGACGGTCTCCGGTATTTAACGCTTCATCGAAGCTGTAATCTCCTATTACATCTCCGGCCAGGCAGGTACGCGAAGCCAGACGGTATGTATGGGCTTTTTCCCCGCTCTTTCCCGCTCCCAGAAGCGGCGGGCGGTAAGGCATCTCCAGCACATCCGGCATATGGCAGGCTGCCGATGCATCAAGTATCGCTATGTCCATACCATTATGAACGATATCCATCACTTCACAGACAAGATACCCGGCATTTAAAGCCACGGCTTCGCCCGGCTCAAGATAGACTTCCGTACCGTATTTCGCCTTAAAATCCTTTATCAGTTTTATCAGCAGTTCCCTGTCATAATCATCCCTTGTGATATGATGACCGCCTCCGAAGTTGACCCACTTAAGAGACTTCAGAAACCTTCCGAACTTTTCTTCAAAAACTTCCAGCGTAAGCTTTAAGGCATCCGCATTCTGCTCACAGAGAGTATGGAAATGCAGCCCGTCGATCACATTCAGCACAGACTCATCAAAATCCTCTATGCGCACTCCCAGTCTTGAAAACGCGGCGCAGGGATCGTAGATTGCAGCGTCCTGGGTCGAGCACTCAGGATTGACTCTTAAGCCTATGCTTAAGCCCCTGCATTTACCCGCATGCTTATTAAGCTGGGCAGCGGAATTAAAAACTATATGATCGGCTATGTGTGCTATCTCAGTTATTTCTTCGTCCTTAAAAGCAGGCGCATATACATGCACTTCTTTGCCGAAGCATTCCCGCCCGAGCTTTGCTTCATACAGCCCGCTTGCGGTACTGCCGTCAAGCGTCTTTGCCAGCAGCGGATATACGCAAAACATGGAGAAAGCTTTCTGGGCCAGCAGTATCCTGCAGCCGGCCCTTTCTTTCACTTCCTCCAATATCTTCAGATTCTTTATGAGCGCCGCCTCATCCACCACATAGGCCGGCGTTTTTATCTTATTAAATACTTCTGACATCAGTCTACCGGAACAGGGTTTTCATCAACTACCCATGGGAGTCCGTATTTATTCAGAGCTTCCATATAAGGGTCGGGATCAAACTCTTCCACGTTGAATACACCGGGGCCCTTCCATGTCCCGCCTGCGATCATTGCTGTTCCTATCATAGCCGGTACACCGGTGGTGTAGCTTACAGCCTGTGCACCGGTCTCTTTATAACTCTCCTGATGATCGCATACATTATAAATATAGATCGTCTTTTCCTTTCCATCCTTTATTCCCTTAAAGATACAGCCTATATTGGTCTTGCCGACTGTACGGGGACCTAAGGATGCAGGATCGGGAAGCAGTGCCTTAAGGAACTTGATAGGTACTATCTCATGGCCTTCAAATTCCACCGGGGTAGTTCCCAGCATGCCCACATTCTGCAGGCAGTTCATATGCATCAGATAGCTCTGTCCGAATGTCATAAAGAAACGTATCCTCTTTATCCCCGGTATATTCTTCGCCAATGACTCTATCTCTTCATGATGCAGCAGATACATATCCTTCTTTCCCACCTGGGCAAAGTCATACTCCCTCTTTATCTCCATCGGCTTAGTCTCAACCCAGTGGCCGTCTTCCCAGTACGATCCGTTAGCCGATACCTCACGCAGGTTTATCTCGGGATTAAAGTTGGTCGCAAAAGGATAACCGTGGTCACCGCCGTTGCAGTCCAGGATATCTATATAGTTTATCTCATCAAAATAATGCTTGAGCGCATATGCCGAATAAACCTGGGTAACGCCCGGATCAAAGCCTGTTCCCAGAAGCGCTGTAAGCCCTGCTTTCTTAAACTTCTCATCATAAGCCCACTGCCAGCTGTAATCAAAGTACGCCGTAAACCCTTTCTCCTTACAGCGCTTTTCGTATACAGCCCTCCACTGAGGATCATCGGTATCCTCGGCTTCATAGTTTGCGGTATCGACATAATTGGCACCGCATTCAAGGCAGGCATCCATGATCACCAGATCCTGGTAAGGCAGCGCCACGTTAAGTACCGTATGGGGCTTAAACTCTTTCATGAGCGCACACAGGGATTCAAAACTGTCTGCATCCACTGTAGCCGTGCTGAGCTTTGCATTTGTCTTATCTTTAAGCTTTGCCACCAGCGCATCACATTTCGACACAGTCCTGCTGGCTATGCAGATCTCCGTAAACACGGGATTCTCACAGCATTTATGTATCGCTACGGTAGCCACTCCTCCGCAGCCTATCACCAAAAGTTTCATATCTTGTTTCCTCCTTTCATTCTGCCCTCTTCCTCCTCTAAAAGATCCTCAACATATTTAGGGAGCATGAAGGCGCCGGTATGAAGATTCGTAGTATAATACCAGGTTTCTATATTTCTGGCCTTCCATCTTGCCGCATTCAGATCCTTAACCGGATGGTATTTCTTGCTGGCAAAGCCAAAAAGCCAGTAACCCGATGTGCTGGTAGGTATATGCGCCTGATACACACGGCATATCGGGAAACTTCTGTATGCCTTTCTGTGCATGGCCCTGCAGGCTTCCTCGTCCTCATCGTAAAAGGGACTTCCGTGCTGGTATACCAGGATACCGTCATCCTTTAGCGCCTTAAAGCAGGAGCCATAGAATTCCTTGGTAAATAGTCCCGCGGTATGCCCCAGCGGGTCCGTGGAATCACTGATTATAAGATCGTATTCATTACTCTTGCCGCGCAGGAAGCGCAGTCCGTCCCTGTAATGAAGCTGCACCCTTTTATCGTCAAAGCCGCAGGCCTGATCGGGAAAGTAATCACGGCAGGTCTTTACAAAAAGCTCATCTGCTTCCACCACATCTATCGATTCTATCTCATCATAATGCCCCAGCTCTCTGGCCACGCCGCCGTCGCCGCCGCCTATGACCAGTACATTTTTTACATTGGGATGCACTGCCATGGGCACATGCACTATCATCTCATCATAGATGAACTCGTCTTTATCGGAAAAGATAACGTTTCCGTCGGATGTAAGGAAACGTCCGAATTCGATAGAGTCAAACACATCGATCCTCTGAAAATCACTGGTCGCGGAAAACAGCTGCTTTTCCACTCTGATCGAAAGCTTGACATTATCCGTATGCATTTCGGAAAACCAGAAATTCATTTCCTACTCCTTTATCACATTAAGCATCTCAAGCTCACCGTCTTCGGGGCCCTGCATTGAGCAGCCTTTTTCCTTTGAATACAAAGTATAGTCGATTATCTCTTTGGTTATCATCT
This sequence comes from Lachnospiraceae bacterium, assembly GCA_017437785.1. Classification (GTDB taxonomy): domain Bacteria; phylum Bacillota; class Clostridia; order Lachnospirales; family Lachnospiraceae; genus NK4A136. The sequence continues at coordinate 20,106 of JAFRXH010000082.1, forward strand.
CACCGGGCGCAAGGATCGGTATCCCGGGGGGATAACACATGACAAATTCCCCGCAGATGCGTCCCACCGTCTCCCTGATGGGTATCTGTTCCTTTTCCGCATAAAACGCACGCTGGGGCGTAGTAGCCACGATGGGCGTGATGTATTCGGCATTATGCATGGTGGATACCGGCTTTGACCACAGCCTCTTTATATCCTCCAGCGCTCCCACAAGCCTTTCTATCTCCTGTATCCTGTCACCGATGGAAATATAGGCCAGGATATTTCCTATATCACCGAATTCTATCTGTATATCATATTCGTCACGCAAAAGGTCGTATACCTCGATACCGGTCAGTCCGATATCACGCGTGTATACCGAAAGCTTAGTAACGTCATAATCATAGATACTGCTGTTATTTACCAGTTCCTTACCGTAAGCGTAATAGCCTCCGATCGAATTGATCTCCGAACGCGCATATTCCGCCAGGTTCTTTACTTTTTCAAAAGACTCATTGCCGCGCAGTGCCAGATTCCTTCTTGATATATCAAGACTCGAAAGCAGCAGATAGCTTGCTGAAGTAGTCTGCGTAAGATTGATTATCTGTTCTACATAACGGCTGTTCACATTGGGTCCCAGCAGCAGTATGGAACTCTGCGTTAAGCTTCCTCCGGATTTGTGCATGGAAACTGCCGCCATATCCGCCCCTGTCTCCATTGCCGATACCGGCAGCGAATCGTTGAAATAAAGGTGTGTTCCATGCGCCTCATCCACCAGTGCCAGCATATTATGCTCGTGCGCCAGTTTAACTATCGATCGCAGATCCGAGCAGATCCCGTAATATGTGGGATTGTTAACAAATACCGCCGTTGCATCGGGGTGTTCTTTGATCGCACGCTCAACCTGCTCCAGCTCCATGCCCAGAGCGATACCTATATGGTTATCCACCTCGGGATTAACATACACCGGCTCGGCTCCGCATAGTACCAGCGCGTTTATAACACTCCTGTGCACATTACGCGGAAGTATTATCTTGTCTCCGGCCTTGCAGGCGCTAAGCACCATGCTCTGTACGGCAGACGTAGTCCCGCCCACCATAAAATAAGCCTGCGCAGCGCCAAACGCATCTGCTGCCAGCTTCTCTGCCTCATATATGACCGATACAGGATGGCACAGGTTATCAAGAGGTTTCATCGAATTGACATCTAAGCTTACGCACTTCTCACCAAGAAGCGTGACCAGCTCCGGATTGCCTCTTCCCCTCTTGTGTCCCGGCACGTCGAAGGGTACCACCCTCTGTTTTCTGAACCGTTCCAGCGCCTCATAAAGCGGCGCCGATCTCTGCTTTTCAATATCCATATCTTCAAGACCTCAATAGGCTATAAAATACCATAATCCTCGTGATTATACAAGAAGATTTCATTATGTACGGGCAGCTGTGCATTTAGTGCCGGCCCCCCTGCTGCCTTTAAGCTATGCGAACGATCGTATACAGTCCCACATTCTTAAGTATCAGCTCACTATATCCGCCCGCTTTACTGATGGAGGCTTCTGCCTCCCATACCTGCCCATACCAATACCGTTGTGTGATAATCCTCAAGCTCATTAAGCATCTTAAGACTTCTCATCGGAAGGCTTGGATGATAACAGTATTCACCCTTATACCAGCCGTCAAAATAAATACCTCTCTCCATGATATCCCCCTATACCATCCATCTGTCAATACCCCTTTTTCCTGTCCACCATATACTTTAGATCACGTCCCTCAAAGTAATTATCAAGATCCTCTATAAACATTTCAACATTTTTATCAAGGGTATGATCAAGAGTCAGATTTCCGGCCACATGCGGAGTAATAAGCAGCCTGTCCGTCTTCCACAATCTGCATCCTTCGGGAAGCGGTTCCGACTTAAATACATCCAATGCCGCCCCGCCCAGATGCCCGTTATCCAGATTATCTGCCAGCGCCTCCTCATCTATCGCACTGCCGCGTCCCACATTCACAATATAAGCCCCGTCGGGAAGCGCCTCTATACGCTTGCGGTTTAAGATATCTTCCGTCTCGGACGTAGCCGGCAGGCTCATCACCAAAAGATCTGTCCGGGGCAGTATACTATCCAGCGCATCAACCTTAAGGACTTTATCAAAGGAGCTTTCCCTGCTTACCCCGCTCCTGCACACGCCAATGATCTGCGCAGGTTCAAATGCCTTTGCCCTTTTTGCAAACTCCGTCCCGATATCGCCGGTCCCCAGCACCGTGATACGCGAATCCTTTAATGACTTTTGATGAAAACGTTCCGCTCCCCATTTTCCCGAAAGGGTCTGCGAGTAGTAAACCGTCAGGCAGCGCATCATCATAAGGGATACAGCTATGATATGCTCTGCTATAGACACTCCGTATGCTCCCGATGAATTTGTAAGTATGCAGTCCTCATTTGCAAAGCTTCCCGGCTTACAGATAAAGTCCACTCCTGCAGACGGTACACACAGCCATTTAAGCTTTTTGCTTTTACGCGCTATATCAACACCAAAGCCGTACACTATATCCGGCTCCTCAAAGCCTTCCGGGATCTCCGCCTCCGATGCCGCAAATGCAAGCTCTGCATTGTGCTTTGCTGCGCTTGCCGCTATCCTGTCTTTATGCTCCTGCGTTATCGCCGGGTTTAATACAAGTATTTTCATATGTGTTTCTCCAATCTTTGATATTATGTTTGCTGTCACTGCTGCCTTGGCTGTCACTGCTGCCTTGGCTTTCCCGTGACTCCTTTGCGATAATCGCATTTGCAGTCACATCGGCCGCTGCTGAATCACTCTGCGTTTTTTGATTATATCATCCACGCAAAACACCGTCCACGACAATCCCCGGCTACAGTCTCTTATCACATAGTAGTTCTTCTAATGCAAAGTTTTATGACCCATTTATACCCCGTGATGCCGTTTGGGTCATTTTCCCCTCTGCTCTCCCTCTTCCAAACCGCTATTTTTATGACCCATTTCCGCTCCGTGATGCCGTTTGGGTCATTTTTTCCTCTGCTCTTTCTCTGCTAAGCCGTCGTTTTTATGACCCATTTCCGCTCCGTGATGCCGTTTGGGTCATTTTCTGTTAAATTTATAAACATGACCGCAGTCACTGTTCAGATAAAACCGGGTGCGATATAATCCTTTCAAAAGGAGGTAAGGATCAAAATGAAAAAGAAATCTCTCTTATTGGCATCAGCCGCTATGCTCGCCTTAAGCCTCGGTGCCTGCAGCAGCTATATTTCAAGCTATGCAGCCACCATGATGGTAACATCCGAGCATTCCGATACAGCTTCACTGAGTTTCTGGACTTTCGATGGCAAAAAAGCTTTTACGCTCAAAAACTCCGCAAAAACAACAGGCGAAGTAAGCTACACTGCAGAACTTAAAAGCGGAAACGCCACTGTTTACTACGACGACAACGGAACAAAAACCGAATGGTTCACGATCGGTGCCGGTGAAAAACTTAGCGGTAGCACCGAACTTGATAACAGTGGCAAGATCTATATCATCATCGAAACCGACGGAAAATGTGAAAACGGTAGTTTCGATTTTAAACTTGATTAACTCCCTGATATGCGAAGTGCAACTTTCGATCCTATGCCCGATCAGCTCCCCGATATGTAAGAGCACAACTTTCGATCTTACGCCCGATCAGCTTCCGAACAAGTAAAAGCACCGCAGCTGCGGTGCTTTTACTTATTGCTTTTTATTTGTTACCCTGAGTTTATCTGCTTAAGGCTTCTTTAAGGACCTCAAGGTTTGACTCCATGACAGAAAGGTATCTTTTTCCTCCTGCTATATCCGCACACTGCCTGCATACATCAGTTCTTCTTATTATTTCCGGGAAACAGACTTTCAAAGAATGCCTGCTTCGTAAATTCATGAAGTACACGTTTAGTCACTTCACTCGCATTTTTCAATCTGTTCTGTATCCTTACAAAGCCATCGATCCCTTCTCCCACAAGATCTGCCAGCGTCTTTGCTCCGCCCTCGCTCACTGCTGCAAACACCTCGTCAAAGAATATCCTGCGCTCCTCGACATTGGTGCAGGCTATCCACCTTGCAAAGAAATCATTGAACCACACACTGAAGGGATTATGTTTCTCTGCCGCAGCGATCTTGCCGTGATCCACGCCCCAGGAAATGGGAGCATGCTGAAACGCCCCTTTGGCAAAGGATCTGATTATCTTTGTATCCGGGATATCCATATCAAACACCCTTCCTACCACAGAAAACTCCGGAAGGATACGCGTGGTCTTTTCCAGCACATAACGCTGCGGCTCCTGCCCCATTACCTCAACCGAAAGCCCGGGTCCGTCCAGATCATATATCCGCTCAACATGATCAAACAGTTCTTTATCCATGGTACAGCCCGCATATAGCGCCAGATTGCCTCCCTTAGAATGACCGCCCATCAGCCAGCGCCGATCCGGCTCCTTTGATATCACACGCGTGGCATACTCCCTTGCCATCTCCTGCGCCTCTGTTTTTGAAAAGCTGGCTATAAAATCCTCATACCATCCTGCCAGAGAATCATCCGTTCCCCTGAAGGCGATAAATGCCAGATCCTTTTCATCATAAAAAGTTACAACGGCGTACTGAACAGGCGGCTCCTGACTTATCACGTCGATATAGTCGCTCATTAGCAGATCCCCAAACCTCTTAGATCCCACTGCCGCCTGCAAAAGCTGCGTATATTTATCATCGCTTATGGCTATCTTAAGCTCTGCCTTTCCTGAATCCAAGATCTTACGGCAATCCCGCACATGTACGGGTGCGGTATCATCTTCAAACACCTTTCCCATAACGATATAGCTTAAATTGCTTAAGACCATTGCATCAACATCTCCGAAAGGCAGCGCTGAAAAAGGGATGTCGCTCATCCATAATACATAATCTACCAGGTTGTCCATTTTATTCTCTCCATTCATATTTCTACGGCACACTTATGGGTAATATATCCCGGAACGCATATAAACATATCAGCGCGTCTCTATGTAGTCTATCACTTTCTCCAGTTCCACATCCGCGCCATCTTCCTTAAAGAGCTCTATGATTTCTTCCCTGTTAAACTCAAGTTTCACATCCGGCAGAAAGCGTGCTTTACGATCGGCGCGTCCGTCAATGAGCGGCAGGCCGTCAAGATCCTCCGAAAAAATTGAAGGATAGCCCAGTCTGAAATCTCCGTCCGTCAGATAGATCGTAGCTCCCACACCCTGCGCGCTGCCCCAGCTTGATGCCATTCCCGTAAGTACAGCGCCACACTCCCTTTGCAGGCCATGGGCTGCTATATCACCGCAGCTGGCCGTCTCTCCGTTGATCATACACACCAGCGGAAGATCCTTCCAGTCGCCGCGGCCATAAACCGCCGGTTTAAAGTAGCTATGATACTCCCCATCCTTGTATCTTCCTATTCCGCCTGGCTGCTCTTTATCCGTAAAAAGACCTATCACAGAGCGGGTAAACATCTGCACTCCACCGTCATTTCCGCGAAGATCTATGATCAGGCAGTCCATTCCCTGACTCTTAAGATCCTTAAGTTTATGATCCAGTTCATTATACAGTCTTTCCGAATATCCGTCGACAGTGTCCGCGACCATTGCCGCAGTCGACTCCTTTTCATACTGAGATTCCGTGAACCTCATATATCCGATGTGCGCATTCAGCATACGCGTCTCATAATTTTCTGCTTCCTGTGTCTCTTTTTCACTGTATATACGGTCGATCGCTTCATCCAGCCTTTCGCGGTAGCTGCCCATCTTATCCAATGATACCGTATGCTCTGCACCATTATCATCCAGGAATGTAACTGAAACCGTATCACCGCCCCTGCCCGCTAAAAATACAGGCTTAAAGAGTTCTTCGCTTTCTAAATATGCAAACGATCTGTTGTATATGCATTTGATCCCTGCCGCTGCCTCCGAAACCGCAATGCCATCCCATTTACTTATCACGGTACCGTCTGTTATGCCGTATCCGTAAGCTTCACTTTCTTCATCAACCATTACTGCCAAAAAGCGCCCCTCTTCATCTTTAAACATGGCAAAGCCGTAATCATTCCCCGCAAGGCGGTCCTGTGCTTCCGTATAGACAGCGTAATCCTTTGCGCCTGCCCAGACATGTCCGTCTGCAAGCTCATATTTCAGTTCGAAGAGCGCAACGAGCATCGCTGCCTTATCACCATTTTGCTGTGCCATCTGCACTTTAGGCAGATATCTTACCTTCAGCTCTTCAAAATCGATCTCTTTCCAGTCTCTTGATACATAGTTTTCCGAAAGATCATCAAGCATTTTAACAAAGCCGGTCTCCCAGTCATCATGAGTATAATTACCGATATAGATCTTATAGGAATTCTTATAGATATATATACCGTTGAATGTAAGCGCGATAAATACGATCCCCCACAGATAAGCCGTAGTCAGTTTATAATGACCGGTGAGACCTGCAATGATCCCCCAGATAAGGATAAGAACAGCGATGACTCCAAACACTGTATGCCGCTGATTAGTACAATTATCATTTCCGATCACATAATTTCCGCAGATATATACAGCCGAAACGATCATCGGAAGCAAACATAATAGCATCCATAATTTCATATGCTTCTTTTTAAGCAGATGATGCAGGATCATCAATGCCACTATAGATAACAGTAAAAAGAGCAGCATAAAACGATACGGCTTTTCCGTAAAAGAATAATCTATTATCAGTAATCGCACTGCCTCATATAATCTGGCAAAGGTAAATCTCCCCAGATCATCCTCATATCTGATCCACAGTCCTGCTATCGCGATCGGAATGAGCGCCGTTATGATCAGAGCAGATATCGATGCGCTGAACTTAAGCCTTAGCAGCATGAAGAGCAGTATCACCCCGCTGGCGCCAAGTAAAACTGCGCCGGCGATCATAAACGGCTTTGCAGCATTTTGCGGATAGATCCTGATGCCGTGTTTTAATGCTGCCTTAAGTTCATCCTCTACGGCGATTGAAGCTCCCGGATTATGTTCCAAAAGAATACTGCTGTACTTATTTGCTATAGGAAAGATTATCTCCTTTTCTTCTTCCGAAAGATCATAGATACGCGCGGAAAACTCATAATACTCCACTCCCTCATCATTATATAGCATTTTTCCGGCTTCGGGAGAAAAATTCTTGATCGCAAAACATTCATAGGTATTAAGATCGTCATCCATGAGTACACCGAAATGAAGCCCCTTATCCAGCTCCTTACTGCCCGCGATGAAATCATACCCCAATGTTACTTTATCTCCGGATTTAAAAGAAGAATAGTTATTATGATCCATAAGCGGCCCATCAGTCATTGCATTCTTTCCTGCCACAAAGCCGATGATAAGACAGATGATCCCCAGAATGATAACGATCGAAACACACAAGAATCTCTTTTTCATACGATCCCCCCTGATTATTAAACATTACAGATAATAACATACCATGTATCTGATGTCGAATCTTTAAAGAATCCTTAAAATATCCGCAGTGCAACTTGTACCTGCTTTTGGTGCATTTTATTTCCAAAGTGTTGCCTGAATGTGTTTTTTGATATAAGGTACATAACGAAAGGAGGTTGACGATGAAAATACGTATTTCAGTTTCAGAAGAAAATCGCCGCTCTGTCACAAGCTTTATGCATGAGCACGGGATCGAGACCGGCGATGATGCCGATTATATCCTGACCGAATCCGATCGCTTCCCCGCATTTTTGTCAGTGCGCAATGACAAGAAAGAACATGTACGGCTGTCGATCGGTGAAGTGACATTTATAGAGGCCTTTGGCAAGGATATAGAGATACATACCGACGAAGGCGTTTTCCTTTCACAGGATCGTATGTATCAGCTGGAAGAGCTGCTGGATCCACAGGCTTTTCTGAGAGTAAGCAGATCAGTGATCGTCGCAAAAAGGCATATCAAAAAGATACGCCCCTCCCTGTCCATGAAATTCATCCTCACCTTAACGGACGGGACCTTAATCGACGTTACAAGAAGTTATTACAGTGATTTCAAAAGATTCTTTAATATTTAACAGGAGGTTTAAATATGAGCAGTTTTTCAGGAATACTTATACTGATGATAGTTATTGCGATACTTATCATCGTAATAAGCATCATAGTTTACAACAGAAGACTTGATAAGATAACAAAAGGCGAGATACACGATACCCACAATCCCGTACCCGAGCCCAAGACCACGGCAAATGTACTTTACAAGACTATATTGATAGTGATCACCGCTGTTTCGTTCATATCCATAAGTACCATGTCCGGAATGCTCATGTCCCTTAGCAATTCCGTGAACAATCTGGAGAATACACAGAACAGCCTTAATTATGAGCTCAGTTCATTACGAACAATGCTTGAAGAACAGTCTAGCATTATCGCTTCATCCGACTGGACACTTGAAAATACGGATTATGATGCCATGACTGCCGATATCGCTTATACTGTAAGTTTAAAAACCTACTCGGATGATACCGAAGTAACCATGTATGTTAATGGAAACACTATTCCCCTTCAAAAGAACGCACAGACTCCGGGCACATACAGCGGGACGTTCAAAGCAGGCTTTTTTGACAGCTTAATGAATGCAAAGCTTGTCATCAAGACCGCAGGGATCTCTTCTACAGAGAATACCGACCTGGCTGAATCGCTTGCCTGGGATTTCTTCCCCTTCCCGGCGATGTCCAGCCACTTTAATTCGAATCGTCAGGCTGATGGCAGCATAAAATATGATGGCGGTTATACGCTTATATTTGAGGATAAAAATACATATATGAATACACAGATGCCCGGGATAGATAAGGTAACGGTTACCTATCTTACCTCCGGCCGCGAGTTAAAAACCACGGATATCACCAAAGAGGCTCTCTCCGGTGAAGAGATCACCTTAGAACAGGGACTTGATGTAGATGATTATCTGGCCGGCCGCTTTGAGATAACTCTGGATAACGGCTATAGACTGATCGACACTACTGTAATGGTGTTTGAATCGGGCATAGATACACAAAGCCTGAGTGGAACTTATATCATCGATCCTGACGGGAATAAAGTCTGGGAAAACCCCAAATACTGAAAACCTAAAAAGGGCCGAGTCACAACTCAGCCCTTTGATCCCGGTATACACCTCTGCGATATGCCACGCTTAATTCATTGATTTTTCCAGCCTGCTTAACATTGATTCTTTATCCACATAAAACAGGGTTGCGAGTGCATCACCCGAAAGATTCATGGTTTCCTCGTTCAGTTTTTTCTCGTATTCCTCAGCGGTAACCTCAGTATCATTCCAAAACCAGGTCAGATGCTCTTTATCATCGGGTCCCGTGTAACCGTCTGTAATCTCGGTCCGGCCTGTCGCATACAGGCTTAAACGGCCGTCATCAAGCAGATATACATAATCGCCAGGATTATTTGCAGGCGCATTATAGGTCCTTTCATACAGTATGCCATTCTGAGGGACATAATAAAGATCGCCCCTGTAGCCGCCTGCGCTGGCCACGCCGTCTCTTAAGTCCTCGTTTACTTCTGCTCCGGCTCTGCTGCGTGTGATCACAAGATACTCTTTCAGATCATTCAGGCCAGGCACAGTACTCGACACAATAATGTCAGGGAAGTCATCCCCGTCAAAATAAACAAACTGGAACTGATCCCATTTGTCGTCAAGCCCGGATACGATATCATAATACTGCTCATAAAGGAAGCCCAGCTCTTCTTCTGTCTCCTCAACTTCCGGTTCCTCTTCAACAACCTGAGGCTCTTCATCCTCTTTAACTTCAGGTGTTTCTTCTTTTACTTCTTCTTTAACTTCCGGCGCTTCTTCTTTTACTTCTTCTTCCTTAACCTCAGTCTCTTCTTCCTCGTAGACTTCTCTTCCCGGCTTATCCGTGCCTGCTCCGTTACATCCGCTCAAAACAAGCATGCCGCTCATCAGCAGCCCGCCAAGGATCAATCCTCTCCTTTTCATAATCTCTCCCCTTTCCGGTAATAAAATATATATCATACGGCGAATATGATATATTATCATTCATTTAACGTCAAGCCATACACTTTGCTCCTTAATCAAGCATTCCGTTATACGTAATATAATCTATGTCAAGCGTCGACACGTCATCCCGAACATCATAGCTGATCATCTCATAAAGCCAGTCTTGTGTATTCTCCTTCGCTAAATCTTTGATAAGTTCCGTTCCCACACGATATTTGATCCCACGATACCATATATCTGTCTGGGCATATTTTACGGGCCAGTAAGGCTTCGTATCATCACTTGCGATCTTCCGTGCCATGTCTCTCCACTTGGGCACAAAAGCCATTATCTCCTCCGGCACATCCGTCGAATCCTCCTTCACGATGATAGGATCACGAAACAGCTCGTCATAATCCAGCCAGATCACGTCAGATTCCGGATCCTTCGGATCCACCTGACGAAATCTTGGAAATAAATGGTCTCCTTCAGGCCTTTCGTTATATTTTAATCGAATGATCATATCATGTACCTCCTTCACTTTATCACCATAAGCATGCATACGGCCGTCTGCTTTGCCTCATCGGATGATCACTTTACTGTTTGGATAATAAGTAATGGTAATCGGTTCATAATACTTCAGCAGGTTTTTCTCGTGATCATATTCATAGTTTTCTTTTGACCTGAACTCTTTTGCTTTATCATCCGGGATCACCAGATAAATATCATTTCCTTCATTATCCCTAAAGTACAGATGATCTCTTACCACAAGGTATTCATCTGTCGAAACAGTTTTGCTTTCTCCGAAAAAGTCATTGATGTGCAATATAGTTTTCCTGCAATTTCTTTGCAAGATCAATATACTCAGGCTTGTAATAGATCAAAGTTCTCCACATTTTAGGCTCCTGCTACATAGTATAAAAGAACAAAACGCCGCAGATGTATTTTATCATATCTACGGCATTCTGTCTTGTGTGTATCAATTGTCATTAGTTTACACTTAATCGCTTGAAACTCCGGATCTTGCAGCATCAGATGGGATCAAGAACTGATAGTTTACAAATAATCTTCCCACCACGATTTCCGTCATCTCCTGTACCGACTCTGCATATCCGCCTTTTGCCCATTTCATGAAGATACCGAAAAGCCCATAGGCAAGGTAGTAGCTTTCGTAGGAGTCAGTAGACTGCCCGGTATCACTGTCAGTCAAGATGACCTCATAAGCAGACAAGATCGCACCGTGATGGCCCTGTCCTATAATTAGATCGTTCTTTTTCCTCATCGAATAGCAGAAATCAAAGTATCTCCTGACACGGTAGCTGTCATTGATCTGATGCTCCTTTAACCTGTGTTTCTGTTCATATTCTCGCCACTTCATGATAATATAAGCAGTTATGATATCGTCCTTAGACTTGAAATTGCGAAAATAAGTTGCTCTGCCGATGCCTCCCTCTTCGCACAGCTCGTCCACCGTGATCTTCTCGATGTTCTTATCTTTCATCAGCCTAAATAGCGCTTCACCGTAGGCTGAAATCACATATTCCGACATATTCCATCCTTCCTGCCCGATGATACTATTTGGCCGGATAGTATCATTTTTGCCTGTTTCATTGACTTTACGGCTCATTGATGATATTAAAGTATCATCAGGTAATGTGTTTGTCAAGTAAAGGCGGAATGCGAAATGAATACAGCGAAGAAAAAAATATCTATGGTTTTTATGGTGATCGGCGTTATCATTTTGGTGATCGTTTCCGGCATCTTTGTCCTTCTGAAAATTTCCGTCCTTAAATCATTCCCCAAACTTAAGGGTGAGCCTGAGATCGGCAAATGGTATGAAGTCGAGGTTGACGGTGCGAAATCCTCTGACGGCAGTGAATGGCACGGTATATTCCGTAAGGGTACAGAAAACAAGGTGGTCGTGTATTTCTTCGGCGGAGGTGTAAGCATCACTCCCGAAACCTCCGAGGGCGGCAAACAATTCTATGCAACCAATATGACGGCGCAGGACTTTGTCGCACAGGGTGGTATCGGCAGCACCGCAGATGGTAATCCCTTCAAGGACTGGAGCTTTATAGTGATCCCTTATGCTACCGGCGATTTTCACGCAGGTACAGGAACTTATGATGGTAAAAAGACAGTGTATCACAAGGGATACAGCAATTACTCCGCTTATGTCGAACAGGTCAAGCAATATCTGGATGAGCCGGACACGCTGCTTGTGACAGGCTTTTCAGCTGGTGGATTTGCAACTTCCCTGCTGGCTGACGATGTTATTGACCGTTTTCCGAGTGCTGAGAATGTGACCGTATGCGTTGACAGTTCTCTCTTGCTTTATGACGGCTGGCATAAAACGGCTGTAGATCTGTGGAAGGCTCCGGCTCAGATCTCTGACAGATTGACCACAAACAACCTTGTCCTCGATAGTCTGACCGCACTGCACGAAAAGCGTGGTAACAGTGTGAAAATCCTCTTCGACTGCTCTTACCGTGACGACACATTGATGCAGTATCAGTCTTATATTGACAGCGGAAAAATGGATAAGACCAAAGAACTTGGTGACAACTTCCAGCACAACCTGAAAGAAATGGTAAACGGCTTGCAGACGAATATCCCCGAGGCAGGCATTTATATCTGGTGCTATGGAGAAAATGAAGAGACCCACAATACGCAGCATACGATTATTTCTGCGAATGTCTTTGACAAGCTCGGAAACGATCGAAGTGTAGGTGAGTGGATATATGATGCTGTAAACGGTAATATAAAAACTTATGGGCTGGAACTTCTTGATAAATCCTTTTGAATATCTTTTCTCTTCCTCCGTATCACAAGTTGTTCCAATATATCAACTCTTCCGAAAACCGGTAATATGCAGAAGCGATTTTCAGCGCTCTCAAGCATTTGTTCCGGCACTGTTCGTCGATACCGTAGTGCTGACCGCCCCATTGTCGCTGCCGGCTGATGCAGAAGCACTGTCCGAACCGTCACTGCTGTTAACAACGGCCCCAAGGACAGAGGGCAGCATCTGTATCATTGCGGAGATCACAGCTGCGGTTACCTGGTCTTTCAGTATCCCCAGAACGGAACTGATAAAAGTATTATCATCTGCTGCCGAAGCATCCCGGTAACAGTCTGCCACCAGTGTGGTGGCATACATAAGCCTGCGGCCTTTATCAGCCGAAGAACTCCCAAAGGCATTATCTTCCTTAAGGATATCGGCTGCTTCCATTATCTGATCCACAAGAGTTTCTGCATCGGCATCAATATCTGCCAAGGCTCCAAGTGAAACAACTTCCCTGCCCCCGGAAAAGCCTGCTTTTTTTTCTTTAAACAAAGCAAAGAGCTTATCTACACGGTCACACTTCGCCTTTATATCGCCGCCTGCAAGCGCAAGTACTTCTCCCATTCCCTGGATGGCATCGGCCCCCGCCTCAAACTTACAGCTGTTAAAATATCCGATGCATTCCTCCATATCACTGACACTGGTATCGATATCACGCTCAGAAAGAGCCAATAACATTACATATGAACTGTCGGTTTCATCTGTAAGGAAAGGATGCTCCTTCTTCATGCGCTTCATTATCTCTGTATAACGCGTCATTACTTCATCGGTATTATCCGTCTTTCCAAGATCACAGATGAGCATAGCTGCGATAATGGTAAAGTCATTTTCCTTCATCTTTGACTTGCGCAGCTTATTACAGGTATCAACCAGATCCCCGATATATTTTTCAGGATCTTCAGAAAGTGCCATCCTGCTCTCAAGCACAAGATCAACATTCTTCCTGAATTTCGAAAACAGACCTGTATGCTTAGCAAGGATCTTTTGGCATTCCTTAAGCTTTTCCACATCTGCTTCCCTGCCGATACCCGTATACATCATGGCAGCCGTAATACTCATAAGCTCTTTTTCAAAGGAAAATCCTTTGACGATGACCTTACGGTTTTTAACCAGAAGCTCGCATCTTTCCCTGATCTTATCTTTCATCTTTTAACCCCCCACTTTTTAGCATTCATCTCTTTTGATATGTCCACATCGACACATCCGGAAAATCGAGCTGTGTAAAATATTTCAAAAAAGGTTCTTCTTTTCGGATAATCTCCTGCCGGCCGGCCGCAATCTCAATCTCATCAGCAGAGGTATTGCTGGTAATAAATGTATGAAGGGACATCGGCAATCCCAGCTCGTGGGCCTCTCTTAGTTCTTCTTCGACGCTTAGCCCGGCATGCGTATAGGAGCAATCACACTTAAAATATAACTTTCCATCTTTGTAATCCTCAAGTCCAATCTTTGCAAACATACTATGATATCTGTCGCAATAGGTCTCGGGCACATCAAAAAACGCAGCAATCTTTTGAAAGATCAAGTCTTCTGTCTTATTATTGAAAAAGCGTTTTTTCTTCATAGCCGCAACATCATATTTCCACACATGTTCCACGCCATCATAGATGATCGTCTCATCATCAAGGAAGAACATGGGCCTTCCATCGAAATGCGGATTGACCACATCCCTTGTTTCTCGGTCATACCACATTGTGCTGTTAGAACTGTGTGTCCAGTGTTGAAAGAAGATTCGTTTCGGCGTGATATGGAGTTGCAGATCGCTTTTCTTGATGCCGGAATGCTTGAACAAAACCTCGGTGCTTTCTGTTTGCAGATGATATACGGCAACTTTATTTCCGATATTGAAAAACAGATCATTTCCGTCAAAACACAGGTCACCATAGCATTCGCCCTTATAGATCATGCGCTCTTCTCCTGTGACAAAGTTTCCCAGGTAGATTGCAGCCTTTTTACCAAGCTTATAGTCCAATCCATCTGGCAGAAATTCCTGGACATACCATGCAGCCATACCATTTCCTATTGCTGCATCCTGCACGGCAGTATATTTTTCAATCTTCTCATCACTGCTCCGGCTTGATAAATGCTTTCCGCCTACAATGACGGAAGGCATAATGGAAGGATGCGGCTCTTCTCCATGTGCATTAAAAGTGTATTCTTTATTACTATCGGTAAATATGATCTTTCCGTTGTCCATCTCAAACTGCATATGTTATCCTCCACATAATTGGAATAATCTTAAGGTGTTTGGCATTCTGTGATGGCGGCGTAAGTCCGCATATCTCCTTTACACCTCTTTCAAAATCGGCAAGTACACCATCCATATCAAAATATATCTTCTCTACTGTCATCCTTCCTCCGTATCACAAGTTGTTCCAATCTATTCTCTCGTTTTTATAAAAGAATTCACGGTCATGATCCGATACTTCTCTTAATACTTTACATGGATTTCCAACAGCAACCACATTATCAGGAATATCTTTGGTCACTACACTACCGGCTCCGATCACAGTATTCTTTCCAATCGAAACACCCGGAACTATAATGGTTCCTGCACCGATCCATACATTCTCCCCGATATGAACATCCTTATTATACTGAAGCCCCCTTGCCCTAAGTTCAGGATTTATCGGATGGTTGGCTGTTGCTATAGTCACATTAGGACCAAACATCACGCAGTCTCCAACATATATATGCCCATCATCTACACATGTAAGATTATAATTGGCATATACATTTGATCCGAAATGAATATGGTGTCCGCCCCAGTTAGCCCTAAACGGAAGTTCAATATAACAGTTATCTCCGCACTCAGCAAAGACTTCTTTCATGTATCTGTTCTTTTCTTCGATATCAGATGGCTTAAGCTTATTGAACTCCCATAGCATATCCTGAAAGCGAAACATATCTTCCAGTATTTCCTTATCCATGGGATCATATACAAGCCCTGCTTTCATTCTTTCATATTGCGTCATTTCTTTATTATTCCTCATAACCTGATCACGCCGTAGTAAAGATCACTAACTTTTATAATGCCAGTATTATTCTACCTATATTTGCTATTCTATATTTACTCAACAACTATCTTTGTAGTATATGTCTTCTCTCCAAGCGTAGCCGTCAGAGTTGTTGTACCGGGAGTCAAACCGGCAATCTTCCCGTCTGCAGTAACTACAGCTATACTCTCATCAGCAATAGTATATGCTGCCCGCATTCCCTGTTTGGTACCGGAGAGCTTTGCTTTAATACTCTTACCTGCCTTTACAGTATAAGATGTTTTACCAAACTTCGGATTTTCTACTTTAATAGAAACAGAGAACGCCCTATTATGTATGGTCGCTGTCACTTTAACTGTACCTGCGGAAACACCAGTCAAAACACCATCGCTGTTTATCTGAGCTTTTGCATTGTTTACAGACCATGATATCTTTCCTATAGCGGTCCCCTTGACTGACATCTCAAGTTTTTCGCCCACAAGCACATAACCATCTGCAGCGCATATCACAGGGCTGACAACAGTAAAGCGTATGGTCTGCGGTTTACCATTGACATAACAGTTAACATTGGTAGATCCTACCTTCTTGCCCTGCACTTCACCCTTTTGGTTTACTGCTACAACCTTGTTATCATTTGACCGGAGTGACATGATGTGCATGCCCGGAATGTTCACTTTATATTTCTCTCCCAAAACAAGTGTATAGCGATATATTCCGTCCTCACCCGGCGTCAGGATCTGATCAGGATCACTGGGATCATCATCACCAATAGGATCATCCAGCTCACTTCCGCCTTCCACTTTCCATCCCGCATACAGTGTTATATCATTTGTCACTGTATCATTTTCAAAATCCCATAAGTAGGAAGCATCTCTTGATGTTGATGACTTGTACCATCCCGTAAAAGAATATCCTGTCCTAACAGGATTTTGGGGCCTTGTAATCTTGCCACCTCTTTTCACAGTCTGTGAGGAAACAATCGCATCACAACCGGTATCAAAGGTAACCGTACAGTTGCCTTCTACTTTCCATCCAGCATAGAGCGTTATATCGTATGTTACTGTATCTTTATCAAAATTCCATAAATACGATGTGTCTCTGGATGTGGCGGACTTATACCATCCTGTAAAACTGAATCCTTCTCTTACAGGATTAGTCGGTTTGGTAATCTTGCCGCCTTTTTTCACAGTCTGTGACGGAACAACCACATCACAACCTGTATCAAAGGTAACCGTGCAGCCGCCTTCCCAAATAGCATATAAAGTGATATCCCTGTCTACTGTATTCTTATCAAAATCCCATTTATACTCATCGCTGCTGTTGTAATTGCTTGTATACCATCCCTTAAGCATATATCCTGTCTTGGTAAGCCCTGTAGGCTCAGTGGCTTTCTCTCCTGCAAACAGCGATTGTGACGGGACAGTCATATCGCAGTTTGTCACAAAGGTAACAAGGCATTTGCTATAAGAAGTAACACTCACTCCTTCAGGCAGGTAGAGATAAAAGCAACCATCATCATGGGCTACTATATCTTCCAGATTGTAATATGCCGCTCCTTTTATTGTTTCAAACGGCGCCGGATCACCGGCAAGGTATCCGCTCACCTTATTCAAGCTTACAGTTCTGTTATCTGTAGCAGATACTTTCGGCGTCGTTCCAATCTTGGAAGCTTTAATATTTCCACCGCTGATATATATGTTCGTGGTTATTGTCGCATATGAACCACTCCCGCTATATCCGGCACCTATACCATATGAGCTTTTTACATTGATATTTCCTCCACTGATCGTGATGTTACTTCCATCTCCTGTAGAACCACCACCAATACCTGCACCAGAAGATCCACCTGTAGCAGTTACGGTTCCTCCACTGATCGTGATGTTACTTCCATCTCCTGAAGAACCACCACCAATACCTGCACCAGAAGATCTACCTGTAGCAGTTACGGTTCCTCCACTGATCATGATGTTACTTCCATCTCCTGTATAACCACCACCAATACCTGCACCAGAAGATTCACCTGTAGCAGTTACCGTTCCGCCACTGATCATGATGTTACTTCCATCTCCATTATAACCGCCTCCTATTCCAGCAGCATATACCCCTCCGTTTGCAGAGATACTACAACCGGAAATAACAATATTCGAAGTATCAAAATTACTTTCTGCTTTCTGATATTCTTGTGTTTCCCGGCTATTACCACCGCCAATCCCTGCTCCGTTGCGACCTCCTTTAGCGATTATCATTCCGGTTCCTGTGATGGTTAAATTCCCTGTTTCCAGAGGTTTTTCAATACCAGCACATCCTGATGGGCTAATAAAGGTATTTGTTCCCTCTACTTTCATTTCCAAATCAGTCTTTGAGAATATAGCCAAAGCAGCATAATCTTCTGTAGGCTGTAGATTAAGATTCTTTATTTTTATTTCATTTGCATCGCTTATCACAATATGCCTTGATAATATGGGCTCAGAGGAAAGCTGTTCTATACAATATTTATCTGTAGCAGAAGAACAATCAAAAACTATATCATCGACCATATATTTATCATTGGAAATAATATCCAATCTTGAGCCTAATATGTCGTCAAAAATAATCTTTCTTGTTGATACATTAACAGTGTTTCCATGTATTGGAACGGAAGTCCATTCATGAGTTCCAGACTTTAAATCGTAAATACCCTCTGGAAGCCATAAATAATATTTATCATCATCATCGTGTATTGAAGGAAAGTGTATATTTATCCACGACGAAGATGAATGTAGCTTATATGATATATTGGTGTTCCCATAATGCGGAACAGAGATCGGGTATACCGTTTTTCCTTCTTCATCAAGAATGTCTTTAACTATCTGCCCATCTGCAAAGCTATTTCCCCTCTGGTCAAAAATGGTCTTGACACTGGCATTTCGTATACAAATAGCAGGTTTATTATCTCCGTAATCACTCCCTATAGAAACACCATCATATGAACAAACAGCAGTTACCGTTCCACCTGTTATCGATATACTCCCATCAGTTACATTGTAATAACTATAATGATAACCGATACCTATTCTCTCTCCTCTGGCTTTTACACTACCGCCTAAAATCGTAATATCTTTACCATAAATGCCATGGTATTTTCCCTCAGAGGTGATCATGCCCGCTGAGATTACTATTTTATCTGCTTTAATCCCTGAGGGATACCCGGACGATTTTATAGTTCCCCCTGAAATAATAATGCTATCACAGTAATCATAGTCTCCGCCACCGCCACCAATGCCTGCAGCGTCTGAGCTTTTTGCTATAATAGTACCGCTTTCTATAACGATATTCGCAGAATGTTTATTCTTCCCACTTCCTATTCCAGCACCATAACTTCCTCCGGTTACAACAAGGCTTCCGTTGCCATTTATTGTAAGGATACCATCGGAAGAAACACTGTTCTTTTCAATGCCGGCACAATTAGCACCTGCCTTTAACTCATTCGTTCCTTCAATCGTAAGATTTACATCTTTCTTGAAATTATCAATGATCTTGATAGGCGCTGTTGAAGAAGTCTTCGTAATGTTTAGATCCTTGATCGTAACATTTATATCTGCTTCATTATCCGAAACACCCAGAACGATCTGTTCCGTGGAAATCGTTTTTCCTCCACCATCAAGAACAAGAGGGGTTGAAGACATAACCGTAAGCGTACCATCTTCGTCCTTGGTATAATCTACACCCTCCACACCGCCGGTTACAGTAATCTGGCTTGTTACCGCACCAACGATTTCCTCTTCATCTCCATCCTCAGTCAGATCTTCAGGTGTATCCGACGAAGTCTCATCATCTTTTGCATTATCCGAAGCAGGCAATCCCGCTTCATCCTCGCTGATAACATCTTCTTCATGTATGCTTTCTTCACCATCTACAGGAACATCCTCACTTACAGAAGGATAATCTGCGCTGACTGCAGGAATATCCGAGCTGACAGATGGCCCTCCCGGCAAAGCTTCGGCATGTATGCTGGATCCCAGCAATGATAAAGTAAGTATAAAGGATACTGCTGCGTTGATTTTTCTCATGATAATCCCTCCAAATAGTTTAACTAATCTCCTTACATCTTCCTTTTTCCCTATTGAATCCTAAACTTCTTCCGTATATTGTTCTTTTTACTAAATTGCCCCACACAATTATCTAATAGCCTTGCTATTTTATGCCCTTCTACAGCCATTTCTTCCGCTAAAGCTTCCACATCCCTGGGATCCCGGTTCGCAAGACAATGAACATATTTATTTCGTGTATCCTTCCATACATCGCAATCATCTAAAATAGTAATAAAGCCCGGGATATCCAGTGTATTATTAAACTGTTCTTTAACAGCTGATATGAATTCATCACAAAGCTCACTCTGACATATTTTTCTCAGGATGTCGATCTTTACAGAAATATTTTTGATATTTATCCTTTGCACAGCACTTTTACTAAGAAGGGCTCTTATATAGGGGCGTGATTTCTTTGTAACACACAGATCATCAGCATCCCTGCTAACTATACCAGCATAATGT
This sequence comes from Lachnospiraceae bacterium, assembly GCA_017437785.1. Classification (GTDB taxonomy): domain Bacteria; phylum Bacillota; class Clostridia; order Lachnospirales; family Lachnospiraceae; genus NK4A136. The sequence continues at coordinate 40,452 of JAFRXH010000082.1, forward strand.
AATAAAGCTATCAGTCTGTCCTCTACCAGATTGTAGGATATCATCAACGCCTCAAAGTAAAAGCCATGCTCAACAGCCTTTTTATACTTTTGTTGAAGATAACTATGCGATTTCTGCTTGTCCTTTCCTTCTTTAAATCGTCGTATTTCTTGATTTTTTAGCATAGTTGTAACTCCTTATCCTTTTAGTCTTTTGATTTCTTCCGTGATGGATATAATACTGCCTTAGTCTGTACTTCATGGCAGGCAGGACATTTGATTGTGACCATAAATTTATGCCATTATCACAAATACCCTTGATATTCTTACTAATACCGCCTTCTTCAAATATCCACTCAAATTTAATATTACAGAATTCGCATTCTTTTATTCCACAAGCTTTTATCATTTTATTACTTCTGCATATTTCCAAGCTTAGCGTTAATCTGAGTAAGCAAGCAACACACCTCTCCAGCCGCATATACAAGCAGCCATAACACAAGGCTAACAATCAAAGCACTTATACCAAAAGTTGAAGATACCTGAAAACACATAACAAGAGACCCTATAGCACTTAAAACCAGGCAAACTAATGATAGTGTCTTTAATGTGTCCCCTATTTTTGATTCAGCCATAGTATTATTGCTATTATTATTTATAGGCATAGAAACTGTCTCCTTTACTGATGTATACGATGATTCCGTGTTCAACTTATTTGCAGTGTCTTGAGATGATTGGGCATCCACCTTTTTTACATTAGGTGTATCCTTATTTATCTCACAACCGCAGTGAGGACATTTGATGGGTTCGCTAACTTTCTCCTGATAATTATAGAAATGCTTCTCACACTTCGGACATTCAATCATTGCCATGAACTCTTCCTCCTTAATATCTATTCCGATAATTTATGCAAATTATAAACCAATTCTTTTACTCCTCCTTCTTCTTACGCCAATTCCTATAAGCTCCGCTCTTCACCCTCTTATCCGCCGGCTTCTCCAGATCTATTGGTATCGCCCAGCATGTCCCGAACTTCGTCACTCCTGGTAAGGATCCATCTTCGCATAATTTCTGCACTCTTCTTGTCGTTACGCCCCATCTCTCCGCTGTCTGCACAACCGTTTCATATCCGTCCATCCAAACTCCTTTCTCATACAAAAAAGCATCCGATCTACCAGATGCTCCTATCTAAATTGCAACTGGCTGCCATTTTACAGGCCCTGTAGCTTTGTGTCGCAAGCTTTCGCTTGTTTTACCTATAAATATGATATTTTCTTCGCTCAACTGTATAATATTGTAATTCATGTGACCGTACATTGTCAATAAGTCGTCTATACTTTTTTGCTATATTATTAAACAATTCTGACATCTCATATTATACATATTATACAGGGGTACCCCAAAGAGCCGAAAAGCGGCTGTTATTCGCCTTTCCATCCTTGAACAGGGGACTCGTCGCAGGAAAGAACCATACATTTTTCGTAGGATATATACTATGAAAAACAGCCAAAAGTAAGAGGAATATATCCTCTCACTTTTTGATCCAAACAGCGGCAAAATCATCGCTACAGCGACGTCACGAAGACAGGGGGATTGCCGGTCTGAGTACAGGCGCTCTTCATCCTCTAATAAACATTCTTAATAGACTTACCGAAAATAATAAATGATTTTGATGAATAACTACAAAAGTGCGGCGAATAATAAATCACCCTATAAAAATACCAGCACTAAGAGCCATGCGGAAGAGCGTCTGTGAAATAAAAGAGCCCTGACGACCTGCCAGAGCTCCTACAACATACTTATAATACTTTTGATAGATCCTATTTCTTTGCGAAATAGCCAATTATTTATGAACTATTGCACTATCACACTAATGGTAATAGTTTTACCATTTACTTTAGCAGTCAGCTTCGTCTTTCCGGCCTTTCGTGCCACAATCCTTCCATCATCATAATATGCATATTCACCTTTCCCGCTTTTAAATACAATATTTTGTTCTATATAGTTATACTCAAGCGGTAACTCACTTCCTGTCTTCATTGCAACAGTATACTTGTTCTTTCCTACAATTGTACATCCACTCTTTATTGTAGGATCTTCAACATATAAGTGAATTATATACACCTTCCCTCCATTCTCGGTCGTCAATGTTGTTTCTCCTGCCTTAAGGCCTGTAAACTTACTACCCTTAACCTTAACTATCGTACCATCCGATACAGTCCATACAGGCTTCTTAACGCCTTTGAGCGATATTGTTTTAGAAGAATTAACCATAAGATGCATGTTTCTCTCTGTAGCGACAATACTCTCCTTAACCTTTAATTTACATGTATACGCTTTTCCATTTATATATGCTTTTATCGTTGTATTTCCTTTACTCCTGGCAGTTACAAATCCATCCTGCGAAATAGTCGCTACATCCGGCGCACTGCTAAACCATAAAACATTGAGATTATCAGAATCATAATCAAACATAATCTGCTGTATCTTACCTGCCTCCAGCGTTAAACTTTTAGCAGTCATTGTCGGAAGCGAAACATATATATCTATGCTTCTGTTTCCCTTTGTTATTCTCACCGGAGTATCAGTAATCTTTTTCGCTGTAAGCAGACCTTTTTTACTTATACTTACTGTGCTGGATCTTTCACTGATCCACCCCTGATCCGGAAGTGTAAACTTCTGTCCCTTAACAAGATGAAGTTCTGTTGTTCTATCAGAAATCTCCGGTGCCGGGCACATCGGTAGACTATTACGCAACCCTTTTACAGTAATAACACAATCTTTATAAAACATATTTTTGGTATCAGCAGCTGATAATCTTACCGTTATAGTCCCCTCAGACTTACCACGAATTATCAAACGGCCATTTTTTACATCAGTTTCAACAAAATCAATAACAGCCTCACCGCTAACCTTAGGTTGTTCTTCAATCAACGAATATTCGAAGGTAGTATCATCAGCCTTAACAGGCTTTGACCACCACCTTAGTTCCACCTGATCTCCTACGGTAAGCTCCACCATCTCAGAATTGAGTTCAACACCCTTTAACGGTGAAGTAACCGTCACAACACAAACATCCTGGAAGTCGCCATCAAATGTAGTCACGATAATCGTCGCAGTCCCTGTATTATTCGCAGAAATCATTCCTCTATCATCTACACTTGCCACCTCAGGATTACTGCTTTCCCAGATAAGGCTATTATCAGATGCATCTGTTGGTGATATAACCGCACTTAATTGTGCTGTATCACCATTTTCAAGACTAATCGTCTCTTTGTCAAGCGTAACACCTGTTACAGGTATCATTGGAAACGGTTTTTTTATCAGTTTTCTGTTGTCTCCCAGCCAGTTATAATCATCGATAACCGTATTATCCCCAACAACATATGTATCTGTTAACACCTCTACAGTAAAAGCTCCACGATTTATTGTTTTTACTGATGATGGGATGATAATCTTGGTAAGTATAGGGCAATTCGCAGCAAACCCGACACTAATATCCGATATGCCATCCGACAACATAATACACTTTAGGCCATCACAATTTGCAAAACAATTATAACCAACAGTCACTGAGCCTGGTTGTAATTGAGAGCCATTAAAACATACCTTATATATACCATCACAATTATTAAAAGCACCGGCACCAATCGTCTTTACACTTGATGGAATAACAAGAATCCCCCCTTGTTCTCCCTTACCAAGAAAAGCATTGCTAAATGCTGTCGAATCAATTTGATTTAATGTTTCCGGAAAAACAGGTACTTCAAGTGCTGTACATCCCATAAAAGCAGATTGATCTATTCTTTCAAGTGTCGCAGAAAATTCCACATGATTTAAACTAACACAATCCTGAAACATATGCGTGCCGATTGTTAACAGATTTGTTTGTGATAAATCGCAACTCGAAATTGAGGCATCTCCCATAAATACATTTTTTCCAACTTTCTCCAAGGCTGATGGCATCACAACAGTCGCTATACTAGAGCATCCTTCAAATGCACTGTCTCCGATAGATGATAATCTTGTATGAGACAGATCAAGCCCCCTAAGCGCATTATCATTTTGAAATGCGTTTCTATATATGGCAACCATCGTATATGGCCATACTACTTCTTCAAGATTGGGATTATCGCATGCAAAACAAATTGGAATCTCCTTACATCTATTCGACAGATATATCTTCCGTAATTTGGGACAATTTGCAAATGTGTATGACTCAAATATGCCCTCCTGCAAGTTTAGTGTAACAGGCTCGCCTTTAACAGTAGAGTCACAGAATCTTACTTCTTCCAGTTCTGTGCAACAATAAAACGCCTCCCTACCAATTCCATTAACGCTCTCTGGTATAACCACGCAGTTTGTCTGCCCGTCTCCCCCAAGAGCATCACCATAGAATGCACGATATCCTATTCCAGTAAGTGTCTCCGGAAAAACAGGAGTATTCAAATTCGTACAACCTGAAAATGCTGACTTTCCAATACCAGTAAGCTGCGTTCCAGATAAATCACACCCTTGTAGAGACTTATCATTAGCAAACACTTCCACAGCTAATGTAGTTAATGAACCGGACCAGACAACCTCCTTAAGCTTAAAATCGTTATATGCAAATCTGCTTGGTAACTTCGTACAACGATTTGAGAGCTTTATTCTCTCTAACATAGGGCACTCTGCAAAAGTGTAGGCATAGTCAGAATCATAGGTAAAATTTATACCACTGGGGTTTTCCTCCGATGAATCTCTGAAAACAACATTACCAAGATACTTACATCCTCTGAAAGCTTCGAATTCAATCCTATTTACCGTTGACGGAATCTCTATAGTTCCAGGCTCATCATACATCCCTAACCCTGCATTCATGAAGGCATATCGGCCAATTTCTACCAGCCCTTCAGGAAGCTTCACAGCTACGAGCTCCTCATGCCCTTTAAATATATAGCTTGCAAGCTCTCTTACTTTAATTCCATCAATCTCCTCAGGTATTACAAGATGACTGCATTTTCCCTTATACCCGTATACCGCACCACGATCAGTTATTTCGGCGTATTGAGAAATATCTTCCCACTCAATATCGTTTTCTTCTTCGTTGTCAATTTCTGTCGGCATATCATATACATCTGATTCTACATAAGAAGATTCATCTTGCTTCTGGTCAGTCTCAGAATCATTAACATTATCTTCCACAGCTATGTCTACTTCATCGTCATCTGAAGCCTGTACAATCAGAGAATAATCTCCAGAAAAAAGAGAGATAAGAATAAGAACCATTGTCATAAATAGAGCTGTATTTCTTCTAAAACTCATGATCTAACCTCCAATAAAAATCCGATTATACATCAATAATCAATAATCCAAATATTAGTCTATGAAATCATATATTTTATTATACCTTTTGTTCCCAGGTATGACCACACTTCTGGCATACGAAAGTAACCTTTTTCTTTCCATTAAATCCGGTTGCCGAACCGATCATTGCCCCTGTCGGTCCACCAAGTTTAAAACCAATAGCACTCCCAACAACAGCTTTACCGACGCTAAATTGTTTCTTAGTAGCCGCCGGAATGCCTACCCCATTACATGTTAACCTTGGACATTTTATCTTTCCCATACCATATACTCCTTTCGATCATTCATCGTAAAAGGCCATTAAGAAAGTCCGCTGCTTCCTTTCCGGCTTCTCTTGCTTTATCGTACTTTTCGTCCCAGTCAATATCTTGAAGATAGTCCTTAACTTCCTGCCCCAGTTCTCTTCCCTTCTCATAATATGATTCTGTCTCAGAATCCAAAACAGCAGATTGGTCAATAACATTAGAGTCCGCTTCGTTTTCCGCTGAAGGCATTGGTGTAGGGGTAGGTATTTCATCATCTTTTTCAGTTTCGGCAACCTCCGCAGTTACAACTTTTTCTTCTATTGTGATCATGGCCGGCGTCTGATTCATATTTTCGATGACCTGGTCATTCTCAGCTTCTTTTTCCTCAACCGGTTCTTTATACGAATATCCTATTATCATCGCTATCAGTGCAAGACCACATAACAGAATTACAGATTTTTTCATTATCTTATTACCTTTCTATATATATTCTTAAAGATCAAATTATTATACAGCGTCACTGTAATGCATCCGTAATGAGCGCTATAATGTAGGATACAATACGACAGCATTCTTAGCCCCCATTCTCTTCCCCACTAAGAGCCAATACTGACGCTTTGAGGAACATTTTCTAAAAGATTCCGCCTCTTCTTGCTGCAAAGTAAACCTTTGCAGAATCGAATGCTTTATATGCATCAAATTGCTTTGAAAGTGTTGCTCCAGGCTTAAGTTCGCTATCTCCATCAACAATATATCCTGTATCACTTCCTATAACATTTCCTTCGGCATCAAAGAATAATGCATATCCCTGAACAAACTTAGAAGCTTCCTTACCATTGTTAGTCACGGTTACGACAACATTTTTATCATTAACATGTTGCACAATCTCAAGATCTTCTAATCCTGATTTATAATATGGAGATGTATCAAATGATAACGAATACTCCGTGTGATCTATACCCTTCACGAAATCGAAATATACACTTGCTATTGATACCTCCCCGGGAGCTATTACATCTATAGAACTGCTACCCGCTCCTATAACACTATTATCAGCATTATAAGCGGTCATATTTATATCTATTCCAACAGTCTTACTACTATTATTTGTTATGATCAGAAAACTATGACCACTTCCTATACTATCCTCATATAAGTATTCTTCTACGGCAAAATCGCTTTCGGACACATCACTTTTAACCTCCGAAGATTTACCAGTCGATCTTCCTGTAAGATAACACTCCACATGATCAAAGCCCTTATAACAATCCAACTGAACAGATCGTGATGCCCCAGGCTTAATCTCACTATCTCCATCTGTTATATAAGTTGACGAATATCCATTTTGATTTCCTCCTCGTAATAAAACACATTAAACCAAACATTGAATTATCAAATAAGACTCACGAATCTTTTTTCTTCCGCCAATTTCTATATTGTCCGGTAGTAATCCTGCCATCCTTTGGCCTCTCCACATTTTCCGGGATAGCCCAGATCGTACCGAACTTGGTCACCCCCGGCAACAATCCGTCCTCACACATCTTCTGTACCCGCCGTTCAGTAAGATTCCACTTTACCGCCATCTCTTTAGCTGTAATAAATCCTTCCATCCGCTCTCCTTTCTTCCTAAACAAAAAAGCATCTGATCCACCAGATGCTTCTATCCCAACTGCAACTGGCTGCCATTTTACAGGCCCTGTAGCTTTGCGTCGCAGGATTTCTCCTGTTTTGCCCTTGATATATAATTCGTTCAACTGATATATATTTTATTTCATGCGACCGCATATTGTCAATAAGTTGTCTATACATTTGAGGCATATTATCCAACAATTCTGACACTTCATATTGTACATAATATACAGAGGTACCCCAAAAAGCCGAAAAAGCGGCTGTTATTCGCCTTTCCAGTCCTTGAACAGGGGATTCGTCGCAGGAGAGAACCATGCATTTTTCACAGGATATGTACTGTGAAAAACAGTACAAAATTCCAGGGAATATATCCTATGAATTTTTTACCAATACAGCAGCAAAATCATCGCTACAGCGCCGTCACGAAGGAGATGGTGGATTGCCGGTCTTAAAAGAAATCGCTGCACCATTGTCTAATAAACATTATAAATAGACTTTCTTATCGCCGCCATATATATATCCCCCGGCGCTGTCATATATCTTTCCCGTCCCGCCGCAAGACACCTCGCTAAAGGTCTCTATTCGCCTCGTAGACGAGCTGTAACCAACGAGTGGTATTATGTGCTCGTGATGTGGCCGGCGAGCTGTAAGAGTCATTCTGGGGGCATCTGTGAAAGAAAAGGAAAAGAGCACCTGCGATATACAGATGCTCTTCTTCGATCTCCCATAATACCTATTATGTCTTATGAAAACGGTTATACTCGTCTCCGCTATCTATTTTTTCCCTGCTTCTGTCTCTCTTAAACACTTCTCATATAGGTCCTTATCAAGATTCCCGGTTGCAATAGTGCTGTTAACCCAAAGCTTGAGTGCTTCAATCGTTAATGAAAGATTGTTTAACTGTTTCTGTATTCTAAAAAAGTCCATTAATTCATCTTCGGTAAGCTTTCCATCTACAGCAATATCTATAAGACGGTCTTTTTCGAAATTCAAGGAGTTTAACGAAGATATTATACCAAGCGTAATCTCTGACAAACTATGGACCTCTACCTCTGGGATCGTCGTCT
>JAFRXH010000083.1 GCA_017437785.1 Lachnospiraceae bacterium
CGATCGTAGCTTTCCCCGGTACTGTCCGAAACATCAATATTCTTTGACTGCTTTTGTACCAGCGAAGCTTCATCACTTTCCGTCATATCCAATACAGCTGTCTTCGCATGCCCGTAATACACTGTTTTCGGATCTAAAGCCAACAGCTTCTCCCAGCTTCTTCCAATCTCAGTCCCCTTATGCAGTTCCAGTTCATACAGCGGATTCAGATCACCGACAAACAAGCTGCCTTCATCGAGCCATAAGGAAATACTGTCATCGGAATGTCCCGGCGTATGTAATAATTCTCCGTCAATCCCAAGATCTGCAAGTACACTGCGGCTTTCCGCAAGTGATATCAGCTTCACCTTATCATCACGGATCGGATAAAAATGCATCCTTTTATCTTTTTCAAAGACCGCATCAGAAGCATGCATATACTCTTTCTGTACATCGCAGACTAAAACCACCGGTCCTTTGTCAGCGATCTCCTGCGCGATACCGTAATGATCAGGATGGAAGTGGGATATCAAAAGATAATCGATATCATTCAATTTCTTCCCCTGCCTTCCAAGCTCCGCACAGAACATTGGAAACGTTCCGGCCCAGCCGGTATCAAAAAGGATAGCTCCTCTTTCTCCTTCGATAAGATATGTATTGGTATTTGAATATTTTATTAAGGTGATATCTTCTTTCATCTTCATTTCTTCATCACAAGTTTTTTACTTAGGACAAACAGTTTCCGTGCCAGGCGCATATCCTTCGATCGTTTGGAAGACTTCGCTATCTTACAGTTGTAGAAATACTCTCCGCTCACATTTTTTACAGAATCATCCATGGCAAGGAATATCGCTGTACGCGCGCCTTCCTCAGGCGTCTGAAAGAACGGCTTTAACATGCCTGTTACCGTCTTTCCAAAGCCCGTATCACGGTCAATTCCGATGTTTGTCGCTACCGCTCCGGGATGACAGCAGTTTACCGTGATCCCGCGTTTTGCAACTCTCCGTGCCAGTTCCCGCGTAAACAAAACATTAGCCAGTTTACTCTGCGAATATGCCGTGATCACATTAAAGTGCTTTCTCAGATTGATATCATCAAAGTGGATCCTTCCCACCTTATGTGCGCCGGAAGCAACATTCACGATACGTGTTCCTTCACCCATGTTATTAAGCAGTAGCATGGTTAGAAGAAAATGGCCGATATGATTGATCCCAAACTGCCGTTCCAGCCCTTCCTTCGTTTCCTGCCGGTCCAGTGATATAAACCCGGCATTATTCACAAGAATGTCGATCCTTGCATACTTAGCCTTTACCGTTCGCGCAACCCCCCTGATAGAATCGTAATCTCCCAGATCACAGATGATCAGTTCCAATTGCCTTTCTTCTTTTTCCTTAAGCTTTCCCAGCGCTTCTCTTCCCCGCTCCTCATTTCTACAGAGCATGATGACCTTAGCCCCTGCATCACAAAGCGCCGCAGTCGTGGCAAGTCCCATCCCGGAATTAGCCCCTGTCACTATCGCTACTTTTCCATCCAGACATTTTTCACTCATTATTACCCTCCCATTTTGAGGACACGGGGACGGTCCTTCTGTCCTCATTTTCATCCTTTGAGGACACGGGGACGGTCCTTCCGTCCTCATTCAGTCCAAATCCCCAAAAAACTGTTGACATTTTAAGCATATAGATTTATCCTCTTTTTACTGCGAACTACGACATTCGATTGTCTTTAAGAAGTAATCGCATCTTCGGGTATTTTCACCCGTTAATTCCATTTATTATAAATGGCACCTTACATACACATACAAAGGCTTTATTATTTCACAAAGAAAGGACTTTTGCCAATGGGACGAAAAGCAAGGATCATCAGTAGCACTAACATTTATCACGTCATGATGCGCGGCATCAACAAACAGCAGATTTTTCATGAGCCAAGGGATTATGAACGCCTGATCACTACGCTGGGACGCTACAAGGAAATATCGCAATTCGAATTATATGCATATTGTCTGATGGGAAATCATATTCATTTACTTATCCGGTCAGACCACGAACCGATAGGCCTGGCAATAAAACGAATCGGGGATTCCTACGTGTTTTGGTACAACAAAAAGTATAATCGCTGTGGCCACTTATTTCAAGACAGATTTAAAAGTATACCGGTAGAAGACGATGTTTATTTTCTGACAGTTCTCCGCTATATCATTCAGAATCCCGTAATTGCAGGTATCTGCAAACATGTAGAGGATTATGCATTTAGCAGTGCCGCAGATTACTGTATTTCCGAATCCGGCTTATCTTATACTGCTATGGCCAAAGAACTGTTGCGTGGCCAAAATATCAAAAAGTATCTCAATCATATAGAACCATTCGATATTCCGGATACGGATAACCGTCACGTAATCTCTGACAACGAAGCCCTAACCATTATCTCCGTCGGGAAAAAGAGCTATCATCTCGACAACAAAAAGGAGCTGGCTATTTTTGTGCGCAACATGCATGACTGCGGGATATCCATCCGTCAACTTTCCCGACTAACGAATATCCCGAAAATCACGATTGAACGTATACTGAAATGAGGACAACAGGACCGTCCCCGTGTCCTCACTGTTCTCATTCCACTTCTCCTTTTGCAAACAGGTTATCCTTTCCCATCCCGCAAACATACGGATTACTGTCAAACATATGGCAAAAATCCAAAAAAGCTTCCCTCTGTGACGGATCATTCATGATCTTAACAAGTATATCATTCGGAATGGTCCTTGCATATGCACCCGGCCCCGCCATTTTTATCTCCTTCACTCCGTACTTTTTAAGTATTCTTTCAAGTTCATCCGGCATAAAGTGATAAGAGATACTCCACGGAATCTCTCCGCGGTCATATGCCTGTTTTGCTTCTTCCACATCACACAAAAGGCCACTCTCATACGCCCCAAGCAGCTTATCCTTTGTAAATGTAAAACTCTCTACCATCCGGTCACGACTGCTTATACACCACTGTACCCAGAGATCTTTGCTGTCTTTATCCAGGATGAATTGATTTTTCTGTATGGGATTAGCCAGATAAGGCAGCGCCCCCAGCCTGCTGGACACACTGATCAGGATACGCTTGTTCGCGATCCTGATCAGTTCTCCTATTACTTTTTCCTGATCCGGATAAGTATATGAGATCGGTGAATCAAAAGACATCACCAGATCAAAGGAACGATCAGCGTATGCCGACAGATCCTCCAATGCGCCTTTTACAAACGTTATCCGCTCACCTACACCTTCCATGGCCGCGATCTCTTTTGCCTTGTTGATCATAGGCTGTGAGATATCAAAATGCGTTACTTTGATCCCCTTCTTTGCGAGCAGTATGGAAAATCTTCCGCATCCCGCTCCTCCGTCAAATGCCGTCTTTATCCCATCCAGAGATTGCAGCAATTCCTTTTCGATATGCGCCTTTTGCACAATATCATCTATAAATGTATTTTCTCTTTCTGCCTCCAATTCTCCCTTATCCGGCTGATTCCACATCCGCTCGGAGATTATTTCACTGTATTTCATTTTTCTTATTCCTCTTTTACTATTACACACAGATATAACAGTTTTGTCTGTCGCCCGTATTATTTTGAGGACAACAGAACCGTCCCCCTGTCCTCATTCGCTGTATCGTGTAAAAACAGTATAAGCGTTCTTCCTCATCATAAATATCTCTATACATCCTTCTGTCATTTAGTATAAATCCCAAATTCTCTGCTGTCTTCTGTGACGCCTTGTTCGATCCAAGAATTACAGCCGCGATCTCATCCTCGTTATAATGCTCAAAGAAATACGGAAGATAAGCTTTTACCGCTTCAGATGCATAACCTCTGTTTCTGTATTCCGCTCCTATAAAATAACATATCCCGATCTTTGCCGCATCTTCATAATAGGTAGTCCCTACCGATCCGATCACTCTTCCGTCTTCCTTTAAACATACCGTGCTTGCGATGTAGTCAAGCCTCGGATCATCTTTTTCATCAAGCATTTTTGCTTCATTTATCCAGTCAGCGATCCATTCGGAACATGTATCATCAAAACCTACTTCTGTAAGACTTCCATCTTTTGCCATTTCAGAAAATGCTTTTTCGTCCCCTTTCTCTATCGAACGGATAATTAGTCTTTCACTTTCTATTTTCATTTTATCATCCCCTCTATACAAATCCTTTTCCGTTCCACCGCAGCACTGTTCTGTATCCAAGTTTTGCATACCAGGCAGTCTCATAAGTGTAATGAATATAACTGTAGTCAAACTTTTCATCCCGTAGGATCCTTGTTACATTCCGTACCATGCTAAGACCTATACCGCGGTCCCGGTATTCCGGTACTGTACCGACACAGCCCGGTCCCCCGATTCTGCATTTTCTTCCGCTTATGATATGTTCTCCAAAGTCCTCGATCATACAGAAACTTGCGATCCTTCCATCTGCAAAGCCGCAATATATCCTTGATCTGTCGGAAAACAGCGGTACCCAGTGCGGAATGACTTTTTCCACTGCGGCCTTCAGTTCTTCCATGTCGCCTTCATAATATCCGAATGTGATATCTGCCGGGAAGCTCTTTTCATAGCTGCATGCATTTATATTATCGAGTCCCATAAACATCTCTGAAGCCGGCTCATCATCCGCTACTCTTTTTACATAATCCCTGTCAAAAAATCCCGGATGTATCTCATCAAATATTGCGGCCCACTGTTCTGCGCTCAATAACTCTACCGATAGATCATAAGACTTCGACTTAAGTATCACCGCATATTCCGGAAAAACTTCCTTAAGTATCCGAAGTTCCAAAGTCCTGCGATGCTCAAGATGCGATACCAGATCTTCAAAATCCTTCCAGCCATTACGTTGTCCGTAAGGACTCTGTTTCAGGTATTCCATCATCAACGGATACCACATCTCATTGCCGTTTGCATCAACCCGCTCCCTGCGGATGATATTTATGCTCTCAGCAATATCATCGACTTCCAGATAGAGTATCCTGTATTTTCGGTCTCCCAGTACCTCCTTTAGGCGCCTGTAAAAAGCGATGATCTCTTCATCATTCATCTCATAATACAGGATCTGACTCTCAATGATATTCTGAAAGATCGAGCATTCAAATATCTGATCATCACCTCTCCATTCAGCATAACGTGACATGATGATCTGCTCAAAATCCTTGCGCGTAACCCTGCCGTTGTAGATCTCATACTGCTCCATATCCTTATGAAAACCCGGGATATCTGTGATGATACGGGTATATGTCAGAACATAGCGCCTTTCATCATTTCCATTCTCCTTGATAGGCTCTGCCTCCATAAGTGTATTCGCTTTTATCTCCTCTGCGATCGCAACATATTTCAGCAGGATCTTTTCGTACTGTTCCTTTGTCATATATGCACACCAGGCCAGCTCCACCGGGTTATGATCTCCTTCGTGGAAAACCTGATACTCCGGAAAAAGCTCTGCCAGCCGCCCTGTCAGAGTACTCTTTCCCGCTCCCTGTATTCCTTCAACAAAATAGTTCATATAATTCCTCCTTTTGATCAATGGTATTGTTTGTCATCATTCTGATAATACTTAGCCTGCGCATTCCACAGTTCATGATACTTTCCTCCGATTTCTTTACAAAGCTCCTCATGTGTTCCTTTTTGAACTATCGATCCGTTTTCAAACACCATGATCTCATCACAGAATCTGCATGATGATAATCTGTGGCTTACATATATAGCTGTCTTGTCCGCTATGATACGGTCAAAATCCGAATACACCTGTGCCTCGGCTATTGGATCAAGAGCCGCAGTAGGCTCATCAAAGATCATCACAGGTGCATCCTTATAAAGAGCTCTTGCCAGTGCGATCTTCTGTGCTTCTCCACCTGATATCATAACTCCATCCTCTGCGATATCCTTATACAGATAGGTTTCCGCTCCTTGTGGCATCGTGCTGAAGCGCTCTTTAAAATAGGCTCTTAAGATACATTCTTCCAATTTCTCCGGATCATATTCCGCGCTTACCGCAATATTTTCCCCAAGACTTAAGGAGAACAGTTTAAAATCCTGAAATACATATGCAAATAGTTTTAAGTATTCTTCCAGATCATATTCCCTGATATCCTTTCCGTCTAAGAGTATCACGCCTTCATCCGGATCATACAGCCTGCATAAGAGTTTTACGAATGTAGTCTTACCCGCACCGTTTTCACCTACCAGCGCCTGTTTTTTCCCTGAAGTGACCGTGGCAGTTACATTCTGTAATGCATATCTGTCACTGCCGGGATAACGAAAAGATACATTCTTAAACTCTATCTTATGTTCTGCTTTGCATTCCATATCCGGGACAAGTTCTCCTCCTGTCACGTTGCTTTGTATATCCAAATATTCAAAAAGTTTTTCAAGATGACCGGTATATATGACATTCTCGTAATTTGCATCTACAAGCTCTCCTATACTTTGCACCAGTTTGATCAAAGCGCCGGCATACTGTACGATACTTCCTATTGCAAAAGCCCCCATAGCTGCCTTTGCAACAACAAAGCCGTAGCACAGTGCGTTACAGATCCCCTGCATGAAAACTATCATTGCCGGATAGCAGCTCATCTTTCTTATATTTGTCCCGTCATCTTTATTATGTGCATTCAGTTTTTGCATTTCACGATCTGCTATCCTGTCCTGATGATATATCCTTACGTCCTTTGCTCTGGACAGGTCATCATAAAGCTCGTGGCCATAGAACATAAACGCACGGTTGTACCATACAGTTCCGGCTGTCCAGTCATCAAATGCTTTACCGGCCAACTGCCGCAGCTTTCCGGTGCTTATGCCTGATATGATCACGACCAGCATCCCCACCGGCAGCCATATCCACGAATCCAGTAGCGCATTGCCGCTGCGTGATATGAATAAAGATACCGATAAAGACAGGGACGCTATAATCCCCACAATGACCTGCACCAATCCTGCGGTATCCCACACCAGCTGCCCCAGGCCATTTCCGAACATGAACAGATTTTCCTGCGCTTTCTGTTTTTTCTTTTGTATTTCCTGATCCTCAAGATCCGTATATGCCAGACTCATCTGCTTATCGGCAAATATCTTAGGGAAATAATTCCACATACCGGATTCTTTTTCATCAACCACTTTGTCCAGCGCATTTTTCAACATGGATAAAGCAAAATTGATTATCACTGTCATGAGGACATAACTCCCCAGCCTGCTCAGATTTCTTTCTCCTGCGATCTCGTTAATAATACGTGCGGAAAACCATATCGTAACAAAAGGTGTAAGTGCATCAGCTGCAGAAGCCCATACTTTTGCTGCTATCAATCCGGGACAATATCTCTTTAATAGACCGTATCCGCGCTGCGTCAGTTTAATGCGTTTATCTAACTTCATCGGCTTCCTCCTTTCCTTTATCATTCTCACGATAATACTTCGCCTGGGTCTCAAACAGCTCGTAGTATTTTCCCCTAAGCTTCAGCAATTCCTCGTGTGTTCCCTCTTCTGCTATCTTTCCGTCTTCCATAAGAATTATACGGCTGCAAAATCTGGTAGAAGCCAGCCTGTGCGAGATAAAGACCGTGGTCTTATCCTTCATCATCTCATCATATGTTTCATACAGACAGTTTTCGGATATGGGATCCAGCGCCGCAGTCGGCTCATCAAGAATGATAAGCGGTGATCTGCGATACAAAGCTCTGGCTAGCATGAGTTTCTGTTTCTCTCCGCCGGAAAGATTTATGCCTTCGTCCCAGAAAGCTTTGTCATACTTACTGTGTATACCGTCTTTCAGTTCTGCTATCCTGCCCCATAAACCGGCCTGTTTTAAACAGATCTCTACCCTTTTTTCATCAATATTTTCAATAAGGTCTTCAGCAACGATCTCTGCAAGCGTGACCGGCATTATCGAATCATCCTGAAATACAGCTCCGAACAGATCATAATAATCATCACGGTTGTATTCCCTTATATCTGTGCCGTTATAAAGCACAGTTCCGGAATCTGCTTCGGTAAGCCCGCAGATCAGCTTTACAAGAGTAGTCTTGCCTGCTCCGTTGAGCCCGACGATCGCAAGGTGTTCTCCCGGCTTTATCATCAGATCTATATTACTGAGTATATCCTTATCGTCTTCCTTATATCTGAAACTCACATGATCAAGTCTTATCTCACGGGGTTCATCAGCCCCGGGGATTTCTTTTCCGCCTTCTCTTCTGTAGTTTTCGGGATAATCCAGAAACTCCCTTATACGGTTGACAGACAGATTAAGCCGCTCTATATTGCTAAGCTGCCCCAGCATGCTGCCCAGCCAGTTTGAAAAACCTGCGACCACATTGAAATACAGTACAAAATCCGCAACGCTTATCTCTTCCTTTATCACCAGATACAACAGATACAGGTATGTAATGCCCTCCCTGATAAGCGTTACCGCGCTGTCCGCAGAGGCTATCCCAAAGAGTTTTGCAGTATACTTCTTATACCAGCCAAGCACTCCTTTAAGATTCTTATCATAAACATCGTTCAGCCACTTTGCCATGTTATACAGGCGTATATCCTTTGCTGCAGCAGTATCATCTGAAGCGCTTATCACATACTGCATGCGCTGTTCATATCCGGCTTTTTCATCTGTATTAAGTGATACCCATTTGTTGATCCTGCGGTTTAAGAAAAATCCTATCAATGTCGTTAACGCCAAAAACACAATGATCAAAGGGTTCAACATGGCAAGTATTCCGAAAAACGCCGCAAATCCCAGCAGATTTGAAAAAAACTGCACCGATGCATCCATGATCTGATTGAAATATGAAAAGTTTCCGTTGCAGCTTGCAAAGCTTTCGTTCTGAAGCTTTCTGAAATGCTCATCCTCCTGATTCTTATAATCTGTGGTCAGCCCCTTTTTTGTAACCTTGCGCAGAAAGAATGCATTGAGCTTAAACTTATGCCAGTAAATAAGCCTTTCCAGATATTTCTGAACAGTGCCTGCCAGCGCCAGGCCAAGCGTCATGCCCCCCGTAACAGCGAGCACATGCTTAAGTTCTGCCCCGCCTGTTATCTCATCGATCAGCACCTTGGGCAGATAAGCGGTGATCAGAGGTACAACGCAGTTGACCGCGATCATACCCGCAGCATAGGCACAAAGCCACGGATATACTTGCCACGCAGCAGACAGACAGTATCCCAGGTTCTGAAATATATTGTATTTTTTATCTTTATCCATCTTTCCTTCCTTTCATGAGGACATGGGGACGGTCCTTCCGTCCTCATTTTCCTGAGGACACGGGGACGGTCCTTCCGTCCTCATTTTCTTGAGGACACGGGGACGGTCCTTCCGTCCTCATTTTCTTGAGGACATAGGGTCTGTCTCCCCGTCCTCACTGTCCTCAGGCATGCGTTATCGACTGGAACATGAATTCATCCGCATCATGTTCATCAAAGAATCTGCCTTTCACGAATAATGTGGTATCTTCTTCATGCAATTCCTGCCGGATAAACCCATCCGCATCCTTTGGTGTAAAACACAGTATTACTTTTTTCACGCCATCTCCAAATGCCGCGATCACAGTATCTATATCAGCTTCTCCGATAATGGCATAGAGTATCAACGTGCCTCCCTCTTCTTCAGCTATAACATATGTATCCGCCTCCGGCAGATGATATACGCTCTCCCGCATAAACTGTGAAAGATAAAACATATACAGTCCGCTGTTTCCGACCATATACATAGTGCTGTTCTGCTCTCTTTCATTTAGTATCTGTACCATCTTAAGCCAGTCATTTTGATCCTGCATCGGTACGGATACAGCGCTCCTCTCTGACAAAACGGATACTTCTTTACTGTACTGATATTCCCTGCCTTCCCGAAATCCGAATCTCGGATAAAACTGCTTTACGGAATCGTTCGCGAAAAGATATATCCCATCAACCTTATCTTCATAATCTTCCATGATCTTTTCCATGATCATCCGTGAATACCCGTTTCCTCTGTGATCCGGATCTGTCATAACTGTTCCCAGCTGCAAGAGCCTGATCACCCTTCCCTTATAATTCATGTCACAAATATTAACAGACACATTGGAAACCACTTCCCCGTCGATCACGACCGAGTATGGATTATAATTATCCTTCCAGAAACCGTTCTGATACCAGCCTTCAAAATCAATGCCGAATATATTTTTCGCCAGCGCATTAAAAGATGATCTAAGCTGTTCATTATCTCTGTAATTACTCTTTATACTTGTACTCATTTCTAACTCCTTTAAATATTTGCCTCTTGAGGACGCGGGGTCTGTCCCCATGTCCTCCATGATTGTTTATCGCAGCATCATTTTGAGGACAAAAGGACCGTCCAAGTCACAAGAAGGGGCCCGCCTTTTGCATCAGGAGGGACCCGCATCGTGGGAGGTACCTGATGCCGCTTAAAAGGCGGGAAGATCGTCTTGTGCCCCCCTGTCCTCACCTACGTCCTCATGCAAGCCTTCCGGGGTCAGGCGGTATACCTTATCGCACACTTCATCAAGATACTTTCTGTCATGCGATACGCTGATGACAGCCCCCGGAAATTCCTTAAGCATTTTGCGTATCACCGGTCCGGACAGCGGTGAAAAATTTCGCGTAGGCTCATCAAGTATCAGCACATTTGCTCCCGACATGCTCAGCTTAAGCAGCAATACTTTCGCCTTCTGGCCGCCGGACAGTTCACGGATCGGATGCTCCATCTCATCCGCTGTATATTTAAGCGATCCCAGATATGTCCGTATACGTGTGCGTTCTTCCTTATCACCTGAGTTATCCAGATAGTCCACAGGTGTCTCATCCATATCCAGCAGTTTTTCATAATCCTGCGGCATGTATGCTGCTCTGATGTCCTCACGCGATAACAGTTCTTTTGCCAGTATGTTTAAAAGCGTAGTCTTACCACATCCGTTAGTACCAATGATAGCAATCTTTTCCGAACCGCGTATCTTAAGATCGATATCAGCAGAAAGCTCCCTGCTGCCATCTGCGCTTATAAGCTTATCCGCATGATACTGAAGTACCCATTTAACGGAGGGGATAGCGCTGTCCTTATCGCCCAGCTTAAAGAAGATAGCTTCCTCCTGTTCAGGCATTTCAGTCATATTCTCGTCTTCATGCTCAAAGCGTTTCTCCATGGCCTTTACATTCTTCATCTTCTTTTTCAGAAGCCTGCCGATCATATCCCTGTCAGCATGTGAGATATTATCAAGCCTGGCACCCACGCTCTGCTCCATTTTCCGCAGCTTTTCATCACGGATCTTTTTCTCCCTGCGCTCCCCAAGAGCCAGCATCTCCTGCTTTTCAAAGTTATGAAGCCTCTCTTCCACATACTGACGGTATGGCATATTTGCCACGCTGTGACGGCATTTGGTTTTACGGCGGATCTGCTCAAAATGCACCACGCGGTTTGCGGTATGCTCGATAAGCGTTTCATCATGCGATATAAACAGTACCGCTCCCTTCCATCCGTTGATCAGCTTCTCCATGAGTTCCAGCGTTTCGATGTCGATATCATTTGACGGCTCATCCAAAAGCAGTATTGTCGGTCTCTCAATAAGGATACGCATCATCTGCGCCTTTACGCGCTCTCCGCCGGAAAGTGTCTGCATCTTCTGATCACGATAAACAAACTGTTTCTCAACACCAAAGTCATTTGCAAGCTCTGCCAGTTCCTTCGGTGTCTGCTCTGCAAAAAAACTGCTTTCACAGAAATACTCATAAACGCTTTTTTGTTTATCGGCCTCGGGCAGTTCCTGTGGCAGATAGCCCAATGTTTCACCGCCGTCGGGTTTTTCACCTTCCGCCTCGATGTAATCCTCAACCATTTCAGGATCAACGATCCATTTCATCAGCGTAGATTTGCCGTTGCCTTCTTCTCCGATCATAACCACACGATCACCATCGTTAAGTACCAGAGAAAAATCTTCCAATATGGTTCTTAAATCTTTTCTATGTACAAGTGTCACATTCTTTATCTGAAACATATGCATCACCTTCCTTCCGGGATGAGGACAAGAGAACCGTCCCCGCGTCCTCACCCCATCCTTTGAGGACAAGAGAACCGTCCCCGCGTCCTCACCCCATCCTTTGAGGACAAGAGAACCGTCCCCGCGTCCTCACCCCATCCTTTGAGGACAGGAGGACCGTCCCCGCGTCCTCATCCCTGCGTCCTCCGCGCCACCTTCCCCGCCGGAGGAAGGCAAACAAAAAGAGTCTGATTTGCATACGCAAAACAGACTCACACAATAAAACACCCTATATTCAAACAGGTGATAAGAGCATGATAATCCGGAAAAGCGTACACAAACAAGCTGCAGAAGTCCGCAACCCTTTAATAAATCGTGTATACTCAAACCAAATTATCTAATACGCATCTATCTCACACCTGCGCGCTACAGCGCCCTTTCTCTTTATTCAATCGGCATCATAACATATACAAAATAAATTTTCAAGTATCTGTTATGAACATACATGCCGACAACAGAAATCAAGGCATTCTGCCGTTTTATCTTCTCCTGCCGGGCTTCGTCATCTTCTGTTCATACATGCGCGCATCGCTTATCTTAAGAAATTCCTCGATACGCCCGCTGGAATCAGTTTCGGTTATATAAGCTCCATAGCTGAAATCGAGCTTGTAATCCCTTTTGTTCTTCTGATTATACTCATCAACACATACCTTCATGCGCTCAACAAAACGATCAAGGCTCGTCTTCGAATAATCCGGAGCAAAGATATAAAATTCATCACCGCCTGCTCTGCCGGCGATCTCCCCATGATCACAGCATTTTTGGATCATCCCGGCCAGAGCCTTTATTGCGCGGTCACCCTCATAATGCCCGAATTCATCATTGATACGCTTGAGTCCGTCCATATCGATGACCATGGTACATACAGTCTTGGTATAAGATATGCCTACGATCGCATTCCTGCTCCTGTCATCAAAGCCGCGCCGGTTCAGCATACCGGTGAGACCGTCGGTAACACTTAATCCCTCTAATTTGCTAATGAGCTTATTGATCTTGTCTTCCTTTTCAAGCGCATTTAGCGTAAGGCCCAGATTATGTATCCAGACATTATGAAACTCGGTAAAGATATCTTTACCGCTCATCTCTACTACTGAATAACCAAAGAGCTTTTCTGCACAATGGACACTCATTATATAATGAACATGACATCTATCCGTATCAGGCTTTGGTATAAAAGCCGATCTGTTGAATTTATGAGGACTCCTGCTGTATTCTTTATTCTTATCGACCCAGATCACCGGTATAAAACTCCCCGAAGGTCCGGTAAAGCTGCTGTCATAAGCCGGTCTTCCTTCAGAGTCAACATGTACCATCATAAAGAATGAAGAGTAATCTCCGAAGTTTACCGAATCCTCTGCAAACACCGCTTCCATCCTGCGCACGCTGTCTACCCTGTTAAGCTTTACCATGGCTGTTTCAGCTTCGTAAACGTCGGTACTCATCATACGCTTTTCTTCATATATACGCGCCACAATATCGTATACATGCTGGAAATCCAGCGGTTCACAGCCGCACGACTGTGACAGGATCGGCTTTGGTGAAACTTTTATCTTTTCATATTCTTTCCCCGGATTCTCTGACATATCCACAAGGAGACCTAATACCTTTTGCGCAATCTCCATACGCTCCCGCGTCACGGTAGTAAGATGGGGCAGATGCTCCTTTCCTTCAATGGTACCGTCAAAACCTGATATCGCCATATCATCCGGCACCTTGACACCAAGCTTTCTTAAAGAATCAATAAGAGATATCGCCATATAATCATTTGCGCACACTATGGCTTCCGGCCGGTCCGGTAGCGAAAGAAAATAATGCGCAGCTTCCATTCCCTTATTGTACCAGAAATCACCTTCAAAGATCCCGGCCCCATCCGGGTTCATACCGTGTTCTTTCATGACGCTGCGGAATTCTTCCAGACGTGACCTTGCATCCGGATGATCAAGCGGTCCCGAAAGATATCCTATACGAGTAAAATGATGATGGTCGATAAAATGTTCAACCATCATCCTAAGTCCGCCATTATCATCAAAATCCACGTTATAAAAGCCGTCTACATGACTGCTTATGGACACAACAGGACACTTAACGCTTCTGAGTTTCCGGATTATGCTTTCAGACATTCCGTCAACACTATATCCATCGCCGTCAAATACGATCCCGTCAAACTGGTCCAGATCAAAATAATCCAGTATCTCTGTTTCATAATCTTCGGTAAAACCGTTTCTGGTCCCCAGCTTGCCATAAGTATTAAAGATCACCAGATCAAGATTAAGTTCCTCAGCCGCGATGCTGAAAACCCTGCACAGACTGCGTTTGTATCTGTTGGTAAGGCTGCTTCCGAATATCGCGATCTTTTTTCTTTGATTGCTCATAAGATTCCTCTCTATTCAATGTTGCACATCCTCCGGCAAATACTTTATCAGTCACGCAACACCCGATGAATATGATCATACAAATGGTATTATATATTATCCATATGTAAATATCAATCCGGGGGTCTGACCCCATTTATGTCAACTAAAAAGAGCCTGTTTTATATAACAAAAACAGGCTCTTTCTTCCGTTGTTTAAGCCGCAAGAGAGCTAAGCTTCTTATAACTTAAGGCAGCAAGAAATGTAACGGCCAATATGAGTATCCCCAGGATGATATCCCTGTTTATCTTCGTCCCGAGGAATACCGTCAGAACAATAAGGCCTGTAGTAACAAACATATTGGGAAGAATATAAATGCTGACTGCAGCACCCTGTTTGACCACTTCTATCTCATTCTCCCAGTCCAGCCTCATATGCTTAACGCCGCACACGCAGCCCCACACCGTTGAAAAAGCGCACAGGCAGAAACTCAGTATCACAGATAATAGCGATGTAAGCAAAGGTGTATGCGCTGCGATGCACATGCATATAGTCGCAAAAAGTGCAAAGGGCACAGTCAGATACATATTAAAGAGCATCTTTCCCTGATAAAGCGTTTTTTTAGAAATGGGAAGGCTCTGAACGATCCAGTAATTTTTCCCTTCAAGAGAAGGCGTGATCGCCGTAGTTGCAACCATGCCGATACAGAAATATACTATCAGCGGGATAGCCGGATACAGCATCTCTTTGGTTACGGGAGCTCCCCGGGTTAGAGTGCTCACTGCCTTATCAACATCCACAAAAAGTATGACTACGCCCAAAAGCAGTGCCATCAGCTCCCCTATCGCAGCGTTAGTCATATAGATAGTCGAACCCAGCATCCTCCTGAATTCTTTAAAAGCTATAGCATTATAAATACTGCGGCTTTTCTGCTCTTTCATTGAAAACTTTCCGGCTGCAGCATGCGACTTAAGCTTCGAATTGATGCTGCGGTAAGCCTTTCCTACCGGAATGAATACCAGCTCAAAAAGCAGCAGTGTCACGCCGGTCATAAGTAAAATATCCCCCGGTTTAAGATGCATTACCGCATTTACGAACCACCCTGCAGGAGGATATATTTTGCCGGCCTTGCTTAAATAAACCGAAATATCCGTAAGCGTCTCCTCTATCCGGCCGTTCTTTGCAAGTGATTCTATTACAAAGCGCAGGCAGAAGCATGCGATCACTATCACAAATGTAAGCAGTGTCTGGATCAGATTGTTCTTTTTAAATCCCGCGCTGATCCGTGCGATGATATAGCCGATAAAGGCTGCTGCCAGCATGGGAATAACAGGCAGAAAGAACGATAAGAGCAGCCACAGGCACATAGCGGACAAACCGGGCTTTGCATATACTGCGTATCCGATAAGCATAGCAAGTGAGATGCTCAGATTCCAGGGCAGACTCTTTATATACATATACAGGAATTTGCAGCCAGCTACCGTCTTTGCTTCGAAAGGCAGGGACATGAGCATATCGTATTCCTTAAAGTTGAACAGATATCCGTTGGTCTTAAAGAGTGTAAGAAAAAAAGCCATAAGTGATATCGTAAGCGCGCACAGCATCGGTATCACCTCTGCAAGCCCCATCTTTCCATATCCGATGCATGAAAAGACACCGTAGGCCATCAGCATCAGATACAGGAACGCATATCCTATAAAGTTACCGATGATCCTTCCTTTTTTCTTCTTATCCCTGCATAACCTGTATATATTCCACTGGCTGGTGGACAGGAGCAGGTTTTTGATCAATACCATGCTACTTTTCATCCTGCACCTCCAGAAATACTTCTTCAAGCGACTTCTTGCCTACCAGTTCTTCCATTGTCCCGGAATCTATGATCTTTCCGCCTTTTATGATAGCTACCTTGTTACACAGTTTTTCTGCCACATCCAGCACATGGGTTGAGAAAAATATCGCTGTCCCCTTCTCACACAGCTCATGCATGATCTGCTTTAAAGTAAAGGCCGCCTTGGGATCCAGTCCCACAAAAGGCTCATCCATAACGATCAGTTTAGGCTCATGTATCAGGGCCGAAATGATCGCCAGCTTCTGCTTCATACCGTGAGAGTATGAGCTGATAAGGTCTCCAAGTGAATCCGTGATCTCAAATGCATCTGCGTATTTCTTAATGACTTCCTCACGTTTTTTTCCATCGATACGGAATACGTCCGCGATAAAATCCAGATACTGTATCCCGCTTAAGTTTTCATACAGATCCGGATTGTCCGGAATATATGACGTGATCTTTTTACATTCCACAGATTCGCTCTTTACGGAATGACCGTCGATCAGGATCTCACCTTCCGTAAAATCAAGCACTCCCACCACAGCGCGTATCGTAGTGGATTTCCCTGCGCCGTTGTGCCCTATAAAGCCGTAGATATCACCTGCCTCAACCGTAAGGCATACATTATCCGCTGCCTTCTTAGCTTCTCCGTATATTTTTGTATAATTCTTGATCTCCAATACCGGTTTCATATACCATCCTCCCGAGATGCTTGCTATGTTTTGATATCATTATGATATCATATTGAATTGCGCTTGTCAAATTAAAAAAATGGGGTGGGGACGATGGGTACAGGGGACCCACCAGCCCCATTTTTTTGATCAGCGGTGTTCGATCATGCCCATGGCCCTGAATGTTTCAGAGACGCTGCCGCCGCCGATATAATAGGTTTTGCCGCTTTTGGTGATTATTTTGATGAATTCCTTCTCCTGAGGGTTAAGGAATAATGTACAACCGCCGGTACCATCTACGGAAAAGTTCCCCTTAAGCAATGTATCCATACCCACGCCGGCTACACGGATCACTGTATGGCTTGTTATATCATCTCCGTATTCCGCACTTGCGATATCATCAAAGGGTATCACATATTCATCCCTCAGCTGATGGCAGATGACCTTCGAATCTTCAACTCTTAAACTGATGGGCGTGCTCTGCAGCAGTCCTATCCAGACAAGTGACAGCAAAGCCATCAACAATCCGCCGATCCCGATAAGTCCTACGATCTTTCCTCCGGGATGCGCAAAATTAACCGTTACTCCGACACCTGCGCGTTTGTCTACATTCATGCGCTTGTCTTTAGGGTTGTAGTAAAACATCCCGGCTATCCAGTATTCATCGTCATCCGTAACCACTTCTGTCTCTTTAAGATAACGTGCCTCTATCTTTTTACTGAAATGTATGAATACAAACACATCCACAAACATAAGGAGCATATATACCAGCAGGCCGCCGACCATCAAAAGCTCGCTGTAGCGGAAGAAAAAGCCTCCTGCCATGATAACCGTATATATCACATTGATCCAGATAAAGCCTACGTTCAGATCAGCGGCATTTTTCTTTTTTGCCCTGTTGTAGTTTGCATTCACATCGCTGTCAGACGAGATCACTTCATTTTTCATGTTGTCCATAACAATTGAAAACAAGCCTATCAGAACGCCCATAGACCAGAATGTAGCGATGATGATCGTAGTGATAAAACTCCCGGCTATCCTGTTATCCTCAAGTCTTATGATCTTTAGATCCAGAAGCAGCGCCATGACCACCGGCACAAAGCCAAGTAAATTAGGTATGATCACGCTGATAGGTTTAAGCGCATGAACCTTTCCACTCAGCTTAAGGTCCACCAGATTAACACCATCCGTTCCCTTTATCCCAAGGGATTTTTTAAGGCTCATTAACGCCGAATGTCCCGATATGTACGGTACCATATCCACAAAGATTGCGATAAACATAAACAGCATCCAGAAAAACATCTGCATCATCATGCCTCTGACAAGCAGCAGAAGAAGCGATATCGCAAAGCATATAACTGTTATTATCACAGCCTGTTTATGAGTTCTGCCCACTATCTCATCGATCTTTTCCGAAGCCCCCGCCTCTTTAAACTCTTTGCGGCTTGTAACTCCCAGGATGATCTTTCTGTCCTTCCATTTAAGCGGATACACATAAAAGAGATTGAACAAAAGCACTGATGCTATGCACAAAAACATGATCCAACCAAATACTGCATACATTTCTTTTATCCTCCATAATACTCGTTTACGAGTTTGACAAGCTCATCCTTCGGTACTCCCGAAAGCCTTGCCTCCGATACGATACGCTTAAGCTCTGAGCGGTTTCCCGGACTTATCCTGCCCTGCTTTTCGATCTCACTCCGTATCCTGGCTCCGTTTTTTCTGTCTGTCATGATATACCCCTCCGTTTTTAACAGCTGATAAGCCTTGCTCACCGTCATCGTGTTGATCCCCATCTCCATGGCCAGGGCACGCACCGTCGGCAGCTGCTCTCCTGCTTCCAACTCTCCGGATGATATCCCCATCACGATCTGGTTTCTTATCTGCTGATATATAGGCACATCGGACAATTCATCGATCCTTATTATCATTGTGTCACATCCTTGCTATTCTTGTATTTTTTATAGATCCTGTTATATATGAACGGGAGCATCGGGATCCCTATCACAAAAGATATCCCCATGGCGATAGCCCCCGGGCCGCCTCCCAGGACGGCTCCCAGTATCGCATCTATCCATAATAAAACCCCGAATGCGATCCATAAGATACCCAGCTCCTTATTATAGGCCTTCACATCCCTTATCTCATCCGGCCGCACTGTCTGCCCGGTCCAGAAATGCCCCGGTTCCTTTTTCCTTATCACCCATATTCCCAGGATCGTGAAAACCGCTGCGCACCCTCCGACGATCACCGCGAAAAAGATATTTCCCGTCATCATACACCTCCCTTTCCGCAGATAAGCCTTTATACGGGCTCATACCTGCTCTTTACCTGCATCCTTCTTATACAGAAGAAAATATGCTCCGAAAAATACAGCGCTGCCAAAGACCGCAACGACAACTTCCAGCATCACCGGCGATAATGCGATCACTCCTGCCATCTGCAAACCTGCCACACTATCCATTACCGTATGCAGCAGAATAGCCAGCGGATAGAGCCAGAACTTCTTTTTATCTCTGCATGCATAAAAAACCAGGATCGAAGCACCGGTATGAAACATGAATGCAAATATACGTTCCACAACGTTGATAGCCAGATCTCCTGCCGAAAAGGCTGCCAGCTGCGCAGCTATCGCATATCCTTGAGCTGTCTGTTCCGGCGCCTGTGCCGCCACCTGAGCGATCATATCTCCGAAGGTTCCGGCGTTGATCATCGAAGCATAAGAGATATACTGGATATAAGCTATCCCGAGCACAAACATCACCTCAAAGCCGCCGTGTCCGATACCGTGTGATATTCCGGTCTCACGGTTCTTCCTGTTTTTTAGCACCGTCTTAAATGCCACCAGTCGTCCGGTCTCTTCAAACACTCCCGGGAAAAGTCCAACTATCAGCGCCCATAAAACAGGCCTTGCATTGATGAATTTAGCTGCCGCATGCTCGCTAAGCCCCATCATAGTCGGAAAGACCAGGATATTCTGCAACGGCTTTTCCAGTATAAGGGCAAACAGCAGAAAAGTTGCTGCTCCCGCAAGTACGCTTGTGAACTTCTCCTTTTTCTTTATGGTCCAGACGATCGCTATGATAAGCGGCACTACCGTGAACAGGATCGCTCCGCTCACCAGCAGTCCCATCCGGCTGTTTTCTATTTTTGAGAATTCCATATCCTTTACCTCCTTGACATTAAGCCATAAGTGATACTTATGTATTGTTTGTATTCTTTGTATTGCTCAATGTAATACAAAGAATACAACCTTAATAGCCCTTTGTCAAGACCTCAATTCAACTTATCCGCAAACAAACTCTGCCTTAGCTTCCGCAAAGCCCTCCGCATTTATGCAAAGAACGCATTTTCCTTTCTCGTAGCCCGATCTTAATACCAGCATGGCACGCCCGCGGTATGTACGCGCTTTATCGTCCGTATAATCTTCTTCGGTTACAGGCGCTGCAGAGCCAAAGCCTGCTGCCAGGCCCACTCCGCTTACTGCGGCATTCAGCTCCGTATCTGCATCAGGCACGATATTCCCGTCGGCATCGACTATCTCAATATTTACAAATATCAGATCATGGCCATCGGCACGCATCTTATCCTTTTCTGCAGCTATGCGTATCTTTTCTGCTTTCCCGGTAGTATGCAGACTGTCCCTGCTTATCTCCTTACCGCCGCTGTAGCTTACGGCAGTCACTTCGCCGCTCTCATATACGGTCTCAAAACGCACGCTGCAGGGCATGGGACGATCTGTGCATACAGCCCTGCGTCCTAAGCTGCGTCCGTTTATAAGTATCTCCACCTCTTCTGCCGCAGAAAATACCACCAGTTCCACAGGCCTTCCTTCATATCCCGCGTAGTTCCAGTCAGCGCGTACATAAGGAAAGCCCCACATGCTGACCACCTCGCGCTTGCCAAAGGTATCGGGATGCATGGAATAAAGCTTTGTTTTCCCGTTCCCCCAGACAATGCTCCTGTATTCTCCCTGCGGGCACTTATGACCTGTGATATCAAAATCCGCATCATTTGCCAGACGCCAGGGATACGGTGAGGTATCCTGAGGCATAAGATTCCATGGATTCTTGGGAGCATCAGGATCATCCGGATCAACATAGGCCGCTTTGCCCAGTCCCGCTTCACCGATATAATCCCAGGCTGTCCATGTAAAATCACCGATAACATAAGGCAGTTTTTCCACCATGGGCCAGCGGAAGCCTATTTCCTTGGGGAAATTCTCCGATCCCAATATGACCCTTCCGGGGAACATCTCATGATCCCTCTCATAGATCTCTTCCATGTAGTTGTATCCCACTACATCCAGACCGTTGGTAAAAGGCTCCGTGCCGTTCTCCCACAAAAGCGATCTGAAGCCGTCTCCGGCATTCTGGGCCTGATTCTGCCCTACAGCCAGTTTATCATCCAGACCGCTCCAGAAGGAGCATATACCGTTACTGATGGGGCGTGAGCCGTCCAGCGCCCGCACTGTCTCTGCCAGCATCGTGGCACGTCTGTATCCATTGGCAAGCCCGCCGCGCTCGGGTATCTCATTTCCTGTCGACCAGAGTATCACGCAGGGATGCACCCTGTCTCTTTTCACAAATGCAGTAAGGTCCTTCTCCCAGTCAGCCAGGAAGAACTGATTATAATCACCGCCGCGTTTGCCGATAAACCAGGCGTCAAACGCCTCGTCAAAAACATACATGCCTATCCTGTCACAGGCTTCTATCAGAGCCGCAGAAGGCGGATTATGTGCTGTTCTGATCGCATTAAATCCGGCTTCCTTAAGCCTCCTTACCTTTCTTTCCTCTATCTCCCTAAAGCTCACAGCGCCTAAAAGGCCGTTGTCATGATGCAGGCATCCGCCTTTAAGCTTAACGCTCTTACCGTTGATAAGAAGTCCGCGGATAGGGTCTGCTGATATGGTCCTTATCCCAAACAGCGCCGCAGCTTCATCTGTACTCACTTCATCACCCGGCTCAAAATGGGTGCGGTATTCTCCCAGGTTGCGTACCCGCGCCTTTACACAATACAGATCAGGCTGATCGGCATCCCATAAAAGCGGATCCTTGACGCAGAGCGTCATCCGCGCGTTTTCGTGCATGCGCCGCCCTATATATATCACGCGTTTCGTTTCCGCCGCAGCTTCCTCACTCCCTTCCGGATAAAGGCTAAGTGTCACCTCGGCCATGCGATTTGAATCACAGTCGTTTTCAATCTCGATCAGCGCCTCCAAAAATGCATATCCGTCAGCCACTTCTTTTGTATATACATAAATGCCGTCAGCCGCTACATGCAGACGCGGTGCATGACATAGCTGCACGCAGCGGTATAAGCCCGATCCCGTATACCAGCGCGATGCAGGCTGCATGGAGGTATTGACATTGACACTTATGCGGTTTTCTTCCCCGAAAGTCACATGATCGCTCAGATCCACATAGAACGGGGCATAGCCGTTATGACACATTGCCACGCGGCTGCCGTTTACGTCAACGCTCGCATTCATCATGGCTCCGTCAAACTTAAGTCCCACCGAATCATTTTCCCATTCCTTCGGGAAAAAGACATATTTGGTGTAACTAAAAAGCCCTCCGCAAAAATATCCCGAATCAACTCCCGCAGGAGCATCCGGTGAAACGCTCGTTCCTATCATGCCGTCATGCGGCAGATCAACCTCTGTTCCCGGATCGGCCTCCAGCATAGTGATAGAATCCAGATAGCCTCTCCTGAATGTCCATTTCTCATCAAGCGCTGTGATCTTCATACACTCCTCCTTTATACTTTACAGATCTTTTAAATAGAATCTGTTCATCGTACTGTGTACTACTTCCGCAGGTCTCTCTATCAGGGTATAAGCGCTCTTTTCGTATATATGAATGGCAGCTTTTAAATTATCATGCGTTTCAAGATAAGAGCGTTTAAATCCGGCTTTGCGCATCTTGGTCTCAATGAAGTCAAGCATCTCGTATCCAAGCCCCGCTCCCTGCATGCTCTCATCAAGGTATAATTTCTGCAGCTCGGCGGTATCCTTCATAAAAGAAAGCCGCGCAAATCCCACACCGCCGATAAGCTTCCCGTTCTTATCATCAATAACGTAATAAGCGCAGTCTTTTCCGCTGTATACATCACTCAGATGATCCAGCCCTTCATCAAAATACGCCGTTCCCGGGATATCCAGGGCATAGGCCTTAAGCGTCTTTCTGATAAGCGCTGCTATCGCTTCATTATCGCTCTCCGTTATTGGTCTTATATTGAAATCTTCCATGATCCATGTGTTCTCCCGATAACATTTTTACATACATTACAGATAAAAGATAGTTCTTAAAATGTACTTCACTTTTAATCCCCTGTCAAGCGAACGTAAGCATGCTTGACGACTTATAAACGGCTGAAGTATTATTATTATCATGAATCAAAGATACGGAGTAAAGCTGATTTGACTGAAAACAGTATCCTTAATCAAATAGCGTCTGTTAACGATCTGCACATGATCCGTTTCTACCGGCTCTTTAGCGAAAACGGCCCCATATGCGGAATCTTAGCATACTATCAGGATAAGACCATCAATCTTTGTACGGCTGATGCGCATTTTTATGAACTGTTTGACCGCATCGTCAAGGTATATGAACGTGAATCTTCCCAAAAGACGATAATAACGGACGACGAAACACTCAGGGTATTATCCGGTGCCGGCCCCTTTTCCGAAGACATTTATCAAAAAATGCTGTCCGGATATAAAAAGACCTTCACGCCGGTTATCGCCCCGAAAGCTTTTACTTACATTTATACACTTCCGATCATAAAGTATATCATACAAACGCTGTATGAATCCCCCGAATCCGGTATAAGTTTCGATATCGTCAGAAAGCAATGCTTCAGCCGGGGTATACTTGATGCATATAAAAACGGACAAAGCCTGCATTTTCCTTACCAGATAAAAACGCCATCCGACCACCGCACCGAAGTAAGTGTTCTTAACGTGCTTTCAGCCGGTAATTCCTTAAGTATCATTATCACATTCGGAATGGATGGTCTGAATGTTTCATATTCCGACCGGTATTACCGTTATCACGGGGATATGGTTTATCATCCCGCAAACAACCTTGCCCTTATGCAGCACAGCTTATGGAAGGATGAAACACAGGTTTTCTGCAGGGAAAGCGAATATCCCGCCGATCCCGGTATCTCCCCCTCCGGTCGTATCTGTGCCATCACAGGCATAGAACGCGATAGCTTTTGCGCCACTGCTCTGCCCTGGGGTGGCAGTATGTTCAGCGCAAAAAAAGCCGGTAAGGATTACCGGATCTATTATTCGCAGGAAGATGAAATGGGCATCAGTCTGTGTCTGTGCTGTCAGAACTTAAGCGCAGATGATGAGCCCCCTATCCCTTTCATGCATTACGCCCTGCGCCTGTACGAGCGCTCCGATATATGCGAACTGCATATGCTTGATGCAAAAGCTCCCGGCTCCGGGTCATATCAGGATAATTACGCAGGAAATTACTATACCATAGCGGCAGGCTGATCTTTTACAGGATCCGCATTAGCCTGACTTTCCTTAAGGAGAAAAACGAAATGGAAAACCAGTACTCAAATGTCAGTAAGATATCCACAGGTATAAAGCTCAGTAAGCTCCTTGATGATCTTAAGGATGATCTGTCAAAACCCTTTTTAAAATCGGAGGCACTAAAGGATCTGATCGACAAGCTTGACCGTATCAGACGCGGTGATGAGGAACCTCCCGTAAAGCCTCTCGCCCTTTATATAGATATCATGGAAACGCTGCGTAAACAGGCTACACTAAAGAGCACCTTTCCGGCTCTTGTCTCAAATGCAGAAGAAATATACGCCACTCTCTTCCTTTACGGAGAGAATACTCCGGAATTCGATAAAACGGTAGAGATCTTTAAAATGCTTACCTGCGATAACGGACTGATCATGAAGGGATTCTATGACGCTTTTTTGTTTGCTTCCTTTAGGGATAAATCCGATTATCTTACACTGGTACAGCTCATATCCATGCAGAACAACGCCATAAAGATCTTTGAATGCATAAAAACCCATGCCCTCGATGCCAGAGCATTCTTTATCGATGATACGGCATACATGTCATATCTTTTGACGCTGGTTAACAGGATGACTTCGCTAAGCCCCGACATGTATGAAAATTTTCTGAAAGATGAACTATGGAAGATCGCGCGCAGCAACGGCATCTATGATATAGATCCGGTACGTCTGGCTCAGGTCGAAAAAAACGTGCACAGCGCAGAGATCACAATAGAGAACGGCAAAAACATCTTAACGGCATTGGAGCACAGGGGCCGTGAGATCGAGCAGCTGGCAGATGAAGCGGATAAAAAAGCAAAAGAGTCCGCACGCAGTGCCGAACTGTATCTCGATACAAAGGTAAAGAACGCTACCGCCGGCCTTGACAGCATATTAACCGAATATACCGCCCGCCAGAAAGAAAGCATACATCTTGAAAAAGAAGCATTCTTAAAAGAACTGTTTGCCGAAGCCCAAAGCGAACTTGATAAATACACCGCTCTCGCCAACAGTCTTACCGGTACCACAGCAGCTAAGATAAATTCGCTGAGCCATGATGCCGACGATGTGATACGCCGGCTTAACGCTGCCGCACATACCAATGAGGAGATAAGCGCGCGCACAGAACAGATGCGTGCGGACCGCGAGCTGCTCGACAAGATAGCCAGGCTTTCCATCCTGAATGAAGGAATGATCGATCATCTGTGTACTGAAGCAGCATCCGGATCCGAAAAAGCTCCCGCAGACGTCGCAAAAGATTCTGCGCCCGTCAAGAGCTCCCGTGTGATCAAAGAAGCCAATCCGCTGCTCGACCGCCGTGTTCCGTTCAGGGAAAGATTTGCCCTCGCCATGAAAGAAAAAGAGCGCCGTATAAAAGAAGGCGAGCTTTTTCATGAGATGTTCGATGATGTTCTCACTGCGGTAATGGAAGAGGTTAACCCTTATCTTATCGGTCCCTCCGGCTGCGGCAAGACATATATGGTAAAACAGATAGGCGATATCCTTAATGCAGACATGACAGATATAGGCTATATCAATGAGGAATACGATATCTTAGGATATGTTACCGCTATGGGAGAATACAGCGAATCAAACTTCTACAGGCTTTATAAGTATGGCGGCATCGCCTTCTGTGATGAGCTTGATAACGGTAACAGCAAAGCTACGGTAAAGCTTAATTCCTTCCTCTCCAACCAGCTGCGTGCCGGTTATTGTTTCCCGGGAGGAGAATATGTTGAAAAGCACCCTGATTTCCGCATAGTTGCTGCGGGAAATACCGACGGAAGCGGCGCGGATCTGAACTATAATACCAGAGAACGTATAGAAGAATCCGTTCAGCAGCGTATGATCCCTATCTACATCAGCTATGATAACCGTGTGGAACAGGCTATCCTTAAAGACTACCCTGACTGGTTTGAATTCTCCTGCGCTTTCCGTGCTGCCACCGATCGCTGGGGAGACGTGAGCAATATCCCTGCGCAGGGTATCTTTACCACCAGGGATGCCTACCGCATAAAGCAGTATCTTGATAACGGCAGTTTTACGCCTGATAAAATAATGAACTATGAATTCGTCCAGACAAAGGATATGGAATACCTTGCCTTTTTAAAAGACGAGATCTCCAAGCGCCTGAAAAAAGACTCGGCTGCATACGGCATCTGGAACTTATTTGCATCCGAAACGGACCGCATCCGTAAATGCGGTAAACGAAGCTAATGAAACTGAAACCCGTCAAATTTGAATACGACAGCAAAATATACAACACCTACCGCATAGCATTTAATTCCCTTACTCAGCTGGAACTGTTTTTAGCGTCCTCTCCGGCGGTAAATAAGGAGATCTTCCCCACCCAGAAGAGCATCGTAATGCCTGAAGATTTTGCGGGAGCTCCGCTGCCTGAAGCGATAGCTTACTGCCACGGCGGCTACGAAAAGGGGTTTAAGCTGTTTCTGAAACTGAAAAAAGATCTGGAGAATGTAAACCCCAGAGCCACCAAAGTGCGGCGCAGCAGGCCTTCCGTAGTAGGTTCACGTCCTCATGTCCCGAACTTTGTGGCCGGCACACCCAAAACCATGTGGCGCCTTGAAAGTGTCGAAGAGAAAAACTTTACGGATGTATATATCAATCTTGTATACAGCGGTGATACTTCTGAAGAACAGATCAGGAACAGAGGGATACTCGTCCTTAATATGATAAATCTGTTCGAGCAGAACAATATTGCGGTAAATCTGTGTGCTTTCGAAGCCAGCATGCATAAAAATGAGATATTCATCGCCGATGTACGGCTTAAAAAACCCGGTGAAGTCCTTAATGTAGGCAAATGCTACTACCCTCTGTGCGGCAGGGAATTCGTAAGGCGGCTGCTTCTTCGGGTCAAGGAATCCATACCCTTTAAAGAAAAATGGGGAATAGGCTATGGCGTGGGGCTTCCGCCCGATATGCTCAAAAGCCTTATGGGTATCGGTGAAAACAAGATACTGATACGTTCTCCGGGTGAAATGGGTATAAAGGGTAACGATATTTTTGAAGATGCGGATACATTCTTTAAAAAGCTGGGATTATCCGACAATATACAAATTCCGCAGTATGGTGACTACAAAGAGGGAAACATCAATGAACAGAGATGAGTATACATCACCCGTATCGGTATTAAGCCACGGACTGGATAAGCAGAACAGACTGGCATCCCTTAACGCACTGCTCTCCGAACGGATCAACAATTCCGATCAATCATCAATACATCGGATGTTTGATGAACTGCTGTCAATAGCCGAGGATGCCGGCAGTTCCGGACTGGCCGAAAAGGAAGAGCGTCTGGATACACTAAGCGGTAAACTTTCCCGCAGCCGTATCGAACTGTTAAAAGAAGCCGAGCTTTTAGACGCGATGCGTATGACAAACGACAGTTATATATCCGCTCTTGAAGATGATATAACAAAGGCGCAGGAATACCTTAAAGCAGGAATAGAGGATGGTAATCCCGATGCGCGCGTCATATACGATACAATGGAGAAACGTTTACAGGAATTAAGTGTTACGAGAAGCGTCGGCATCAGCTTCTCCGAACAGATCAAGTACTCAAGATCAAACCTTTTATCACTGTCCGAACGCATACGTGATGTTCAGATGAACCTTATCCCACTGCTTCGCGGAAGGATGTCCGCTGAAGCATCAAAGGTCACCTGTGACGCTCTGCGCACGATGATAGTAAATATATTCCGGGGCGCTTAAGCCGCCACGCTTTCTTTCTTTTTTGCATGCATCAGTAATAATCCCGCACCCAGCAGTACCACACCCGCAAATAAGAATATCAGTACTCCGGTAACATCAAGCTCACCTTCCAGAAAAGGCAGCTTCTTTGTGAGCTCTTCCTGATACTGTTCAAGCAGCAGCGAAGTAAGGTTATTAAGGAAATGGAGCAGCATCGTAATAAATATGCTCCTCTCCTTCCACACAATATAGGATAAAAGTATGCCAAGCGGGGCAATGGTTATAAACTGTAAAAGGCTCATATGAAAAGCTGCAAAGAAAAGGCCGGTCAGGATAACCGCCACTGCAGGTTTAAACTTAAACTCAAAGCTGCCCAGCATAAAGCCCCTGAATGCAAACTCCTCGCATACCGCCGGCATCAGCGCACTTGATAATACCATAAGCCACATGGGTGAATCCTCCCACAGGGAAGTCAGCACCTGTGCATTTTCCTGTGAAAGATCCGGGAATAATCCGACCACCAGATTAGCCAGGAGCTGCACCAGAAGATACATCCCCGCCCACGCGAGTATTCCGGCGATCATCGCCGTGATACGTGGTCTATGCAGATGAAATACCACCTTCATATCTGTCTTGATATACCAGGCATAGGCTGCCGTAACCGCAAATATCAGAAGCTGCTCCGCAACCAGTCCCCATAGTCCGAAACGTAAAACCAGCAGTCCGCCACCGAAGAGTACGATTATTATAAGCGCCGCAAATACCAGTACCAGATCTCCCATTCCCGGTATCTGCTTCTCCTTCATGTGACTCCTGTTTTCCAAAAGCCTTAAGCTGACCGTAGCATCCCCGAAGAGGATATTCTCCGACGAGAAGAGCCTGCCCATGATGACAACTGCAACCGCTGTGTATGCCAGGTTTGACAAAAGTACCACGGCTATCTGCGACAGTTCAAAATGGAATTTAAATATCTCGGTGATAAGCATTGCTATATTAACAACGGGTATCATAGCCGTAACAGGATCAAGCGAAAGCTGAGGAAGCATACCTGCCATTCCGCCCACCATAAATACCAGCATTACAGGCGTTGTGAAATTCTGTGCCTCCTTAAAGCTGCGGGCAAATATGCATGCCGAAAGACACACTGCCGAAGCAAACATAGCAAATGTAAACACGCAAAGCAGTGTCACTATCAGCGCCGGTATAAACGAAGCCAGATCAATGCCGGAAGAAGAACCCATATTACCTGCACTCACCATGTAAAATCCCATGAGCGCCATGGATATAAGGTTTAAGAAAGCAGCTCCCACAGCCACGGTGGATGTAGCCATGAACTTTGCCACTATAAGCTCAAGATTTTTAACCGGCAGTGTAAGCAGGGTTTCGAGCGTACCGCGCTCCTTCTCTCCCGCAGTTGCATCTATAGCCGGATACAATGCTCCCATAAGGATACTGGTTATAAGCAGAAAAGGCACTATCATCCCAACCACATACCCTGCATTTTCTTCCTTTGATGACAGATCCCTGTATGTATAATCGATAGGCTTTAATACCGCTTCCGGTTCAAGCCCCAGCTCCTTTATTTTTTCCTTAGTGGCATCTTTCTGTATATCCTGCAGTATATCCTTTATCATCCCCGATGCTGTCTGCGAATCGGTCTCCGATGCCAGATAAGCGATCTCGTAATAGGGCTTGTTATCCGATACGCTTTCGATAAGATACGCATCTATATTGCCCTGTTTTAACTGTTCCTCCTCATCGTCTTTTCCCGATTCCGGCCTGTAATAGATAAAGCTGTAATCATGTTCATCTTTAAAACGGTTAAACGCATCCACCATTGCCTGCTCATCCGCAAGATTTTCAAATCCTATCATATAGGATTTGCTGGTTGAAGCCTTGAGCATGGATGAGGCCAAAAACATCGAGCCTGCAAATATCAGCGGATACAGGATCAGAGGGATAACGATCATCATAAGGATGGTCTTCTTATCCCTTAAGATATCCAGCATTTCTTTTTTATACAGCGAAAAGATGACTTTCTTACGCATCCTCACCCTCACTTTCCGCGCTCTTTGCCCCACTGTCGATTATAGCCCTGAAGGTCTCACGCAGATTGTCGGTCTTAGTCTGCTCCATAAGCTCATCCGGTGATGCATTGGCTATGATACGTCCTTTATACATCATGATAACACGGTCGCACAGATACTGTGCCTCTTCCATGTAATGGGTAGAATACAGAACAGTCCTGCCTGCATCCTTCTCGCTCTTCATAAAATTTACTATTGATTCGCTGCTTAAGATATCAAGCCCCAGCGTAGGCTCATCAAAGATATATATACCGGGAGAATGGACCAGACACCTGGCGATATTGGCTCTCTGCGTCTGTCCTGTGGAAAGCCTCTCGATACGGTTATCCACGAAATCCTGCATCTTTAAAACTTCAACTATCTGATCTATACGCGCAGCAGCACTTTCCTCATCCATACCGTATATCTCACTGATAGTACGCATCATCTCTCTGGCCGAAAGCCTTCCGTAGAGTCTGGTATTCCCGGACAGATAGCCTATACAGCTCTTTATACGTATGGGATCGGTGATACGTTCTCCCTTATCGTCTATTATATGCACGAAGCCCTCACCGGGCTCCAGCAGATTTCCCAGCATACGAAGCAGCGTGGTCTTTCCGGCCCCGTTGGGTCCCAGTACTCCCAGTATCTCACCTTCATGGGCATCTATGTCCACATGATCCACCGCAAAAAACTCTTCTTTACGGCTTTTTTTATCCTTGTCATTTACAAGGCGTGTGAAACTCTTGCATAAGGCTCTGGCTTCTATTCTCAAGATCTTATCCCCGCGTATAAAAGATTTTTGCTTCGCTTAGATGAGTGCAGCATTTTTGAAACGTATTTTTTAACCGTTCTGCTGCTGCCTCTCAAGTTTCTTTCTTTCTTTTTCAAGCTTCTTTCTTAAAGCCGCAAGTTCTTCAGCATGCGTCCTTTCGTATTCCTCATACAGATCGGGACGCCTGTCTTTAGTGCGTTCCAGCGACTGCAGCAGGCGCCAGCGGTCAACTTTTGCATGATCCCCGGATAAAAGTATCTCCGGCACCTTTTTCCCCATCCACTCTTCAGGCCTTGTATACTGTGGATACTCTAACAGCCCTTCGTTAAAGCTCTCAGTGGTAGCGGATTCATCATTATTGAGCACACCGGGTATCAGACGTGAGATACTGTCCATCATCACCAGCGCGGGCAATTCCCCTCCCGTCAGTACATAATCCCCGATGGATACGTTATCGGTCACTATCTCCTCAAGCACACGCTCATCTATCCCTTCATAATGACCGCATAGAAATATCAGATCATCCTCTTTTGCGAGTTCCTCTGCCAGTGCCTGGTCAAACACCCTGCCCTGCGGAGTCAGATAGATGACACGCTTTTTACCTGCGCTTTTTCCTTCCTGCGCAGCTCTCTTTGCTATGGTGTCCATGACCGCCCTGTAGCAGTCATAAACCGGCTGGCACTGGATCAGCATACCCGCGCCGCCGCCATAGGTATAATCATCTACCCTTTTATGCCTGCTTTCAGTATATTCTCTGATATGGAAACAATCAAGAGAAAGAATCCCCTCTTCCATGGCCCGGTATAATACACCCGTATGCATTCCCTTGTCTATCAGCTCGGGAAAGAGCGTCATCACATAATATCTCATAAACCTTCCATTACCGAAACATCTATCCGGCCTTCCTTTATATCTACATTAAGTATGCATTGCTTTATCGCCGGAAGCAGCACTTCGCTCCCGTCCGTTCTCTCTATACGATATACGTCATTGGCTCCGGTCCTTAAGACTTCTGCCAGTGTACCTATCTTTTCATCATTCTCATATACATCCAGTCCTTCCAGATCGGAGATATAATATTCATCCTCATTAAGCGGCACGGCATGCGCGCGGTCGACAAACAGTTCTTTTTTCCGCAGCTTCTCTGCCATATCCCTGTCAGTTATCTCTTTAAACTTTAAGATGATACGGTCATTTTGCAGCTTCATGCCCTGAAGATGAAAAAGCTCCATCCCCTCCGAAGTATTCATGTAATACTCTTTAACTTTTTTCAGATGTGCTGCATCATCCGTTGTAGGATAAACCTTCAACTCACCGTGTACGCCATGCGGTTCGGTTATGACACCTATCCTGAAGTATTCTTCTGACATATATTATCCCTCTTTAAGATTCTTCGCTTCGCTCAGAATGACATTGTTTAACCTGTGCAATCGAGTAGGGAAGACGAAGTCACACCCTACTCGCGCGCGGGTCGCCGGTTGCCGTCAGGCAACGTTTTCCTTTCGGCGACCCTGTGCATATAAAATGCCCGGAAAAAGACTTCCGGGCATCCTGGTTGATCTTACTCGATTATGTCCACATCCACGTAGGTATCATCCCTGGTGGAAGCTGCTTTAACAACGGCGCGGATCGCCTTGGCTATCCTGCCCTGCTTTCCGATGACCTTTCCCATGTCTGAAGGGTCAACCTTAAGCTTGACGGTAATATGCTTACCATCAACCTCCTCGGTGACCTGCACAGCCTCCGGTTTATCAACCAGAGCCTTGGCCATCACCTCAACTAATTCTTTCATTCAGATACCCCCGGCTCAGATTATTTTTCGATATTAGCCAGCTTAAGGAGCTTTCCTACGGTCTCGGTAGGCTGAGCACCGTTAGCAAGCCACTTCTTAGCCTTCTCCTCATCAAACTTGAAAGTAGAGGGGTTAGTATTGGGATCGTAGGTTCCTACCTCGTCGATCACCTTACCGTCACGTGCGTTACGGGAATCAGCCACAACGATACGATACTGGGGCTTTTTCTTCTTTCCCATTCTTGTTAATCTCATCTTTACTGCCATTTTTAATTTCCTCCCTTTTTTTGGATATAATAATGATTATTTAAAACGGAAAGCGAAAGCCTCCACGTCCTTTCTTACCCATGCCCCCCATCATACCGGGCATCTGCTTCATCATCTTCTGTGACTGCTCAAACTGCTTGATGAAGCGGTTCACTATAGCGATATCAACACCTGCACCCTTTGCTATCCTGTACTTACGCTGGGGATTTAAGAGCTTCGGATTGGCCCTCTCCTGCGGTGTCATGGACAGCACTATGGCCTCTGTCTGCTTAAGCTGTTTATCGTCTATCATTGAGCTGATATCGCCCATCTTCGAACCCACACCGGGCAGCATTGAAAGTATGCTTCCTATGCCTCCCATCTTCTGCATCTGCTTCATGGATTCAAGGAAATCGTTAAAATCGAACTTGCCTTTCTTAAGGCGTCCGGCCATGTCCTTCTCGGTTTCGGGATCGATATCTATGCTCTGCTCGACCTTTTCGATAAGTGAGAGCACATCGCCCATTCCCAGGATACGTCCCGCCATTCTGTCGGGATAAAACTGCTCAAGGTCGGAGAGCTTCTCTCCCATACCTACGTATAATATAGGCTTACCGGTTACAGCCTTAACGGAAAGTGCGGCACCGCCCCTGGTATCACCATCCATCTTTGATAGGATGATGCCCGTCACTCCGATCTTGTCATCGAACTCTTTAGCAACGTTAACTGCGTCCTGACCGGTCATAGCATCAACTACCAGAAGCGTCTGGTGTACTTCGATCTGCTCCTTGATGTTGATGAGCTCCTGCATCATGTCCTCATCAATATGGAGACGGCCGGCTGTATCTATGATGACCACGTTATGGCCGTTCTTTTCGGCATAGGCCATAGCTTCTTTAGCAATATCAACAGGCTTATGATCGGTCCCCATTGAGAAGACATCCACTTCCTGCTTCTTACCGTTTATCTCGAGCTGCTCTATAGCAGCCGGTCTGTACACGTCGCAGGCAACCAGCAGGGGTTTCTTGCCTTTTAACTTAAGCTTGCCTGCGATCTTTGCCGTAGTAGTCGTCTTACCTGCACCCTGAAGACCGCACATCATGATGACCGTTGTAGCCTTACCGGGCTGCAGCTTAAGCTCAGTGGTCTCGCTTCCCATAAGAGAGGTCATCTCTTCATTTACGATCTTGATGACCATCTGGCCGGGGTTAAGACCGTTCATCACGTCCTCACCTACTGCCCGCTCTTCTACAGACTTAACAAACTGCTTTACCACACGGAAGTTAACGTCTGCTTCGAGCAGTGCCATCTTGACTTCCTTCATGGCCCCGCGTACATCTGCTTCGGTCAGCTTGCCTTTGCCTTTAAGCCCCTTGAAGATATTCTGTAATTTATCACTTAAGCTCTCAAATGCCATATCTATATCTCATCCAATAAATGATCTATCGCCTGCAGCAGGCCGTTTGTTTCCGCCGCGGAAAGCTGTCGTGTCCCGTCGCTCTCCCTGCCCCCGGAGATAAGCTTTCTCATACTCTCCAAGCTGTCCCTGTTCTCACGGAAGCGTTCTATCAGTCCCAGACGCGTTTCGTATTCCTTAAGGCTTTTATCGCAGCGCTTTATCAGGTCATGTATATTCTGCCTGCTCACCTCAAAGCGCTCCGCTGCCTCCGCAAGGCTGAGATCCTCGAACACACAGGCTTCGTATACCTCCTGCTGGTGCTGTGTTAACAGCGGTCCGTAAAAATCATATAATATGCCCTGCTCGACTATTTTTTCCATAACAAATGGTATTATGCCAAAACAAAAACGTCCTGTCAAGTATTTTTTCTTGACAGGACGCTGACTGTCTTTTTGCTCTGCTTATTTGCTTGAGCTCTTTTTAGCTGCCATGATATCGAATACCACCGCACCAAGGAGCACTGCACCCTTTACTATCTTCTGCCAGTCGGCATCCACACCGGTAAGCTGCATGCCCAGGTTGATGACACCGATCAGGGTAGCACCGACCACCATACCGAATACGGATCCGGAACCGCCGTATGCCGATACACCGCCTACAACGCAGGCTGCTATGGCATCCATCTCGTAATAGGTACCTGCAGTAGAGTTAGCCGCCTGGAAACGTGCCACTACGATGTAGGATGTGATAACCGTCAGCACAGCCATGTTAAGGTAAGCAAAGAACATGATCTTCTTGGTATCCACACCCGAAAGCCTTGTCGCTTCCTTGTTACCGCCTATGGTATAGAAGTATCTGCCCAGAGTGGTCTTTGATGTGATGAAGCTGTAGATAAGGACTATAGCTACCACCCATACCAGTACTGTAGGGATACCGCCTGCCATCGCAAGCTTATAAGCGAAGAGTATGATAACTCCTGCGGACAGTACGGATCTTACTATCACCGATATGAGAGATTCTGCTTCGTAACCCTTTTTTAACTTATTTGCCCTGCCGATAAAATTAACCGCTATCACGATCACGCTTGCTATGATACCTACGGTCAGACAGACCATATTAAGCTCGTTGATCTTGGTTTCAAAAAGCTTGCCCGAAAAGATCTGAAGAAAGCTCTTGGGGAAGGGTCCTATACTTCCGGTGTCACTGTTTTCCGAAAGCAGTGCCGTACCCCAGCCTCTGAATGCCAGATAACCGGCCAGTGTGGCGATCCAGGGCGGAATGTTTACGTAAGCTACCAGGAATCCCAGTACACAGCCGTATACTATTCCTATTATCAGCATGAGGAAGATCGATGCGCCTGCGCCCATACCCTTTGTTACCGCTACGATACCGCCTACAGCTCCCAGAAAACATACAAAGGATCCGCAGGAAAGATCGATATTACCGCCGGTGAGCATACACATCAGCATACCTGTCGCCAGTATGAATACATATGCATTCTGCGTGATCAGGGCGTTAAAGTTCAGCGGAGAGAACATCAAGCCATTTGTCCTTACCGTAAAGAAGATATATACCAGGACAAGAACGATCAGCATTGCATGCTTTTTTAATGTTTCAAGAAATTTTGCCATGATTCACTCTCCTTACTTTTTCTTCTTATTTGAGAGCACATCGAAGAGGATCGCTACAAGAACCACGATACCTTTGACAACGCTCTGATAATTAGCCGACATACCCATGATACTCATGCCCTGGTTTATGACACCCATGAGCACCGCACCGATGATGACACCGAATATCCCGCCTTCACCGCCGTTTGCTGATGCACCGCCGATAAAGCAGGCTGCGATGGCATCCATCTCATAGCCGTTACCGAAGGTAGGCTGTGCACCTGATGCACGCGCTATCGTAAGTATACCTGCCAGACCGGCCATAAGTCCCATGTTGATATAAGCGAAGAAGTATACCTTACGTGAATCGATACCCGAAAGCCTGGTAGCCTTTTCGTTACCGCCTACTGCATAAAGGTAACGGCCTATCGTAGTCTTTGTAGTGATATATCCATATGCTATCAGCACTACCGCTATCCAGATAAGGCCTGCGGGAATACCCTTGTAATTAGCCAGTTTAAAGAATACCCACAAAACAGCCGCACAAATGACCA
This sequence comes from Lachnospiraceae bacterium, assembly GCA_017437785.1. Taxonomy (GTDB): domain Bacteria; phylum Bacillota; class Clostridia; order Lachnospirales; family Lachnospiraceae; genus NK4A136. Next base: position 36,554 of record JAFRXH010000083.1, read on the forward strand.
CCATCCTGGGTATCACCTGATACAGAGGCTGCAGCTCATAACCTTTTGCCTTGGCACTCAGTCTCTTCTTTACAACAAATGCCGTGTATACCAAAGCTACTGCAACACCTGCTGCCATACATGTAATGTTAAAGCCGTCACCGCCTAAAACATCGGGGATATAGCAGTCTGCGCCTCCGCCGAATACATTAAGGAAAGTCTCGTTACGCACACCTACCGCAAAACCTTTCATGACCACATTTGCCAGTCCGCGGAAGGCATACATACCGGCCAGAGTCGCTATGAACGGAGGCACCTTTACGTAGGCAATCCAGAAGCCCTGCCATACACCTACCAGTATACCGCCGATGAGCATTACTGCTACCGCTACCCATACATTGATGCTCTTATCCATCATCACGGCACCGATACCGCCCACAAAACATACCACCGAGCCGACTGCAAGGTCTATGTTACCGCCGGTAAGTATACACAGCAGCATACCTGCCGCCAGAACGAACACATATGCATTCTGGGAGATAAGGTTATTGATGTTCTGGGGAAGAAGGATCTTCCCTCCGGTACTTGCGTAAAAGAATATGATCACTGCGATCAGGGCAAATACCATCGTATATTTTTTTAATACATCAAGTAATTTAAGATTCATACTATTCGCCCCTCCCCGCCTGTAAGATGCAGGCCATGATATTCTCCTGTGTGGCTTCGCTTGCTTTCATCTCTCCCACAAAGCGGCCCTCATTCATTATATAGATACGGTCGCTCATGCCTATAACCTCGGGAAGCTCGGATGATATCATGACTACCGATTTTCCTGCCTTTACCAGATCGTTGATGATACAGTAGATCTCATACTTGGCACCTACGTCTATACCTCTGGTAGGCTCATCCAGTATAAGTATATCCGGATCCGTAAACATCCACTTTGCCAAAAGCACCTTCTGCTGGTTACCTCCGGAAAGATTACCGACGTTCTGTTCAACGGATGGTGTCTTAGTCCTGAGTTTATCCTTGTACTCAACAGCCACCTGGTATTCCTTATCCATATCGATGATGCCGTGATTGCTTACGCCCTTCATGTTGGCAAGTGAGGTATTCACACGTATGGGATTCGAAAGAACCAGTCCGTTACCCTTACGATCCTCTGTAACATATGCAAGCTTTGCATTAATGGCTTCGCGCGGATTCTTAAGCACCACTTCCTTACCGTTTATCATAAGGGTACCTGTGATATCCGAACCGTAGGAACGTCCGAAGATACTCATTGCAAGTTCTGTACGTCCGGCACCCATAAGTCCGTAGATACCTACCACTTCACCTTTCTTGACATTCATGTTTACATTGTCGACAACCTTACGTTCCGCATAGACCGGATGATATACCGTCCAGTTCTTTACTTCCATGTTCACGCTGCCGATCTCCCTGACAATATCATTGCGCTTGGGAAAGCGATCCGTTATCTCGCGGCCTACCATGCCCTTGATGATCCTGTCCTCATTTATCTCCATGGTATGGCAGTCCATCGTTTCAACGGTCGAACCGTCGCGCACTACAGTGATCTTATCCGCAACATACACAACCTCATTAAGCTTGTGCGTTATGATGATCATTGTCATGCCCTTTTTCTTAAATTCGAGCATCAGATCAAGGAGTGCTCTTGAATCGGTTTCATTAAGTGATGATGTGGGCTCATCCAGTATCAGCAATTTAGCATTTTTCGCCAGTGCTTTTGCTATCTCCACCAGCTGCTGTTTACCTGTTCCTATATCCTTTATAAGTACACGCGATGATTCCGAAAGCCCCACCATCTTAAGATACTTATCAGCCTCGCCGTACGTTTCATCCCAGTTGATCGCATTCTTGCTCCCGCGCTCGTTGCCCAGGAACATATTCTCACCTATTGTCATCTGAGGAACCAGCGCCAATTCCTGATGAATGATAACGATACCTTTCTTCTCCGAATCCGTTATCTTCTGGAACTGGCATACCTCACCATTATATATTATATCTCCTTCGTAACTTCCGAAGGGATATATACCGCTGAGCACATTCATCAGCGTGGACTTACCCGCCCCGTTCTCTCCTACCAGCGCATGTATCTCTCCTTCTTCAACCTTCAGGTTCACATTATCGAGAGCCTTAACGCCCGGGAAAGTCTTGGTAATATCCTTCATTTCAAGTAATATCTTGCCCAAAATGCCCCTCCAATCTGTACTGAGTGCCTATATCTTCCCTGTTATACAACAGGCGGGGTTTTCCCCGCCTGCCGTATAATGATTTACTGCTATCTCTTTTTCTTATTTTAACTGATCTTCGGTGTAGTAACCGGAATCGATCAGGATAGCCTTGTAGTTGTTAGCATCTGCAAATACAGGCTCGCAAAGGAATGAAGGAACAGTGATAACACCGTTGTTGTATGTAGAAGTATCGTTAACATCTACAGTTTCTCCCTTTAAGATCTGGCCTGTCATCTTAACAACCTGTGATGCAAGAGTACGGGTATCCTTGAATACTGACATGCTCTGCTTGCCTGCGATCATGTTCTTGGTATTCTCAATATCGCAGTCCTGACCGGTGATGATGGGATAAGATCCATTGTAGTTAGCTGCCAGAGCGTTCTCAACACCAAGTGCGGTAGAGTCGTTAGAGCACAGCCATACGTCTACGTTGGTTCCGTCTGCATAGAAGGATGATAAGATGTTCTCTGCTCTGGACTGAGCCTTATCGGTTGCCCAGGTAGGAGTTGCAACTTCATCAAAGGTCTTCTGTCCGGATACTACGTTGAGCTTGCCCTGATCGATGTAAGGCTTAAGTACATCGTAAGCACCGTTGAAGAAGTAACCTGCATTGTTGTCACCGGGATCACCTGCAGTGAACTCAATATTGAAAGGTCCTGCTGCATTGTCCAGATCAAG
>JAFRXH010000084.1 GCA_017437785.1 Lachnospiraceae bacterium
TATATAATCAGCTTTCCTGCGAAGCTTTGAAAAGAGCACATCTTTATCCGCATTCTCATCAACATCACCCGCGCCTTCATCTCCCACTATCCCCACTGTGTGGGATTCGTTTACGATCTGAGCCACTGTCTTCTTGCCGGATGGAACCATATATGCTATCAGAGCCAGACGGAAATCCAGAAGCTCCTGCATACTTGCCCCCATCATCTTATATGCTGCCATCATATGTGCGGCACTTTTATCATCCTGCGCCTCGGAAAGGTTTTTGAGCATGCGGTCGATATCATCATACTGCCTCTGCTTTGCTGCAGCCTTCTCATCCAGCTCACCGGCTGCGAGCAGATCGTCGATCGCCGACTTCTCGTTGATCCTTATCCTTTTCATAGCACCTTCAAAGCTGTCGTTTTCATTTATGCTGACCCGCTTTGGAGACCTCTCGGGCTGCTTTCCATCATTTATCCGCTTAAGTCTTTCCGTATCGTTTTGTGCGCGCTTTCTCAGATTTTCTATGATGGTCCTGCTGCGTTCCATATAATACTCACGTCTTTTGTCGTGATCATCGGAAAAAGAACGTCTTTTCCTTTCGGAATAAGCGCCCAGCATGCCAAAAAAACCGCCTCCCGTATTAAAGCCGGAATAAGAACCTAATAGTTTTTCATATTTCTCTGCCTGCCCCGGCCTGTTAACAGATCCTGCCTTTCCCATAGCGCGCAGCTTTGCCTCGGGAGTAAGGCCGTATTTTACCACTCTCATACGCTGCCTTGGCTTGATATTCTTATAGAGTGATGAAAATATCCGGCTTTTGTTTTTTATGAGATTAAATGCTGCCACGCCTGTATTAATGATATTGTCAGACACGCTGTTCTTTATCTGCTTTTCTACACCGCGCTCCTGTGCAGCTTCGTCAATATCCTGCTTTTCCTTCTCCTCCCCGAACAGCTCCTTCATCTTATTTTCGTCTTTTCTGCTTTCCTCAAGCAGATCCATATCAACTTTCAGATCCCTGCCACGGCCGCTGTTCATCAGTTTAAGGTCTTCTGCTGTCATATTCCGCATGATATGCGAGAGGTTATAACGGGCACCCATGCCCCCCGTATCCCTGTCGTTCTCATCCAGCTCTATACCGCCCGTGTTGACCGCATTATCGAGAAGGGACATCTGCGACATCAGGCTCCCATCTTTTCCGGACACATCATCCACATACATCCCTGCCTTGATCAGATCTTCCCGGCTGCCCTCCGTCAGGGTATAGCCCATTCCGGCAGAAGTCTTCCCACTAAGCATCAGCGTCCCTCTTATACCGCTGTTATCCGTGTCGATCGTGGTCAGTGATTCCTGGTCTACCGAATTTCCAAAAGCATTTATCCTGTTAACGGTATCTGCATACAGCTCTTCTATATCTTTTTTCTTACTGTCGAGCTTTTTGATCTTTTCATTTTTCCATTCATCCGTATGCTTGCTCTTCAGGATATCATTACGCTGACTTTCGATATCCGCCATTTTCTTATCGAAGCTGATCTTCTCTTCTGCCTTTCGCTGGTTCGCTATCTCTTCATTATTTTTCCTGATATCATTAAGCCTGTTATAGCGCACTAAAAGAGTACTGATCTTTGAAAAGGCCGTTTTCCCGGCCACTTTCACATCAGTAGTATCATACAGGGACTTGGCAAAATTAAGCTCTGCTTCGGCTTTCTGCCTTGCCCTTCTCTGTGCAGCTCTCCTTTGTTCCTCGCGCCTTAATGCCTCCCGGCGCTGCTGCTCTGCGGTGGCATCATGCTCATTCCCCTCATTCTCGGGAGCCTGTCTTTCCGGCTGTATCCTTCCATTGCCATTCCTAAACCAGCGGGGCATATCATTCCCTCCGTCATTAAGTATGCAAACACTTTCCCTACTATACTTATAATATCCTTAAGGTAACAAAAGCGCAACAGTCCGGACGTTACAGACGTTGCGCTTTCTAAGTTTCTTCATATCAAATTCAGTATCCTTTAACTGCCCAGTATGGAGTTATATACTCCCTCGTATTTATTGAAGGCAGCCTTTGCCATCAGTATATCCTCTCCTGTAATAACGGATTTGCGGATATTTTCTGTAGTAACCTCGATAGCCTTATGGGCCTTATCGTCAAAGCCCCGCGTTTCATTAAAATAATACTCCGCAAGGACCTCTATCATCTTATCAAACTCGGCCGGCTCCAGCATGTATGTGGTGATGTACTTAGTATGCGTGCCCTTTTTAAGGAAAGGATGCTTGATAGTATGTTTCTTAAGACCGTCAACCGTAGGGACACCCACATAATCCGGGAACCACTTTACCGCAAACAGATCGTCCAAAAGCTTCTTGACATCCTCACGCAGATTACCGTCTGCCGCCTGGATAATGGACTTCTTCCTGTCTCTTACCGACTGGAGATTGCGAAGCAGCGTAGCCAGCTTATCGCCAAGAGCCATGAATGTGAGCATGTTGGCGTTCTGGGATGATCCCTCCGAACGCAGTGCCAGAACATGTTCTTTACACAGACGCTGTGCCTCTTCTACATATCCTATGGACTGTGACAGGGGCTCTTCCATGGTAGCAGGGTCAAAACCATACTTATCAGCGAAATCACTGATATACTTATAGTAATCCTCGTTGCCTTTCAGTACTTCGGAAATGTAGTTTTGGAGTTCTTCCTCGTTCATTTCCCCGTTAGATGCCTCCCCTGATCAGATTAAATCCCCCATACATATACATTATTCAGCGATAATAATGCAAATATGATTTTAACACGCAGGTGAAAAATTGTAAAGTGTTGAATAAGATCCTTCGCTGCGCTCAGGATGACATGTTATGGACGCTCAGGATGACATGTTATGGGCGCTCAGATATCGATATTATAGGATCTCAGAAATGCCTGCATGTCCTTGTAGTCCGCAAAATCCTTGCTCCAGCCATGGACGCCGTAAGGTATATCGCCGGCCTCCACGCGTTCCTTCAAATGATATTCAGCTGCAAATTCCCTGCCTGTAAGCAGATCGGCGGGTTTGAAGCCTATTCCGCTGTCCCTGCCGAAAACGCCGAAGAAGATATCTTCGTTGCGCTTTGCAAACCAGTATATCCTGCGCCAGCCGAATCTGTGTATCAGCTGCCTGCAATGTTCAATATGCCTTAAGGATAATCCGCCGTTTCCCATGATTATTCCGTCGTTCCTGCCCTTACAGCAGCGGATCTTAAATCCCGGAAAACCCTTTTTCTTAATGATGGTCCACTCCCATATGCGCCTGGCTGGTTCCCAGGGAGCGCCGTAATAATCGTAACCTTTTTCTATGAACTCATCCAGCCTGTCTTCATCCTGCCATATCACCGCATCGGGCTGGGCTATCAGCATGTAATCGTACCTGTCAAAGGCTCTGTAAAAGCCTTCCGATAAAAGCAGCCGGTTATACCCTTTGATCCCTCTAAAGAACCTGGCTTCAAAGCGTCTCTGCCCTATCGTAGGAAAGGTTTTTGTGTAATAGCTGCTGTCAAGGCCTTCCGGCAGCGTAAATACCAGATCACGCTTGGCAAATATCCTGACGTAACGCTTAACGCAGGCTTCCTCATCAGCATCGAACGCACTCTTGTATGCAGGTATCAGTACTACAGTCTTCAAGTGCAGGCCTCCTTATACAGCTCTTCTATCGTGTGTACCATATTTTCCCAGGAAAACCTCTTCTCATCGGCTTTTATGTTTTCTTTAAACTCCGCAGCTTTATCATCCTTAAAAAAGCTTATCACGGCCTGCGAGAGCGCTGCGCTGTCCCCGGGAGGGACTATGTATCCCGTCTTTTTATCACATACAGCCTCCGGCAGACCGCCCACATCAGTAGCCACCACCGGCACGCCAAAGCCAAACGCGATCTGCACTATACCCGACTGTGTCGCCGATATATACGGACAGATACACAGATCCGCCGCGGCAAAATACGGCTCAACTTCTGCATCCGGCACATATCCGTCCCTTATCACAAAGCAGTCACGCGCACCGGATCCCTCTATAAGCGACATATATTCCTGCTTTGCATCGCCGAAATCACCTACCAGGCATATCTTAAGCTCATCAAGCGCAGCTGCGCACTGAGGTGCTGCCTCTATCAGATATTTAAGTCCCTTGTATTTACGCACCAGGCCGAAAAACAGAAGTACCTTTTCGTTTACGCCTATGCCTAAGGCTGCTCTGGCCTCTTCGCGGCTCATTCCTTTAAGTTTAAAAGCATTGTAGGTAGGATGCATATTCCTTTTATAGGGCATGGACGGGAGCATTGCCTTAAGGTCGGCCTCATCCTCCTTCGAATGCACTACGCAGCCGGCTGCTTTCTTAAGAGTCCCCTTCGATAAGAGCCTGTCTATAGGGAAACGCTCGTGCGGCAGTACATTATGGCAGGTAAGGAATACCGGTATTCCCTTAAGTGCCCGAAACATCGCCTGATAACAGGGCGCAAAATACGGATGCCACCACTGGGCTATCACCAGATCGGGCTTAAGCTTCTTTATCTCACGCGCCGCTTTCCCCCAGTTAAAAGGGTTAGCGGTGTTTATTATAAAATGGGTATCTTTTATCTCAAAGGTCTTATTGCCATAGTCCCTTTGTTCTTTCTTAAACAGTATTTTGGGATACTGCAGGGAATACGATATACACTCCACCTCATACGACGCCTTAAGGGCGCGTACCAGAAGCCCCGTATAATGGGATATCCCGCCTTTATACGGATAGACCGGGCCTATCACGGCTATACGCTTAAGCTCCCCGCCCATATCAGATACATCTCCCCGCATATTCAAGCCATTCGTCACATATCTTTGAAACCGACGCGATATCCCTTATCTTCTTTGCTTCCAGGGCTACGCGCGCTGCTTCTTGCGGTTGATCCGCCATCTTTCCCATCGCGGCTGCCAGCTCCTTCGGATTGCCCGCTTCTGCCAGAAGGCCGTTCTCACCGTCATTTATAAGAGCCGCAGGACCGCCGCTGGGGCAGTCTGTAGCGACCACGGGAAGCCCCAGTGCCATGGCCTCCATAAGCGCATTGGGCAGGCCCTCATATTTTGACGACAGTACATACGCCGTCACATCCTTTATACAGTCGGCCACATTACTGCGGCTGCCCATAAACAGTATCTTTTCATCAAGGCCGTGTGAATGCACGTATTCCGCCACCTGCAGACGGCTGTTATCGCCGCTGTCGCCTCCGTAGATCTCTAAAGTATATCCGCCATGTTCCTCTGCAAAGATCTCAAACGCCTTAACCAGCGTCATATAATCCTTAGCATCATGAAAACGCCCCACGGCAGCAAATACCTTGCGCTGCTGTGCGGATCTTTCGGTGTTTAGATATTTTTCACTGATCGGATTCAAAATGACCGCAGCTTTTGATGCTATCTCCTCAGAAAAGAAATCCCTGGCTCCGCTTGTCTGAAAGACTGCGCCGGCAGCTTTTTTATACAGCATGGTACTGAGCATCTTCTGCTTTTTCGAAGCATAATCCACTTTGGGATCGCTGCGGACGGAGATGATGACGGGTATCTTCAAAGAATGTGCCGCCATTATAGCCCTGTAGTTTGCACTCTGCATGAATGCATACACCACATCGGGGCGCTCCTTTGCAAGGCAGTCCTTAAGCTTCTTTATACGCAGACGCATGCGGCTTAACTTTCCCTTTTTACTCTCGGCCTCGTTTAGACCCACATCAATGCGGCGGACGCCTTCCGGCAGCGGATATTCTTCCTTCTCGACAGCCAGTGTGGCTATAGCCACCTCCATACCGCGGCGCGCCATTTCTCCGGCAAGAGTGGTCACCACACGTTCGGCTCCGCCCTTACCCAGACTGTATATATGGAATAATACTTTATTGATCTTTCCCATGTTCTTTCAGCAGATCCTCATAAATCTTTTCCAGGTCACGGACCTGCCTCGTCACATCAAAGCCCGCTTCCTTCATCATTTCACAGTACTTACTATCATTTCCGCGGCTGCTTACGGGGAATCTGCGCTCCATGTTAAGAGCCGCCCGTGCCCATTCCTCCGCGCCTGCATCAAGTGAGAGATACTCAAGTAACGGTGTCTTATCAACATCCCTTGTGATGGTATCCGACGCCACGCAGGGAAGTCCCGCGCACTGTGCCTCCACCAAAGTCCCCGGCAGCCCTTCATAAAATGACGGGAATACCAGCACATCCATGGCCTGATAGTACCTGACCGTATCCTTCTGCATTCCGGGAAGTATCACCTTATCCGAAAGGCCCATTTCCGATATCCACTGCTCTATTTTGGAGCGGTCCTCACCGTCGCCCACGATCAGCAGCTTCGCATCCGCTCTGTGATTCAGTATCTCCTTAAATACCTTAAGCAGGAAATTATGGTTCTTCGCATAGTGAAAGCGACCCACATGCCCCACTACGAAGGAGTCTTCCAGCCCAAGGGAATGCCTCAGCTCTGCTCCTGCCGCCAGATTCTTTTCATCGGGGGCAAACAGCCCTGTCCTTATCGCATTGGGTATGATGCGCACCTTATCCCTGTTTGCCGCACCGAATACCGCTTCCGCAGCCTCTCCGGAACAGGCCCAGCATACATCGGCCTTTTCAAACAGCCCCCGGCGCGTCCGTCTCTTGAGCCAGCCCGCAAGGCCCGGTTCCACGCCCGCGCTCCTTGCATGCGCGATGGTCACATCCACTCCGCATTCTTTAGCCACCGGCAGATAAAGCGCCGCCGTATTTGTGCTGTGGCCCTGTGCTATATCTATCTCCGGGTGCTGCTTAAAGAAATCCTTAAGCTCCCTTAAATAGCGCCCCTTATTGTACACCTTGTATTTTACGCTGCGGTAGATCCTGCAGCCCAATGCCTTAGCTTCTTCTTCGTACTGCCCGATACCTTCGTTTAAGAGGAAATCATACTGAAACCTGTCACGGTCCAGCTCGCGCAATATGTCCATGATACGGCTTTCGGCACCGCCTATGGAAAGACCGCCTATTATCTGCAGCACTACTATCCTGCCGTTTTGCATATCCCGACCTACAAAATCTTCCCGGCGCAGTGTTTTGCACTCACCATCATATATTCCAGCAGATCAGTGCCCCGCTTCCGCGTAAGCGCGGGGATGTTGAGCATCTCGCTGTAATCCTTAAACTGCTCTCTCCTGTTTTCAAACAGGTCCTCATATTCTTCGAATTCCTTATCGCTCATCTCTGCGGGATGCACCACAAAGGTTGTGATGCCGTCCTTCCCCTTAAGCTCCGCTTTGCGCAAAAAAGAGATGGGGAGGAAAGTAAAGGATAATCTTTCATACGGAAAGTTTCCGTATCCGTCCGTGATACGGGTAAAGCCAAAGCGTCGCAGCACCCTTAGTGTATTCTTATCAAAACTGTGACCCGGCGCCATGAAGATATCCGTTTTTATCCCCAGCTTACGCAGGCATATCAGACCATGGCGTATCAGACGATACTGGTCCTTAAGTTCCACGCCCGCAAATTCCGAGAAATCATTCATCGGAAAAAGCCCGCCTTTTTGAGTGGTATATACGTGATGGACACCGTGCATGGACATTATCCAGCCCTTGTCGCTCAGGCGTTTGAGCCATGCCGCATACCCTGCGGGATCGTCAAAGGCCTTATTGCGCTTATCCCCGGCATCCAGCATGGGATCCTTATTATCGGGGATCACGCCTATCAGGGGCTTTATCTCGTACTTGTCCAATAAAGCCGCAAAGCGCGAGAACGCTTCCCAGTCCATGGTAGGACATACATCATCTATACGTATGGTGATGCTCCTCATTTATGATCCTCCCCGTACCACCGCCCCGCCGGGGCCGCGCAGCTTATTTAAGATTCTCCTTATACCATTCGATCGCCAGTTTGATACCCTTTGAAAAATCGAATTCCGGATCGTAACCAAGCAGCTTCTTAGCCTTTGAAATATCGGCGTTTGAATGCTTTATGTCTCCCGGTCTGTCCGGACCGAAGTTGGGCTTTACATCCACTCCCAGCGCATCACACAGCGCATTATAAATATCTATCAGATATTCCCTTCCGCCGTAGGCGATGTTATACGCCTGGCCGGCAGCTTCTTCACCTGCAAGGCAGGCCTTGAGATTTGCTTCTATAACGTTATCCACGTAGGTAAAATCCCTGGACTGTTTTCCGTCGCCGTTGATCGTGGGTACTTCACCGTGCAGCAGCTGACGGATAAAACGCGGTATCACCGCTGCGTATGCGCCGTCGGGATCCTGTCTGCGTCCGAATACATTAAAGTATCTGAGGCCGTAAGTATTCAGGCCGTATAGCTTAAAATAAAGCTTGCCGTATTCCTCGCAGGCCCTCTTTGTAAGTGCATACGGTGATAAGAGATTGCCCTCCTGCCCCTCTACCTTGGGCAGTACGGGGTGATCCCCGTATACCGAAGATGAAGATGCGTACACAAAGCGCTTAACGCCGTTCTGCCTGGCAGCCTCCATCATATTAAGGGTTCCCCTGATATTATTCTCCTCATAAAACAGCGGCATCTCTATGCTGCGGGGCACGCTTCCCCAAGCTGCCTGGTTAAGCACATAATCTATGCCCTCGCAGGCTTTCATGCAGGTATCAAGATCCTTGATATCCCCTTTTACAAATTCATAACCGCTCCTGTCCTTAAGAAAGTCAACATTTATCTGCTTTCCCGTAGACAGATCATCAAGACAGCGCACGCTGTATCCCAGATCCAGTATGGCCTCACACAGGTTAGAGCCTATAAAGCCCGCTCCTCCCGTTACCAAAAATCTGCTTCCTTCCGGAAATTTTAAATCTCTAAATCCCATTTTTCTTTCCTCGTATGAACTGTATCCACGTCCCATCCCCACTGTGTCAATTACTACAGTCGCCAGTAAATGTAATCTTTCTTTGCTTCATACTCGCTGCGCGATAAGATGCCCTTAAGGTCCATGAGGACTTTCTTTTTATTGGCCGAATTGAAGAAGGAGTCTATTTTGACCGGGTCCAGTTTATTGAACTCGTTGTGGGCAACGGCTATTATCACCGCATCCATGTCCTTTACTTCATCCATGCTGCCAAAGCTTATCCCGTAGAGGCGCTTTGCTTCGGAGGCATCCGCTGCGGGATCCACCACCAGCGGTGTGATACCGTATTCGCCCAGCTCGTTGACTATATCAATAACCTTGGTATTCCTGGTATCGGGGCAGTTCTCCTTAAAGGTAAAGCCCAGTATCGCCACACGCGCATTCTTTACGGCTATGTCCGCCTTGATCAGATCCTTTACCAGGCTCTCTGCCACGTAACGGCCCATGTCATCGTTTATCCTGCGGCCGGAAAGGATTATCTGCGAATGATACCCCAGCTCCTCGGCCTTGTATGTAAGGTAGTAGGGATCCACGCCTATGCAGTGGCCGCCCACCAGTCCGGGATAGAATTTAAGGAAATTCCATTTGGTCCCGGCAGCCTCCAGTACTGCGCGGGTATCTATGCCCATGCGGTGGAATATCATGGACAGCTCGTTCATGAAAGCTATATTGATATCCCTCTGGCTGTTCTCTATAACCTTTGCGGCTTCGGCCACCTTTATCGATTCGGCACGGTATACCCCGGCCTCTACGACCAGCTCGTATACCTTAGCCACGGTATTGAGTGTCTCTTCATCCATACCGGATACGATCTTTGTTATTGTCTCCAGACGGTGTACCTTATCCCCGGGATTGATACGCTCCGGCGAATAGCCTATCTTAAAATCAACGCCGCACTTAAGTCCGGATTCCTTCTCAAGGATGGGGACGCATATATCCTCCGTAACGCCCGGATATACAGTGGATTCGAATACTACCACACTGCCTTTGGTCAGGTTCCTGCCCAGTATGCGGCTGGCTCCTTCTACCGGCGTAAGGTCCGGTGTATGATCGTCATTTACCGGAGTGGGCACGGCCACTATATGGAAGCGCGCTTCTTTCAGACGCTCCTCATCCGCGGTAAAGTCCACCGTAGTGTTCTTTATCACCTCATCGCCCACCTCTTTGGTGGGATCGCTCCCGCCCTTATAAAGTGCGATCTTTTCGGCATTCAGATCAAAACCTATTACCTTGATCTTTTTTGCAAAAGCCACGGCAATGGGCATACCCACATAGCCAAGGCCTACCAGTGAGAGTTTTTCCTCACCGCTTAAGAGCTTTTCGTATAAAGTCATTTTTCTTCTCCTGTACCGATCGCTTCAATCCGGCGGTCAGCTAAAAAAATTATATCTGATGATACAGTAGATAGCCCTGACAGCATCCTTCCATCCTATCTTCTTCCCCTGCTCGAAAGTACGGGGATGGTAAGAGATGGGGATCTCGTAGATCCTGCATTTTTTCTTTGCTATCTTTGCAGTAACCTCCGGCTCAAAACCGAAGCGATTCTCCTTAAGCTTTATGGACTGTATCACTTCACGCTTAAACATCTTGTAGCAGGTCTCCATATCCGTAAGTGACAGATCCGAGCAGATATTGGAAACCATGGTAAGGAACTTGTTTCCGAACTCGTGATAAAAGCCGTCCACACGGAATTTATTCCCGCGCAGGTATCTGGAACCGTATACCACATCGGCATCGGCATTCCCGTTGATAAAGGGCTCGATCAGCTTGTTGAACTCGTTGGGATCGTATTCCAGATCCGCATCCTGCACGATCACCAGATCCCCTGTTGCGGCCTGAAAGCCGTGACGCAGTGCGGCGCCCTTGCCGCAGTTACGCTTATGAAAAAGCAGGATATCTATCTTATCCTTAAGCTTATCTTTAAGAAGCTCCCTTGTCCCGTCGGTCGAACCGTCATCCACTACCACTATCTCGGTCTTAAGGCCGCAGGAACGCACTTTATCAAGTACTGTCTCAAGCGTATCCACTTCGTTGTAGCAGGGGATTATCACCGAGAGTACCAGACTGTCTTTAGTCAGACTCATTTTCCCTCTCCTTTTTATAGATCTCTTTTATCACATACTGCGGTGAATTATTAAGGCTTATATATATACGGCCCACATATTCTCCTAAGAGTCCCAGCATTATCATGATCATCCCGCCGAAGAATACGAGTATCGCCGCAAGAGAAGCAAAACCCTGTACGCGGTCGGGCAGTATAAAGTGCTGGATTATTATCACTATCCCGTATACGAAGCCGGCGATGGCTGCAATTATGCCTATTACCGTAGCTATGCGCAGCGGCTTTACGGAAAAGGAAGTGAAGCCGTTCATCCAAAGATCCAGCAGCTTCTTTAAGGTGTATCCCGAACTTCCTATCTCACGCGCGCGGTGATCCACATCAACATTGACTATGTTGTTGGTAGAGCGCAGCACCAGGCCTATCACATAAGGATAGCTGTTTTCGTAGCGTATCATGTCGTTTACGATGTAACGCTTAGCCGCAAAATAGCTCGAAACCTGCAGGGTCTTAGGCTTGCCCAGCATAAAACGCGCCATCATCTCGTTAACATGGGATCCGAAATTCCTGAAAGCAGAATGCTTTTTATGATCGTATTTTGCATATGCCACATCAGCTCCGTTATCGAGAGCCGTAAGCAGGCGGTCCACCTGATCTGCCGGAGTCTGTCCGTCATCGTCAAGGCATACCACATAATCGCCCTTTGTCTGGCGCAGTCCCGCCATCAATGCGGAATGCTGGCCGAAATTCCTGGCAAAATCAATGACCGTTACATTGCTGTTCTTCTCAGCGATGCCTTTTATCACCGAAATGGTATCGTCCGGCGAGCAGTCGTTTACCAATACCAGTTCCCAGCTATATTCCTTAAGGGTATCCATTTTTCTTTTGATCTCTTCGACTACCGCCTCTATCGTCTGCTGCGAACGGTAGCAGGGGATCACAAAACTAAGCAGCTTCATCAGAACTTAAGCTCCATATGATATATCTTTTCTTCCCGGCCTTCATAGTCCCTGATCTGTGTAAGCTCCGGTATTATCTTAAAACCTCTTAGCGTGTACATCCTGTAAGCCACCTCATTACCTGCGATAACGCGGAGGCTCACGCTCTTAAGCCCCATATCCTCACAGGCATGCTTAAGGCTCAGATCCAGTACCTCGGGCCCATAGCCCTTACCCACTGCATCCGGCTCACCTATAAAGATCCCGAATTCCGCCGTGGCCTTCTCTCTGTCTATATGATGAAAATACTGGCTGCCTATGGCACGGCCGCCGTCTTTTACCACTATGATATACTGCTCGACCAGACCCTTTTCCACCTTTTCGCTAAGCCACTGTCTGTGGACCTCTTCCGTTAAGGGCGTTCGTATTATAAAATGCTCCATCACATGCGGAGCATTGCGCCAACGGCAGACATCCGCGGTATCATCCGCGGTTATGGGGCGTAAATATAACCTGTTGCTTTCCAGTCTTTTTATCATTCCACAATATATACCACAAGGTTCCCGGGCAGTTCTTTGACCGCCTTAAGGCCCCTGCCGTATCTTTCTCTGAGATATGAATCCATAACGTCACTCTCAAGGCCGTCCCCCTTACGGAAGACCATCTTAAACCCGCCCTTTTTAAACAGGTCGAACCTGTCTTCATAGCCGAAGGCTCTCAGCTTCTTATCTTCAAGAGGGCTTAGATACTGCCAGCCTCCCATGATGATACCGTTACCCACCCTGTCTGTTTCATAAACATAAGCGGTATGATATACGGTGGCATAAGTCTCCGCCACAAATAGGGTAGTGGCGCAGGAATCCATATAAGAGTATAACACATCATCCTCATTATTTACAGTTATTTGTTCATCATAGACATCCTTAAGGCCGGCTGTCACATTAAAGGCCTGCGACACCACAAAAGTAAGTATCGCCCCTTCTATGGCGTAGTATACCTGCCTCCATTCCTGCGTATAACGCAGCACCATGCCGCCCAGCATAAAGCACTGCGCCATGATAAGCGATACGATCACCCGCTCCGGGGTGCGTCCTTTCCATATCAGATATCCGTGCAGGGAAAGATGCAGGATAAAGCAGCCTATAGAAAACAACACTCCCCAGCCTTTGCCCCGAATAAGCGAATTGGAAAGCGCCAGCGCGTACATGAGCACAATCCCCATGGCGTAGACCAGCTCTTTTCCATCGCTTGTAAGATAGAATCGTCCCAGCGAACGCAGCACATCCTTAAAACGCTCCATACCCGCAAGCTGCCTGCCCTCCTCACGGTAATCGGCCATGGCCGCAAGCGTGGCTGTATCGGCGCCTTCGACCGGCAGCAGATCGTACTCGCGGTAGAAGGGGTAATCCTCATCACTCACACCAGCCTGCTTATAATGCCTGCGGGCCTCGATGCTCTCCCACACCCCGGTATAATCATAAAGCTGCGTTCTGGCGTCATTTAACTTAAGGTATTCGCGCCAGCTGCCGCCGGCATATGCTATTGTATTGATGATAAACATTACGGCGAAGGCCGCGATAAAAAAGATCAGCGGCTTTTTTAAGGCCGCGCGCCCTTTCTTATCTTCGATGAAAGCAAGCAATATCACCGCAGCCGCAAAGGGGAGCAGCATCAAAAACACCTGCTGCCTTACCTGCTGGCATATAAGCAGCAGCACGACACCTCCGGTCATATCTTCATCCATCATAAGCCACAGCCCGCCGGCTGCAAATACTGCGGCGACCAGCGTATAATGCGGCATGATATACATGGGATACATAAACCACAGATAAAGCCCGGATAACATACAGAGTATAAAGATCTTTATCAGATAAGCTTTGTCGCTCTTCATGATACTTAAGCTGATGATCAGAAAAACAGCTGCCGGAGCAGCGCATAAAAACAGACCGTACCAGGGCACGATGGGTATTACCGTATAAAGCAATGCCAGGATCCCCGAAAGCACAGCCCCCATATACACGGTATGCAGATCGGGACTGCCGCTGTAGGCTCCAGAAAGTATGTCCCTTATCTGGATATCGTCGTTAAGGGCGTATACCGGGGTCTTAAAAAAAAGAGGGATCAAAAAGAATATGATGGTGAGCAGCACCGGCAAACCTGTACTTAACAGCAGCTTTTTCCGGGAAGCCTTATCCCCATCCTCTGCGGTTGATACGCTCTCTGTAAGTTCCTGTCCTTCATCCTCTGCCGGAGCCTGCTCTATCTGCTCTCTTTCCTCATCCTTACTCATATCTTATGCGTAAAACTCCTTTACGCTGTCGATTATATACAGATTCTCTTCTTCCGTAAGTCCGTAGTACATCGGCAGGCGCAGCAGCCTGTCGCTTTCCTTTGTCGTGTATTTATCCTCACCGGCAAAACGTCCGTATTTCTTACCTGCGGGTGATGAATGAAGCGGCACGTAATGGGATACCGCCAGTATGCCTTTTCCGGCCAGATGATCCTTAAGAGCTGTCCTCTCTTTCAGATCCGCAGTCTTTACATAGAACATGTGCGCATTGTGAACGCAGCCTTCGGGCACAACGGGAAGTTCCAGCTTTCCCTGATCTGCCAGGTCCTTAAACTCCTTATAATACGTGTTCCAGATCTTTAATCTGGCATTGTTTATCTCATCCGCCATCTCAAGCTGTGCATACAGATAAGCGGCATTCATGTCGCTGGGAAGGTAGGAAGAGCCCGCTTCCTGCCAGGTGTACTTATCAACCTGTCCGCGGTAGAAACGGCTGCGGTCCGTTCCCTTCTCCCTTACTATCTCTGCCATATCCGCATAGGTATCATCGCGCAGCAGCAGCGCCCCGCCTTCTCCCATGCTGTAATTCTTGGTCTCATGAAACGAAAAGCAGCCCATGTCGCCTATGCTGCCAAGCGCCTTTCCCTTGTAGGAAGCCATCACACCCTGCGCCGCATCCTCCACCACATAAAGGGAATGTCTTTTTGCTATATCCATTATTGTATCCATCTCACAGGCAACGCCCGCATAGTGGACGGGAACGATGGCCCTGGTCTTTTCGGTGATGGCTGCCTCTATCAGCTTTTCATCTATGTTCATGGTATCGGGTCTTATATCCACGAATACCGCCTTTGCGCCTCTTAAAACAAATGCATCCGCCGTAGATACAAAGGTATAGGAAGGCATGATCACCTCATCGCCTTCTTTGATATCAAGAAGCAGTGCCGCCATCTCGGTGGCATGTGTGCAGGAAGTGGTGAGCAGGGCCCTTTTAACTCCGGTGCGCTCCTCTATCCAGGCGTTGCACTTCTTTGTATATGCGCCGTCGCCGCAGATCTTTTCCGCTGCGATGCACTCCTTTATATAATCCAGTTCTTTGCCCGTATGTGGCGGTACGTTAAAATTGATCTTCATCATCATTTCCTTTCGTATATCACAAAACCTTTTTGGTCATATATCTTTTCATATCCGTTATTATATAGGAACGCGGATAAATATGAAAGCTTTTTATCCTCCGCTGCTTCGCTGCGCATGCTGCTTTCGGCTTCCTGTGTGAGCACGCAGACGGGATATCCCTTTATCTGCGCCAGTTCTTCCTTATACTGCTCTGCGGGATAACTCTCAAGATCCGGCCAGGCTGTGGAAACCGCAGGCGGCATGTTCATTATATAATTAAGCCCCGGAATATCCCCATAGGTGAGCATGGGCTCTCCTTTAGGATATGTTATAGCTATCATATCACATACATTCTTTATAGAAATGAACCTCTCATAGGAAGTACACATCCCCTGCAGCATAACGGGGCCTTCCCTGCCTATCCTGTATTCACGCCAGGTCCCGTCCGTGCCGTCCTTAAATGCAAAATTAACATGGAAGAGCGCACTCTGCACCAGCAAAAGCAGTGTAAGCGACACTCCCATAAAAAGCAGCGGAAAATACCAGCATCTGTCCCTGCCGCGCAGCCGGATGATCCCCGCAAAGAGATGCACTCCCACCGGCATCAGCAGATACATACAGTTAATGCAGGAATAAAGATGATTATTGCTGCCAAGAGGCGTGATGAGCTGGCTTATCAGTGCCAGAAGAGCCAGGCCCTTTTCCTCTGCGGCAAACTTCTTATCGATCAGCACCCATACATCAAGCACCATCAGTAATATCAGCATCACCACGGATATGCGGAAGATCGCACCCACGTTATGGTATTTAAAGTCGTATACTCCGTTACGGAAATAATAGAAGAATATCAGGCCTATCCCTCCGCTGTATACAAACTGCGCGGCAGCCTTCATCTTTGGCTTTATCAGCTTAAACATTATGCTTCCCGCTATCACGCCGCATACAGGTATCAGGGCATAGATCAGATTTCCCAGATAATTATCCGCTGCGGAAAGCAACATATCCTTAAGCGTATATCCGCCTTCCCCGCTGCTGCCGTGAAGAAGAGCCGCTATCCAGGCACTCATGCGCATTATGCCTTCCGTTCCGCCGCTTATAAACATCAGCAAAAATACCACTGTCGCTCCCGCGAAATATCCGCCCACACAGCAGAGGATATCCGCCGCCAGTCTCTTAGCCTGCTTATCCCGCAGGTCTTCCCATATCACATAGATTATCAAGGCACAATGGGTAAGATTTGATATCCTCACCCCCAGCCCAAGGCCCAGCACCAGTCCTGCCAGCGCCATAAAACGCCTGTCCTTTTTGCCCATCGCATAGAAGAGGATCAGTGCTCCGGTAGTGATCGTCAGATAACTTAAATGCTGATATAATATTACGGAAGGGCTCCAGTTAAGTCCCAGCGCGATGAGCAGTGCCGGAAACAGGATATACGGATGTATGCGGTCCTTAAGAAAGAAATAAACCATTATGGCAGTTCCCGCCGGAACAAGGCTGCAGAGGAGTTTTAAGCCTATAAGCCTGCCGCCGCATATCAGATAAAAGCCCCTTCCAAGGAGATTTGCAAGAAATGTTGCAAAATGCCAGCTGCTTAGATCACTGTCAAAGAAAGCATAATTGCAGGCGCTGTACATGGTATCCGAAAGATCGGTCCCCTGTCCTGCACCCACCGTTGCAAATAAAAAAAGCAGCAGGGGAAAAACGACCATACTGACAGTCCCGTTTACTCCTGTAGCTTTCCTTTCCTTACTCAAGATAAATAAAACTCCTTATACCAGCGCGCAAATTCTCTGAGACCGGTCCTGATATCCGTAGACGGCCTGTAGCCGAAATCACGCTCTAAAGCAGAGGTATCCGCATAGGTCACAGCCACATCACCCGGCTGCATGGGAAGAAGCTCCTGATGGGCCTTTATGTCAAAATCAGCTTCCAGCACTCCGGCCGACTTAAGCTCCTGAGCCAGGATGTCTATGAACTCCATCAGATCCACCGGCCTGGAATTCCCTATATTGTAGATAGAATAAGGGGCAAGGGGCAGTCCGTCCTCTCCCTTCTTCTTTTCCGGGGCGCCCTGCATCACCCTGATGATGCCCTCCACCACGTCGTCAACATAGGTAAAATCCCTGCGGCAGTTGCCATGATTGAATATCTTTATCTTTTCGCCCCGGCGCAGCTTATCGGTAAAACCGAAGTACGCCATATCCGGCCGCCCTGCGGGGCCGTATACGGTAAAGAAGCGCAGCGCCGTGGAAGGTATCTCATATAATTTGCTGTAGGCATGGGCCAGCAGTTCATCACTCTTTTTGGTAGCCGCATACAAAGACACCGGATGTTCCGTGGGTGCATCCACCCTGTAGGGTATATCCGTGGAATCCCCGTATATCGAGGAGGAAGATGCATACACAAGATGCTCGGTATCAGCGTGGCGGCAAGCCTCCAGTATACGGTAAAAGCCCATGACATTGGCTTCCATATAGGCATCGGGATTGACTATGGAATAACGCACCCCCGCCTGGGCAGCCAGGTTTACCACCACTCTTATATCATTCTTTTCAAAAAGCTCCTTTATGAAAGCCTCATCCGCTATGCTCTTTTTGTAAAAGATCCAGCTGCTGTCAGAGGTCTTTGCGGCTTCCTCTATCTGTTTCAGACGATATTGCTTTATGGCCACGTCATAATAGTCGTTTACGTTATCAACGCCTATTATGGTCATATTCTTATGCCCTGTGCTCTTTAAGAGCGAAAGGACCAGATTGGCGCCGATAAAGCCGGCAGAACCGGTGATGAGTATGCACTTATCAGACAGGCTTATCTGCTTCATTCTGCCTTTTCCTTCTTTTTAGCCTTATCCGGATCCTTAAAGATCCAGAGCTTGCTTAAGATATAGTTGACCACGATAACTACGATGCTGGCTATGAGTATCTTTACCAGCTTATCATTCCATTTGAGCAGTGTAACGCCCACAAACATGATAAGCTCTTCGAGTCCGAAGGAGAAAAGCCTTGCAGCCACAAATTCCAGGAATTCCTTCATAATGGGCTTAAAGCCTTTCTTCTCGCTGTGGAATACGAATATCCTGTTTATAACATATGCAAATACCACCGTTATGGTCCAGCTCACAGCGTTTCCGACCAGCGTACGCGGTGTCTCTTCCAGGAAGGAAAAAACAATATCCGCAAATATTATGTATGTTACCCAGCTTACCACCGTAGCGATAAAACCGGCTATCAGATAATCCCATACTTCCTTCTTTGCATAATAGATGCCCAGTGCCCAGTCACACAGATCCTCAAATACCTTAAAGATGATCTGGCGCACTGCATCGATAATGCAGCCGGCTATGAAGATCACCAGCACCGTGGCAAGAAGATGCACCGGACGCATTGCATGCCTGGGTGCAAATACATTAAACCATATGGGCCATTCGTTCTCGAGATACAGATGTGCATGTATAAGATACACGCCGAAAGTACAGGAAGCTATCTTCGTGATGACTGCTGCCGCCTTGCCTTTTACCGGCTTCATGTTAACAAATACCATGAACAGACCAATGCTTGAAAGCAGTACCAGAAGATGGTTGTAATCATCCACCAAAAGTGCGGCATTGCCGAAATGAGCTCCGGCGATCAGGCCGTTCTCCAGCGCATACATGAACAGTATATACGGTACTATCAGCAAAGACGAAACAACGTAGAGCAGCGCCGATCCTGATTTCTTTTTGCAGAAAGGCAGGCCGTATAAGCGTATATAAGCAGCCAGTACGTACAGGGTCAAAAACCACTGTATACCGCAGCCGTGGTCCTCGAGTCCCATCATATGCATGGGGAAGATGCTCTTGAACGCACAGGTAAATACCAGAAGGCATATCAGTATAAATCCGTGCTGCAGCTTGTTAAGCGCTTTAAAGCCGCGCCCTAAGAAAGGAGCTATCAGCATGAGTATCATATACGCGCTGGCAAACCAGTAATGACCGTTGCTCACCGGGAATAACAGATACTGGATCTCAAAGAGGTTCATGTGCTCGTTAAGATCCTCTATGCCTGTTGCAAGACAGATCGCACCTATCAGCACGCTGTAGAAGAATATCTCGCACCAGAGTTTAATGAACTTGCGAAGCGAAAAGCGGCTGTCCACGGAATAGTAGCCGCTGATCATAACATATACGTTAACGGAAGCGAAACACAGCGCCTCCACTGCCCAGAATGCTATATTTGCCGGGGTCTTGTCCGTAGAAAGAGGATTTAACAAAAAGCCGTTGCCCAGATAATGCATGGTGATTATCATGAGCATGGCTATTATGCGAAGTATCTCGAAACGCCCGTCCCTTTCTTTTGCAGGGGCCGGTTTAAGCTTATACTCCGGCACGTCCACGGGCACAAGCTTTTTATACTTATCCTTAAACTTAAGCTTAAGGGCATTAAGCATCTCGGCCTCTATGCCCTGTCCGCGGAATTCTTCGGATACGCTTAACGACACCAGCCCAGTGCCCTCTTCATCCTCAGAAGGGATGATACGGGCCTCGCCCAGTGCCATAAAGAAATCCATATAGACCAGTTTATCGGTCTCTTCATCTGCAAGCAGCGCCTCAAACCAGGCCCTGTCGTTTTCAGGATCGTCCTTTTCCAGACCGAAGGATGAGCGTCTTAACTCCTTATCCTTCATCCAGTTTAAATATCTGCCCCGGTCCGTAGGAAGGGTTTTTCTCAGATAATGATGGTTCATCGCACTCCCCCGTTATACGGTCTTAAGCAGTTCTTTTATCTGATCCACGCTGAGCCACTCGGTATTATTGCCGGAACTGTAGGAAAAGCCGTCGGGCACTTTCTTTCCGCTGGGTCTGACAGCTCTCTTGTCACTCCATACCATCTGGGGATAAACGATAAAGTGCTTCTCATACTCATAGGTGGTCATGGAATCCTCTACGGTTACCATTATCTCATGCAGCTTCTCGCCTTCCCTTATGCCAACCTCGGGCTTATCGCAGCCGGGAAGCATAGCCTCTGCCAGATCGGTTATCTTAAACGAAGGGATCTTGCTTATGAAGGTCTCGCCGCCTACGCTCTCTTCAAGTGCCTTTAATACCAGCTCCACTCCCTGCTCAAGGGATATCCAGAAGCGTGTCATGCGGTAATCGGTGATAGGCAGGCTCTTTTCGCCCTTATCTATAAGATTCTTAAAGAAAGGGATGACCGAGCCCCTGCTGCCGGCCACATTGCCGTAGCGCACTATTGAAAATGCCAGATCACCTGCGCCGGCATAGGCATTGGCTGCGATAAAGAGCTTATCGCTCACCAGCTTGGTACCGCCGTAAAGGTTTACGGGGTTTACCGCCTTATCGGTCGAGAGTGCCACAACCTTCTGCACATCGCTGTCAAGTGCGGCTTCTATTACGTTCATAGCCCCGTGGATATTGGTCTTGATAGCTTCGTTAGGATTGTATTCACAGGCCGGCACCTGCTTTAAGGCTGCGGCATGCACTATATAATCCACGCCTTTTAAAGCCCTGCGCATGCGGTCCAGATCACGCACATCGCCTATAAAGAAACGCAGTCTGTCGGCATATTCCTTAAATTCGTTCTGCATCACAAACTGCTTATATTCATCCCTTGAATAAATGATTATCTTCTTAACATCCGTACGGGTAAGGGCATAGCGGGTAAAGCATTTTCCGAAAGAACCCGTTCCGCCGGTGACAAGTACTGTTTTTCCGTCAAGGATCATGATATCTCACCTCTCAAAAATTATGTCAACCATTATATCAATTATAACAGCTGATTACAAGTTTTCCTTAGCATCCTTAAGTGCCAGGGCCACTACCTTGTCCATGTCCAGATAGCGGTATATTCCCAGTCTGCCGCCGAAGAGCACATTGCCTTCTTCCTTTGCCAGGGCGCTGTACTTCTCATAAAGGGCGTTGTTCTTTTCATCATTGATGGGATAATAAGGCTCATCACCCTTTTTCCAGGTGGCCGGATATTCCCTGGTGATCACGGTCTTAGGATTCACATTACCGTTCTGTGCACCAAATTCAAAGTGCTTATGCTCAATAATGCGGGTATAGGGTATCTCATACTCGGTGTAGTTTACCAGGGTATTGCCCTGGTAGTTCTCCATATCCAGCACTTCCGTTTCAAAGCGCAGGCTCCTGTATTCCAGGGTGCCGTATCTGTGATCATAATACTCATCCACCATGCCGGTGAATACTTTTTTATCAGCCAGTGAATCGTAATACGCCCTGTCTGCAAAATAATCGCAGCCGGTCCTTACCTCTATCCCTTCAAGCAGACGCTCCACGATTTTTGTGTAGCCGCCTATGGGTATGCCCTGGTACGTATCGTTAAAATAATTGTTATCATAAACAAAGCGGACAGGCAGACGTCGTATTATGAATGCCGGAAGCTCCCTGCAGGGGCGTCCCCACTGCTTCTGCGTATAGCCCTTGATAAGCTTTTCGTAGATATCACGGCCCACCAGGCTTATGGCCTGCTCCTCTAAATTCTTCGGCTCTGTAATACCGGCTTCCTTCTTCTGTTCCTCTATCTTTGCCTTTGCTTCCTCAGGTGTCCTTACTCCCCACATCTGATGGAAGGTGTTCATGTTAAAAGGCAGATTGTACTGCTCGTCTTTATAACGGGCTATGGGACAGTTCGTGTATCTGTTAAATTCCGTAAATCTGCCCATATAGTCCCACACGGCCTTATCCGATGTATGGAAGATATGCGGGCCGTATTTATGCACCTGTATGCCTTCTATGTCTTCGCTGTAGATATTACCCGCAATGTGATCGCGTTTTTCGATGACCAGCACCTTTTTCCCGGCCTGCTTCGCCTCATGCGCGAATACCGCACCGTAGATCCCGGCTCCCACTATCAGATAGTCGTATCCGCTCACTGATCAGTCCTCCTCTTTCTTGCCGCTGCTGCGCTTTACCTTCTGGCTTAGCTTTTTGCCCGTTTCGGCTTTCTTGGAACCTTTTGTTTTCGGTCCCGGTTTCTTGGGATCTGTTTTCCCGGGCCCGGGATTTTTTGTACCTGCCTTCCTGGGAGCTGTTTTATTGCCGTTTATCAGATCCCCGGGTTCTATGGTCTTTTTGACAGCCGGAGTCTGTACCGTGCGCTTGCCTTCCAGCGCGGGCTTACCGTCCTTTATGGTAAGATAAGCCTCCCCGCCGTTTTTCAAGCTGCCGAAAAGTATCTCCGATACGAACAGCGGCTTGACCTCACTGTCTATCACGCGCTCTATCTCGCGTCCACCGTAATCCTTTGTCACGCCTCTTTTAACAATGTACTCCCTGGCCGCTTCCTCCACATGTACGGTAACCTTGCGGCTCTTAAGCCTTTCCGAAAGCTCACGTATCTTTTTATCGGTGATCTGCCCGGCCATCACGGCGTTCATATGGTTAAAGGTCACGACTGCACTTAAACGGTTACGGAATTCAGGAGTAAATACACGCTTTACTTCTTCCATCATCACGCTGTCGTTGAATTTAGACGCGCCAAAACCTATATTCTGCTTGCCTATCATCCTGGCTCCGGCATTACTGGTCATGATTATTATTACGTTGCGGAAATCCGCCTTCTGTCCGCGGTTATCCGTAAGCGATGCATAATCCAGCACCTGCAGCAGCACGTTATAGATATCGGGATGCGCCTTCTCTATCTCATCCAAAAGCAGCACGCAGTGCGGCGTTTTACGTATGGCATCGGTCAGCAGGCCTCCGTCATCGTATCCCACGTATCCTGCGGGAGAACCTATAAGCTTTGATACCGTATGCTTTTCGGCATACTCGCTCATATCAAAACGTATGAATTCCACGCCAAGCTCTTTAGCCAGTACCTTGGCCACTTCGGTCTTACCCACGCCGGTAGGTCCCACAAAAAGGAAACCTGCTATAGGCTTGTTATCTGCCAAAAGCCCTGCACGGGACATGCAAATGGCATCCACTATCCTGCGCACAGCCTCTTCCTGTCCGTAGATACTGCCGGTTATACGTTCGTACAGATCCTTAAGCGAATCCAGCTCGGACTGCGCCGCCGTCTGTCTGGGAATATTGCCCACCTCTGCCAGTACTGTCTCTATCACATCCTTACCCACGGTCTGCTTCTTCTGACCGCTTATGGGATGCATGCGCCTGTATGCAGCCGCCTCGTCTATAAGGTCTATCGCCTTATCGGGCAGATATCTTCCGCCTATGAATTCCTTACTCAGATGCACCGCATGCGAGAGTACATCCTTTCCGTACTTCACATTATGATAATGCTCGTAACTTGATTTTATTCCCTCTAATATCCTTAAAGCTTCATCTTCATCGGGCTCTTTTATGTCCACCTTCTGGAAACGCCTGGAAAGAGTGGCATTCTTTGCAAAGAACTTTTTATGCTCATCATAAGTAGTGGCTCCGATAAAACGGATATTGCCGCCTTCCAGATAGGGCTTCATCATATTGGAAGCATCCATTCCGCCGCTTCCGGAAGAGCCGGCCCCTATCAGATTATGGATCTCGTCTATGAACACGATGGGTGCGTTCATGTCTGACAGGGCGTCCATTATATCGAGAAAGCGTTTTTCAAAATCACCCCTGTACTGGGTCCCTGCCAGCAGTGCGCCCACCTCCAGTGAATAGACCGGAACTTTCTTGAGCGGATCGGGCACGTCTCCCTTTTCTATCCTGTCCACCAGCCCGTACACTATGCTTGTCTTTCCCACGCCGGGTTCGCCTATCAGCAGCGGGTTATTCTTCTCCTTACGCAGAAGTATGCGTATTATGCGGTCCAGCTCGGCGTCGCGCCCCACCAGGGTGTTATGCTCGCCAACCTCTTCGTTCATAAGCCTTGCATATTCCAGTACGAAATCTTCCGGCCACTGGGCATCATCGTCAAATTCATCATAGGTGTCCGGCACATCGGCCTTATCATGTGAAAGGAACTCCAGCGCAGATGCCAGATCCTCTATCTTGCCTACCTGCTGGCTTAAAAAGAATTCCGCAAAACTCTCTTTCAATCTGCCCATGGCCAGTATCACATGCTGCAGGCAGATATACTTGCTGCCCATATGCTCTGCGATCTCCACCGATGATTCTATCATCGCTGCAAAAGAATCGGAGATGCGCTCACCTATGCTCCTGGTATCATTTTCCGCCTTCAGGGCGGGCAGCATGTTCTTAAAGAAATCCTCAAGATCCTCCCTGAGCACCTTGATACTGCCGCCGTTCATTATCACAGCCCTGTTAAACAGAGGAACATCCAGGCACGCATAAAGCACATGCTCGGGAGTCACGAACTCGCTCCCAAGCTCCGATGCCTTAAACAGCGTACTCTGCATTATCTTTTCAGTTATATCGTCAAAAACCATTTTTTATCCTCATTCACTCTCTATATCTATGCGGAAAGGATAACCTTCCGCCCTGGCCCTGTCCATGGCCAGCCGCTGCTTTGTCCTTGCTATATCATATATGTATGTAGCTATAACGGCCCTGCCTTCATGATGCACCTTAAGCATCAGCTGCACGGCTTCTTCATTGCTCTTACAGAATATATCCTTTAATATCTCTACCACGAATTCCATGGTAGTGACATCATCATTGAGCATTATCACCTTGTAAAGCGAAGGTTTTCTGGGCTTAATACGAACAGAGGACTGCAAACCGCAGCCCTCATCCTGCCTGACCTTTCTGCCTGTCTTATCCGCCATCGTCAGTCCTCTTCGTCATCAACCGCAGATGCTACGGAACTGACAACAGTGCTTACCACGGTTATTACCACCGCCAGTATTATTATCAGCGCTCCGCCGAATATAGTGAACAGAGCTACCATAGATGACTGATCCATTTTCGCCTCCATAAACTAACTAAGTTTTACTCTCAAACAGTGGTATTTTACCACATTTGTCGGTCGCTGTACAGTTTTTTTTGCTGATATGGGGCTTGTAAAAAAACAGCTTTTCAATAAAAAACATAACGGTTATAATATCCCTATATCAAAAATGGAGAAAACGGTTTTTATGAAGATAAAACAAATACTGCCGGTACTGGCCGCTATGATGCTTATGCTGAGCGCCTGCACAAAAGATAAGCCCGCAGGCAACAAAGAAACGGAGGGCACGCCCACACAGATAATCCCTACCGCCACGCCCACTCCCACTCCCGAAGTACTCTCGCCGGAAGATCTGGCGGCCATCGAAAAGGATAAGGAGTTTGGCGAAAAAATACAGACCGTGATGTACATGGTACCCCATGGTCAGGTTGACGGTCTTTTCGTCCACGAGGACGGTGAATGTATCGATTATATGCGCAGCATCGTAGGGCAGCGTATAGAGCTCACGGCAGAGTCGGCAGATACCAATCTCTTTTACAGGTATATCGCATATACCCTTGGGGTATCATCCTTATCCGAACTCTCCGATCAGATATCGTTCTCCCGCTCGGACGGCAAGATCTACTTTACCTTTACCCATGATTTCGATAACCCCGAGCGTCATGTGGTGATCGAAATGGACGGCGATAAGGTAGTCGTGGAATAAGCTTAATATCAGTTCATATCGTACTTGACTATCTTAAACTTTACTTTCTTATATCCGCCGTATTTTCCCAGACCGTGGACTATCATCGATGCAGTCCCGGTCTTTATATTTTTAGCATAATATACTATCTCGTACTCTCCGGTCTCGGCAGCTGTGCTCACCTGATCCTGCCCGGGTTCCACGGGATAACCTGTGTACGTCTGTTTAGCCACACTGAATTTCACTTTGGATATCTTCTGGGATACAGCCCTGTACTCTATCACTCTCTTTCCGCTGTAATTACCCTTGCCCTCTACATGTATGCAGATAGTCTCACCCATGTACGCGTATTTATCATAGTCCACCGGATTGCCGAATATATCGGTATAAACCGGATCTATATCATAATCCACGCCCGGCTCTAAAGTTACGCCGTTAGTATCCATAAGGACGGGATCCTTGATATATCTTCTTATTTTTGTATTCTGCTTCCATACCGGATCGGGAGTTAAGGATATAACCATATCCATAGGCTTTGCGTAGCACATCACTTCCTTTATTACGCGGCTTTTATAATTGCCCATGCCTTCGAGCGTCACCTTAAAGAGCCTGCCTGCACGTATATCCGCGCTGTAGCTTACGGTATAATCCCTGTTCTCACGAAGCAGCGTATTTCCGTGACTTACTACGGGCACGGGCAGCGGACCGCCCTTTTCGTAATACACACGCTGCGGCAGGCTGATATCCACATCCTCATTATTTAAGGAACACTGCATTATCTCAAAGTGCCCCGTCACCTTACCGCTGTATCTGCCACGCCCCCTTATGTAATAATAGGCCTCGCCGACATTACGGTTATACTTAAAGCCGGCAACATAATCCTCCCCTTCCTCAAGGGTATGATCGCCCATCTTTACCTTTATCTCCGGGATCACGCTCCTGCCTGTGTATACGGCATCTTTTACGCTTATCCTTGCTTCGGATATATCTTTACCGACTATGTTAAAGGGCAGCTTCACACTGCCGGCGAAGTATGTATTACCGTTAAACACCTCACCGTTTCCGCTGATCACCACATAGCCTTTACCGGTATCGAAATTATCCTCATAAGTGATATCTATACCCCTTGTGACAGCTTTACCTTTATACGTTATGTTCACCAGAGGCATTACAGCCATACCACCGTTATACTGCTGGTCGGCTATCTTGCCCACTTTCAGGTTCCTGACATCCACGCCCTCCCTTACGGTGGCTTTGATATCGATGCTTCCGCTGAAATTGTCACGGCCCGTAAGAGTGATCACATATTCCCCGGGCTGCTTAAGTTCCTTAAAGCTCATGCTCATATCAAAGTCTTTGATATGCTTAAGCGTCTTATCTCCCCAGTGTATCACGGGAGTCTTATCCTTATCCCTTGCCTTTGTCGATAATACCAGGTCCTCCGCGGTGCAGTATTCTTCCATAGGCACCTTGCCGATAGTAAAATGCACTTCGCATTTTCCCTTGTAGTTGCCCTTCCCGCTGATGATCATCCTCGCCGTACCGGCGTTGATATTATCTTTATACTTTATGGAATAATCCCTGCCCTTTGAAAGGAGCAGGCCGTCATACTTAACCACCACATCATCCTGGGTGATCTTTTCGCCTGTATAAAGCTTGCCCACAACGCCCAGTACTTTAAAGCCCGGCTCCGGAACGGGGGTGGGCGGTACCGGTCCCTGTGTGGGTGTAGGGCTTATCTCCGGCTGCGTAGGAGTGGGATCGGCAGGATCCGGTGTGGGCGTAGGAGTATTGGTAGGCTCAGGTGTGGGCGTAGGCGCCACTATGCTCCAGGGCGCATAAGCCTTACCGTTATACGCACCTATACCGATAACGGTTACCTTATACTCACCAACTTCCCTTCCTACCATACCTTCGGTCGTTACATAGTAATCCCGGTTTTCGGCCAGGATGTAGTTCTTCCATTTAACGCTCTCCACCTTCTGGGTAATGGGCTCACCGGTGTATATGGCTGTCTCAAAAGCAAGGGTGATCACCGCATCCTGAATGGGATAAGGTGTAGGCGTAGGTGTATAAGCCGCAATGATCTCGGACTCCCCGTTATCCCCGTCCTCTCCGGCACAGGTGGGTGTGGGCTTCTCATCATCTTCTTCATCCGTAACATCATCAGCTGCAGGCGAAGGCGTGATATCCTGCGCAGAAACGGACGGAGTGGGCACCGGCGTGGGTGCGGTGTCTTCTCCCTCTGCAGATGCCTTTACACCGTTGCTCGCGATGCAGAGTATGAATATCAGCAAAAATGCGCTTATGGCTTTTGCCGGTCCATAGATTTTCTTACGGCTCTTCATAGTCTGTCCCTCTCTCATTTAAGACAGGGGATGTCCTCTGTCTTATCACTCACTCTTTATATGCAGCAGCATCCCCTTGTAGTCACCCCACAGGTTCTCCACAATGATACCCGCGTTCATAAGGGTATCCCCGTAAAATGCCTTATCCTCCCCGTAGGGCTTTTCGCTAACACTCTCAATATCAAAACGGCTTATCCTGTACTTCTTTAAAGGATCCAGCCCCTGAAGTTTAAGCCTGCGTGAATGACATGCCGGTCTTCCTTTTACCTGTATGAAGGTAAGCAGCGCTTCGGACTTATCCTTCTTTATGCACATCCAGCTGTCGAATTCCTTATTCTCCGAATACGAAGCCAGGCGGTAATAATCACCTGCTGCCACCAGCTCATGATACATGTGATACATCTTAACCTGGGCAGGTATCATAGCCCTGTCCTCTTTGGGTATACGTGTGATATCGAGCTCGTAGCCGAAGGTCCCGGCCAGCGCCACATAACCTCTGGTCTCAAAAGGCGTAATCCTGCCCACGATATGATTGGGGCAGTCGCTCACATGTGCTCCCATACTTGAGAGCGGATATATCAGCGCCGTACCTTCCTGTATCAGCAGGCGCTCGATGGCGTCCGTATCATCGGAGCACCATATCTGCGGGCTGTAGCAGAGCATTCCGGCATCGAAACGGCCTCCGCCGCCGGAGCAGTTCTCAAGCAGCAGATCGGGATATCTCTCCATCAGCCGCCCCTGCAGCTCATATACACCCTGCACATAACGGTGCGAAAGCTCCTTCTGCTTATCCGCATCCAGCTTAAGCGATGCCAGATCAGCCAGCGGTCTGTTCATGTCCCACTTCACATACTCGATATTTGCGCTATCTAATATATCGGCTAAAGACTTAAAAACATGATCCCTCACGTCACTGCGGCTTATATCCAGCACATACTGGTTCCTGGCCAGTCCGGCCGTTCTTCCCGGTACGGCTATGGCCCAGTCGGGATGAGCACGGTACAGATCCGAATCCGGACTTATCATCTCGGGCTCAAACCAGATACCGAACTTAAGGCCCAGGGCATTAACCCCGTCAACCAGCTTCTTAAGCCCGCCTTTTAACTTATTTTCGTTAACAGTCCAGTCTCCAAGTGCACAGTTGTCATCATTGCGCGCACCAAACCAGCCGTCATCCATCACCAGCATCTCTATGCCGCATCCGGCGGCCTCTTTTGCTATAGCCAAAAGCTTCTCATCGTCAAAATCAAAGTATGTGGCCTCCCAGTTATTGATAAGGATGGGCCGCGCTTTATCCTTCCAGGGCGATCTGATAAGGTGCTGCCTGTACAGATCGTGGAAGGTCCTGCTCATGCCGCCTAAGCCCTCTGCCGAATATACCAGCACTGCCTGCGGCGTTGTAAAGCTTTCCCCCGCATTAAGCTTCCATTCAAAATCCTCCGGATCTATGCCTGTCATTATGCGCAGATTATCAAACTGTCCTTCATATACGCCCGAAAAGAAATTCCCGGAATATATAAGGTTTACACCATAAGCCTCTCCCTGCGTCTGGCTGCAGTCTTTGGAAACTATGCCCATGAAAGGATGATGCTGGTGCGAAGTCTCGCCTCTCCGGGAATTAACTCCCTGCAAGCCGTGTCTTATCGGACATCTTTCTATATGGCGCTCCCTGGCCCAGCAGCCGTTTAAGGTTATCAGCTCGTATCCATCATTATCCATATCAAAGGATGCGGAAAATGCACGCTCCAGATAAAGGGGATTGCTGTTGCTTGTAATGACGCAATGACGTATGATGGCATCGCAGTCATCAAACACCGTATACTTAAGCACCACTTCCAGATCCAGGCATTCGTCCTTAAGCACTATGCTCAGCACTTCACCGTTATCCCCGTACACCCCGGGCATTTCCGGCTTTAATAGACGCTCTTTCGAATATCCGGCATAATGCAGCTCAGCCGTACAGTAGCCTTCCTGCGTACGTATCTTTAGCGCGGATTCGCGGAAATCACCGCTCCCGTGTACGGGATACTCCATCGGATAACAGTCCGTAAAGCTTAACTTGTCCCTGTTATTCTTTGAAGGTATATACGGACTCTCCGATGTACGCAGAAGATACCTTACATCGGTATCCTTAAGGCGCCTTCCGTAATAGACATGTCCCAGATATCCCGGTTCATCCGCAACTGCCATGATATAGCTGGTATTAGCGGTATCCAGCTTAAATATCCTTTCCTTATCATCGATAAAAATACTCATATCCTCATCCTCCGTATCCTGTCTTTAATCCTGTGTCCTGATGAATGCAAAGGGATCATCCGGATCCGACTGTAAAAAGTTCATACACAGATAAGCCATCCTCAGTGACACCTGCTCTTCTCTCAAAATGCGGCGCAGTTCTCTTTTACCGGCTGTCACTACACTAATGCTCTCGGTATCCTCCGCTGCACGCTCAGTCCCGTCACCCACAGCATAACCAAACACCGCGGTGCTGCTTTCGTCGGTATAGCCGGCTCCCATATAAAAGCCGCGGCTCCACATGGGATCGCCCTGCACCACCTCCAGCGTATAGCCCGTCTCTTCCTTAAGCTCACGCATTGCCGCCTGCTCGGGAGTCTCGCCCTGCTCGATCAGGCCTGCCGGCAGCTCATAGATAAACCGCCCCAGCGGGTAGCGGTACTGGCGTATCAGCACTATCTTTTCCGGATCGCTCTTAAGCACCGGATAGATCACGCAGCCTTCGGAAAAAGTCTTTCCGCTCAGCACCTTGATATTTTCCTTATTGTTTCTTGAAACAAAAAAATAATCGAACGCTCTGCCGGAGTCCGTCAGCGCGTCCATATGATAGAAATTCAGAAATCTGTTACTGCACAGATTTTCGACAGATGTGAATTTAGCCGCCATCGAAATGTGTTATCCTAAATGTATTACCTTCGCCTCTCCGTTCTTAAGCGCCTGCCTGTATTCTTCAAACTTATCGGTCATGATATAACGGTTATCCATGGTCTTTAAGACATCCTTTATCTGCATTTTCTCGAACACCTTGCCATCGGAAAGGTTATATACACGGTTATCATTAAAGCTCAATATGAAAGGTCTTAATATATCATCACCGTTCTCGGTGAGTACTATGCCTTTGGTCCCGTTCGTCAGCTGAATCGTGCAGCCCATGGGTACAATGTTTATCGCCTGTGTCAGTGCCCTTACCACCTGCTGGTTCATACGGTTGCGCGGATGATGCAGATACTTGTATGCGGCGATATCGCTCTGCGGCTCCTCACCGTATTTCATCGCGGTGAGCGTATCAAAATACCAGGCTACCTTCAGTGTCTCCAGCTGCATGTCGGGCTGGCGCATATCCTTAAAGCCGCTGCTCTTAAGCTCCTTAAGGTCTCTTAAGAGGAATGAGATGTTCCTCATTATCTCACTGTCCAGATCGCAGTTTTCACGCAGAGTCCTGTAACCTTCCTCCTTGCAGCGCTCTATGATCTCCCTGTCCTCATCAGTCAGGTCGCTTTCTTTCTTGCGGCTGATGGGATCGGGGATATCCAGCGAACCTATATCATGCAAAAGGGCCGCTATAACACAGCAGCGCTGCGCTTCGCCGTTGACCAGAAGCTTATTGCAGATAGCGGCGGCAAGTATCGCCACGTTAAGGGAATGCTTATAAACATTGTCCTCCACGCTGCGCAGGTTCTGTGTAAAATTAAACTTGGATGTATGTCGCCCGAAACGGCGTATAATCTCTGCGGTAAGGTTCTCGAGCCTGGCAGGCTGGGAACCGTCCCTTATATCGTTCATTATCTCCTGCAGGGTGAACACCGACATGGTCTGGAAACGTTCAAATTCCCTGTCTTCATCGGTCATAGGCGGCACGGGCTCGGCCGGCTCCAGAATATAGACTCCTATGAGACCGAAGTTACGCACACTGTTTATGCCCTGCAGAGTGATCCTCGAATCCCTCTCATAGAGCATGACACCCTGTTTATTAAAGATAGGCTTTGCAAGCCTCATCCCACTCTTTAATTCATCGGTAGGTACAAAGATCATTCCGCAACCCCTTTAAGAAACGATTTGATGTCATTATATCAGATTTGGATTTTATTGCAAATATATCTTATACCCTTCAGAGTCCTTTGTAAGGACCAGATCGGTGCTTTCGGGATCCAAGAGGGTATAGGGTGCGAAGCTCATCTGCGTTCCGTCCCCGGCAACGGCGCTGACGCTGATATCGGCACAGCTGTTGCTTCCTATAAGGGCCATTGCCTCACCTTCCCAGGTCACCATGCTGCCGTCCCGCAACAGCTCACCGCCCAGTACCTCCCTGGCCGCCTCGGCTCCCAGTGAGAAACTCAAGCTCTCTATATCCTTCCCCGTCAGGTTTGCAAAGCTGATCACACATTTCTCGGCAAGCTTTACCTCCTGCGGGCTGTCCTCCGGAAGAGGTACCTCTTCTCCGGGATTTAAGTCCGTAGCCGGCGTGAGTGTTACTACTTTGATCTCCTTTTTACCGCATGCTGCCGTAAACAGCATCATGAGAAGGATCGCAGACAGCAGACGTTTTTTCATGCAGCCTCCTTTACGGGATCGGGTGACTTTGAATACAGTATCTTAAGCAGTATAGGCACGGAGATACTTGAGATTATTATCAGGAGTATCACGGCCGTAAAGTACGATGAATCTATTATACCAAGATTTAAGCCTTTATTGGTAATGATAAGCGCCACCTCTCCTCTGGTCATCATCCCGACGCCTATCTTTAAGCAGTCTATCCATTTAAAGCGGCATATTTTAGCCGTGATCCCACAGCCTATCACCTTGGTAAGCATAGCTACCAGAACGAAAGCTACCGAGAAGAACAGCATCCCCGTATCAACCTTTGAGAAATCAGTCTTAAGCCCGATAGCCACAAAGAATACAGGCGCAAATATCATATAGCTATTGATACTCACCTTCCTGTCGATATATCCGGCGTCCCTAATATTGCAGAGGATGATGCCGGCCACATACGCACCGGTGATATCGGCTATACCGAAATACTTTTCTGCTGCATATGCCATCAAAAAGCAGAGTCCCAGTCCTATGATCGGGATACGCCTGGTATGGGGATAACGGGCGTCCACGACTTTCATGATATGGTAGATAACAAATCCGCCTACCAGGGATATTACAAGGAACAAAAACGTCTTTCCGATGACCAGCACTGTATCGCTCTCCGGATCCTTCATTCCCAGTACAAAGGTGAGGACTATGATACCTATAACATCATCGATAATGGCCGCGCTCAATATCGTCTGTCCCACACGGCCGTTAAGATATCCCAACTCACGGAGTGTCTCTACAGTGATGCCTACGGAAGTAGCTGTCATGATGCTTCCGATGAACAGCGCACGAAAAAACTCCTCCGTCCCCGGTGCCGCAAAGCCGTGTATGCACATATACAATACTGCCCCGCCTGCCAGCGGTACCGCAACACCCACACATGCTATCGCCAGTGCGATTAGACCGGATTTCTTCAGCTCTTTTAAATTAGTCTCAAGACCCGCAGAGAACATTATCAGGATAACGCCTATCTCCGCCATCTGATTGATAAAATCTCCGGGCTTGACCAGATTTAACAAAGCCGGCCCCAGTATAAGTCCCGCTATTATCTCACCTACCACACCCGGAGCTTTGACCTTCTTTGCCAGTATGGCCATGAACTTTGCAGCCAGGATGATTATCGCCAGATCCCTGAGTATCACATATGTTTCCATTTTTATATACTAAAAGGATGGTCGCAGAATTCTGCAACCATCCCCCAATCTCCTTCCTGTAGCTATCAGTTTATCTTAAGTTCGTTCCAGGCATCATCGGGAACTATTGCTATATAGGTCTTACCTGTGTTGAGCACGATGTGGGAAGTATCCGCATACATGTATACGCAGCGCTCCGACTCACCGTACTTCACCCAGTTGATGGGCACTGCCTCTCCGTTCTGAAGCAGATATCCGTCCCAGGGCTGGCCAACCAGGATATTATAGATCAGGTAGCCATGCTCATCAAGCTGTGTAAAGCTGCACTTCTGGATAATGACATTTTCAAAGGTCAGATGTTTGTTTGCGTTTCCTTCGTCCACATAGACATTGCCGTACTCATAATACTCGTACTTGCCTATCTCTTCATTGTAGTGAAGCTCGGATTTGTTATGAGGGAAAGGCAGTATAACATCTTTAGCCTTAAAAGCATCATTATGGCTATCGGAGAGGTTTATCTCCTTATTGGAGAACTCAAAATGCTCTCCGGGATAGAACTGGTTGTATGTCTCGGAATAACCCGCACGCTGTATACGTGTGCCCAGTCCGTCGTAGCTCTTGCCGGTGCTGGGATTGGTATACGCATCAAAGGTGATGTACTCTGTATACTCAGTACTCTTACCGTTTGAGAAACGTGCAAAACCGCCGCTTAAGTTATTGGTATAATCCTTGGAAGTATACTGGTTGATGTAGTAAGGACCACCATCGTGGCAAAGGATCGCATTGTACTCTGCAGCCACCATGAAGTTGGTGGGACGTGCACTACGTACGCTGCCGAACTGCTTGATGTTCTTCCAGTCCTTGATGATGGGCATAAGACGTGTGATACGTCCGTTAGCAGTACTGTTCATCATCTCGTAAACTATGTCGGCGTCACTGGTCCCGTAATGAGGCAGAGCTGTGATCTCGTTATCGGTCATCACGGCTATGGGACGCTGGTCTTTAAGTTCAAGGGGAATGAACTCGTTGGTGAGCTCGCTGCGATACATACCCTCGGGGATAACATCTTCCTCCTCCTCGGGCTCCTCTGCTACAGGCTCTTCATCAACAGGTGCAGAATCACTGTTGCCTGCCTGAGTAACGTCTACTCCCGAATTCTCCGGAGTAAGTTCAACCACGGTACCGGGCTTGGTCTCCGTCCCGGGGTCATTGCTGGTGCAGGCTGCAGCAAAAACAGATACTGCCATGCCCAGCATGAGTAGTGTAATGCTTCTCTTTTTCATAATTTCTCCTCCCGTTGCATCGTGTACTGTACATTTGACCGTGAATTTTCCCGATACAACATAACAACGCGTCAGGCCCTCCCTTTATTGCAACTGTTGCAACAAAACCTGACTTCTATTCTTCCGATATACGATTGAAAAGTGTTCCCTGAGGGAATCGAACCCCCAACTGGTCCTTAGGAGGGACCCGTTATATCCATTTAACTAAGAGAACCTCATGGCTTCGCCATTCGGTTGCGGTCCGCCATGCATAATCTGCTTCGCAGATGGGCGGCCCGCTATCGCTGGCCAAGCATTATCTTACGCCCTCAGCAGCGGGGTGCTTCGGGCTGAAGGAACACTTTGTCGCGCTGACATTGTGCATCCCTCTACAGTACGCCCTCAGCAGCGGAGTGCTTCGGGCTGTTATTTACATTTCAATGTAGGTACTTAACTAAGAGAACGTGCCGAACTCCGTAGTGTACTTAAAGCTTTACACTATCAAGATTCTTCGGGCTTCGCCCTCAGAATGACACGGATGAGCCTCTTGCAGTAACCGGCTTCGCCCTCAGAATGACACGGGTGAGCCTCTTGCAGTAACCGGCTTACGGGCGGATCTCGGTCTTGCCACCCATGTAAGGGCGGAGAACCTCGGGAATAGCTACACTGCCGTCTTCACGGAGGTTATTCTCAAGGAAAGCTATGAGCATACGGGGAGGCGCAACCACTGTATTGTTAAGGGTGTGTGCCAGGTACTTCCCGTCCTTGCCGTCCACGCGGATCTTAAGCCTTCTTGCCTGTGCATCTCCCAAGTTGGAGCAGCTGCCCACCTCAAAGTATTTCTTCTGGCGGGGACTCCATGCCTCAACATCCACGCTCTTTACCTTAAGGTCTGCCAGGTCACCCGAGCAGCACTCAAGGGTACGAACAGGTATATCCATGCTCCTGAATAAGTCTACAGTATTCTGCCACAGTTTGTCAAACCACATCGGGCTCTCTTCGGGCTTGCAGACTACTATCATCTCCTGCTTTTCAAACTGGTGTATACGGTATACACCGCGCTCCTCCAGACCATGAGCGCCCTTTTCCTTACGGAAGCAGGGTGAATAGCTTGTCAGTGTATAAGGAAGTTCCTCTTCGGGAACGATCTGATCGATAAACTTACCTATCATTGAATGCTCGCTGGTACCGATAAGGTAAAGGTCTTCACCCTCTATCTTGTACATCATGGCATCCATCTCGGCAAAGCTCATAACGCCGGTAACGACATTAGAGCGGATCATAAAGGGCGGTACGCAGTAAGTAAAGCCCCTGTCTATCATGAAATCCCTTGCATAGCTTATCACAGCGGAGTGCAGTCTGGCAATATCTCCCATAAGATAATAGAAGCCGTTTCCTGCAACACGTCTGGCGCTGTCAAGGTCGATACCCTTTAACTTTTCCATAATATCGGTGTGGTAAGGTATCTCGAAATCAGGTACCACAGGCTCACCGAAACGCTGAACCTCCACATTCTGTGAATCATCCTTACCGATGGGCACCGAAGGATCAATGATATTGGGGATCACCATCATTATCTTAGTGACCTTCTCCTCCATCTCGGCCTGCTTTGCATCAAGCTCTGCAAGCTTCTCTGCATTTGCAGCCACCTGCTTCTTGACTTCCTCAGCCTCTTCCTTCTTGCCTTCCTTCATCAATGCGCCTATCTGCTTTGATAAGGTGTTACGGCTTGCCTTTAATTCATCGGCTTCCTTCTGCGCATCACGGCGCTCCTTATCCAGCTCGATAACCTCATCAACAAGAGGGAGTTTCTCATCCTGGAATTTCTTCTTGATATTCTCTTTTACTTCCTCCGGATGTTCACGGAGATATTTAATGTCTATCATGTTGGTTTGTCCTTTATGTTTAACCTTTAGTTCTATGGTTTAATTTACTTCTATCAGGATCAAGATGATCAGACCCGGCTGGCCATGGCTTTGCTCATGGCTTCGTCTTCCTCGGGGCTTAAGTTTATCTCGCATCTGCCCGCGATAACGCGCTTTATGTAACTGTAGCAGCCGGTGGATGAATGCACGGAATTGATTATCACTCCGCTGTTTTTCTCATCCAGAAGCGCCAGTGCGAAACTCATCTTTCCGCCCATTTCGGCAAAGGCATCATACTTGACCAGCCCCAGCCTCTGAAAGGCGTCTTCGTGCTTTGAAAAGAGCAGGTCTATATCGTTTGCATACGCCTTTGATTCTTTCTTAAGCCGTGCTACATCTCCTGCCAGACGCTGCATCTCATCCTCAAGGCTCATTGCCTCACTGCCCTGCATGAATCTTTCATATCTGCGTCTTAAGGCATCCTGCTTTTTCATCTGCATCACCACCACTACCGTGAGGGCGATCACTGCTATCAGCAGTATCAGTATGGGAATGGCCGGATCCAATCCCCCCAGGCCTATAGCCTCAAGTATCCTGCTGTTCATTACTCAGTCTCTCGTATAGCTTATCAAAGTCGTCGGTACTGTAAAAATCTATCACCAGTTTCCCCTGATTCTTTTCCTTAAGGTCGACCACCACCTTGACTCCAAGCCTCTGGGCAAGAAGGTCGGCATATTTATCAAAGTGTACCTGGTACTGGGTAAGGTCAACTTTCTTTTTTGAGGCCTTCTTCGGAGCGGTCAGCTTCTTGACCTCTTTCTCCAGTTCCCTTACCGACAGGTTTTTATCAAAAGCATCCTGTGCTACATCATACTGCTTATCGCCATCTTCGATAGCCAGCAGTGTTCTGACATGTCCCATGGAGAGCTTCTCATCTATGACCATCTGCTGCACACGCTGGTCAAGCCTTAAAAGCCTGATAAAGTTCGTGACTGCGGCACGGCTCTTGCCTACGGTCTTGGCCACCTCATCATCCGTGGCTTCAAACTCTTCCTTAAGACGCTGGTAGCCTTTTGCTACCTCTATAGGATTAAGATCCTCTCTCTGCAGGTTTTCAACGATCTGTACCGCCAGCTTCTCACGCTCACTGGAAAAGCTTCGTACTATTACCGGCACTTCCTTAAGTTCGGCGATCTTCGCCGCGCGCCATCTGCGCTCACCGGTTATTATCGTATAAGAGTCGCCGTCCTGAGCCACCACTAAGGGCTCTATCATCCCATGTTCCAACAGGGAAT
Organism: Lachnospiraceae bacterium; assembly: GCA_017437785.1. GTDB lineage: Bacteria > Bacillota > Clostridia > Lachnospirales > Lachnospiraceae > NK4A136. The sequence goes on from JAFRXH010000084.1 coordinate 38,246, forward strand.
CAGCCAGCTCCTGCAGCTTATCTTCGTTAAAATTCTCACGCGGCTGCGATTTATCGCGTTTGATCTTTGATATCGGAAGCATAAGGGGTCTGCCTTCATTACTGCTGCCCTTATTTTCCGTTGCAGCTGTATTTACATTGGTGTCACGGATCAAGCCGTCAAGGCCCTTTCCAAGTCCCCTTTTGTTCTTAACTGCCATAGAAACTCCCTCACAAATGTATCAACCGCACACGGCGATAGTATAACACTTATAAACGGCAAGGGCAAGTACTTTTTTGACAGGTTCGGAGCGCGGCCCCTGTGCATAATAAAAAGGCCCCGGCCAATGACCGGAGCCCATAATAAGCATACTCTTAGTTGGTGATGGTCTGCTCAGTTTCCTTATCGAATACGTGGATCTTCTCGGTATCGAAAGCAAACTTAACAACATCGCCGGGACGAGCGGTAGTTCTGGGATCAACACGGGCGGTCATTGCGAACTCGTCCAGATCGAAGTACAGGAATACTTCTGCACCCAGAAGCTCGTATACACGGATGGTGGACTCGAATACTGAAAGAGGAGAAGCCTCAACCATCATCTCGCTATCGTATACATCCTCGGGACGGATACCGAAGGTAACGGTCTTTCCGTCATAGTTGCCGTCGATGAGCTTCTTGCTCTTTGCAGCGTTCAGAGGAATAGCCTTGTCAGCGATCTTCAGGTAAGCGGTCTCGCCCTGGATCTCAACTACAGCATCAAGGAAGTTCATCTGAGGAGATCCCATGAAACCTGCAACGAAGAGGTTAGCGGGCTTCTCATACAGATTCTGAGGAGTATCAACCTGCTGTACAACACCGTCCTTCATAACTACGATACGGGTACCAAGGGTCATAGCCTCTGTCTGGTCA
>JAFRXH010000085.1 GCA_017437785.1 Lachnospiraceae bacterium
CATAAAGGCAGTCGATGCAGCGGGGAATGAAACAGAGTTCAGCAGCCCCAGATTCCTTCTGACCACGAACCTGTTCGTGCAGTTCATCAACAATACGGCGGCTATCATAATATCGCTGGTAGTGCTGGCTCTGGCAGGTGCTATAGTGCTTGTTATTGTTCAAAGGCGCAGGAAGAAAAATAATGCGTGATAAGTCAGGGCAAAAGAGCTATGGTTGATAATAATCCGGAAAAACTGTAAAATAGAAAAGTATGGAAAGGAACAGGCAGGATGTCGCTGGAACAGTATGGCAATGCAATAATAAAGACGCATGGAAAAGGGACGGTCGCATTTGAACTCCGGGATCCGGATCTCTTTTACATGACCGGATATAAGGTAATCAGGAATTTTTCCGGTGGCGGGCTGATCGTGGCACAGAAAACGCTGCTTAACGGAAAGACAAGACTGGTATATGATCTGAAGGATTATGTGCCTATTACTTCCGTGCTGGATGAGATAGGTTCGGACAGGTATTCGATGCTGCTTCACAGTCTCTTATCACTTTGTGAGAGGATCAGGGAAAACGGCTTTATCCAGGGTGAGCATTTATGTCTGGAGGGTGATATGGTCTTTGTGGACCCTGCGACCCTGCAGGTATGGGTGATATACGTGCCGTTAAAGCAGCGCGAATCAAGGACTATGGAGCTGGATGGCCTGGACCGCCAGCTTGCGAAGTTTTTATCCGGGATAATGGATACGCATCCTATTTATAACGACGGACGGATGCGTAAGATCCGGGAATACCTGGATAATGGAAGGATCGATATCGAGCGGTTTAAGGAAATGCTCACATCGGCTTCAACAGAGCAGCTGAATGTAATGTCATATGAGATGCATACGGATGAGCTTGCACCACCGGAAAGTCTTATACTTGAAAGGATAGGCGGAACCCAGAGGCTGTATCTTCATATTCCTTCAAGCGGCGCTGTCATAGGGCGGAATGAAGAGTATTCACAGATCATTATCCCCGACTCATCAGTGAGCAAAAAGCACTGCCTTATCCGTAAAGTGGGTAATACGTGGAGCATACAGGATCTTCAGAGCAGTAACCATACGTGGATAGGGAATTCCGATGAATGGCTCACACCATTTACGGAGTACGAGATCCGGCCGGGAGATGTGGTGCGTATTTCAAGATTTATATTTCAGGTAAGATCCGGAATAGGAGATTAAAGAATTGACAGTTGGACATAAAGTGTTATTGGCCGATCCTGAGCTATCATATCTCAGTACATTGGAGATAATGCTCCTTAGGGAATACGGAGAGCAGATAAGTCTGGAACTGGTAACGGATGCACAATATCTGGATGAGCTTTTTAAGACACCCCAGCAGATAGATATCCTGGTGATCAATGAGCATTTATGGAAGGATGATTATCAGCGGCAGGGGATAAGCAATGTCTTTATGCTGCGCGAATCCGAGACGAGAGGACGGTCTGAGCAGGGCTTTATCAATATATATAAATTTTCCAGTGCGCAGAATGTGATCAACATCATCGACGGAGTGCTCCGGCGCATGGTGGGAGAGAAGCAGCATATGGATGGCAGGCTGGTACTGGTGTATTCGCCACAGGGCGGCTGCGGGAAAACTACGCTTGCGATCGGGGCAGCCAGGGCACTGCAGACTATGGGAAACAGGGTACTCTATGTTGATGCTGAATATCTGCAATCCTTCGGAAGCCTGCTGGGATCGACTGCCTGGGCTGATCGCGCTCTGGTAGAGGAACTGGCGGTAGGGAGATTTACCAAAGAAACATTGGAGCGCAATATAATAAAAGGTGAGATAGACTATCTGGCTCCGATGCAGTATTCGCTTCTTGGCAACAGTCTTGAAGATCTGAATTATGTTGCATTGATCAGGATCATGCTCGAGTCACTGGATTACGATTTTATCATCGTGGATACATCCAACGATTTTAATAAATGCAAGATGGAGCTGATAGAGCTTTCGTCCCAGATGGTGACACCCTTTACACAGGACGGATGCGGTGCCGCGGTGATGGAAGCGCTGCTGCGTAATATCAATGTGACTGACGAAAAGAAATATCTGCTGGTCTGCAATATGTTCCGGCCCGGTGAGAATAATGCGCTTGTGGACAGCCGGATCTGGCATATGATCACGCACCAGATCCCGTATCAGGCGGATATACAAACAAAGGACGATGTTCAGGATATGTTTATGGAGCTGGCGTACAGCCTTATCTGATAGGGGGGACGTTTGGCATGGATAATAAAGTAATCGTTACATTGTACGATCATACAACTGATAAAGCTACGGATCTGGAACTGGATCTGGATATCACTGCACTGGAGCTTTTTTACGGACTGGATGAGGCTTTTGGCTGGGGGAGTGCGGGAGGAGATATCCAGAACTGTTACCTGGCGGCCGAGAATCCCATAGCACTTCTGCGCGGGAATAAGAAGCTGGGGGAATTCGGGATCCGTAACGGTTCGATACTTCATTACATAAGAAGGCAGAGATAAAATAAAGAGAGGTTTGATGGTTTGGGGGAGATAAGATACAGCTTAGAACTGTACTTTGCAGGAGTATATCGTGAGATAGATCTGGGGATGGATTCGCCCCAGGAATTTATGGTGGGTACCACCAAAAACTGCATGTACCGTCTTCCTGCGGAGATGTTTTTCTCGGATTTTCAGTTTTCGCTTGTACGAAACGATAACGGCGACTGGAAGATCTTCAGTTCGGAAGAAAACTATCTGAATGTTGAGGGATCGGTACGTCTGCGCTCTTTGGAACTGGTCCACGGCGGCCGCTTTTCAATTCATTATCAGAACGGCGGGGCTCAGATATGTACCTGCGAGTTCATCCGTAATTTCAACTACGGATTAAATGATTATTCCCGTTTTATAGAGCTGGATGGTGTTAACAGTCTTGATATAGGCGGCAGCAAGGACTGCCGGATCCTGATCCATGATGAGGCAGTAGGAAACGACTATATTTCGATAAACAGGACGGTGAATGACAAGACCTGGCAGGTTACGGATCATAATACCCGTTATGGTTTATCCGTTAACGGATATCGCATCAACGGCAGCTGTGCCCTGTACGATTATGATTTCTTTTCGATCGCGGGCCACGGATTCTTCCTGCGGGGAGACCGGCTGTATCTTTGCGATGATCCGCAGATCCAGCCGGTGGATATCAGGCTTTTAGAGCATAATAATTCCAAATCTGCAATGGTGTACCCGCATTTAAACCGCAGTACCCGTATCTATTATCAGATTCCGCCCGAGGAAATAGAATATATCGATCCTCCGGAAAAGGCTAAGCCGCGCAGGCAGAGTCTGCTCATGACTATCATGCCGTCGCTGGCTATGCTCTTTGTATTGGTTTTTGTGCGTGGATTCCTGATGAACACCAGCGGGGGCAGCGGTAAGTTTGTTATCTTCAGTGCCTGCAGTATGAGTATAAGTCTGATCACCAGTATCGTGAACTATAAGAATCAGAAGAAGTATGCAAAAGAGGATGAAGAGAAGCGTGTAGCGGCTTATACGGCATATGCCCAGAAGAAGGAAGAGGAGATAATAGAAAAGCGCCGGGAAGAGGTGCTGCTCATGGAAGCAAATACCCCGGCTATGAACGAGACGCTTAAGACGGTATGGGATTTTGACGGCCGTCTTTATGAGCGTACGCCCAGGGATGAGGATTTTCTTTCGGTACGTCTGGGGACCGGTGAGGTTGACAGCGTATCGCAGGTGAAGTATTCGAAAAAGGAACGCCTGATGATAGAAGATGAGATGGTCACCTGGCCGGAGACTATCGCAGAAAAATATAAAAAGCTTCCGCAGGCTCCTATCATGCTGCCGCTTCGTCAGCTGACGATGATCGGCATAGTGGGGCAGGAGGATGTAGTATACGAAAACTTAAAATCCATGATCATAGATCTGTGCGTGCGTCATTCATTCCAGGATCTGCAGATAGGTCTTATGTGTCCGGAGAAGGATATAAGCCGCTGGGAATGGATCCGGTGGCTGCGTCATATCAATAACGAAAATACCGGCATGCGCAATATCGCATATGATGATAATTCCTATAAGGTATTTGCGGAATATATGTATAAGGAACTGGTAGAACGTGAGAATTCCTGCGGGGACAGCAGCACCAAGGCTCCGGTATTTGACCGTAATTTCGTGATCTTTATCACAGAACCTTTCGAGCTCATGAGTCATCCCCTCAGCCGCTTTTTCTATACTGATGTAAATTACGGGTTTACATTTATCTTCTGCCGTTCGGCAGAGGAGCTGCTCCCCAGCTGTCAGCGGCTGATACGTCTGGGTACATCACCTATAGAGCTTATAGATACGCATGATGCAGCCAATGTAACACATTATTCCGGATTCGGTGTAACAGACAGCCAGGCAAAACGTGTGGCTTCCAAACTGGCCTGCGTTACGGTAGATGAGGTGAGTCTGGAAGCACAGCTGACCAAGAGTATCACGCTCTTTAAGCTGCTGGGGATCTTTAACGTTGAGGATCTGGATCTGAAAAAGAGATGGGAAGAGAGCCAGGTTTATAAGAGCATGGCAGTTCCCATGGGTGTGGACGCCAAGAATGATATCGTTTATCTGGACCTTCATGAAAAAGCGCACGGACCGCATGGTCTGGTAGCAGGTACTACAGGATCCGGTAAGTCTGAGACACTTCAGACTTATATCCTGTCACTTACCACACTCTTCCATCCCTATGAAGTTGGTTTTGTGATAATAGACTTTAAGGGTGGTGGTATGGTTAACCAGTTCCGCGATCTGCCGCACCTTGTGGGCAGTATAACGGATATCGATGGTCGTGAGATCGACCGAAGCCTGCTCAGTATCCATGCCGAACTGAATAAGAGAAAGGAATTGTTTGCACTGGCAAACGTTAACCAGATCGACCTGTATATCAAAAAGTACCGTGCAGGAGAGGTTAAGACGCCGCTTCCGCATCTGCTGCTGATAGTCGACGAGTTCGCCGAACTGAAAGCAGACCAGCCCGAATTCATGAAGGAGCTGATATCTACGGCACGTATAGGACGTTCGCTGGGTATACACCTGATACTGGCTACGCAGAAGCCCAGTGGTGTCGTTGATGCACAGATATGGTCAAACAGCCGTTTCCGTCTGTGTCTTAAGGTGGCAACGCCCGAAGACAGTAAGGAAATGCTGAAGACCCCTCTGGCTGCGGAGATCCGCGAACCCGGACGTGCATATCTCCAGGTTGGTAACGACGAGATCTTTTTGCTGTTTCAGTCAGCATACAGCGGCGGGCCGGCAGACAGTGAGATGGTAATAGGTAATAAGGATTACGAGATCAACAAGGTTGCCGTCAACGGCGCCAAAGAACAGATCTATGTCAGCAAGCAGGAGAAGAAGCAGAAGGAATCACTCACGCAGCTTCAGACCATCGTGCAGTATGTCCATGACTACTGTGAGAAGGCCGGTATCAAGCGCCTTCCCGGTATCTGCCTGCCTTCGCTTTCGACGGTGATCCGTACAGATGAACTGGATTACAGTAATTATAATGATGATATATCGGTACCTATCGGTATCTATGATGATCCCGAACTGCAGGTGCAGGAGCCGGTTGATATTGCGGTATCAAAGGACAATGTCTATATAGTAGGCTCTTCGCAGATGGGCAAGACAGTCCTGCTGCAGACCATGATCTACGGACTTCTGCGCAGATATACATCCGAGCAGATAAACTTCTATCTGGTGGACTGCGGCAGTATGGTACTTAAGGTCTTTGAGGCGGCTCCGCATGTGGGCGGTGTGGTACTGAGCAATGATAACGAAAAGTGTAAGAATCTGTTCAAGCTCCTCTTTGCAATGGTTGATGAGCGTAAGAAGATACTTTCCGAGCGCGGAGTAGGTAACTTTGCGGCTTATCTGGAAGCGGGATATAAGGATATGCCGCTGACCATGGTCATGATCGATAACATGGCTGCATTTAAGGAATACTTCCCCGATCAGGCCGAGGCTATGGCGGCGCTGAGCCGTGAGGCCATCGGTGTAGGTATATCCATAGTCGTGACAGCTGCAGCGGCCAATGCATTAAGCTACAAGATACAGGCCAATTTCGGTATAAAGCTGGTACTTAACTGTAATGATCCGAATGAGTACGCCAATCTCTTCGGTCACTGCAGGATGACCCCCAGAGAGAATCCCGGACGTGGTATAATCATGCTGGAAAAGAGGCTTTTAGAGTGGCAGTCGGCTATATTCGGCAAGAGTGATAAAGAAGCTGAGCGCAGCCAGGAGCTGCTGACCTTCCTTGAGTCGCTTAAGGGAACACCTGCGCGTCCTATCCCGATCATACCCGAGAATCCGGAGTGGAAGACATACTCGCAGCTTGATGAAGTTATCGCAATGGCTAAGACTACGGATTATCTTCCTTTCGGTTACGATCAGGAGACAGCCGATGTATACGGTATAAACCTGAAGTCAACATATACCTATCTGATATCGGGTAAGAGCCGTACCGGTAAGACCAATGCGCTTAAGGTGCTGGCATGCTCTGCCAAAATGATGGGTGCGGAACTGATTATCTTTGACTTCACGAATGAATTAAAGAGCCTTGCCGGGCAGCTGGATGCATTATATATCAATAATTACAGGGGCATTTCCGAATATTTTGAAAAACTGATGCCCGAATTCATTGAACGTAATAAGGTAAAGAAAGCCTGCATAGAAGAAGGTGTTACGGAAGATGTGATGTATGAGCGTATGCGTCCCTTCAATAAGAAGATACTGCTGGTAGCTAATCTGATAGACTTTGTTAAGGAACTTAAAAAGAAGGAAGAGGGCGTTAAAGACGTCAGCGGCTTTATAGGAAATGTCCTGGATAAGGGGGCACGCCATAATGTATACTGGATAGCGGGACTCAATCAGGACAACGCGGCCGAGGTCATTGCAGATAAGACCTATACGCTTTACATACGGGAAAAAGTCGGTGCGTACTTCGGCGGAAACGTACAGGAACAGAGACTTATGCAGTTCCCTAACCTTAACTTCGCGGCGATGAACAAGAAGTTAAAACCCGGACACGCATTCTTATCAGCGCATGAAGGTGATGAAACGGATGCAGTGGTAGTACCTCTGCATTCATAAAGGATACATATGATCACAGTATTAACACTCTGTAAAGATAAAAAAGAAAAAGATATCCTTCAGCATGTTTTCCGTGATCTGGCGGCTAAACTGACGGAGGAAAAGTGGGAAATGCTTTTTTGCACGTCTGTAGAGGAATGCAGGGCGGAGGTTGATAAAGAACCTGTGCTGGACTTCCTTTGTGTGGATGTGTGCGATAAGGAGAGCATGGCCTTTCTGGCTGAGATACGTAAAAAGTATTCGGACGTGAGCCTGGCATTGCTGGCGGATCTGAGCGTTTCTCCCACAGAGTATCTGAGGCCGGGAATAAGGCCGGATACCATATTGATCAAGCCGTTTGTTATGAAGACCATGACTGATATACTGGAAGAATTCTTTATGGACAGACTGTCCACCAGGGAAGCGGAGGGTGATAATAATTCGTTCCTGGTAGAGACCAGAGAGGGAAAGACCTTTATTCCGTATAGTCAGATATTTTACTTTGAGGCGCGTGAGAAGAAGGTGTTCCTTCGTACGCTTATTAAAGAATATGGTTTTTATTCAACAATGGAAGAATTGTCTCAGATACTTCCGGAGTATTTCCTGCGAAGTCACCGGAGTTTTATCGTGAACAGGAATATGGTGATTAATATGAAGGGAAACGAGGTGTTCTTAAGACAGGGCTTTTCGGTACCTCTATCGCGAAGTTGTAAATCTGATTTTGTGGAAAATATGAAAGGATAAAAGGACATGACAGAAGAGAAAAACGATATGGATTTGGATACGATATTTGCAGATGAAGAAGAATCGATCGGAAGTACAGAGACCGGAACCGGGCTTACGGAGCTGGAGTTCAGATTCCTCTGTGCCAGTTTTGGTATAACGACACTTGTAGGATATGAGATCCCGCCGGCAAACGAGACCGATGAGGAACAGATGCAGGGACTCCTGAACATGGTAAAACATGGTCTTTTGATAAGAGAAGAGGATAGTTTTATCGTAAACGAGGAGCTGGGGGAGATGATGGAATGCATCGCAACCCGCATCTGCACCATGCAGATCTGGTCTCCGGAGAGTGATGTTTCCAACTGCGTTATATATATCGGAGAGGATAAGGCGGGGGTTGTGGCCAGGCCGGGACAGAAGGAGGGCGAATATACCGTTCTGACATATCTTCCGGAGGGGACACTGCCTGCATTTTTATCATCGGCAGATATCATCCCGGAAGCAATGATCCCGGAGGAGATAGCCGAATTCAGCAGGGAACTGGATAAAGAGGGGATATCGGTCCCTGAAGGTGAGCTGACGGATAAGGACGGGGTGCGCTTAGAGATCCGCTTTTATGATGGAACAGATGCGGAGGAAAGCGTGATATTATATGTACTGTGGCTTAATGAACAGGAATTGATCGTGCGTGATATAGGCGGGGTAAGGACCGCTGACCATTATGTGACTAACGAGATCATTCCGCTTATCTGCGCACAATGTGGTTTGGGATCGTAGGTAAAATGTCATTCGTCGGAAAAAGATGCATTTTGTCAGATAATCGGTATATATGAGCCGGAGTGTATATAATACAGAATAAGAACAAGTAATCACTACCAGTAAAGGAGATACTTATGAGAGAGATCGAGGTTGATAGCGAAATATTGCAGTCACAGATTAATCAGCTTACAGACACTCTGGAGAGGACCAGAGAAACTCTTAATCAGCTGACAGAGCGTGTTGAATCTCTTCAGGCTATGTGGAACGGCCCGGCTCATGATGAATTTAACAGACAGTATGAGCTTGACAGGGAGAGAATGGAGAATATGTGCCAGATCATTGCGAATATTATAGAAGGCATGCAGCAGGCGCGTATTGCATATGATCAATGCGAAAATGAAGTGGGCGATATAGTCGCAAGTATCAGCGTATAACAGTGAGGAGTAAGGAGGAACAGACATGAATGTTGGAGATGTAGAATTGCTGGTAACGCCGGAGCAGCTGACGAGCGCATCATCGGATATGAGTAACAGCCTGAACGCTATGGAGAATTGCGTACAGGAGCTGGATCAGATCGTAAGAGCTACGGAAGCATATTGGCGCGGCGAAGCGGGAGATATGTTCAGAGAGCTTTTCCTGAGCCAGAGAGATAATGTAGACGAATCTATTTCAAGACTTAAGGAACACCCGAGAGATCTGATAGAGATAGCAGGTAACTATATTGATACCGAACATATACTTGAGAGTATCGCGGATGAGCTTCCTTCGGATGTGATCTCTTAATTGGCAGAATGATTAGATGAGGATTGATAAAGATGTTTAGAGTGGATTTTGAAGGGTTAAGATCGATGGAGGATACACTGCACAAGCAGATTTCCACCAGACGAAACGCCCTGGGACAAGTTGATGATGCGATCAGGCGTCTGTCATCTATGGACAGTCTTGAAGATTTTGCGAATGCATTACGCAGACTGAACCATAAGATGGAAGAAGAAGCATTGGCTATGATCCAAATGCTTCATAAAACCGTTCATATCCGCTACATTTATCATAGAGTGGAAGAACAGATCCTTAGGGAAGGTGAGGGCATAGCACAGGCAAATGCCAGGATCGCGATCAAGAATATGATAATCGATCTGCCGGGCATTATTCCTGTTTTGCCTCCGCCGTTACCACCGATCAAGCCGCCGTTACCGCCGATCAAACCGCCGGTATTTCCGCCGATTTTCCCTCCTATCGGGCCGATCTTCCCTGTTTTACCGGGAATAATCCCGAACCCTCGGTGGCTGAACCCCGGTTTATTTCCCGGTTTGTTACCCGGTATAATTCCCGGAATAATTCCCGGTATCTTACCCGGTATCGGTAAACCCGAACCCGGAGAGAATCCGGCTCATCCGTTACCCGGAACCGGTCATCCGAATCCCGGAGAGAATCCGGCTCATCCTTTACCCGGAGGTGGCCCGATCGATCCGAAGCCCGGAATCAATCCGGTTCATCCCTTACCCGGGATCAGTCCGGTATCTCCGTTACCCGGAGAAAATCCGGCTCAACCATTACCCGGAAGGGGCACGATTAGTCTGTTCCCCGGAGAAAATCCGGCGCATCCGTTACCCGGAGGTGGCCCGATCACTACTATGCCGTATGAACCCGGAGTAGGACCGGCCCAACCATTACCCGGAGGTGGCCCGATCAGTCTGTTCCCCGGAGAAAATCCGGCGCATCCGTTACCCGGAGGTGGCCCGATCACTACTATGCCGTATGAACCCGGAGTAGGACCGGCCCAACCATTACCCGGAGAAGGCCCGATTGCTTCAATTATAGGTGCAGAGCCGATCACTACCATGCCATATGAACCCGGAGTAGGACCTATCGATCATATGCCTTACAATCCGCCGGAGATAGGTTGGGGACCTGTAATAGGCGATGGCCCGATCAACAGTATTTTACCGATTGATCCCGGAGTAGGACCGGTAATAGGTGAATTTACAGAGTCAACACCGTTAGAGCCTCATGTTATTTATGATGTGGTTAATGAACCGGCTGATGCATCCACAGGACATTCCGCAGAGAGCTTCAGCCCGCGTGAGTCATCCTCAGATGCTTCACAGCATTCATATAGCAGGGAGCCGTCATCAGGTGATTATGGTTCACATGCATCTTCGGAACCTTCACGTACACCTGTTCAGCCGACGTCCGGAGGAGGATCCGGAAGCGGGGCAGGAAAAGGTTCAGGCGGTTCATCTTCAGCGAAAGCAGTCGGTAGTGCGCAGCCTGCAAGCAGTGCGGCAACGGACACAGCTTCTGCAGATGCTCCTGCAGCATCCGAAAAATCAGTATTGTTACGGAAATTGCCTCATAAGATACTGGGTGGAAATGCATCGAACATCGGCATGGCACGTAACAAGATGAAGTTCAACCGTTGGAATGCGCCTTGGGGCCAGATACCGATGCCGAAAACTTTTATGTGAAGGGGGCTGTAAATGACAAGGGAACAGGTTAGAATAGATTTTGAGAAAGCATTGGCTGCTGTAGCTATCATAGAGGATGCAGGGGACACCTTGAAAATGGCAGACGGGATTCATAGAGAATACCTGGAGTTACAGAATTATTGTTGGCAGGGTGAATCCGCACAGCGTTTTCATAATGTGGGTATGCAGGTAGGCGAAGAGTGGATCAAGAGACGTGATCAGCTGCTTGCTATAGCAGAGGCAACCCGCAACGCCGCAAGACGCTGGTATGAAGCCGAAATGCGTGCGATAGAGATCATAGAGCGTCGTGAATACGATACGGTGTAATGTAGTCTTGTAAAACCAAACATACCGGCATCTCCGAAAGGGAATGCCGGTTTTTGTTGTTTGTCATCCGGCGGGAGACGATAACGGAGAAACATCCTGATAAACCATGAATATCATAATATCGCAATATAAGAAAGGTCTGTACAATGCAGGTTTTAATATCTATTCCGGTGACAGAGTGCAGACGGGAGAAATAAGATTTACCGGTGCAACATGGCCAAAACTTGGGTCTTTTGAGATCTATTCGATTTACAGTGTTCCTATATTTATAAATCCGGGATCGTTAATAGAGACAAAGAGAAATGTAATACCGGTACCTTGCCGAAAAATTCGTAAACCGTATAAAGTGATATTTCAGAATATGACGGAGGCATATTTATTTCAGGAGGCAGTAAAAAAAACATGGTTTAAGGAAATGTGTAGCTGGGTTCTGGAGTTCTCCGGATGTAAATATCATTATTACCATGTTGGATATGGAACCGAAGGAATTATTTCTCCGGTATATAAGGGCGATGCCAGAATAGCAGTTATAAAAAAAACTCCGATTGCAATAGATGATCTCCACGAATTTTATATCGAGGGCGCAGAGCCGGAGGATATCCCGGCACATATAATATATGCATGTTATATGTATGTTTTAATCTATTATAAACCCGGAAGGATTCTAAAGGGGACGGTAAATCACTATTTTAAGTCTTTGAATCCGGATATGCTTGCTAAATAAAACCACGGGGCGGACTACGTGGCTTTTTTACATTATCAGATCAATGAATATGTTTGGAGAAAACGATGAATAAGAAAAAAGTTCTGTCAATGATGATGACTGCGGTACTCACATTTACATCAGTGGTGCCACAGCCTGCTTTGTATGCAAATGCAGAGGGAGATGTGATCATCGAAGATATAAGTGAAGAAGATGGTGAGGATGAGACGGTTTCAAATGATGAGGCTGAAGAGGATTCTTTATCAGATAATACTGCTGAAGAAGAGAGTATTTCGGAAAATGAGTGTGTTTCCGGGAACGATGCAGAAAGTATATCTGAAGATGAAGCGTCGAGTGTATCGGAGAATGAAGCTGTTTCAGAAAATGAAGTTGTTGAAGGAACTGTATCCGGCAACGGAATCAATGAGAAAGAGCTTCCTGCCGGTATAAAAGGCATGCCCGAAGGATATGCCCTTTCCGAAAGAGAAGCGGAAATAAAAGCAGATATGATAAACCATGACGTTCTGGATGAACTTAAGAACGCTGTGGCAGGTGTGGATTATATAGAGGATCAGGTTTACTGCATAGCGGAGACAGAAGAGTATGCACAGCAGATCGCAGAAGCATATGGTATCGAGCTGGTCGAGTACGCATACAGTGTTGCTATATTTAATATAGACGGATCTGGCAGGGATGTATATGAGACCATAGAGCTTAGTATGGATGACGCATACAGCCTGCCTCCGCTGACGCCTAATTATATCAGTCTGCTTAAATCTGAAGAGAATGATGATAGATTCATTAACGAAATGTATGCCATACGTTCCGGACAGCAGGTCAATATGCCCGGAGATTGGGATTCAGTACGGGAACTTTTAGGCGATGGCCTGGATCCGCTGCTTAAACCGAATGATCCAAACTATCAGTGGTGGCATGATATGATGGATACCTATGCAGCCTGGGGTGTTTATGGGACTGACTGTTCAGAAAGCGGCATCAAAGTAGCTGTTATTGACGGCCGTGTGTATGATTCACATGAGGATTTAAGCGGTAATGTAAAGGTTACAGATGTTGCAGGCGGTGGAAGTTCTGCAATTAATGGCCATGGTACCCAGATCGCCGGGATTATAGGTGCAAAAGCCGGAAATGCGCTGGGTGGTGCAGGTATAGCACCGGGAGTACAGATATACAGTCTGAGCTGCGCGAAGGAAGAGGGCACTATCGAAGGAGCATATGTAACAGCCTGCCTTAAGTACCTTGAAAACAG
>JAFRXH010000086.1 GCA_017437785.1 Lachnospiraceae bacterium
ACCGCTTATACCGGGGATGTGATTCTCTTCGAGCACTTCCGAAAGTGTCTTCGTATAACGAAAATTGGAGGGCTCATCGTTATAATCATGAACGATCATCCCTCCAATCTGCGGATTCCTGCATTCGTAATCCTCATCTGCCATTCCGTAATTTCCTATAAGCGGATATGTCATCACCACTGCCTGATCGGTATACGACAGATCCGATACTATCTCCTGATAGCCCGCCATAGATGTGTTAAATACGAGCTCACACACCCGGTTATCTTTGGCCCCGAAGCCCATACCTTCGTATACCTGACCGTCTTCGGTGATCACTTTTCTGTTATTCTCTGTCATGAGTTACTCCTCTCTAAAGCCTTTGCCACCAGCATCTTAAATAAGGGATGCGGCCTGTTGGGTCTGGATTTTAATTCGGGATGGAACTGTACACCCACATAGAAAGGATGTCCCGGCAGTTCCACCGCCTCAACCAGATGCTCATCCGGAGACATACCGCTTAACTTAAGTCCCGCATCGGTAAGCGTCTTTCTGTAATCATTATTGAATTCATATCTGTGCCTGTGGCGCTCGGAGATATCTGTACTATCGTAGCATTTCTCCATCATGCTTTCATGCGCGATAACGCAGGGGTAAGCGCCCAGCCTGAGCGTTCCGCCCTTCTCTATCTCATCATTCTGTCCCGGCATAAAATCTATCACTTTATGTGCACATTCCTTATCAAACTCGCCTGAGTTAGCATCCGGCATACCGGCAGCATTACGTGCATATTCTATGACCGCTATCTGCATGCCAAGGCATATACCCAGATAAGGCAGGGCATTCTCTCTTGCATATTTTGCGGTAAGTATCATGCCTTCTATACCTCGCTCGCCGAAACCTCCCGGAACTATCACCCCCTGAAGGTCTTTAAGCTCTTCTTCTATATTAGCGGCATTCAGCTTCTCAGTATCGATCCAGCTTATATCCACGTAGGAATCATTAACATATCCTGCGTGATGCAATGCCTCTGCCACTGAAAGATAAGCATCGTGAAGCTGTACATATTTTCCGGCGATGCCTATACGTACACGTCTGCTCCTTTTTTTGATCCGCTCCACCATTATGCGCCATTCTGTCAGATCCGGCTCCTTCGTATCGAGCTTAAGTTCCCTGCATACTATGCCCGAAAAGCCTTCATCCTCAAGCATCAGCGGCGCTTCATACAGACAGGGCAGCGTTATGTTCTCTATAACGCAGTCTTCCTTAACGTTACAGAACATAGCGATCTTTTTAAAGATCGACTTTTCAAGATGCTCGTCGCAGCGAAGTACTATAACATCCGGATGTATGCCCATTCCCTGCAGTTCCTTTACGGAATGCTGCGTAGGTTTGGACTTATGCTCTTCCGAACCGTGCAGGTAAGGTACCAGAGTCACATGTATGAACAGACAGTTATCCGGTCCCTGCTCAAGGCTTATCTGCCTTGCCGCTTCTATAAACGGCTGTGATTCGATATCGCCTATGGTCCCGCCGATCTCGGTGATCACCACATCGGCACCGGTCTTTTTTTCCAACTGATATACAAATTCCTTTATTTCATTGGTTATATGCGGTATAACCTGTACGGTGCTGCCAAGGTATTCGCCGCGGCGCTCTTTATTCAGTACATTCCAGTATACGCGCCCGCTGGTGAGGTTTGAATACTTGTTAAGATCTTCATCTATAAATCTTTCGTAATGTCCCAGATCCAGATCCGTTTCCGCACCGTCTTCAGTAACATAGACCTCTCCGTGCTGATAAGGGCTCATTGTCCCCGGATCCACATTGATATAAGGATCCAGCTTCTGAGCCGCCACCTTAAGGCCGCGGGCCTTTAAGAGCCTTCCCAGGCTTGCGGCTGTAATGCCTTTGCCAAGCCCTGATACCACTCCGCCTGTTACAAATACGAACTTAGACATATAGTTCTCCTTAAATGTTTAGGGTTGAAAGCTGCCCCCTGCGCATAAAAAAAGACACCACGAGCATCTGCTCATGGCGCCTTTGCCTCAACGAAAGCTAGTATACTACTTTATTGGGATTTGTCAATAGCGGTGAATGTGATATAATATCACTTAAGATCCTTGATCCCGGAGTGTAAACAGATAATGAGCAAAGAAGATTTTACATTTTTTCTGAGGAAAAGGCTGGTCCTTTTACCTCAGGAAGATACAGAAGACCGCATAGCGTTCTATACGGAGATGATCGATCACCGTATGGGAAACGGCATGAGTGAAGAAGAAGCCGTGGCATCTTTAGGCCCCATCGAAGATATCGCAGAGCACATAATGAGCGAGATCCCGCTCTCTACCCTTGTCATGCGGCAGGTAAAGCCAAAGCACAGTACCAAAGGCTGGCAGATCGCACTGATAATACTGGGCTTTCCGCTGTGGTTTCCGCTCATCATCACAGCATTTGTACTGATCGTAACTTTCTATCTGACAGCATGGATCATCCAGGCAGCTTTTTATATTGTAGTTCTGAGTCTTGCGATCGCAGCCGCTGCCACGATCCCATTTGCGATATACCTGTTCATACACTCAAATATCCCGGGCGGCTTATTTGCCATCGGTGCAGGCCTTATCGTATTTGGCGTCGCCATGATCATCTTTGCGCTGTGTAACGATGTGACCAGGCTGCTAATAAAACTCACAGGCAAGATCCTCTACCGGATCAAATCCCTGTTCGTCGGAAAGGAGGTAAGCTAAAATGCATAAGCTGATAAAAACATTGCTTACCGGCGTTTTCCTGATAATACTTGGTGCGCTTTTAAGCGGCAGTGCCTTCGCGTTGATGGGCTTTGATCTGTCTTCGCTTTATATGACAGGTCATGTGAGCCGCCGTTATGACATAGACGATGACTTCAGCAGCATAACGATAAAGGGCGATACGGAGAATATCAGACTAAAACAGTCCGAAGACGACAGCGCTTATGTTATCTGTACCGAGCGTAATGACCATGCCCATAACGTACACGCAGACGGATCTACGCTCACTATCAGCAATCAGTCCGAATGGCAGCTTGAACTGAACCTCTTTTTTGAACAGCTCGATATTACACTCTATCTTCCCAAAAAAGAGTATGAGGACCTGATCATATCGGGTGATACAGGCAGTGTCACCATACCGGAGGGTTTCTTGTTTAAGAACATTGATGTCAAAACCGATACGGGTTCAATACACTTAAACTCCTGTGCTTCGGGACAGGTTAAACTGGTTACGGATACCGGCAATGTCGAGCTTAAAGATGTAAGCTGCTCGGAACTGATATCTTCGGGCGATACCGGTAATGTGACCTTAAACAATGTCATAACCTCCGGCGACTGGACTATCAGCCGCTCCACCGGGAACATAAGTTTTACCGATTGCGACGCCGCCAGCTTAAATATATCGACCGATACCGGAAGTATAAAAGGTACCCTGCTGAGTCCCAAAACCTTTGATACCAAAACAGATACCGGAAAAGTAAATGTTCCGGACAGCAGCGGCGATGGCCTGTGCGTGCTTAAGAGCAGTTTAGGCACTATAAATGTAAGCATAAAATGAACACCGGCAGATTGACCTGATCTGTTAACGAAAGGAGTAGCCGGATTGATACCTTTGATATATATGGGCATACTTGCAGTCTCACTGCTTTGCTCTACGATCTATGTATATATATGGCATAAACACTTTGATGTGAATTTCAGCATGATCTTCACAATAGTCCCCATCTCCTGTATAGGATACCTTTTTTTCAGTCTGTCAAAAAACCTGGGTGAAGCACTCTTTGCACAGAAGATCATATATATCGGCGGATGTTTCCTGCAGCTCTTCATCCTCTTTGGTGTTTTTAACCTCTGCGGGATCGTTATTAAGAAATGGATCAAACTCCTGCTGTTTGTACTGTGCACGCTGTTTTATCTAAGCGTACTCACAGCCGGATATACTGATCTGTTCTACGGAAAAGTATCGTTTAAACTCATCGGCAATACCCCGGTACTCATCAAGGAATACCTGTGGCTTCATACGGTGTTCCAGTTCTTCGTTATATTCTTCTTTTTGATAGTACTCATCACTATATGCTATTCCTGGTTTAAGCAGCGCCAGGTTCCCCGTACCATCATCCATCTCCTGCTCATACCCGAAGTGATATGTATCGCATGCTATTTTGTGGGCAAGGTGTTCTCCATGAGTTTTGACCCCGTCCCTTTAGGTTACGTTCTTGCGCAGTTACTTTATATCTTTATCATCAAGCGCGCCAACCTCTATGATGTGAGCAATACCGCCATAGACTCCATGTTCCGCGAGCAGTCGATAGGCTATATATCCTTCGACTTTAAATACAGATACTTAGGCAGCAACGATACTGCGCGCAAGATCATCCCCGAACTCTACCATCTGGCTGTCGACGATGTATTCGGCTACAAGCAGTCCGAACGAAAAGTCCGTCATTTCTTAGACAGTTTTAAACACGACAATAACCGTAACAGCTTTATATATTCACTTCACGACAGTGACGGGGATACCGAAGACGAGAAGATATACAACGTAAACGTGAACTATCTGTATGACGGTGCCGCAAAACGCGGATACATAGTCACTTTTACAGACGATACCGCCAACAAGAAGTACATACGGCTGCTTGATAACTACAATGAAAAACTCCAGGAGGAAGTTGAGGCAAAAACAAAGTCCGTCATCGAGATGCATGATAACCTTATCATGAGCCTGGCAATGATGGTTGAAAGCCGTGACAATTCCACAGGCGGTCATATCAGACGTACCAGTGACGGCGTACGTATCCTTATAGACGAGATCAAAAAAGAAGGCACCCTGCAGATATCCGACGAATTCTGCAAAGATGTTATAAAGGCTGCGCCCATGCACGATCTGGGCAAGATCGCCGTCGATGATGCGATACTCAGAAAGCCCGGGCGCTTTACCGATGAAGAGTTTGAAAAAATGAAGCATCATGCCTCTGAAGGCGCCCGTGTAATACACGAAATACTCCTTCATACGGATGATGAATCGTTCAAGATCATAGCCGAGAATGTGGCTCATTACCATCACGAACGCTGGGACGGATCGGGCTATCCCGAAGGCCTAAAAGGCGAACAGATCCCGTTGGAAGCAAGGATCATGGCCATTGCTGATGTTTATGATGCACTTGTCAGCCAGCGCGTATACAAAGAAGCATACGATATGGAAATAGCCAATAAGATAATTACGGAAGGCATGGGCAGCCAGTTCGATCCCGCTCTTAAGAACATTTACGAAAAGGCCCGTCCACGCCTTGAAGAATACTATAAAAAACAGTCGTAAAGCTTTTAAACGGCCGCTCAGATCTATACCCACTTCTGAGGACACGGGGACGGTCCTTTTGTCCTCACATGTCCTCATTGTCGTCTTCTAATATCTGTTACTGTCAATAACCCATCAACGCCTTATCCACGGCTCTGGCTGCTTCACGGCCTTCATATATAGCCCATACCACCAGGGACTGGCCGCGGCGTACATCACCTGCAGCAAATACTCCGGGTACGGAGCTCGCATACTCACCCACAGCAGTCTTTATATTGCTGCGTGCATCAGTCTCTACCGAAAATGCGTCCGTCAGATATTTCTGGCTTCCAAGGAAACCCGCAGCAATGAGTACCAGCTGGCAGGGTACGGTTTCTTCGCTGCCTTCAACAGGTACCATCATCATACGTCCGCTTTTTTCATCCTTCTGCGCTTTAAGTTTAACAAGCACAGCTTCCTTAAGTTTGCCCTTCTTATCCTTGATAAATTCCTTAACGGTAGTGGTGTAGATCCTTGGATCGCTTCCGAATACTTCTATTGCTTCTTCCTGG
>JAFRXH010000087.1 GCA_017437785.1 Lachnospiraceae bacterium
AATGGAAAACGGATAAGAACCTGCTTGACTGGTTGAAATCCTTATAGGTTTTCCTAAGATTATGGAAAGAAATATAAGTCTCGAATCAGCAAATCTCTATGGTTTGGGACTTTACTTTCCATAATTACTTACTTTCCATAACCTACGCCGCCTTTTCCCGTATATATTATCACTCTCATAATGCACATCCTTTCCTGATCATAAACACAATGTATCTTAATTTACAGGTACCGCGTTATCCGATATCCACTTTCTTAACGGCCTTTGACTGAGGTGCTTTATCCTCCACCGCATTATCCTTATCCTGCTTTGCGGCGTCTGCAACGCCC
This sequence comes from Lachnospiraceae bacterium, assembly GCA_017437785.1. GTDB lineage: Bacteria > Bacillota > Clostridia > Lachnospirales > Lachnospiraceae > NK4A136. The sequence goes on from JAFRXH010000087.1 coordinate 330, forward strand.
TTTATCATCAGCTCAGCAAACATCTGCTTCATCTCTTTTCCTATCACTTCCAGATGCCCGGCAGTGCTCTCCGGGAGCAGTGCCATAATGGCTTTCTTCTGGTATCCTGCTGCGGTTTTTAATCTATTGATCATGTCTTTGTTCATGTTTTTTCCTCCAATCTTTGAAAAGATCCCCGAGTAGGAAAGTTCAGCTACGGAAATCATAGATTTCCTGCTTCACTTTTTCGCTACGCTCAGGTTGACAATGAATTCTCCTGCTCGAACTGTATCTTCAGCCTGCCGTCTTCAAACTTTGCTCCCGCCACGTTATAGCTTCGCAGGCTGTTGGGAAGCGGTATGTTACGTTTAAAGTTTCCTATCTTTATGACTATGTCCGTTGATGCCTGGTAAAGATCGATGTCCGCCTTATCAGCGCAGGGCACGAATACTTCCAGCTGATAGCCTTTTTCATTCTGTGTGAAGCTCTCACGGTCATTGATGATGCGCTTTCCAAATACATCCTTATCCGCCAGTACGTTATCCGCTATCCTTCTGATGGCCGCTTCGCCCCGGACCTCTTCGTCATACCAGGGGATCTCGCATATCGGCAGTGCGCTGAAGCACTCCTTTAATGTGTCGATGTATTCCCTCTGAAGCACTATCCATCTGTCAAAGAACTCGTTGCCTATATCTGCAGGAAGTATGCGGTTGATGTACAGGCCATCCACATTGAAGTCGTAAAGGTTCATGTACATGTAATTGCGCTTGGTCTCTTCAACAACCATCTTCTCCGGCGTGGTAACGATCCTGATGCTGCTGACATCCCTGTCCTTTAACAGTTCCTGCAGCTCTGCCAGTTTAAGGTAGATCTTTTCGATATCATTCATCGCTGTCTTGTTGGGCATCTCCACCTTGAACACTGCCTTGGATACCGGAGCCAGCAGCCGCACGCCGATCTTTCCGATGGGAAAGAGCTTTTCCATATACCAGGACAGCAGTTCCGGAAATTTAAGCAGCGATAAGGTTTCGCCTGTAGGCGCGCAGTCAACAATGATGCGCTCGTAGGTATCTTCTTTGTATATGTCAGCTATCTTAAGCAGGGAGAAAAGCTCCTCCATTCCCGGTATCATCCCCAGGTCCGAAATACTCATGCCCCCGGCATCGGAAAGCAGTCTGCCGATATAATCCACAATATATGCGAAATCATTCTGCATAACGTATTCCGGGTCTATCTCATAGAGGGACAGGTTCGGTAATACCTCCTCCGCTTCTTTTCCCAGCTTATGCTCAAACAGATCCCCCAGATTGTGGGCCATATCAGTGCTGACAAGCAGAGTTTTCTTTCCCTCCTTTGCGCTTTTATATGCGTGTGCCGCAGCCACGCTGCTCTTTCC
>JAFRXH010000088.1 GCA_017437785.1 Lachnospiraceae bacterium
CCACCCGTCCCCTGTACCCATCCCCCTGTACCCCCTGTACCACCCCCGAGTAAGAAACAGTTAAGAATTAATACAGAATCATTTCATGATCGCGCAAGATTCATGTCAAGACTTCCGTAAGCGTTTGCGATACATTAGTATCAGCAAAAGCGATACGGAAGTTTTTTCATATATAACGAGGAGGGAAAAGAAATGGCTTTAAAGAAAAAGGTAACGATGACTATACTGGGAGTGGCAACTGCAGCGGTATTGGCAGGCGGCGGACTTAAGATGTATTCAAATGCGGCTATGTCCGTAACATCATATGTAGTTGACCGCGGCGAGATTGTAAGAACGCTTGAGATCAACGGCAATGTGGAAAGTGAAAACAGCAAAAGCTTCTATGCGGACATAGATGGAAGGATCGCAACGGTATATGTTAAGGAAGGCGACAGGGTTAAGAAGGGTGATCTGCTGGTAGCTTATGATAATGCAAAGATCGACGAGCTTATCGAGCTTACGAACATGTCGGCAGCAGTAGATCAGGAAAACTACAACAGCGCAGTGCAGGCGGATTCAAGGATTGCAGGCCTTAATGCGGAGGCAAAGAGAAATCTTAAGGTACTGGATACACAGATAAATGATTATCAGGCAGCCATTGCACAGCTGGAGAGCGATATAGCATATAAGAGAGCACAGATAGCCGATCACGGAGCAGCACTTCAGATATCACTGATCGAATGGGCAGACAAGCCGGATTCGGAGGAATATGAGGAGCTTCAGAAGCAGATAGCTTCCAACACGGCAGAGATGCAGTCAAATTACGAAGTGATCGAAATGCAGAAACAGCTTAATGAACTGAGCGCTCATCTGGCAGCCTGCAAGGAATACAAGGCAGAGATGACCAGCCAGAAAGCTTCTACAGTAACCGCCACCATGACCGCAGCGGATAAGGATAAGCTGGAAGCGGTCAAAGCTTTGAATGAGTTTGAGGCGCAGAAAAAGATCGCAGAGCTTGAAGAGGCTAAGAAAGGCATAAGAGCGGAGTTTGACGGTGTGGTAAGTGCAGTAAACGTAACGGAAGATTCTTATGTGGGAAAAGGCGGTCTATTACTTACGATAGATTCAACCGAAAACATAATGGTCAAACTGAATGTCAACAAATATGATATAGTAAACCTGCACCCCGAACAGAGCGCTAACGTAAGCATCAAAGGAAAGGATTACAGCGGCAGGGTAGAGCGTATATCAAATAAGACAGCGGCAAATGATATAGGCGTAGATGTTGAGATAAAGCTGGATCAGCCCGATGACGATATCATCTTAGGGCTTGAGGCAAAGGCAAAAGTAAATACAGCATCCGTAAACGATGCGATCCGGATTCCTATGGACGCGCTCAACTACGATGAAAAGGGCGATTACGTATATATAGCCGGCGATAAGAAAGCAGTTAAGAAATATATCGAGACCGGAATGCAGAATGATGATATGATAGAAGTATTGAGCGGTCTTAATGCAGGCGACTGCGTGATCTGGAACGACAGCCAGGAACTGAGCGAAGGCGTGAACATCAAGGTTGACTGATCAAAGTGAATGATCCTTCGCATGCAATGCTGATGATGACAGAAAGCGGCAGTTAAGGCGGTGTATGTCATCCTTAGCGCAGCGAAGGATCTTATAAGGAGAAAATGATAATGGATAAGAAAACAGTAATACAGGTCAAGGATCTTTCAAAAACTTTCTCTAACGGGAGCGTGCAGCAGCATGTGTTAAAGAACCTGAACCTGTCGATATACAAAGGTGATTTCACGGTCATAATGGGAAACTCCGGATCGGGTAAGTCAACGCTTCTTTATTCGGTATCAGGCATGGACAGACCCAGCCTCGGAACGGTTACTTATTATACCGCTGACGGTGATAAGACTAAAGAGACCGAAATATCTAAATTCAACAATGACAAGCTGGCGCTGTTCCGCCGCAATCATGTGGGCTTTGTGTTCCAGCAGAACTACTTAAACGACAGTATGAGCGCTCTGGATAATATAATGGTCTGCGGGCTCTTAAAGCACAGCAACAGAAAGGAACTGGCACAAAAGGCAAAGAAACTGCTTGAGAGGGTTGAGATCGGGGAAGCTGACTGGGATAAATTCCCGACTCAGATGAGCGGTGGACAGCAGCAGAGAGTGGCAGTGGTGCGCGGCGTTATCAACAGTCCGGAAGTGCTGTTTGCAGACGAGCCTACCGGCGCCTTAAACTCACAGAATACGGAAAACGTGCTCAATATCTTATCGGGCCTTAATGATGAAGGACAGAGCATAGTGATGGTCACGCATACCATAAAGGCCGCTGAGCGCGGCAGCAGGATCATCTATCTTGCAGACGGCGTTATATCGGATGAGATAGAGCTGGGAGAATATGTCGGGGATTATAAAGATGAGAGCAATCCGTATATAGAGAAGGCGAAGGAGAGACACGAAAAGCTTAAAAACTTCCTTCAGGACATGGGGTGGTAAGAATGTTCAGATATTTGTTTATTGCGAAGAATAATATAAAAAAGCAGAAGAAGGATATGATCACCTTCCTGCTGATGACACTGATAGCATCATTCCTGATATTCATCAGCTTAAGTTTCCTCCTGGGTACGGGCAGTGTTCTGGATACAGTCTATGATCAGATAAACGGCGCGGATCTGGTGATGCTTATGACAGAGGATAAAGTCGGTGAGGCTAAGCTTGAAGAGATGCTTAGCGGAAATGAATATGTTAAAGGATTTGAAAAACACAAGCTCCTGCCTCTTTCTGCTTCTAAGTTCAGGCATAAGGGTGATAAGGCCTGGACGGATTATTCCATGTATTTTGAATCATACGAACAGGAAAGAACCATACAGAAGATAAGCATTGATACAGCTAAGATGCAGGGCAATGAAGCGGTCCTGCCGGCAAGGATGTCGATGGAATTTGAAAAAGGCGATATCTTAGAGATCAAGATCGGCGATAATACCTATGAGCTTAAAGTTGCGGGCTTTGCCGAGGACACTTTCTTCTGCTCGCCGCTGAATGCGGGGGCATATCTTATATATGTGTCGGATAAGATGTATCAGCAGATTTTCTTTGATAATCCTGTGGCGGATCTTGAGATACAGCGGTATAACATTAAATATTCCGATATGGTTTTCAAAAACCATCTTGAAGACGCCGGGATCGATGAGGATATATATAATGAGTATATGGACTGGTATCTTAGGTATTCTGCGGAGCATCCGGAGTTTAAAGGAGTGCTGAGCAATGCTCTGCCTTATGCTATGCTCAGGGTCAGCGCAATGTTACTGCCCATGATATTCGTAGCTATAATACTTCTTTTTGCGCTTATCATATTTGCCGTAGCGCTGGTGCTGACACATTTCAGTATCAAAAACTTTATTATGACAAATATGAGAAATACTGCCATCATGGAAGCATCCGGGTATACGGTAAAAGAGATGGTGATCATACTCCTTATACAGCTTCTGACAGTAGTATTTGCGGGCGGTCTTCTGGGAACGGCGCTTGGCATGTTTTCACTTGATAAGCTTGGGTTTGCGATACTGGCAACACTGGGACTTAACTGGAACCAGCCGGCTGATATCATGGTTGCGATAACAGTCCTGGTATTCATGTGCCTGACAGTTATCCTGATGACGCTGGTGATCGGCAGGGATTACCATAAGACCACCGTGCTGGATGCGCTTCGCGGCGGTATAAATACCCATAATTTCAAGAAAAATCTTTTCCCCTTTGAAAAGACTGCGCTTCCTGTACCTTTTGTTATAGCGCTTAAAGAAACCTTCGGTAAATTCCGCTCGCAGCTGGGTATAGTATTCATTGCCTTTGTGCTGACTGTAGCATCGATTATAGGCTTTGGCATGCGTGACAGTTTTACCGATGAGCTGTATCTTATGGGGATGGCCGGCTATGTTGCAGCCGATGCTGACTTATATGTAGATGAAGCTACGGAGCAGTATATCAGGAGCATGGGCATGGTAGAGTATATGTGTGGGGAGTGCTGGGAAAGTGTTTCCTATACTTCAGGGAAAGTCCGTAAGGAACAGGTCATAAGCTGCAAGGGTGTGACCACGGATACGCCATCGGGACTTATGCTGGTGGAAGGAAGGATGCCCGTTCACGATAACGAGATGATATTTGCGACAAGCGCGGCGGAACGTATGAAGGTATCCGTAGGCGACGTGGTAACGGCAAAGGTCGGCCTGAATGAAGAAAACTATATCGTGACAGGCATAGTCCAGACCCTTAATAATATGGGAATGATGAGTTATATGTCTATCGGAGGGCTGGAGAGGATGACAGGACATCTGGATGGCCACAACTGGCTGGTCAAACTTAAGGATGGATATACTCTGGATGATTTTAAGGAAGCTTTCGGTAAGATATATCCCGATATTGAGGTATATGATTTCATGGCGGAAGTATACGCGTCGATCGGTATGGTGATGACGGGTGTCAGTGTGGTAGCGTTATTGATAGGCGTACTGACAGTTATCATCGTGGCCTTTGTAGAAGCTTTGGTTGTAAGGACTCAGATAACCAAAAGCTGGCGTGACCTGGGAGTGAGCAAGGCTCTGGGTTATACTTCCGGCCAGCTGATAATACAGGTCATGCTTTCCAACATTCCGGCACTTTTGACCGGAACGGCTTTGGGGCTTTTAAGCGGCGGATTTTTCAGCAGAAAGATAGTGGCGCTTCTGCTATCCATCTGCGGCTTTAAGAAAATGGACTTTACAATATTGCCGGGATCTTATATATTAGCTACGGTCATAATAATCGGAGTGGCCATGTTGACAGCGGCTTTTGCGGGAAGAAGGATAAAGAAGCTTGAGCCCGTAAAGATGATAACGGAAGAGTAAGGGATATGCATTATAATTGTCTGATAGTTGATGATGAGACCGATCTGGCGCGCATGACGGCCGAATATTTTAAGGCCTTCGGCTTAAGCTGCGAATATGTGGACGGTAAGGAAAGCTGTTTTGCATTTTTTAAGGAGAACACAGCGGATCTGATACTTTTGGATATCAATCTGGGAGACGGTTCCGGCTTTGATGTCTGCAAAAAGATCCGCGAGGATATGCAGCTCCCGATACTGTTCATAAGCGCCAGACAGAGTGATGACGACGTGCTCATCGCCCTGACCATCGGCGGGGATGATTATGTAAAAAAGCCCTACAGCCTTTCGGTGCTGCTGGCAAAGGTAAAGATCCTGTTAAAGAGAATGGAACAACTGAAACAGTCTTCGGCAACGGCTGCTGCACCTGCATCTGACACGGATGGCGATGCTTCGGAAGATCTTAAGCTTGATCCGGCGACGATGTCTGTCGTGGCAGAAGGCAGGCGCATCGAGTTAAAAGCCAAGGAGTATGCGCTGCTTGACTGTCTGTACAGGCACAAGAATGCTATAGTAAAGAAAGAAGATCTTTTCGATGAAGTGTGGGGAGATACCTTCTTTAGCGATTCAACCTTAAACGTGCATATCAGAAGGTTAAGGGAAAAGATAGAAGAGGATCCCAAGAATCCGAAATATATTAAGACGGTCTGGGGAACGGGGTATTATCTTAAGCTATGAAGGCGATAAGGAATCTGGCAGTATTCTTTACCCTGTTCATGCTGGGAGCAGCGCTTATCTTCTTTAACGTGAGCAGGAAATACACATATACCAAACGTGATATCGTTTATTACAACGATCAGCTGTATAAGGCGGAAGAGGGCTTTTTACAGGGAATGCCTGAAGAAGGACTGGAAGCCAAATACGGCTGCTATATTATTATGTCAAAGGAGCTGGATGATCCTGAACTGGCTGAACTGTACAGCGCTTATGCATTTGTGCTGGATTTTGCTCCGGGCGGCGAATACCTGGGAAAGATCGCCTGGAAGGACGAGCTCAACAGATTTGAACAGACGAAAGCGGATTTTCTGAAAGCCTCCCTGATACTCTGGGGGATAGTACTCTTAAGCGGATATTTTCTGCTGTTTCTGATCTGGCTTCTTTATGCAAGACCGCTGCATCAGCTGGAGAATTTCTCGCGTGAGATAGCAAAGGGAAATCTGGATATCAGACTGCCCAGACACAGGGTAAATATATTCGGCAGCTTTACTGAGGCTTTTGATATCATGCGCGAAGAGCTAAAGGCTGCCAGAGCGCGTGAGATAGAAGCGGAGATAGCCAGGAAGGAGCTGGTGGCATCCTTAAGCCATGATATCAAGACGCCGCTGTCCGTTATAAAAGCTACGACCGAGGTGCTGGATCTTAAGCTGGAAGGTATGAAGGAAGTACAAACAGCGGAGGAAACAGACAAAAGGGTACAGGAGGCGCTGGGGCTTACTTCTGTTATAACGTCCAAGGCTGATACCATAGGTCTGCTAATGAGCGAGATGATGCATGCCAATATGGAAGAACTGGAGCTTATAGAAGTTAAGGCTGAGGAAGAAAACTCAACCGAGATAGAAGAGTTTATCAGAAAGCTGGACGGTTACGGAAAGATCACGATAGAAGACCACATACCGCCGTGTCTGGTTTTGATGGACAGGCTCAGGATGGAACAGGTCATCGATAATGTCATAGGCAACAGCCATAAGTATGCCGGCACGGAGATAAAAGTGAGCTTTGAGCAGATGGACAGTATTCTGATGGCGGATGGCAAAGAAGGAAGTTTCATCTGCATAAGGATCAGCGACAGCGGACCGGGCGTATCCGAAGAGGATCTGCCGCTGATAGCCGAGAAGTATTACCGCGGAAAGAATGCCAAGGAAAATAACGGCTATGGCCTGGGGCTTTATCTGGTAAAATGTTATATGAACAAGATGGGCGGCGGAATGGAGTATTATAACGATAACGGTTTTGTTGTGGAACTGATGATAAGAAAGGTATAGAAATGACCGGCGTGTGCCGGTAATAAAAAATCCCCCGCGCATCTGCACGGGGGATTTAAGCTTCGCATGTTAATCTTCGTCGTTTCCGTTGTCATCGAAGAAATCTTCACTGTCGTCGGAATCGGAAGCCTTTTCGTCGGTCTTTTCCTCTTTCTTTTCGTCGTCGCCCTTTACGACTTCGACATCATCAGAATCGTCCTTTTCCTCGTCGTCTTTTCTCAGATCTGCAACGGTCTTTGATACGGTCTCAACTGCTTCTTTCGCTACTTCCTTAGCTTTTTCTACAGCATCGCCTGCAAATTTCTTTACACTGTCAAGGTTTACGTAGCTGCGCTCGCTGCTCTTTTCTTCCATATTGTCCAGATCATCGAAATCATCGATATCTGCGAGTTCTTTTTCCCTGGTCTGGAGATAATGATATACTCCGGCAGCAGCGGCACCGGCAGCCAGACCGAATACTAATAAGCCTCCAAGTTTCTTTGCCATGATCCACGTACTCCTTTCATAAATAGATTTTCCTATATTTTAATACAAAAGCATAAAAAAGAAAAGGGATAGAGTTGAAAATTCACGGAAATATGATAATATATCCGATAGACTAAAACAGTCAATACAAGAGGAAGTATGAACGAGAAATTTTATTCACTGAAAAAAGAAAAACAGGACAAGATGATAAACGGAGCGATGCAGATCTTTGCGCGTTACGGTTACCGTCATGCTTCCACTGATGAGATGGTAAGGGCCTGCGGTGTGAGCAAGGGACTGTGGTTTCATTATTTTGAAAACAAGACCGGACTTTATTCATTTGTCTCCAGTTACGGTCTTAAGTACGCAATGCTCGAGCTTTCTATGGCGCAGATAAAGAGCGGGACGGATTATTTTACCCTAAGATACGAGATCGAAGAATGCAAGATGCAGATGATGGAAAAGTATCCTTATCTGCCGCTGTTTATTTACAGTATTATCAGGGAAGAAGATCCGGATGTTGCGGAACTGATCAAAGAACCGCGCCAGAAATATGCGGAAGCCGTCTCTAAGATAATGATGCAGGCAGACTATTCAGCCCTTACAAACCATGAGGATTACCTGCTGCTCATCGATATGCTCGATTACAGCATAGAAGCCCTCATGAACGACGGATACCGCTCCCCGGTCTTTTCCGCGGAACGTTATCTTACTGAAGTAAAAAAACATATTTCGGCACTTCAAAAGCTGTTATAAAAAAACGATTGCCACAAAAAGATAATTGTGGTAGTATGTTTGACAGCTTTTTTTATTTGTGTCATTTTAAGCGGAGCGATCCGTAAGCATTGTGGGAATTTAATTTGGAGGAAGAGTAAATGGCAGAGGTGGCAGTACTGGGCTACGGCACGGTAGGCAGCGGTGTGGTGGAAGTGATAGAAAACAACCGCGATGTCATATCAAAGCGTTGTGAAGGCCTGCATGTAAAGTACATACTGGATCTCAGGGATTTCCCCGGGGATCCTTATGAAGACAGGGTAGTTCATGATTTCGACAGCATAATCAACGATCCCGAAGTAAAGATCGTATGCGAGACCATGGGAGGAGCCACTTTTGCATATAATTATACAAAAGCCTGCCTGGAAGCGGGGAAGAGTGTCTGCACATCCAATAAAGAGCTGGTCGAAAAGTATGGTGCGGAGCTTTCACGCATAGCTGCCGGGCATTCCTGCAGTTATCTTTTTGAGGCTTCCGTAGGAGGCGGCATACCTCTTATCAGGACCATAAACGAAGCTCTTACAGCGGAAAAGATAGAACGTATCTACGGTATCCTTAACGGGACCACTAATTATATACTTTACCGCATGGAGACTGCCGGCCTGGACTTTAAGGCTGCACTGTGCGAAGCGCAGGAATTCGGATATGCCGAAAAGGATCCTACGGCCGATATAGAGGGACACGATCCCTGTCGTAAGATTGCGATACTGGCATCGCTTGTTACGGGAAAGAAAGTCGATTATACCAAGATCCTTATGGAAGGCATAAAGGACCTGAGCATAAAGGACATTGAATATGCCAAAGCTGCCGGCATGTGCATCAAGCTTATAGCGATGAGTGAATTTAAGAACGGCGGATGCTACTGCATGGTAAGCCCTAGGCTTATAGCTGCATCAAATCCCTTATCGATAGTCAAGGATGTATTCAACGCTGTGCTGATACATTCCGATATGCTGGATGATTCTATGTATTACGGAAGGGGCGCAGGAAAGCTTGCTACCGCATCGGCTGTTGTGGGCGATGCTGTGGAATGCGCTAACAATATCGGAAAGACTGTTTTCTGTGGCTGGTCTGAAGAGGAAGCACAGCTGGCGGATATCGATGATCTGGAGCAGAGCTATTTCGTAAGGGTTAAGGATGAAGCTGCCGGAGCTTTTAAGGCTGCGGTAAAAACAAAGGATTGCGTACTGGAGGGCATTGCAGAAGGGGAGAAGGGTTACTTCACCGAGTCGATGACCGAAGGCGGATTTAAGAAGGCGATCGCAGACTTAGACGGCGTGATCGGATATATAAGGATGTAAAAAAGGGGAGGAGATTATGCTTATCGTAAAGAAATTCGGCGGTACTTCCGTAGCCAATAAGGAGAGGATCCTTAATGTGTGCAGACGCTGTGCCGACGAATACAAAAAAGGAAATGATGTGGTAGTGGTGCTTTCGGCCATGGGAAAGATGACCGATGAGCTGATCGAGATGGCGAAGAATATCAATCCCGAGCCTTCGAGAAGAGAGATGGATATGCTGCTGACCACCGGAGAACAGACTTCGGTATCACTGGCGGCCATGGCATTTGCGACACTGGGGATCCCTGCGATATCGCTGAATGCTTTCCAGGTGGCTATGCATACAACATCCACCTATAGCAATGCGCGTCTTAAGCGCATCGATACCGAGCGTATCCGCCATGAGCTGGACCAGAAGAAGATAGTGCTGGTAACCGGCTTCCAGGGGGTCAATAAGTACGGTGATTACACCACGCTGGGCCGCGGCGGCTCGGATACTACGGCAGTGGCTCTGGCAGCTGCACTCAAGGCTGACGCCTGCGAGATATATACCGATGTGGATGGCGTATATACAGCAGATCCCAGGGTGGTCAAAAAGGCACGTAAGCTTAATGAGATAACTTATGATGAGATGCTGGATCTGGCGACTCTTGGTGCAGGCGTTCTGCACAACCGTTCGGTAGAACTGGCAAAGAAATACGGCGTTGCGCTGGTAGTCAGATCAAGCCTTACAAATGAAGAAGGCACAGTGGTGAAGGAGGAAGTAAAAGTGGAAAGAATGTTGGTAAGCGGTGTAGCATCCGATAAGAATTGCGCTAAGATATCAGTTGTAGGCCTGAGCGATAAGCCCGGTTCTGCATTCAGACTCTTTGATGCTCTGGCACAGGAAAAGATCAATGTTGATATGATCCTTCAGTCCGTAGGACGTGACGGTACCCAGGATATCGCATTTACCGTAACAGGCGATTATGCTGATGATGCGATAAAGGTGATCGAGTCTAACAAGGCAAGACTTAAATACGAGAAGCTTGAGTGTGAAAAGGGCGTTGCAAAGGTATCGGTAGTAGGTGCCGGAATGATGAGCAACCCCGGAGTTGCAGCTAAGATGTTCGAATGCCTCTACAATTCAAACATCAACATCAAGATGATCTCTACTTCCGAGATCCGCGTTACCGTGCTGATCGATGAGAAGGAAGTTGAGAAGGCTGTTAACGCAGCTCACGACATCTTCGGATTGGAAGAGTAAGTAGAGCAGAGCCATAAACCAAAGGAAATCTTAGCGGGAAAGCCTGTCTTTCCCGCTATTTTTATGCATTTTGAAATTGTATAAAAAAATATCAAAAAAATTTCAAAATAGTATTGACAATTTAAAAATATGTGGTAAGATATACACATAACAACAAGAAAACAACTTGTTGATAACATAGAAAAGGGACTGAAGGAGCCCTTAGAAAAATCAGAAAACGAAAGGGCAGATGTCCCGCCAGTTCAGAAAGAGAGGTATGGTCCACCCGAAAAGTAAGTAATGTATCTTAGATCTGCGAAGACGCAGGATGAGTTTTCCAAAGTAACAAGTTGATCATATCATCCGCACGAAGCAGGCAGGGTACAGGAACCGGATCAAGCGACTTATTTAAGGTTCATCAAAATGTAAAAGCAACGAGGAAAATATTACAACCGTTGCGGCATGAGTGCAAAGATGGAGGATGATAGGTAGCGTAGATCAGGGAGCAGGTCAACAGAATAAGGAACGTCCGCCGTAAAACCGGGGAACGGACAAAGGCTTCAGAATTCATCAAGGAGGTAAGGTCCATTGGACAATGAGTCAGTATGAGGGCCCTTGCAGAGAGAAACAAAGATCTGCAAGGGCCTTCATCATGTGGGTTGGCCGTCCGTACTCACAACAATTTGTATTCAAGCTTGCAAATATGACATTATCGTGTTATTATACAGCTGTTTACATAACGTGGAGGTAAGTATGGACAGAAATGATTCCGATAGAAGGGCTTACAGGCATAAGCGCAGGATAAGAAACCAGATAGTATGCTGGCTTGTACTGGTCATTATGATAATAATACTGGGAGTGGCGGCATATATCGCTACAGATCTTCTGGGAAAGGCTCTTGAGAAGAAAGGAACCCAGCAGCCGCCTGTTGCAGCTGCGGCATCGGAGAATACTGCGTCGGAGGACGAAGCGCAGGATACCGAAAGCACAGTGATAACTGCGCCCGAACCTATAGATGAGATAGTGGAAGAGACCGAACCTGTGGTGGACGCGGAAAGCGAAGAAGACCCGGAGGTCGCGGCACTTTTAGATGGGATGAGTCTTGAGCAGAAGATCGACGGACTGCTCCTGGTCAGCCCTGAGGCTATTACCGGGGTGGCTGTGGCTACCATGGCAGGCGACGGTACCAAGGAGGCTCTTACACAGTTTGCAGTGGGCGGTATTGTTTATACTGCAAAGAACGTAGTGAGCGGGGATCAGTTTAAAGAGCTGGTAGCGACGACCAAAGATATGTATCATGAGGTCTATAACCGCGATCTGCTGGTGCTGATAGACGAAGAAGGCAAGTATTCCGCAATAGCCGGTAAGGCTGAGGAAGCGGATCCCCAGCCCAGTGCTAAGGAACTTGCAGAGACCGGTAACAGGGATAATGTTACGGAGAGCTACGAGACTATTGCAGCTTATCTTAAGACCTATGGTGTAGATGTTGATCTGGCGCCGCAGGCGGCAGTGCTTACTGCAGAGAATTCTTATCTTGGAGAAAGGATCTTCTCCGACGATGCTGATATTGCGGCATCCATGACTGCTGCAGCTGTTGAGGGGCTTAAAAACGGCGGCGTGATGAGCTGTCTGGCAGCATTCCCCGGGGAGGGCGGTGTATCCGCAGATCCGGATAATGCGTCCATAACCACCGACAAGAGTGCGGAAGAACTGGAAGAGTGTGAGTATAAGCCTTTTATATCAGGCATCGAAGCCGGTGCGGATATGATCATGGTGAGCAATATAGTTGCAGCCAATGCCGGATCGGGGGATGCCTCCTGTTCGCTTTCCGAAGAGATAGTGACAAATGTGCTCAGAAATGAACTGGGATTTGAAGGCGTGGTCGTAAGTGCGCCTCTTGACCAGGTGGCCTGCACTTCTTCGGCTACGCCCGGTGCGGCTGCACTCAAGGCTTTTATAGCCGGGGCTGACCTTATATATGTACGCAGTACGGTAGCGTTTAACGAAGCGCGTGAAGCTCTCCGTGGGGCGGTTGAGGACGGAACGATCTCTGAAGAACTTGTCGATACGGCGCTTAAACGCGTTTACACAATGAAATTAAAATAATTAAAAAAAGTGCTTGACAAAACCTGACGGATGAAGTAGAATACTCATTGTCCGTTAGGACAGATGCGATAGTGGTGCAGTTGGTAGCACACGACCTTGCCAAGGTTGAGCTCGCGGGTTCGAGTCCCGTCTATCGCTCTTGAAAAATGCTGAGCGTTCAGCATTTTTTTATGCCGACATACAGAGAAGGTCATCGTTCTTTTGGGGGTTGGGGGTTAACTAATCAAAAAAGGATGATAAGAAGGATGATCAAACAGACTATCAATGTCGAAAAGGAATTCGGGACTGATATCATTCCCTATCTTGTGCAGTCAGCCTGTCATTATGACTGTTCGTTGCACATCGAATCAGAGGAAAAGAACATCAACATGAAGAGCATCATGGGGATGACTATCCTGCGGTTTGTAAGAGGGACCAGCTTTGACCTGATAGCTGAAGGCGACGATGAACAGAAAGCTGTAAAAGAGATCGCAGCGTGTTTTCAGTAAAAAAATGAGTTTTTGAAAAAAGCCACAAAATGTGGCTTTTTCTTTTTTTATTTTGCTATATCTGGCGCTTGACATAAATGGTTAAAAAAAGTATTATTTTGTTACGAAAAAGTTACAAATATGTTACGAAATGATACAATAGTGTTAAGCTATCAGGGAGCAAAATGAAAAAGAGGCTTTTAGTCCTGGCTTCGCTGCTTATGCTCACAGGTGCAGGAGCAGCTGCCACGAAATGCCAGGCAGTAGGTGATGAGCAATTCTATACGGTAACGGAAAGATCTAATCTTCGTAAGTCCCCTTCAGTAGAGGGACTCTGGATAATGACTATCCCCGAAGGTGCACAGGTACGTATGATAGGCGGAGAGAAGGACGGATATACCCTGGTCGAGTATGAAGGGACCAAGGGCTATGTTTCGGCCGGGCAGATCTATGTGCCCGGAGAGGAAGCTGCTAAAGAAGTTACCGAAAAAGTAAAGACAGGTGTCATCACTGCGGACGATGCCATGAACATGGCAAAGGAAGCTGTTGCCCGTAGGGAAGAACAGGCAAAGGCTATTGCTCTTGAGATGGCTGCCGGAAAGCAGGCTGTTAAGATCAGGGTTGCTACCGGTGTTAATTTCCGTGAGAAAGCTACTGCTGCAAGTTCAAGACTTGCTCTGCTCACTAACGGAGATGTTGTTGAATATCTGGACGGAGGGGAGAACGGCTTCCTCCATGTAAAATACGGTGATACCGAAGGATATGTTCTGGCTACATGCCTGGAATATGCAGATGTTAATCCTTCGGGACGTAATATAAGCAATAAGAATTCCGTTATGCAGATGCAGCAGGTATCACTGATAGGCGGCGAGGGAATGCAGGGCGGCCAGACTGTTACGGCTACGGCTACAACGGCTATGGCTACGGAAAAGAAAGTGAAGACCAAAGCGCCTGAAGAGAAGCAGATAAGCTATCAGATAGGCGTTAAGACTTCCATGAGAGGCATGCCCGGTGAATCCGAAGGCTTACTGGCATCACTGCCTGCAGGAACCAGCGTAATGCTCCTTGGTGAGAAGGACGGATACGCTATGGTCCAGTACGATGGTATGGTAGGTTATGTACTGGGCGACAATCTGAAGAACTCTGTAGAGTATGCACGCTTAAACGGTGAAGCTACACTCTTTACGATAACGAGCTACTGCTCATGCCGCATATGCTGTGGCGCTTATTCCCCGGAGGTTACCGGCCGCCCCGCACATACGGCTACCGGAACCGAACCCAAAGAGGGACGTACCATAGCTGTGGATCCCAAGGTAATACCTTATGGCAGCCATGTAACAATAGAGGGTATGGGTACTTATATCGCTGAAGACTGCGGAGGCGGTATCAACGGTAACCATATTGACATGTACTTCGAAAACCATGAGGATGCGGTAAAATTCGGCAGGCGTCAGCTTTACGTAACCATAGAGTAAACTGTCTGTTTATAAGATCAAGGATCAAGCCTTAACTATAAGAAATTCAGTCATATTTCTTGAATATTTTTTACCAATATAATATAATGGTTTGGCAGGTTACTGCGCATAATGACCACGGGGGTGGGGCAGATCTGTTTTTTGCGTGTCTGCCGGAAATGAGGTTAACATGAAGGTTTGTGCACAATGCGGAAATAAGCTGGGAATGATGGACCGTGTATGCAAGAAATGCGGATGTGCTGAATTCACCGAGACCAAGAACACATTTTTCGGACCCAGTGTTACATCCAAAGGCAGGAGCTGTATATATTGCGGTGCCGCACTTGAGCTTAAGGCCAAGTTCTGCTGGTCTTGCGGTAAACCGTGTGATGGAAGTATATCTTTATCATTTCTTGACGAGAAAAAGGAAGAGCCTGCACCTAAGGCTCCGGAACTTGATTTCTTAAAGAGCGCCGATGATTTTTCAGCGGGGCTTGGGGCACCTGTTAAGCAGGATATCGGTCCCAAGGCTCCCAATTTTGTTTCCGAACAGAAAATAAATACACAGAAGAAACCCGAAGTGCAGTCGGCACCTAATAATCCCATGCTGGCAGCACCCAGCTCGATGCAGGGACAGATAGTGCAGCCGGCACCCCAGCCGGCACCGGCAAGGGGAGGCGGAGCGCTTATTTCCAATGTGATGCCTGTTGCGGGCTTGCAGCAGGGTCCTGCGGAAGCTGCACCTCTTCCGCATGTGTCGAGTGCGCCGGTTAATACACCGCCGTTGAATGCAGCTGTTAACCCGGCACCGGTAAATGCACCCGTTAACGCAGCACCGGTGAATACACCCGTTAACGCAGCGCCGGTAAATGCGCCTGTTAATACTGTGCCGGTAAACGCACCCGTTAATGCAGCACCGGTCAACATGGCAACTGTAAATACTGCGCCCGGTAATGCGCAGGTAAATATGGCTCCGGTTAATACTGCACCGGCTTCTATGCCTGTAAATGCGGCAGCGGCACCCCAGCCGGCTGTGGGAATGCCTGTAAATAACGTGGCGGTAAATACGCCTGTTAACGTAGCGGATAATAAGAAAGAAGATACGCAGCACAAGCAGCAGGAAGGTGCGGCGGTACCTATGATGTCTACGCCGGCTATGCTGCCTTTGAGCGGCGATGCAAAATCGGCAGAGAAAGAAAAGAGCCCCGCAACGCTTCCGCTTGATCATGATACGGTTAAGAAGGATACTGCAGCCGATAAGAAGGATGATCAGCCTGCAGGCGAAAAAGGAAAGGCGGTTGCGTCACCTGCCGTAGAGGTTAAGACAGAGCTGAGCAAAGAGGAAGCGGAGCGTAAA
The DNA here is from genome assembly GCA_017437785.1 of Lachnospiraceae bacterium. Lineage (GTDB taxonomy): Bacteria > Bacillota > Clostridia > Lachnospirales > Lachnospiraceae > NK4A136. The sequence goes on from JAFRXH010000088.1 coordinate 16,025, forward strand.
GCTGCCGAAGAAAAGAAGCGTGCCGAAGAGCAGGTTGCGCTTTTAGTCAGCATGCAGAAAAAACATCAGGCTGAGGAGCTTAAGAAGCATCAGGAAGCCGAGGCTATCCGTAAGGCTGAAGAAGCAGCAAAGAAGGCTGCTGAAGCTGCCCAGAGAGCAGAAATAGAGAAGAAGCGCCAGGAAGAGGCGGCAAAGAGAGCGGTTGAGCAGAAGAGGCGCCAGGATGAGATGATGCGCAGGGCTGCAGAGGCTGCAAAGAAGGCAGAAGAGGAAAAGAAGAAAAAAGAAGAGGAAGAGCGCAAGGCTGCTGAAGAAGAGGCAAAGAAAGCTGCCGAAGAGAAGAAGCAGAAAGAAGAGGCAGAGCGCAAGGCTGCCGAGGAAGCAGCAAAGAAAGCTGCGGAAGAAAAGAAGCAGAAAGAAGAGGCAGAACGCAAAGCTGCCGAGGAAGCAGCAAAGAAGGCTGCCGAAGAAAAGAAGCAGAAGGAAGAGGCGGAGCGCAAGGCTGCTGAGGAGGCAGCAAAGAAAGCTGCCGAAGAAAAGAAGCAGAAGGAAGAGGCGGAGCGCAAGGCTGCTGAGGAAGCAGCAAAGAAAGCTGCAGCAGAGAAGAAACAGAAGGAAGAAGCAGAACGCAAAGTAGCTGAAGAAGCAGCAAAGAAAGCTGCTGAGGCAGCAAAGAAGGCTGCTGAAGAAAAGAAGCTGAAAGAAGAAGCAGAGCGTAAGGCTGCCGAGGAAGCTGCGAAGAAAGCTGCTGAGGAAAAGAAGCGCGCCGAAGAAGAGGCTAAGCGTAAAGCTGAGGAAGAAAGACGCAAAGCTGAAGAAGAAAGAAAGCGCAAGGAAGAAGAAGAGCGCAAGGCTGCTGAAGAAGCAGCTAAGAAGGCTGCCGAAGAGCGTGAGCGCCAGCTTAAGGAACTGCACAACGAGGCTGATGAGATGGCTGAAAAGGCTATCAAGAAGTCTGATGTGGAGATCGAGCAGGGACGTAATGAGCTGGAAGCTTCTCTTGATAAATTTAATGAATATTTCGGAAAGGCACAGGTAAAGCCTTCCATATCTGATTCTGCGGGACTGTATTATACGGTTGTGGAGCGATTGGGTATTATGTATTATAACGAGCGTTCGTTTAAGCTGGCAGAGCCCCTTATCAAGGATGCCGCGCTGCATGGCAAGAACAGGGCTGCAGTCTATTATGTTGAATGGATGCTCAGAAAACGTAAGGATATACCTGAGGAACCGGGAAGCCTGCAGAAGATGCTGGAAGCCGCAATAGCCGATCCCAATGTATCTGCTCATCCCAATGAGAAGATCCGTGCCATTTATAATCTGGCACGCGTATTTGAAGAGGGGATCACTGTGGAAAAGAGTCTGCCCGACGCATTTAACTGCTATATGAAATGTGCTCAGATGGGCGATATACGTTCTATGGCTATGGTAGGGCAGTTCTATATGTATGGCGATGGCGTAAAGAAGGATGCAAAGGAAGCCTTTGAATGGAGCAGCAAGGCTGCTGAAGCCGGCTATGAAAAGGGTATACGTAATGTTGCTATCTCCTATGATTTCGGTACCGGAGTCAAGAAGGATGCGCAGAGAGCGATATTCTGGTATAAAAAGCTCTTAGAGCGTGTGGCGAACGACAGATTTGCAATGTATCGTATAGCATACTGTCTGGCAGATCCCGACAAGGAGTTTGGTACCAAGCCCACTGAGGAGATGCTTAAGGAAGCTTGTAACTATGCCCAGAGGGCTGTAGAGGAAGGTGAGAAGAAGGCTGAGTTCATACTTGGTTATTACTGCACTTTGCCGCTGGATGGCGGGCCGGATCTTAACAAAGCAGCAGGGCATTTCTCAAAGGCAGCCAACCATGGAGAAGAAAAAGCCAAGAGATGGCTGGCAAGGCTGGTCAAGGGTGCAGGCGGATCCTACAGTATGCGATAAATTTTTGCTTGACATTTGCGGCAGAGTTTGAGATAATACACGAGTTGTGGGTTTTCAAGCCCCGATAAGTTTTGGAATGTGTCCATAGCTCAGCTGGATAGAGCAACGGCCTTCTAAGCCGTGGGTCGGGGGTTCGAATCCCTTTGGGCACGTTTACCGGGGAAGGCCGGTGCAATATGGTGGATATAGCGTAGTTGGTTAACGCGCCAGATTGTGGTTCTGGAGATCGAGGGTTCGAGTCCCTCTATCCACCCGCTGAAACATAATTTTTTATCCGTAAGGCGGCATTCGTAAAGATGCCGTTTTTTGGTTGTCAAAAATGATATAAACAGCTTCCTGTATTTAGGATCGCCGGATCGGAGCCGGGCGCGGAATAAGCAGGTCTTTACTTTTGGGCATGAATATGGTAGTATCTCATTCGGACTGTTTTTTGGCCTGCTGCTTAAAGGCGGCAGGCGTGTCCGGTGGGCCATCGCCAAGCGGTAAGGCACAGGGTTTTGATCCCTGCATTTCGCTGGTTCGAATCCAGCTGGCCCAGCTTAAATTTATCAATTTTCATCAAGTGCCGTGATATGGGCTGTTTGCCGGGTATCGCGGCATTTTACGTACCTGCACATCTTTTATCGTAGCTGTCTGAGTTTATCTAAATGGCCTTAATTTTCACAGAAGGATAAATTATTTGCAAATTACCCCCATTTGGCGGTAGTGGGGAAGGAGAGAGAATGTTATATTAACACAAAGCCAAAAGCTTTTTAGATATCTTGAAAAGGCTTGGCAGATATGATCAGGGAGAACAGGAGGATACAAATGAAAAGAACAAAAAGATTTTTAGCAATGCTGATGCTGCTGATACTCTGTGTGGGTGAGATAAGCTCCACAGGACTTAGGGTATTTGCAGCCGGGGAAGAGGAACTGACAGAGGCGGAAGGGGAAAAGGAACCGGTGACCCAAGCCGGAGAAGACTATGGGGATCAGGATCAATTTGAAAAGAATACGGAAAATACAATGCTGGGCACCTCGGGAATGGCGGCTCCGGTGAATCCTGTCCCTGATCAAAATGCTTATTGGCAGGGAAGCTACGTTTATTATGGAAAATATAATAATAAGCCGGTGAAATACTGCGTGCTTGACCGTTCTACTACAGTTTATAACGGAAGTGGAAGTCAGGGGTCCAGCATGCTCTTGTTTTCCGGTTCTAATCTGTATACATCCAAGTTTGATGATGCATCATATATATGGAAAGGCAGTTATGTCCAAAAGGGACTTGAGACATTTTTGAGTGAATCCTTTACGGAAACAGAGGAAAATGCGATCCAGTCCAGCTATAAAGCCGGAAAAAGTCAAACTGATGGAGAGGGGACAAAGGATTTCGTTCCCCTGACGGGTGAAAAATTATTTTTTCTTGATGCAGTTGAGGCTATGAACACTTCATACGGGTTCAGTAATGATAATATGAATGGCTATGGTAGAAAGTGGATTAGAACAGAAACTGCTGAACGCTATTGGCTCCGTACGGGTTATCTGAAGGATAGTTACAACAATGCGCTTACGGTTAATCATGTAGGGCAGATCACGAATGTTCTGGTTAATGCGACTACTTATATCCCGTATGTAAGACCTTCATTTAATGTAAAACTTTCCAATGTGATCTTTGCTACGGCAGTTGAGGGAAAAAAGGGAGAGGTCAATACGGAATATAAACTTACCCTTGCTTCAAACGGCCTTATAGCAGGTGTTAAATCAGGGGAAAAAACCGTAGTTGACAGACAGAAAGTAGATGTTCCGTATTGGATCGGAGGTAATGATGCTCCCGGGATAAACCGAATTTCAGTGCTTATACTTGATAAAGCATATACGTCAGGAAACAGCAATGGAGCTAAAATCCTTTATTATGACAAGCTTGCTGTTTCCGGTAATCTCGATTCCGCCGGAAAAGGAAGTTTTACCCTGCCCTCAACTCTTGATCCGGATAAATGGGGAAGTGATTACAGAGTCTACATCCTTGCAGAAAAGCAGAGCAGCCTTAATGAGACGGATTATGCAAGCGCTCCGGTAGAGATCACTAAATCTAATACAGAGATAATAAAAAAAGAGGTTTATAACGTCTGGGTTGGGGATACTCAGGTTGACGAAGATAATATGAACAACATCTCCTGTGAAGACGGTTATGCAAGCTTCAATCCCGGCACCAATACACTGACCTTTCATGATGCAAGGCTGCTTAGCGTATATAAGGCAGAGAACAATAAGACCATGGGTATAGTTGCGAAGGATATTTCCCTGACCATAAAAGGAACGGTAACTATTGATGTTACCGGTGCTGATATTGGAATCGATGCTTTTTCGAAGAATACCGGGGATGTTCTTACTCTTGACGGAGATATCACTATAAACGGCACCAAGACAGGTATTCTGGCTGAAAAAATGGACATGGTTTTCGCCGGAGGGAGAGTAGAGATAAATAATACCAAGGAGAGTGCTGTAAAAGCTTCTTTTGACGGGAAGATCAAATTTGGCGAAGGCATGGATATATTGACACCCGCTGATGCGGCTTTGGTGACAACAAATGATAAAATTACCGAGATCCATGAAAGTACTAATTCGGGATCACCTGTTGTAACAACAGCAGTTATAGGACAGACTTCAGGCTATAATCTGTGGGTGAACGGGATCGAGGTTACTGCATCAAATAAATCCTCTATCACGTGTGGTTCCGGTACTGCAAGCTATGAACCGTCTACACAAACACTTACTTTTAATAATGCAACGATAAGTGACGGATATGAATATAACACAACATCACATTATAAGGCGGGTATCTATTCACGGAATAATGCGCTCATCATTAAAGGGGATGTGATCATTGATAATACGGAGTTTTACACAGGAATAAACTGTTATGATCTGGGAGCATCAGACAGAGTTCTTACACTTGACGGTGATATCAAGATAAACGTTAAACAGTATGGTGTGAATACAACAAATAAGGACGTTAAGATCGCCGGCAGTAAGCTGGATATCGAATCGGGCAGATCCGCCCTTAATGTGAACGGTGATGTAAGCCTGGGGGCCGGTATAAAGGTTTTATCTCCGGAAGGAGGAGTGATCAAAGAGAATGCCGATTACAGCCGTGTTTATGAATCAGAGTCAGGCACGACGGTTGCTAAGAATGCTGTTATAGGCACTGAAGTAAACATAGTTACCTATACCGTTACTTTTGACCTGAACGGTAAGAGCGGTACAGCACCTGCAGCACAGACTGTTGAAAAGGGAAAGACGGTTTCAAAGCCTTCAGATCCTTCTGCAGAGGGCTTCGTATTTGTAGACTGGTGCACAGATAAGGAAGGAAAAAATGTATATGATTTTGCTACCCCGGTAACAGCGGATATTACCCTTTATGCAAAGTGGGCAGAAGCAAGCGTGGATACTTTTACTGTTACCTTTGATCTGAATGGCAAGAGCGGTACCGCACCTGCAGCACAGACTGTTGAAAAAGGAAAGACAGTTTCAAAACCTTCGGCTCCATCAGCAGAGGGCTTTAAGTTCGTAGCATGGTGTACCGATAAAGAGGGTAAGAATGAATATGACTTCTCTACACCCGTAACAGCTGACATCACACTATATGCTAAGTGGGAGAAAGCTGAGGAGCCTGTACCCGGACCGGATCCTATAGATGGCGGTAAGTCTGCGCTGGATCCCGTACCGGAGCTTGTAGCAGGCGTTACCAAAGAGCTGTATCTTGTAAAGGGACAGAAGTTCGATATAGGCCAGGGCTGGTATGTTGATAAGGCTGATAAGGATAGTAAGAAGAGAGTAAGCATAAGCAAGAAGGGAGCATTTAAGGCTAAGGCTGAAGGCGAGGCGGTCATCAAGTGTGGATCAGGAGTTGAAGCATGGGAAGTAAAGCTGCATATCAGCAAGCCTAAGATGGATAAGAAATCTCTTAAGATCCAGCTTGAGACGGAAACTGAAGTAAAGACAGAAAAGATCGGCTTTACCTATGACAAGGACAATCTGGATGTGTTATGGTACAGCGCCAACCCTGATGTAGTTACCGTAGATGACAGTGGAAATGTGACCACGGTAGGCAAGGGAAGTTCAAAGGTTACCGCATACATTAACGGCAGCGCTTATACCTGCACCGTGACTGTTAAGGAGAAAGCGGCACTGTTGGAGCATACCCTTCATGTAGCCAAGGGCGCATCCAAGAGCATAAGCATCAAGGGGCTTAAGAAGCCGCAGTGGGAAGATTCCGTAAAGGATATCGTGTCGGTAAAGAAGAATAAGGTTACCGGCGTTAGCGCAGGAACGACAGTACTCAGCTTTACTCAGGATGAAAAGGTATACAAAGTTACAGTCATCGTTGAGGATCTTACCATGAGCGGCACGGGGCTTAAGGCTCAGGGTAAGCCCGGAAGCAATAAGTATATCATCGATGAACTTAAGGCCAAGGAGGAAACGATCCTGTCATTTGCGGGAGTGACCCGGGCTGTAGTCTTTAAGAGCAGCAAGCCCGATATTGCATTCATTGATGAAGACTTAAATGTAGTTATCAGAAATAAGGGTAAGGCTAAGTTCACTGCAAAGATAAACGGAAAGCCTGTAACGATAAGCGTAAACATTAAATAAGACATAATCAAGGTTTGGGCCGTCCGCGAAAGCAGCTGGCCCAGCTTAAACTTATCAATTTTCATCAAGTGCCGTGATATGGGCTGTTTGCCGGGTATCACGGCATTTTACGTACAGTGCGGGGATTGACAATATCTGTATCACATGGTAACATATGAACACATGAACATATATAAAGAATGCGGAGGCGCGATTATGGCAGATAAAAAGCAGAGTTTAAACATGTATCGGATAATATCTTCGACGTATGATCTTATGGATAAAGTGTTTTTTGGGGAGGGTGATAGTAATCCGCGAAATGTTCTGAGCGATATGATAGCTGATGAAAAATGCAGGGTGCTGGATCTGTGCTGCGGGACAGCGGCCAATGGGCTGAGTGTGGCAGTCAACAGACCACAAGCGGCCGTGATTGGGGTGGACAGATCTAAACCCATGCTTAGGAAGGCAAGACAGAAGGCAGCTGATCTGCATCTTGATAATATAAAGCTGCTCTGCAGGGATGCGTCGGCAACCGGACTGCCTGATGGATCATTTGATTACATAACCATAGGACTGGTTTTACATGAATGTGATCCGGCTGTATGTGAAGCTATACTGACGGAAGCTTACCGTTTGTTAAAGAAGAATGGCAGGCTGATAGTTCTTGACTGGGACAGGCCGTTATCGCTTGGTGAAAAACTGATATTCTCACCTCTGTATGTGACAGAGAGTATCGGAACACCCAAATATTTCAAGGATTATTATGATAGTGATAAGGAAGCTTTCTTTGCGGAATACGGTTTTGAAGCAGAGGAAAATATTTCCTGTAAATATACTTTTGTGATGAAATTGAAGAAAGGTCCGGTAAAGAAAGCAAAGGATCCCTATCTGGCAAGAACGCATATGCTGGATTACGATCATTACATGATACGTAAGCTGATAAATGAACGCGGATGGAGCAGGCTGCCAGAATTTGAACGGATAAAGGCGATATATGATTATGTCAGGGATGAGATACTCTTCGGTTATAATGTGGATGACAACATTCAGGCTTCGGAAGTATTGAAGGACGGATACGGACAGTGCAATACCAAAGGGACGCTTTTTATGGCGCTGCTCAGAGCGGTAGGGATCCCCTGCAGGATTCATGGGTTTACGATACGCAAAGAACTCCAGGAAGGAGCTATGACGGGATTTGTTTACCGGCATGCGCCGGAGAATATTTTTCATAGCTGGGTAGAGGTCTTATGTGAGGGACACTGGTATGAGCTGGAGGCTTTTATCATAGACAGTAAGTATCTTAAGAATCTTCAGCGCAAATACAGGGAATGCAAGGGGGACTTTTGCGGATTCGGTGTCTGTGTGACTGATCTTCAGCATCCTGTGACAGAATTTAACAGGAATAATACTTATATTCAGAGCGAAGGCATCAACCGGGATTTTGGCATTTATGAATCTCCGGATCAGCTCCTTGCAGAACATCATCAGGAGATGGGGGCGATACAAAAGACCGCCTTCCGCTGCCTGGGACGCCACCTGATGAACCTGAATGTAAGTAAGCTCAGGGGATAGAGTAAACCACGGGGATACAATGAACAAAAAGACCATGGGGACTCGAACTGTCGATGGCATTTATTGTATATAAAAGACGGAAATGCTATAATGCACGTTATTGTTGTAGATAAAACGAGGTGGCAACGTGGTTAAATCTAAGTTTAGGGTCTGTTTGATGCCCATATTGGGCTTTATGCTGCTTGCGTGCGGCTGTACATCTACGCAGCAGCCGCTGCCTGTATATGAGGAACAGGCAGAAACAGAGTCGGAAAACGATGCCGAAGCCGTAGCTGAAACTGTAAGTGAGAATGCAGAGCCGGAGCCAACTGCAGAACCGGAGCCTGTTCCCGCAACGGTACTCATACATGGAACCGAATATGACAGAAATATATCATATCTTGATCTGTCGGACTGCGATCCGGAAGAGATATCCGGGATAGCAGAGATCATCCGTGATATGCCGGCGCTTGAAACGATCAGGCTTATGACAGATGAGGGTGGATCGAAGCTGGCGCTGGAGGATGTCGCATTGCTTACGGATGCGGCGCCGGACGCAGAGTTCATCTATAGTTTTGATCTTTATGAAAAGAGGATATCGCTTTCTGATAATGAGGTGAGATTTAAAGATACTGATATCGGCAATGAAGGCGAGGAAAATATCCGCCGGGCGCTGTCGGTGCTTAACAGGTGCGATCGATTTGTTCTGGATGGCTGCGGGATTGATGATGAGGTGGTGGCACAGATCGATGAGGACTTTCCTGATACCAGAGTGGTCTGGAGGATATATGTGGGAAATAAGTCGGCGCTTACGGATGATCCTATCATACGCATGACCCACGGTATAACGGATGCCATGACCGGGCCTCTTAAATACTGCAGGGATGTGGTGTATATGGATCTTGGGCATGACGAGGGGATAAGCGATATCTCTTTTACGGCAAATATGCCCAAGCTTGAATGCCTGATACTTTCATCGGCGGGAGTGACAGATCTTTCGCCACTTAAAAACTGCAGCGCGCTCACCTGGCTTGAATTGGTAAACTGCGTAATGCTTAAAGATATTTCGCCTGTTGCCGGGATGGATTCGATCAAGTATCTTAACATCAGTGATTCGGGAGTGCGCGATATAAGCCCGGTCATGGATATGAAGCTCGACAGGTTCAGCTGCATAGGCAACGGCATAAGTAAGGAAGTTTCGGAAGAATTTATAGAAAAGCATCCGGACTGCATGGTCGCATTTAAAGGAAATCCCTGGGGCTATGCATGGCGCTATGATGATTACGGATATCATTTCTTTTCATATTATGCCAGAATGCGCGAAGTGTTCAGATATGAGGAGAGGAGCCCCGGCGGTTATGTATTCCCTGAGGACGAAGAGCCGGTGGAAGAGCCCGAGGATGAAGAAGCACAGGGTGAGGATACCGAAGCTGAGGCACCGGTAGATGAGGCGCCAGAAGCTGAGACACCGGATGAAGCGCCTGATGCAGCGACGCAGGATGAAGCGCCTGATGCTGCGCCACCGGAGGAAGCTGTGGATGGAAATTAAGTCCCGGAGCAATGAAAAGCGTAAAACCCCGGAAATCATTGCTGCCCCCCATTGCTGCCGGGCGGATTCAGAACTCGGAAAGGATACTGTTATACTTATGCAGTGAGTTTTCACGCAGTTTATAGTCGGGAAGGATCCTGCCAAGGTCTTCGTAGAAGCGGCTGCTGTGGTCCATGTGGAGTATATGGGTCAGCTCATGAACGATAACATAGTCTATCTCATAAAAAGACAGGCATATAAGCTGGTGGCTGAAGATTATATCTTTTTTTGAACTGCAGGAACCCCATTTGCGTCTGGCTGAGGTGATCTTGATACTGTGGCTTTTTAAGCCGGTAGCGGCTTCATAGATCGCGGCCCTGTCCTTTAATATACCGGCGGCCACACTTTTATACCAATGCTGTACCATCAGCATATTCTGCTTTATCTCGGCGTCGTGATCCACGTCATAGTTTAATCTGAATGCATGCACTCTCAGGCGCAGATCGGGGATGTTAAGCTGTATATCATCATTGATGCAAAAAGAAGCGGGATGATCGCAGACCTTTGGCAGGCCGGTCAGACCCGTAAGGCTTATGTTGTTTCTGTTATGATAACAAAGCTTTATCCTCATCCCCAGAAATGGTATGAGGCTTCCGTCTTCCCAGCTTGGATGGGGAGTATCCGCCGAGCGCTTTTTTGCGTTTGCCTGCTTTTGTGCTATCCAGCTCTGTTTGGAGGTCACAAAAGCATCGATCTCGGATAAGGATGCGCTGAAAGGGGCGCGTATGATCAGCCTGCCCCCGTCGTTTATCTCAAGCGCTATGCTGCGCCGCCTGCTTCTGATTATCTGGTCTTCGTGTATCATAACAGTATTATAGCAGAAATTGCGCATAGCGTTAAGGGGGCGATTGTGGTATAATACTTGAGGCGTGTTATTCTGTGACAGCGATAGTTCTGTCAGGATCCCCAAGCAGGAAAGTTCAGCTTCGGAAATCATAGATTTCCTGCTTCACTTTTTCGCTGCGCAACCCGGGGGCTTTGGCCCGAAGGAGCTTTAGGAGGATTTGTGATGATCCGTAAGGATTTAAAATATATATTGTTGACAGTGGTCGTGGCAGCGGCTCTCACCGGCTGTGGCAAGAGCGGCTCTTCCCTGTTTGAAGAGGGCATGGAGGCAGTGGCAAGGCAGGAATACAGGACAGCGCTTGATGATTTTTCCGGAGCGCTAAGGATCGATGCCGATAAAGAACAGATCTACAGGGGCATGGGGCTGGCCTATATGGGCCGGGAAGAGTATGCCAGGGCGCTGGGAGCGTTTTCGAAGGCGCTGTCGGAAGCGGGGATGTATCCGGGTGAGCTGGAATTCGATATCAATTATTATATGGCTATCTGTTACTATAAGCTGGGTGAGTACGACAATGCCATCGCCTGCTACGATGCAATAACCGATCTGCGCAAAAAGGAGACCAGGGCGTATTTCCTGCGCGGCAATATGCGCCTGTGTCTTAATGATGTGGAAGGCGCAAAGGCTGATTTTGACAGCGCGGCCTCAATAAAGAAGAATGATTATTCACTTTATCTTGATATTTATGACAGCTGCATGCAGCACGGCTTTACTGCAGAAGCGCAGCAGTACCTTGACTTTGTAAAAGGCGGAGACCAGAAGGAGATGAGCGATTACGACAAGGGGCGTCTCTGTTATTTTACGGGAGAGTATACCCAGGCCTGTAATTATCTAGAGCGCGCCAGGGGAGGAGAAGCGGATGCGCAGCTGATCAGCCTGCTCTGCGAATGCTACAAAGAGCAGGGTATGTACGAATATGCCACTATAGCCTACAGCGGATATGTAGAGGATAATAATGATGCGCTGATCTGTAACAGGCTGGGGCTCTGCTATGTGGACCAGGGGGATTACGAAAAGGCGCTGGAGGCTTTTGAACGGGGCAAGGAGATAAAGGAAAAGAATACCTGTATGCAGGAACTGTGCTTAAACGAGATAGCCTGCTACGAATATATGGGGCAGTACGAAACGGCGGCGTCACTGCTTTCGGAGTATATGCAGACATACGGCAGCAATGACGAGCTGGATAAGGAATATGCCTTTTTATCGACCCGCTAAAAAGCCAACAAAAATTAACATAAAAATTCTTCAATCTTCAACAAAAGGTCAACAAGATGTGGTGGTTTGGGCGGCGGGTCTACATAATATCTTGTGTTTTGCGGCTTGACTTTTTATCTACCCTTTGTTATTATAAGCGTGCACGGTCGGAATAAGACTTATGTAAACATCATTCTGAAGCATTCTATGTAAACGGATTTACACTTTAAAGCTTGAAAATGTTGATTGATACGATGATCTTGTTTTCAGCTACGCCTCAAAAGTGGTTTACATAACTTGGAAGGCCGGTAACTATGAGGGAAGAATAGTAGAGAGAGAGGATAATGTAAGCTATGTTCAGCGTGATCAAAAGAGACGGAGAGAGGACGGATTTTATCTTAAGCAGGATCAGTGATGCGATCATGAAGGCTTTTGATGCCTGCGAGATGCAGTACAACAACGATATCATCGATATGCTCGCACTTCGCGTAACGGCTGATTTCCAGCCCAAGATCAAAAACGGTGAAGTTCAGGTGGAGGAGATCCAGGACAGCGTGGAAAAGGTTCTGGAGACCGCCGGATACACCGAGGTTGCAAAGGCATACATACTCTATCGTAAACAGCGCGAGAAGATGCGTACCATGAAATCCACTGTACTTGATTACAAGGAAGTGGTGAACAGCTACGTTAAGGTTGAAGACTGGCGTGTTAAGGAAAACTCTACCGTAACTTATTCTGTCGGCGGACTCATCCTCTCCAATTCGGGAGCAGTGACTGCCAACTACTGGCTTTCCGAGATATATGATAACGAGATAGCCGAGGCACACAGAAATGCGGATATACATATCCATGATCTGTCGATGCTTACCGGCTACTGTGCAGGATGGTCGCTCAAGCAGCTGATCACCGAGGGCCTTGGAGGTATCACCGGAAAGATCACCTCCGCACCCGCGTCACACCTTTCGGTATTATGCAACCAGATGGTCAACTTCCTGGGCATTATGCAGAATGAGTGGGCAGGAGCACAGGCATTCTCCTCCTTTGATACATATCTGGCACCTTTTGTTAAGGTGGACAACTTAAGCTACAGCGAAGTTAAGAAATGCATAGAGACGTTCATCTACGGTGTAAACACACCTTCCCGCTGGGGAACACAGGCTCCGTTCTCTAATATAACGCTTGACTGGACGGTTCCCAACGATCTGGCAGAACTTCCCGCTATCGTAGGCGGCAAAGAGATGGACTTCAAGTATAAAGACTGCAAGAAGGAAATGGATATGGTGAACAAGGCCTTCATCGAGGTCATGATCGAAGGCGATGCCAACGGCAGAGGATTCCAATATCCCATACCCACATATTCCATCACCAGGGATTTTGACTGGTCCGATACAGAGAATAACCGTCTGCTCTTTGAGATGACATCAAAGTACGGTACGCCTTATTTCTCAAACTATATCAATTCCGATATGGAGCCCAGCGACGTGCGCAGCATGTGCTGCCGTCTGCGTCTGGATCTGAGAGAGCTGCGCAAGAAGACCGGCGGTTTCTTCGGATCGGGTGAGAGCACCGGTTCCGTGGGTGTGGTAACCATCAATATGCCCAGGATAGCATATCTTTCCGCAAACAAAGACGAGTTCTATAAGAGACTCAACCGCATGATGGATATAGCAGCAAGAAGCCTGCGTGTAAAGCGCGGTGTCATCACCAAGCTTATGGATGAGGGACTCTATCCTTACACCAAACGCTACCTTGGAAGTTTTGAGAATCACTTCTCGACCATCGGACTTGTGGGAATGAACGAAGTGGGACTTAATGCAAACTGGCTGCGCGCCGATATGACCAGCCCCAAGACCCAGGCATTCACAAAGGAAGTATTAAACCATATGCGTGAACGTCTGTCGGATTATCAGGAGATGTACGGGGATCTGTACAACCTGGAGGCTACACCTGCAGAGTCTACTTCTTACAGACTGGCAAAGCATGACAAAGCTAAGTGGCCCGGGATCAAGACGGCAGGTCATGAAGGGGATGTACCTTATTATACCAATTCATCCCATCTGCCTGTTGATTATACATCCGATATATTTGATGCTCTGGATATCCAGGACGATCTGCAGACACTCTATACTTCGGGTACGGTATTCCATGCATTCCTTGGAGAGAAGCTGCCCGACTGGAAAGCAGCTGCCAAGCTGGTACGTACTATCGCAGAGAATTACAAGCTGCCTTATTACACCCTGTCACCCACATATTCCATCTGCAAGGATCACGGATATATCGCCGGTGAAGTGCCCACATGTCCTCACTGCGGACGCAAGACCGAGGTGTATTCAAGGATCACCGGCTACTATCGTCCGGTACAGAACTGGAACGACGGCAAGCTTCAGGAATACGAGAACAGGGTTGAGTATGATATAGCCAATTCGTCACTTAAGAGACCTACCTCCGCGGTAGTGACCATGAGCGACATAGACAGCGACGAGCCTGTGGTTGAATTCTCGCAGCCCGAGGAAGTACGTTACCTTTTCACGACCAAGAGCTGCCCCAACTGCAAGCTGGCTAAGGAAGCATTAAACGGTATCCCCTATATCCTCATGGATGCAGAGGAGAACCCCGAGCTTGCGTACAAGTATAAGGTACGCCAGGCTCCTACGCTGGTGATCGTAAACAAGGATCAGGTAAAGAAGTATGCCAATCTTTCGAATATCACCAAATATGTTGAGGAATCTGCCCTTGTGGGAGTATAAGTTAAAAACAGCAGAATTAAAAATGAAAAAAGCGGTCCGGCGGCCGCTTTTTTTGTGGCAAGAGCGCCGCATATGTAGTATAATAGCTTGCGTGTAAAAAGTTAGAACACGTACAGCTGAATCTTGCAAAGGAGAGAGACGTATGATCGACAAACTTATCGAGAAGATCAAAAAGACCGGAGCACCTATAGTGGTAGGACTGGACCCTACATTAAAGCTGATACCGCCGCATATACTCAAGGCAGCATTTGACAAGACAGGGGAGACACCCGACGGGGTATCCGAGGCGATCTTTGAGTATAACAAGGGAATAGTTGATGCTATATGCGATATCGTACCTGCGGTCAAGCCCCAGATAGCTATGTATGAGACTTTCGGCATTGCCGGACTTATCGCATTTGACAAAACCGTCAAGTACTGCAAGGAAAAAGATCTGGTGGTAATAGGCGATATAAAGCGCGGTGATATCGGATCCACTTCCGAAGCGTATGCGCAGGGACATCTGGGTAAGGTGATCCTGGGCGGAAAGGAATACAGGGGCTTTGACGAGGACTTTGCTACAGTCAATCCTTATCTTGGAAGCGACGGTGTCAAGCCTTTCATGAAGGTGTGCGCGGAAGAAAAGAAAGGCATATTTGTGCTGGTAAAGACGTCAAATCCTTCAAGCGGGGAGTTTCAGGATAAAGAGATAGACGGAGTGGCATTATACAAAAAAGTAGGCGAGAAGGTAGCTGAATGGGGCGAAGAACTCATGGGAAAGAACGGCTACAGCTACGTAGGTGCTGTGGCGAGCGCTACCTATCCCGAGCAGGGCAAGCTTCTTCGAAAGATAATGCCCAATACCTATATACTGGTACCCGGCTACGGTGCTCAGGGAGGCAAAGGAGCCGATCTGGTACACTTCTTCAATAAAGACGGACTGGGCGCCATCATCAATTCTTCAAGGGGCATCATAGGTGCATGGCAGCAGGAAAAATATGCGCAGTACGGTGAAGCGGCATATGCGGATGCAGCCAGAGCAGCCGTTCTGGATATGAAGGAAGATATAAGCAGCGCGCTTTCATAAGGCGCACGGCGGGAGCATAGAGAAACAGCTGTCAAAGGAGGAAGAGAATGGAACAGTACAAACAGGAATTCATAGAGTTTATGGTGGACTCACAGGTACTTAAATTCGGTGATTTCACCTTAAAGAGCGGACGCAAGTCACCCTTTTTCATGAACGCGGGAGCATATGTTACCGGAACCCAGCTTAAGAGACTGGGTGAGTATTACGCGAAGGCGATACATGACAATTACGGCCTTGATTTTGATATACTTTTCGGGCCCGCATATAAGGGCATACCTTTAAGCGTTGCTACGGCCATAGCGATCAGCGAGCTTTACGGAGTGGATGTGCGTTATGCGTCAAACCGCAAGGAGATAAAGGATCACGGGGATACAGGGATCATGCTTGGCAGTTCCTTAAAAGACGGGGACAGAGTGGTGATGATAGAAGATGTGACCACTTCGGGAAAGTCGATAGAGGAGACCTATCCCATACTCAGATCCCAGGCAGATGTCAAGGTCGTGGGACTTATCGTATCCTTAAACAGGATGGAGCGCGGCAAAGGTGAAAAGAGCGCACTGTCTGAGATAAGCGATCTTTACGGCTTCCCTACGGCAGCGATCGTTAATATGGCCGAGGTTACGGAGTACCTGTACGGAAAGAATATAGGCGGCAGCGTACTTATCGATGATGAGAGAAAAGCAGCTATAGACGCATATTATGCAGAATACGGCGCAAAGGAGTAAGACATGGAAGAAAGAACCTACAACATAATGAGCCGCACGGGCGGCTGGAATATAGCTATAGGCATTGCTACCATGGTGGTGGGCATCACGGCCGGAGTACTGCTGATAATCAGCGGCGGCAAACTGCTGCGCGGCAGATCCAAGATAATGTTCTGATAAGGAATGGGCATTTTCGTTAAGTACAAATTCACTAACAAGCGCACTCCCATGAAATCGCTCATGGCTGTCGTGCTGGCACTTATAGGTATAGTGACCATAGTGCTTAGTATAATACTGGCATACAAAAACGGCGGCGAGGCGCGTCTCTCATACGGGGCGGCCACGCTGCTTTCGATGGTCATGGCCCTGGCCGGGCTCATACTGGCTATAATATCGCGTATGGAGCCTGACAGGTATTATTTTTTCCCTGATCTGGGAATAGCATTAAATGTCCTGGTGCTGGCTGCCTGCGGCGGCATACTCGCACTGGGGCTGGGCTGAAGCTTATTACGGAGGGACTGATGGAGGAAAGACTGACACTGGCGCGGGAGCGCCTTCTGGAACTTGCTGAGGAATGCAAACAGACTCTGCCGGGGGACTGGCAGGATTTTTTTCAAAAGGGCATTGATTTCGCCAATCTGCTGATAAAAGTCTATGATAATGACGACACGGCTTTCTATAAAGAAGTAAATAAAGAGCTTTATGCGGATATCCTTCCCGGAAACTATGATAACAGCTGGTGCGATCCCGCTTATGCGGTCTCAAAAATGGGTGAGGATTACGGAAGGCTCTTATGCTTTACGGCAGCGGAACTGCGCGGCGGTATATCCGCAGCTTTCGAAAAGGATACACAAGCACTGCTGATACGCCTTGAGCTTTTGCTGCAGCTTTATCATATGACAGAGAGGGGCTTCTCGGAAGATAATGCAGCGCCTGAATATGCATTGTATAAGGATGTGCTGTATTCTTTTGTCAGCGATTATTTTGAGACCGAATGCGAACGCAGGATCAGACACATGGTGGATCCCTCATACCGTTTCGCGCTGGATATCATAGATGAAGCAGATATAAAAGACTGCTCGTATCTGTACAGGTACGGTGAGTATATCACTGATAATGAGCTTGAGCTTGCGCAGTACATCAATTCTCTGGGTGAGGATAAGATAGAGCTGATGGCTGATACCTGGACAGAGGGTTACCGTAAGGGATTTATTTCAACCGGTAAGGATCTGAGCATCAAGCGAAGCGTAAATGTCCGTTATCCGATAGGCTTTGAGCGCGTTATGAAAAGAGCGGTGGAGAACTTTGCGAAGATGGGGCTTAAGCCTACGATCTACAGGGCTTCGGATACGGTATTTACGGGAAGAAGCGTGTATAAAAACGGTTTCTTCGGTGCTAATCCCAATCCGCAGTTTGATTACGATCACAGGGAAGACCTTGCGCTTATTCTGGACGGACAGCTTATCACAAGGCGGCTTGAATGCCTTGAGCAGGCATTTATAGCATATAAACAGCAGGCTAAAGAACATGCCGGCCCTGCAGTGATGGAGGTGTTCGGTAAAAAGCCGTTCGTTCCTGTCGATAAGAATGAGGTGCTCAAATTCAGCGAGGAACAGCGCGCGCTGGATGTACGCTTCAGGACAGAGAATATACGTATCACCAACGAATATATCCCGGGAGAGGAAAGGAGCTTTACGATAATATCCTTCCCTGTACCGGCCATAGGTCCCCGGTTTAAGGAGATATTTGATGCCGTGGTACGTATCAATACCCTGGATTATGAAAAATACCAGAAGATACAAAGCTGCATCATAGATGCGCTAAATGAAGCCAAATACGTGCATATAAAGGGCATGGGAGTAAACAGGACCGAGCTTAGGGTAAAGCTTAAAGAGCTTGATGATCCCAAAAAGCAGGCTATCTACGAAAACTGTGTGGCAGATGTGAACATACCTGTAGGTGAAGTGTTCACGACGCCTGTGCTAAAGGGGACTGACGGTGTACTTCATGTAAGCCGCGTGTTTTTAAACGAGCTGGAGTATAAGGATTTTTCACTCACTTTTAAGGACGGCTTCGTAACGGATTATTCCTGCGGCAATTTTGAGGATGAGGCTGCCAACAGGCGTTATATCGAGGATAACGTGCTTTTCCATCACAAGAGCCTGCCTATGGGTGAAGCTGCGATAGGAACAAATACAACGGCGTATGTGATGGGACGCAGATATGGCATAGAAGGAATGCTGCCCATACTCATAGCCGAGAAGACCGGACCGCACTTTGCGGTGGGTGATACCTGCTATTCACATGCGGAAGATATCAGGGTATTTAATCCGGACGGAAAAGAGATAGTAGCAAAGGATAATGAGGTGTCAGCGCTCAGGAATACGCAGCCCGATAAAGCATATTACGGCTGCCACACCGATGTGACCATACCTTATGATGAACTGGGGCTTTTAGAAGGCGTCAGGGCCGACGGCAGCAGCATAGAGATAATCGTTAACGGCCGTTTCGTATTACCCGGAACGGAAGAATTAAATAAAGCATTTACGGAGGGATAAAAAAATGGCACTTGTATCAATAGTGATGGGCAGTGATTCGGATATGCCCGTAATGAAGAAGGCGGCAGAGATACTTGACGAATTCGGTATCAGTTTTGAGATGCGCATAATATCAGCGCACAGGGAGCCCGATGTATTCTTTGAGTATGCAAAGACTGCAGAAGAGCGCGGCGTTAAGGTGGTGATAGCCGGAGCCGGTATGGCAGCACATCTGCCCGGCATGTGTGCGGCTATATTTCCCATGCCTGTTATAGGCATTCCCATGCACACAACTTCCCTTGGCGGAAAGGATTCACTCTATTCTATTGTACAGATGCCTTCGGGCATACCCGTGGCAACGGTGGCTATAAACGGCGGTACCAACGCGGGACTGCTGGCGGTTAAGATACTGGCAACATCGGATGCTGCGCTTCTTGATAAGCTTAAGGCTTATAGCGAAAAGATGAAGAGTGCGGTTGAAAAGAAGGATGCTCATCTTGCAGAGGTGGGATATAAGGAGTATTGATGGATAACAGAGCGGATTATGGTATAATCGGCGGCGTTATGGTGCCCCATCCGCCGCTTATAGTCCCCGAGGTGGGCAGAGGCGGTGAAAAGATCATCGAAGAGACCACAAAGGCTTATGAAAAGGCTGCGGATCTTATAGCAGCTCTTAAGCCTGATACCATAGTGATATCGTCGCCTCACAGCATACTTTACAGGGATTATTTCCATATATCTCCCGGCAGCAGGGCTTATGGTGACCTGGCACGTTTTGGTGCGGCGGAGGTCAGTGCGGAAGTAGAGTATGACACTGAGATGGTCGCTGCCATAGAGAGGGCGGCGCAGATAGCCTCACTGCACGCGGGGACGCAGGGAGAGAGGGATCCGCAGCTGGATCACGGGACCATGGTGCCGCTGTATTTTATCCTTAAGAAGTATGCTTCTTTTAAACTGGTAAGGATAGGGCTTTCGGGCTTTGACCTGCAGACCCATTTTAACATGGGAAAGGCGATAGCAGAGGCTGCCTTCAGAAGCGTCCGCCGCACGGTATTTGTAGCCAGCGGGGATCTGTCTCATAAACTGCAGCCTGACGGACCCTACGGCTTCGATCCCATGGGGCCTGTTTATGACGCAAGGATAATGGACGTTATGAGCAGGGCTGCCTTTGATGAACTGCTCGATTTTAATGAAGACTTCCTTGAACAGGCGGCCGAATGCGGTCACCGCTCGTTTGTCATGATGGCCGGAGCGCTTGAAGGAAAAAGCCTTGAGACTGAGTGTCTTTCGCATCAGGATGTTACCGGAGTAGGATACGGGATATGTACCTATAAAGTAGTAGAAGAATGAAGGAGGGATTCTATGGATCCATCGGCTGTGCATAATGATATCTATGTCCGCCTTGCGCGCAGATCGCTTGAGAGCTTTATACTTGAAGGCAGAAAGATCAGCTGGGAAGAAGTAAGGGATGAGCTGCTTGCGCAAGAGACTGATAAGAAAGCGGCAGAAGAAGGGCTGTGCGGCAGGCGCGCAGGAGCGTTTGTTTCCATACATGAGTACGGGATGCTGCGCGGTTGCATAGGCACTATCGGCCCGGTGTGCGACAGCCTTGCCAAAGAGATAATCGAAAATGCGATCAGTGCATCCACGCGGGATCCCCGTTTTGATCCCATAGAGGCTCCGGAGCTTGATAAGCTTAAAATAAGCGTGGATGTTTTAGGAGATACAGAGGATATAGATTCGGAAGAACAGCTGGATGTTAAGCGCTACGGCGTGATCGTCACCAAAGGGTACAGAAGGGGGCTTTTGCTGCCTAATCTGGACGGGGTGGACACGATAGCGCAGCAGGTGTCGATCGCGAAGCAGAAAGCGGGCTTAAGAGCCGATGAAGAGGGCTGCATGCTCCAGCGTTTTGAGGTGGTGCGGCACTATTAAAAAAGCACTTGCATAATAAGTGGATAATTTGTAAAATAAGGAACTGTGTGGGCAACTCCACACAG
This sequence comes from Lachnospiraceae bacterium, assembly GCA_017437785.1. Taxonomy (GTDB): domain Bacteria; phylum Bacillota; class Clostridia; order Lachnospirales; family Lachnospiraceae; genus NK4A136. The sequence goes on from JAFRXH010000088.1 coordinate 36,796, forward strand.
TTGTTTATTTAACATCACCAAGTATAAAAGGTCAGGAGGCCCGTAATATGGATTATAAGAAAGCAGGAGTAGACATTGAAGCCGGCTATCGTTCGGTGGAACTGATGAAGCAGTATGTGGCAAAGACTATGCGGCCCGAAGTGCTTGGGGGCATCGGAGGATTCTCCGGGGCATTTTCTTTAAATGCCATAAAGAGCATGGATGAGCCTACACTGGTATCCGGTACGGACGGCGTGGGAACAAAGATCAAGCTTGCTTTTCTTCTGGATAAGCATGACAGCGTGGGTATCGACTGCGTTGCGATGTGTGTTAACGATATAGCCTGTGCGGGTGCCGAGCCTTTGTTCTTCCTGGATTATATTGCCTGTGGAAAGAACATACCGGAAAAGATCGCCATGATAGTAAAGGGCGTGGCAGAAGGCTGCGAACAGGCGGGCTGTGCTCTTATCGGCGGCGAGACCGCAGAGCATCCGGATCTTATGCCGGAGGAGGAATATGATCTGGCAGGATTTGCAGTCGGACTGGTAGATAAGAAGGATCTTATCGACGGCAGCAGTATCAAGCCCGGCGATACTCTTATAGGTATAGCATCCAGCGGTGTTCATTCAAACGGATTTTCACTTGTTAGAAAGGTATTCCCCATGAACAGTGATGCACTCATCCGTTACAATAATGAGCTGGGCAAGTCACTGGGCGATGCGCTGCTCACACCTACACGCATCTATGTAAAGGCACTTAAAGCCGTAAAAGATGCAGGCGTAAAGATCAAAGGCTGCAGCCATATCACAGGCGGCGGTTTTTATGAGAACATCCCCAGGATGTTCCCGGATGGTATAGGAGCAAAGATAGAAAAGAACAGCTATGAGCTGCCCGTTATATTTAAGCTCCTTCAGAAGACCGGCGATATCGACTGGCATGTAATGTACAATACCTACAATATGGGTGTGGGTATGGTTCTGGCGGTTGATAAGAATGATGTGGACAAATGTATCGCAGCCCTGAAGGCAGCCGGAGAGGAAGCCTTTGTGATAGGCGAGACTGTAGCAGGAGAAAAGGAAGCAGTATTATGCTAAGGATAGCGGTATTGGTAAGTGGCGGCGGTACTAACCTGCAGGCCATTATAGACAGCATTGCGGATGGCAGGATAAAAGATACACAGATCGTAAAGGTGATATCCAATAAGGCTGATGCATATGCGCTCAAGAGGGCTGAAGAGAATGGGATAGCTTCGGAGGCTGTGGTCAGAAAGGATTTCCTTGATAAGGAAGCTTTTCATGAGGCACTGATCCGTGCAGTGGATGAAGCACAGCCTGATCTTGTTGTGCTGGCAGGCTTTTTGGTGGTATTACCGCTTAAGATGATCGAAAAGTACAGGGGAAGGATCATTAATATACATCCTTCGCTTATCCCTTCATTCTGCGGCAATGGTTTCTATGGCCTTAAGGTTCATGAAGCTGCCCTGGCCAGGGGAGTAAAGGTGACGGGAGCCACCGTACATTTTGTGGATGAGGGAACGGACACGGGCCCTATCATCGCGCAGAAAGCTGTTGAAGTGCAGGAAGGCGATACTGCCGAAATCCTGCAGAAACGTGTCATGGAGCAGGCAGAGTGGATAATCCTTCCGGGGGTCATCAATGATATAGCCTGCGGGAAGATCCAGTTAAAGTAGTATTTTTCGGAGGAGAAAGATGAGAGTACTTATAGTAGGCGGAGGCGGCAGGGAGCATGCCATAGCGGCATCCGTTGTAAAGAGCAAAAAGTGCGATAAGCTTTTCTGTGCGCCGGGAAATGCGGGCATAGCAGCATTGGCTGAATGTGTTCCCATCGGTGTGATGGAGTTTGATAAGCTTAAGGAATTTGCTGTAAAAGAAAACATCGATTTTGTTATAGTGGCACCGGACGATCCGCTGGCAGCGGGACTGGTGGACGTGTTTGAGGAAGCGGGTATAAAGGCTTTCGGACCCCGTAAGAATGCGGCTATCCTTGAAGGCAGCAAAGCTTTTTCCAAGGATCTGATGAAAAAGTATGATATACCCACTGCTGAATATGAGAATTTTGATGATGCGGCTGCAGCGCTTGAATATCTTAAGAATGTGCAGTATCCCATTGTTTTAAAGGCGGACGGACTGGCACTTGGAAAAGGCGTGCTGATCTGCATGAATGCCGATGAAGCGGTGGCCGGCGTTAAGGAGATAATGGAAGACAAGAAGTTCGGCAACGCCGGAAACCGTATGGTCATAGAGCAGTTTATGACCGGGCGCGAAGTATCCGTGCTGACCTTCACCGACGGCAGGACCATAAGGGTTATGGCCAGTGCACAGGATCACAAGAGGGCTAAGGATAATGATGAAGGTCTCAATACCGGCGGTATGGGAACTTTTTCACCCAGTCCTTTTTATACCGATGAAGTGCATGATTTCTGCATGAAGAATATATACCAGCCCACCGTGGACGCGATGGCGAAGGAAGGGCGTACCTTTAAGGGAGTCATCTTCTTCGGGCTGATGCTTACACCTCAGGGACCTAAGGTGCTTGAGTACAATGCACGTTTCGGCGATCCCGAGGCACAGGTTGTACTGCCCCGTATGGAAAACGATCTGCTCGAAGTGATGGAAGCCTGCGTGGACGGTACGCTTGATAAGATAGAGCTTTCTTTTAAGAAAGATGCGGCAGTATGTGTGGTACTGGCTTCTGACGGTTATCCTTTGAGCTATGAAAAGGGCAAGGTTATCAGCGGACTTGATAAGTTTGACGGTAAGGAGGACTATTTCTGCTTCCATGCCGGGACCAAATTTTCCGATGACAAAAAGGTACTTACCAACGGCGGAAGGGTACTGGGTATTACCGCACTGGGCAGTGACCTTAAGGAAGCACGCAGGAAGGCTTATGAGGCAACCGAATGGGTCGTATTTGATAACAAATACTTGCGCCATGACATCGGTAAAGCTATAGATGATGTATAAAAAGGGACTTGAAGTTTACATAATGATATTATATAATTATCTGCTGAAGGGCGGATGAGCCAATATTTAGGAAAGGGATGGAAAGATGGAGAAGAGGAAGACTAGTTATTTTGGCAGGTATGGCCTTGCATTCATCATGGTTGCAGTATTGTTTTTCTGCATGCAGCTTATGGTACATGCAACGGACGAGGAAGGACAAGGAACGGCAACCGTAAAGGCCGGAAAGCAGAATGTAAATGTTCGTGCTACCGCAGTTGACGGCGGAAGCGTAGCTCATGTTACCGGAGGCGACAGCTTTACTGTTCTGGGCTCGGTTGAAGGAAGTGACGGATATAAATGGTACGAGATCAGCGGTACCGCAGGTGGTACCAATATCCACGGATATATCCGTGAGGATATGGTTGATGTGACTGAAGCGGCACCCGCGGATGACGGAGAAGCTGAGGCAGATAACGGCGGTGATGCGCCCACACCATCCGATGGCGGCGGAGACCAGACACCGGAGACACCAAGCACCATGGGAAGCATACTGGCTATGGATCCTCCTGTAGGAGAGGACGGTTCGGTTCAGGCTCCCACATTACCCGCAGGATTTGCAGAGACAAGGATCAAAGTCGGCGATCGCGAAGTACAGGCATGGGAGAAGGATGATACCTTCTATATCTTTTATGCAAATTCACCTTCCGGAAATGTAGGATGGTTTTTATACGACCAGGCTGAAGGCAGATGGATACGTTACACAGACTTCCTGGTAGATAACGGCGGCGCAGCTGCAGAACCCAAGGCTGCAGGCGGAGCAAGCAAAGGCGTAGTGATAGCTCTTATAATTGTTGTTGTGGTACTGGCACTTGTTTGTGCATTCATGGCTTACAAGCTTTTTGCAGGCAAGGATTACGATGATGACGATGATGAGGATTATCGTCCCCGCAGACAGGTAAATACCCGTCCTGCAGCACCCCAGGCAGGCTCGCAGTCCGGACGCCCCGTGCAGTCCAGACCTCAGGGACAGAGACAGCCCGGTGCAGGTAATGTACAGAGACCTGCCGGAACCAGACCCGCCGGAACCAGACCCGCAGGAGCACCTGCCGGAAGCAGACCTGCAGGAGCAAGACCCGCTGGAGCACCCGGTGCAAGACCCGCAGGAGCAAGACCTGCAGGTGCGCAGCAGCCGGTGAGACGTCAGAGCCAGCCGGGAGCACCGGTACGCCGTGCACCCCAGGGCAGCGGCGCCGTGAGACCTCAGGCAAGACAGAGCAGACCAGTTGATGACGACGATGATGAATAAAAAATCAGCTTGACAGATAACTCTCCCGGTGTTATACTATGATTATAACACCGGGCTTTTTTTAAGCTTGTTTCGGAGGAAGGTAATGACAACGGAAGGTTTTAAGATCGCTATAGATTTTGACAGTGAAGAAGCATTATATATGCAGGTTAAAAACCAGATAATCACCCAGATCGCCATGGGCAGATTAAAGAAGGGGGATTCGCTCCCTTCGGTAAGGCAGCTGGCAGGCGATATCGGTATAAATATGCATACGGTAAACAAGGCATATTCCCTGTTACGCCAGGAGGGATATCTTAAGATAGACCGACGCAGCGGCGCCAGGGTGGAGGTGGAATACAGACAGGGCAGTGACGATAAAGAGATAAGTGAGGATCTTGGACTTCTGGTTGCCAGGGCACGCTGCAAAGGGATCTCTGCAGAGACGCTGCACAGACTGATAGATGAGCAGTACAATAAAGGTGAAGCATAAAAATGCCTGAAGGATTTACAGCAAAAGCTAACAGTGCGCTGGAACATGCGGATATGGTATCAAAAGAGATGCGCTCCGCATATGTAGGTACGGAACACATTCTGGTCGGTATAATGCGTGAAGGCACGGGTGTGGGAGCGGCTATACTCAAAGAAAGCAGGATATATGAGAGCCGCATTATGGACCTGATGCGTGAGATAATATCACCTGCAGGTGGCAGCACCACTCTTCTTAAAGAGCGGCACGAGTATTCGGCCAAGGCGCTGGAAGTACTGCGCAGGGCACCGCAGATAGCAAAAGAAACGGGAGCGGAAGAAGCTGGGACAGAGCATCTGTTACTGGCGTTTTTTGCTGTTTCGGATTGTGTGGCATTAAGGCTTTTGAGCGCATGCAGTCTTGACATCAACCGGTTTTACAAAGATGTTATCCGTTATATGGGTAATGACTGCGCGGCATATGTAAAGAAAGCCTTAAAGGCGGGAAGCCGCAGGGGAGCGAAGGCAGAAAATACCGAAATGCTTTCGCAGTTTGGCAAGGACTTAACGGCTCTTGCGGCTGAAGGAAAGCTTGATCCGGTGATCGGGCGTGCCGAAGAAATACAGCGTGTTATTCAGATCTTAAGCCGCAGGACAAAGAACAATCCCTGCCTGGTAGGTGAGCCCGGAGTGGGAAAGACTGCCATAGTAGAGGGTATAGCCAATGCGATAGCTGCAGGTGAAGTACCGGATACTGTTAAGAATAAACGCCTTATAACCATGGATCTTTCGGGCATGGTGGCAGGCAACCGGTACAGAGGTGAGTTTGAGGAAAGACTCAAACGCCTTATGAATGAGGTTATCGAGAGCGGAGATGTTATTCTCTTTCTCGATGAGATACATACTGTTATAGGAGCGGGCGGTGCGGAAGGTTCGATCGACGCATCAAATATATTAAAGCCGGCTCTGGCGCGTGGGGAGATACATCTTATCGGTGCTACCACGGTAGCCGAATACCGTAAGTATTTTTCGAAGGATGCTGCGCTTGAGAGACGTTTCCAGCCGGTAAATGTAGAAGAACCGGGTATAGAGGAAGCCATAGAGATCTTAAAAGGCGTCGCCCCCAAATATGAGGAACATCACGGGATCACGATATTACCTGAGGCGATCGAAGCTGCGGTACGTTTATCCGAGCGTTATATCAACGACCGCTTCCTTCCCGATAAGGCGATAGATCTGATCGATGAAGCTGCATCCGCAAAGAAGATACGCGGTATGACGGTACCTGAGAAGGTATTACAGCTTCAGGAAGAAATAGAAAAAAAAGAAGACCAGATAGAGCGGTCCATAAAGATAGAGGCCTTTCTGCAGGCAGGCGAACTGAGAGCCGTTCAGAAACAGCTTAAGAAAAAGCTTGAAAAGGCTATGGCAGATGCGCAGCGCAGGAATAAAGGCAGGACCGATACCGTTGATGAAAATGATATAGCGGAGGCTGTAAGCCTCTGGACCAAGATACCGCTTAAGAAGCTTGCGGAGAAAGAGAGTGTCAGACTTCTTAAGCTGGAGGAACAGCTGCATAAGCGTGTGGTGGGACAGGATGAAGCGGTTACTGCCGTATCACGTGCCATACGCCGTGGAAGGGTGGGGCTTCAGGATCCCAAGCGCCCGATAGGTTCCTTCCTTTTCCTTGGCCCTACGGGTGTGGGTAAGACAGAGCTGTCAAAGGCACTGGCCGAGCTTGTATTCGGATCGGAGAGCGCTCTTATAAGAGTAGACATGTCCGAATACATGGAACAGCATTCGGTTTCGAAGATGATAGGTTCGCCTCCGGGCTATGTGGGCTACGAAGAAGGCGGCCAGCTGTCGGAGAAGGTGAGACGCAATCCATATTCGGTCGTACTGTTTGACGAGATAGAAAAGGCACACCCGGATGTGTTCAACATCCTGCTGCAGGTTCTTGACGACGGGCATATAACCGATGCCCAGGGCAGGAAGGTATCGTTTAAAAATACGATACTGATAATGACCAGCAATGCCGGAGCCCAGCGCATAATATCTCCGAAGAATCTGGGATTTACGGCGCGCAGCGATGAAAAGAAAGATTATGAACACATGCGCGAGGGCGTAATGGATGAGGTGAGGCGCATATTTAAGCCGGAGTTCATCAACCGTATCGATGAGATACAGGTATTCCATCCTCTGGGAAAGGCAGATCTTAAGCGTGTGATCGGCATACTTTCAAAAGATCTGGCCAGACGGTGCAAGGATCAGATGGACATAAAGCTGAATATCAGCCAGAGCCTTAAGGATTACCTTGTAGAGGAACATACGGATCTTAAAATGGGAGCGAGACCCCTTAAGAGAGCGATACAGACCCAGCTGGAGGATCCGCTGGCGGAAGAGCTCTTAGCCGGAAAGGTGCATCCGGGAGACGAGATCAACGCCGTAAGGAAAGACGGCAGCACCGTGTTTATCAGAAAGAACAAAGACACAAAGTAAAAATATAAACGGAGGATAGTGACATGTCTGTAGTAAAGGAATTACTGCGTTCGGAAAAAGACGGCAGCATAAGCTTCGGCGATTACAGTTTAAGTGAAAAATCAAAGCTTGAAGACTTTAAGCATGCAGGAGATCTTTTAAAAGTCAAGACTTTTAAGGAGATCACCAGACTTGAGAAGAACGGAAGCTTCTTGTATGAGTCTGTTCCCGGTACATCTGTAGAGAATTTTGTAGAGACCGCTGACGGTATCAGCTTTACCGTAGAAGGTCCCGAAGATGCAATGATCACCGTGGGTCTGGCTGAGGATTCCGAATATGACGTGAAGGTAGGCGGAGCCGACAGTGGCCGCATGAAGACCAATCTGGGCGGAAAGCTGGCTATGAGCGTTGAGCTTGCCGGGGCAGGTGCCGTTAAGGTAGAGATAAAGAAGAGCTGATGGCAGTATCTAAGAAAAAGACAGTCTTTTTCTGCAAAGAATGCGGCAATGAATCCGCCAAGTGGATGGGGCAGTGCCCCGCCTGCCACGCATGGAACAGCTTTGTCGAGCAGGAGCTTAAGTCAGCGCCGGCGGGATCGCCGCGAATGAAGCAGCCCGGTCAGGTGCCAAAACCCACGTCCATTTCCGAGCTATCCCTGAGTGAAGAGGACAGGGTGAGCAGCGGCATAGCGGAATTGGACCGTGTTCTCGGAGGCGGTGTGGTGCCCGGCAGTATGATACTGGTGGGTGGTGATCCCGGCATAGGAAAATCCACGCTGCTGCTTCAGGCATGCAGGGAGATGGCGGCAAAAGGGCAGAAGCTCATATATATATCCGGAGAGGAATCCTTAAAGCAGATACGTATGCGGGCCGACAGGCTGGGGACCTTTACCGGGGATCTTAAGCTTTTGTGCGAGACCGATCTTAACGTCATAGGCGATATATTACGCAGTGAAAGACCGGATATCGTTATCATAGATTCGATACAGACGATGTATAACGAGGAAGTGAGCGGTACACCCGGAAGCGTATCACAGGTCAGGGAATCAACGGCTGTGCTTTTGCAGCTTTCAAAATCTCTGGGCATATCGATCTTCATCGTCGGACATGTTACCAAGGAAGGAACGGTCGCAGGTCCCAGGATACTTGAACATATGGTTGATACGGTGCTGTATTTTGAAGGTGACAGACATGCATCCTACCGTGTGCTCAGAGGCGTTAAGAACCGCTTTGGTTCCACCAATGAGATAGGTGTCTTCGAGATGTTTGAAGGCGGGCTTAGGGAAGTTTCCAATCCGTCCGAATATCTCTTATCCGGCCGGCCCGAAAATGCCAGCGGTACGGTTACAGCCTGTTCCATAGAGGGTACCAGACCCATACTTCTGGAGATACAGGCACTTGTGTGCCAGACGGGCTTCGGTATACCGCGCAGGCAGTCGTCAGGTGCGGATCTTAACAGGATAAACCTGCTTATCGCTGTACTTGAAAAGCGGCTTGGACTTAAACTGGGAATGTGCGATGCCTATGTGAATATTGCAGGCGGTATGCGTATCGTTGAACCGGCGCTGGATCTGGCAATAGCTATGGCTGTTGTATCGAGCTTTATGAATATAGCGGTAAATGACCGGCTGCTTGCTTTCGGAGAGGTGGGACTCTCAGGGGAAGTAAGAGGTGTAAGTCAGAGCGAGCAGCGCATCAGGGAAGCTGCCAAACTGGGATATAAAGAATGTGTGCTGCCTCGTGTGAGTGCGGCAAGGATAGGCGAAATAAAGGGTATAAGGCTTTATCCCGTGGATAGTGTACGGGATGCCATAGCCCTTATAAAAAAATAAATCATTTAAAGAAAGAAGGAGTAAAGAAATGGCACTGTTGGATAAATGGCGAGCTATGGCCTATGACACAAAGAATAACGACAAGGCAAAGATACAGAGGCTTTGGGACGATTATTTTAAACAGGAGAAGAGGGTATATCAGGAACTGCTTAAGAATCCCGATGAAGAAGTGACGGGAACCGTTGCACAGCTGGCTGAGAAATATGATCTTTCGATCATGTATATGACGGCTTTCCTTGACGGTATAGATGAGAGCCTTAAAGTGAAGAACCCCATCGAAGAGATGGAAGAGGATACGAATGTAAGCCTTGCTTTTGATAAGGAAAAGCTCTACATGAACATGGTAGATGCAAAGGCGGACTGGCTCTATAACTTAAGCGAGTGGGATGCTATATTCAGCCCCGAAAAGAGAGATGAGCTTTATAAAGCAGGAAAGAATTTAAATACCGTTAAGCACGAGACTCCCAAGATCTATCCTAACGATCCCTGTCCCTGCGGCAGTGGAAAGAAGTATAAAAAGTGCTGCGGAAAGAACGCATAAAAAGATTGGCGGATCCGTTTCGTGGATCCATATATGAAAGAAGGTTGAGCGAAAATGACTAAGATCGAAGTTATATCAGGTTTTTTAGGTGCAGGAAAGACGACTCTTATACAGAAGCTTTTAAAAGAAGCCTGGGCAGGAGAGCAGGTAGTGCTCATTGAAAACGAGTTCGGCGAGATAGGTATAGACGGCGGATTCTTAAAAGAAGCAGGTGTGGAGATAACCGAGATGAATTCGGGCTGTATCTGCTGTTCGCTTGTGGGAGATTTCGGTACGGCGCTTAAGGATGTTATGAAGAGATTTACTCCCGACCGTATCGTGATCGAGCCTTCGGGTGTGGGCAAGCTCTCGGATGTGGTACGTGCCATTCAGACTGCGGGACTGGGCGATGATGTCGTGCTTAATTCCGCGATAGTGGTAGTTGACGCCACTAAGTGCAAACTGTATATCAAGAATTTCGGTGAGTTCTTCATCAATCAGGTTGAGCATGCCGGAACCATTATATTAAGCCGTACAGGCAATATCAGTGATGACAAGCTCAAGACTGCGCTTGAACTTTTAAGACAGCATAATGATAAAGCTACCATAATCACCACGCCTTGGGAGCAGATAAGCGGACAGTCCATCAAGGAGACTATGGAGGGCGTTGATCTGCTTGATGAGCTCCTTAAGGAAGTAATGGAGCATCATCACGATGACGAAGAGTGTGATGATCCCGAGTGTGAATGCCACCACCATCATCACCACGACGATGATGAAGATGAGCATGAGCATGAACATCATCACCATCATCATGACGATGATGACGAAGATGAGCATGAACATCATCACCACCATCACGATGACGACGATGATGAGCATGAGCAACATCATCATGATCACGAGCACGGACATCACCATCATCATCATGCAGATGAAGTATTTGGAAGCTGGGGAATGGAGACAGCATCCAAGTATACAAAGGATGAGATCGAAGGCTTCTTAAGCAAACTGGGCGATGCGCTCACATACGGAATGGTTCTGCGCGCAAAGGGTATGGTGCCCGCATCTGACGGCAGCTGGATATATTTTGATTATGTGCCCGGCGAGTCAAATGTACGTGCAGGTTCACCCCAGCCTACAGGCAAGTTTTGTGTGATAGGTTCCAAGCTTAACGAGGAAGAATTAGAGGAGCTGTTTAAGAAATGAAACCGGTATATATGATCAATGGCTTTCTTGAGAGCGGAAAGACCAGCTTTATCAACTTCACGATCCAGCAGCCTTATTTCCAGATCAAGGGGCTTACGCTTCTGATACTGTGCGAGGAAGGCGAAGAGGAATATGATGAAAAGATCCTTAAGGCTGCAAAGACCGAAGTAAGGGTGATAGAGGATGAAGCAGACTTTAATGCAGCTAATCTTATAGCGATTGAAAAGGAGCTTAATCCCGAGCGTATAATCATCGAGTATAACGGCGTGTGGAATGTAAAGAATATGAAACTGCCTTTCCACTGGAATGTGGAACAGCAGATCACACTTATCGATGCATCTACCTTCCCTACATACTACAGCAACATGAAATCCATGGTTGCGGAGATGATAAGGAAATCCGAGCTCATTATCTTTAACCGCTGCGACAATGTTATGGATAATCTGGGAAGCTACAGGAGAAATGTTAAAGCTGTCAATGCTTCGGCGGATGTCATATTCGAGAACAAAGACGGAGAGATAAACGAGATATTCGAGGAGGATCTTCCTTATGATCTTAAGTCGGATAAGATAGTCCTTGACGATCAGTCCTACGGCATCTGGTACATGGATGTAATGGACCATATCGAGCGATACAGCGGAAAGACTATAGAGTTTGTTGCTATGGTCATGAAGCCGAAGGGATTTGAAGCAGATGCCTTTGTACCCGGACGTATGGCAATGACATGCTGTGCCGAGGACATGGCTTTCCTTGGATACGTCTGCAAATATGCGGGAGCCGATAAGCTTAAGGACCGTGACTGGGTAAAGGTCAGCGGTAAGTTAAAAAAGGAATTCCGAAAGGATTACAAGGGAGAAGGGCCGGTTATCTATGCGGAAAAGGTTGAGAGTACGCAGCGTCCGGCTAATGAAGTGATAGGATTTAATTGATGTCGGAAAGTAAGGGTAATAAATACAGCAGGTCATTGGTATTTGCGGCCACGGGTTTTTTATTCATTCTTTTTCTGATACTCTGGTACAAACAGTATACCTGTTTTAATTACGGCGAAGGCGGTCTTTATATGGACCGCCTTAAGCTTGCTGTGATAACGGGCGCTGCTGCGTTAGCATTTTTATCGCTTGCCGGAGCTATAGTATCGCTGGGCGCTTTTGCAAAAGCCGGAAAGACTTTCGGTGCATGCTTCTTCGGATTGGCATGCGTATGTTCTGTGGATGCGGTGGTAATGGGGATGATAGAGGAAGTCTCCTATATGTGCCCTGTGTTTACTGTAGCAGGGGTCTTTACGGCATTGGCAGCAACATTCCTCTATATGGACGATAAAGCACAGAGGCAGGGGAATACTGCAGCGGGGGCGATAGCGGCCGCTGCAGTGCTTGGCATGGCACTTTTTTTCCTTATGCTGTCGATACCGGATGGTACGCTTTTGGCTTATGTTTGCGGAGGCAAGTATTCGCTCACACGTATCGCGGGCTTTTGCAGCTGCTTTGGTCTTTTTATCCTTCTGTTCCTGCTTTTTGCGCTGAAGCGCTTAATGCCTTCTGTTACGGCGTTTCTTAAAGACTTTGCGGACAGTCTTTTTTTCCTGCCGTCTATGATACTGATACTTATCTGCCTTATGAGAGGGCAGTTTTCATATTTCTTTGAGAACGCACCGGTTTTTGTTAAGCTGATATCTGCAGCTGCCGTGGCGGCTCTGCTTTTCTTTGGGAGGAAGCTTTTTAACAAAGATCTCAGGCTGCCCCGCTTTGTTTTTGTATTATACTACGGCCTTATCTTAAGTCTGGTCTTTGCGCAGCACTGCATAATCAACTTCTGGGGCGGGGAAGTGGGTGACTTAAGGCACACGGGCATATTCTACAGGCCTTTGTATATAGTTGATAAGTTCCTTCCTTTCGGGGGGAAGAATATGGATATCTACGGTCATTACGCTTTGTTCTATAAGCCGTTTTTAATGATCTTCGGTAATAACATGCGTACGGTGGGAACAGTGACCGCAGTTGTGGCAGCTCTTTCGATGTTGTTTATCCTGTTGATAATGCATGCTTTGATCCGCAGCGATATCCTGAAAATATTTGGCGGCTTTATTCTGGTCAACGCCATAACCATCCCATGGCTTTATCTGCAGAATTTTCCCTGCCGTTTTTTATTCCCGGCTATGATACTGTATTTCATATTGCGTATGGATACGGCTGCATACGGAAATCACGAAGGCAGCAAAGTCAGTCATCCTGAGGGCAGCGGCAAAGTCAGTCATCCTGAGGGCGTCAGCAAAGTCAGTCATCCTGAGGGCGTCAGCCCGAAGGATCTTCCCCGGCGTGTCGCAGGCTGCATTCTCTGCATGCTTGCCACACTGTGGAATACCGAAACAGGAGCCGTATGCGCACTCAGCTTTTCCGTCTATATCGCATTAAAAAAATGTGAAGGCAAAAAGCTCAAGGAACTGATTGCAGCCTTATTAAAAGAAGTCCCGTTTATGGGACTCGAAATTCTGGCGGCTTTTGGCATCACAGCTTTATATAACCTGGCGGCAAAGAGCTTTGGAACAGCCGCATGGGGGATATTTTCAAGATCATCCGAGATTTTCGTTGTTGATCATGTGACTACCGGAAGTAACGGTATCTTAAGGTGGAGCAATGCTCCCTGGCTGTATATAATGATACTCTTTATGATACTGACGGGTGTGCTGCTTTACAGGCTGGGCCTGGCGGATACAGGTAAAGAAGGTATCATCACAGCGCATAAGTATGACAGGGTATATATCTGCGCACTCCTGATGAGCCTGGGATACTTTGTATACTGGATGACAAGACCGGAGGAATACGCGATAATCGCTGCGCCGCTTGCGATGATACTGCTTGTGCTTTATGAAAAATTGTCCGGCCGTAAAGACAAACCTTCAATAACGGCACTTATCATATTATCGCTGGCTCTTACGGCGTATGTGGGAAGCAGTGGTGTGACCATAGGCGCGCTTAGCGATAAGCTGGGTACTGATAAAGTGATGAGTGCATCTGCGATCGAAGATGATATAAAGAACTTTGAACTTAACGTACCTAAAGATTGTTACGGATATACCTATGGCCTGCCTATGATATATATGCAGCTGGGCTGGGACATACGCTTTGACCGCTATGTCAGCATAGATGCAGAGGATTCGATGATAAGCGACGATCCCGGGCTTGAGATAGAGGGGATGAGCGTATCTAAGACTGTAAGTGTAGGAAAGACCGATTATTATTTGTATGAGAGAGTCAGATAATGCCCGATAAAGCAAGCAAACAGGAACTGAATAAAAAGGCAGCCAGGGCGGGATTCTTTTTCGTCTTTATGCAGATGCTGGTAAGGGGTGTCACCTTTCTTCTGACACCTGTTTATACGCGTCTGGTTTCCAAGGCGCAGTACGGTGAGCTGAGAGTCTATGAATCATGGCTTCTGATAATAGTGCCCGTAATGTCTTTATCTTTATACAGGAGCATAGAGAGGGCCAAATACGACCATGAAGATGATTTTGATCATTATGTTTCTTCGGTGGTCATGTGCTCGTATATAAGCATCATCATCTGCGTATCCGTGATCAGCCTGTTTTTCTTTAAGCTGTTTACCGATAGGACGGATATGGATCTTCTGATGTATATCTATATGATATTCTATACCTTTGCCTATACGGCTACACTTTCCTTCCAGCGCCGGGAAAAGCAGATGATGAGATATAAAGCAAACACCGCTGCATCGGCGCTTATGATGATCCCTGCAGTGCTGCTTTCGATAGCGCTCTTATATTGGGGCAATATAAATAACATGAAAGATTCGCTGGTCGATCTGCGTATAATAGGCTATTTCAGCCCGCAGATAATTGGAGGACTGATACTGGCAGTTATCATGTTTAAGCAGGGCGGTGCGAAGCCTGATATCTCCTATTGGAAATATGCCGTTGCCTACAGTCTGCCGCTCATCCCGGAAACCTTATCCATTCAGATAATGAACCAGGCAGATAAGATCATGGTAAAGAATATGACCGGAGCGGAAAATGCCGGGGCATTCTCATTGGCGACTACCGTATCTTTCATCATATGGATAGTGGAGGATGCAGTGTGGGGAGCCTGGCAGCCATGGCTTTACGAAAAGATAAACAGAGGAGAGGATAAGGATATCAAAAAGCCCTGGTATACCATAGTCGGTGTATTTGCCTTTTTTTCCTGGGCGCTGGTCGTATTCGGCCCCGAACTTATCATCATCCTGGGAGGAAAGAAATATGCAGATGCGGTCTATCTGGTCGCACCGATGGTGACGGGTACGCTTTTCAGGTTCTTCAGCAATATCTTTTCCGCCATAGAGAATTACGAAAAGAAGACGGTTTTCTGCGGCATAGGGACTGTGTGTGCCATGATACTAAATATTGTGTTGAACTATTACTTCATAGGGCACTTCGGATATCAGGCGGCGGCTTTTACCACAGCTGCAAGCTATCTGTGCCTCCTGATCATTCAGGGCATACTGGAATCGCTGGTTTGCGGCAGGCGCATAGTATCGCTGGGACTTATGAGCCTTATATGTGCGGTGCTGTTTGGCGTTAATCTGCTAAGTATATATTTATATGACTTAAATTGGTATATACGGTGGATTTTTTTCGCTTTTGTTAGTATAATACTATATGTTGTGTTCCGTAAGAGATTAAACGGGCTTATAAGTCTGTTGTTGAAAAGGCGTTGATATGTTGGTATCTGTTTGTATACCCTGTTACAGATCGGCCAAAACACTTCCTGTAGTGGTACAGAACATAAAGGAGGTGTTTGAGACCATGGAGGAGGATTACCAGATAGTCCTGGTAAACGACGGCTCCCCGGATAATACCTTTGGTGAGATACTTAAGCTGTGCAGGGAAGATGATAAAATAACCGGAGTTAACCTGACAAGGAATTACGGGCAGGCTTCGGCAAAGCTGGCTGCATTAAGACAGGCAAAAGGTGACTATGTCGTATTTATGGATGACGACGGACAGCATCCTGCAGAAGGCATACCTCTGCTCATTGGCAGGCTGAAGGAAGGGTATGATGTAGTCTATGCCGATTTCAAAAAGAAAAAGCACAGCCTGTTTAAGCGCATGACCAGCAGCATGCATAATGCGATAGCGGAATTTATGGGGAACAAACCCAAAGGGATAAAACGTTCCTCTTTTACGGCGTGGACCAGACCTGTGGTGGACGCGATGATCACATATAAGAGTCCCTTTGTATCCATAGGTTCATTCCTTATGTCGGTGACCACAAAGTACGCAAATGTAGAGGTTGAACATAAGGAACGTATAGAAGGCAAATCCGGATACACGCTTAAGAAGCTTTTTAAACTGTGGCTGAACATATTTATCAGTTTTTCGATGATGCCTCTGCGTATGGCTACATATCTGGGCTTTTTGTTCTCGGGAGTCGGTTTTATCGGGATCATATATTTATTTGTCAGAAAGCTGGTACACCCCACTAAGGTTGCAGGTTATACCAGTACCATGATCACGGTGCTGTTCATGAGCGGCGTCATAATGCTGATACTGGGAGTTATGGGTGAATATCTGGGAAGGATATATATGACGGTGAGCGGCATGCCGCAGTTTTACGTCAGAGAGGTGATCAATGGAAAAGACGATAACGAAAAGCTTCCTGGATGAAATGCGTAAATTTGCCGCTCAGCTGCCGGATCAGGAAGTACGCAGACAGGCTAAGCTATGTCTGGCCGATCATCTGGGCTGCGCATTCCTGGGGGCAAAGCTTACGGAAGGGATGTTTGATACCGAAGACGGGGATGTCCCTTTGATCGGAAGAAATAAAAAGAGCAGCATGCATACGGCGGCTCTTATAAACGGTATTTCAGCACATTATATCGAACTGGATGACGGACAGCGTTTTGCCATGCTGCATCCGGGTGCGCCGGTGATAAGTGCACTGATATCGGCAGCCTCTCATTACGCTATGGATGGAGAGAGCTTTTTAAGAGGCATCATCACCGGTTATGAGGCAACTATAAGACTGGGAGCAGCGATACAGCCCGGACATAAACTGAAGGGTTTTCATGCCACAGGAAGCTGCGGAACGATGGGAGCAGCGCTTGGGATAGCAGCCGCTCTTGGGCTTAAAGAAGAGGAATGGGACGCTGTTTTCTGTGCAGCGGCATCTGATGCGTGCGGACTGCTTCAGCTTATCGACGACGGTTCGGAGCTTAAGCCGTATAATATAGGGCGTGCCGCTGCAGCGGCTGTAAACGCCGTAATAACAGGCAGATCCGGTCTTAAGGGACCTTCGGATGTGCTGGGCGGTAAGAGAGGTTTCTTTGCAGCAATGTGTGCCGATGTCGATGAGAACAGACTGCTTAACGGTTTTGACGGCGGCTATGCCATAAAGACGATCTACCGTAAGCCCTATGCGGCCTGCCGGCATACACACGCGGCTATAGAAGGCGTGCTTAAACTGCGTGAGCAGTATTCACTTATACCGGATGATACCGAGAGCATAGAGATAAGGACCTATGGTCTGGCTATAAAGGGGCATGAGCATACAGAGATAAAGGGTGCCGGATCGGCTAAGATGAGCATGCCTTATTCGGTCGCAGCAGCCCTTAAATACGGCTGTGTGAATTATACGCAATATGATAAGGAATGCCTTGAAGACGAAGAGATCGCCGCTTTGATGAAACGTGTAGTGATCAAAGAAGATCCTGAACTTTCGGCTTTAGTACCTGATAAGAGGGCAGCCATAGTAAGTATCTTAAGCGGCGGGGATACCTTAAGCTGCAGGGTGGACTATCCCAGGGGTGAACCGGAAAACCCGGTGAGCGCTTTGGAGATCAAAGATAAATATCTTTCATTGATGGATGCTGCGGGAACGGAGCGTGAGAGAAGTGAAGAGATATACGGATCGGCAATGAATGTAGAGAGCAGCTTAAGCGGGCTGCTGGCATTGTTATAAAGGAGATATGATGGAAAAGACAAGAGCTTTCTTAAAGAGCATAGGACTTCCGGAGGGAGACGATTATTCGCTTAAGACCTCCGATAAGCGTTTTGCGGACGGAGGGCAGTTCCGTTTTGAGGTGCCGGGCATACAGGGACCAAAGGTCATGCAGGCTCTTCTTGAGGCACTTGAAGGCTATAAGATACCTATTCACCGGGTTACGCAGACAAAGGGCATATGGACTCTGCTGGATGAAGAGATCAGTGAGATGGTAAGGCTGGCTTCGGAATATCATCTCCAGCTGATACTGGCTATAGGACCCAGGGCCACTACCGATACCAGTGCATCCGTACATACCCCGGAGGGACAGCGTATGGGATACCGCCTGCGCGGACAGGAGCAGATAGTACGTGCCATCGAGGATGTCAAACGTGCTGCAGGCCTGGGATGCAGGGGCTTTCTGGTATACGATGAAGGCTGCTTATGGATATTAAATGAGATGCGTAAGGCCGGGGAACTTCCGGCTGACTGCCACTTTAAAGTATCGGCGCATACAGGACACGGAAATCCCTGCTCTGCTAAGCTTTTGGAAAGCATAGGTGCCAATTCGATCAATCCCGTAAGGGATATACAGCTGCAGATGCTTGCGGCGATGAGACAGGCTATAGATATCCCGATAGACATACATACTGAGAATCCTGAATCATCGGGAGGGTTCATCCGCCATTATGAGGTACCGGAGATGATAAGAGTGGCTGCACCGCTTTATCTTAAGACAGGCGGTTCCGTGGCCAAGACCCACAGCTGGGATTCCAGCGTAGATGATGCAAAGAAGAGGGCCAAGCAGATAGTGCTGGTCAAGAGAGTTATAGATGAGTATTATCCGGATGCGGTGGTATCGGCATCGGAATGGAAGAGATGATAAGATGGTAGCGATCATACTTGGCGGGGTTGTTCCCCACATTGAGTTGATAGAGGACCTTAAGAAGCGGGGGTATACCACACTTCTTCTGGATTATCTTGAAAATCCGCCGGCTAAGGCATATGCGGATGAATTTTTGCGTGTCAGTACTCTTGACAGAGAGGCGGTACTTGAGATAGCCATGCAAAGGAAGGCGGATCTCATAATAACCATTTGTGTAGATCATGCGAATGTAACGATGTGTTATGTTGCTGAAAAGCTTGGACTGCCGCTTCCTTACAGTTATGATACAGCAATAAAGACTACCGATAAGGGTATAATGAAACAGTGCATGTTCGACGGAGGGATACCGACATCGGAATTTAAGCTTTTGTACGAAAACGATCCGCTTCCGGAAGATCTTGAGTTTCCTGTTGTGGTAAAACCGGTAGATAATAACGGATCAAAGGGTGTCAAGCGTGCGAATGACCGCACCGAACTTGAAAAATATGTGAAAGCGGCTTTTGCTTTTTCGCGTAAAGGCCAGGTTATCGTAGAGGAGTTCAGCGACGGTATAGAGATCCAGGTTGACTGCTTTGCCAATGAAGGAAAAGCGCATGTGATCATGACTAGAAAAAAACTCGAGATGCCCCGAAAAGAAGGGCTTGCACTGCAATCGATAGGATCCGTGATACCCGCACCGCTTAAGAAAGAACATATAGATGAGTTCAGATCCATAGCCGATAAGATGGTCAGTGTTTACGACTTTGAGCATACACCTTTCTTCTTTCAGGCCAAGCTGAAGGGCGATAAGATAAAGGTTCTGGAGGTAAGTCCGAGGATAGGCGGAGGGCTTAGTTATAAGATGCTCAAGAGCCAGATGGATTTTGATGTGGTAGACACGATCATAGATTCCTATTTCGGAAATGTGGATTCCATAAATATCAGACCTAAAGAGCAGTATATGCTTACGGATATCGTGTATGCGGGGGGCGGGGTTTTTGATCATGTCGAAGGTGCCGCGCAGATGATCGAAGAAGGCGTGATAGACAGTTTTGATCTGATGATAGATAAGGGCAAGGATATGGGAAGCGATATGGACAGCCGTAACAGGGTTGGTGCTTATCTGATAACAGCGGCAACAAAGAATGATATCCTTAAGAAAGCCCAAACAGCATTTGAGAATATCGCTGTGATCGATAATGAAGGACATGTGATGAGCAGAGGAGATATCTGCTATAAGGGAGAAGAAAATGAGGCATCATAATTATCAGCCTGATTCAAAGTTTGTCGGCCTGCCGATCGATTTTGACAAACATACGGATATGAGTATCCTGCGGTATTGTCTGGGAGCGACTATGTATATGCCCGGGACAAAAGATTTTCTGGATGCTATTCTTACAAAAAAATATCCGGGACTCACTTCATTGGTACTGTGTTTTGAGGATGCATGCAGGGAAGAGGATGTGCCTGCGGCAGAGAATAATGTGCTGCATATACTTGATGAGTTAAATGCAGCCATAGATAAAGGAACTATCGATGCAGGAGATATCCCGCTTCTGGTGGTACGGGTACGTAATATCGAACAGTTTAAAGCATTTTCGGCAAGGCTGTCATTATCACAGCTTGGATTGCTCAGTGCATTTAATTTCCCTAAGTTTAACAAGGAGAATGGTGAAGCTTACTACGCGCATTTAAGGGAACTTAACGATAAAAGCGGAGAGAAAGTCTACGGTATGCCTATCCTTGAAAGCAGGGAGATGGCATATATAGAAACGCGTATTGACGAGCTGATGGGAGTGAGACAGATCCTGGACAGATACAGGGATCTGGTTCTTAATGTGCGCGTGGGAGGAACAGACTGGTCATCGGTTTTTGGCGTACGCCGCGGTATCAATTACACTATATACGATATACTGCCGGTGGCGGATTGCCTTAAGGATGTACTCAATGTGTTTTCGAGGAATAATGATTACAGTGTATCCGGTCCGGTTTGGGAATACTTCAGAGTCAATAAGACAATGAAGTTTTCGGAAATGCCGCAGAGTATCAACGCATCCATATTCAAGCATGAGACCATGATCAACGATGCTGTGGACGGATTGCTGCGCGAGCTGCTTTTAGACCGTGCAAACGGCTTTATCGGGAAGACGATAATTCATCCCTCACATATACCGTTTGTAAACGGGATGCTGGCAGTAACGAAAGAAGTGTATGATGATGCGATGCAGATACTTAATGCCGACGGTGGAGTTGTAAAAAGCTCGTCTGCCAATAAAATGAATGAGATAGGGCCGCACAGGAGCTGGGCGGAAAAGATAAAAGCCAGAGCACAGGTATACGGGATCATAAAGGATGAATCCTGCTATACATCTCTGTTCGTATAGGAGATAGTATGAAAACCCTACTCCTTACAAACCATTATGAAGGTGCGGCTCTGGATATACTTAAGAATGCCGTAAACGGGGACTTTAACCTGTGTGTACTGGATACAGCCGACAGGGAATGTCTGTTAAAGGCCGTGCCCGGAGCGGATTATCTTCTGGTGAGCGGAAGGCTTCAGATAGATGATGAAGTACTCACAAAAGCGTCAAAACTTAAGATGATACAGCGCACCGGAGTCGGGCTTGATAATATGGATCTTGATGCCGTTAAGAGGCATGGTATCCCCTTATATGTAAATGCCGGAGTAAATGCAGGAAGTGTCGCGGAATATGCCGTGATGCTCATGCTTTCGTGCCTGCGTCGCAGCTATTTTGTTAATACGCAGATGCGCAAGGGTATATGGAAAAAGCAGGCTACGGGACTTACAACATATGAACTCAGCGGGAAGACCGTAGGCCTTGTGGGAGCCGGAAAGATAGGGCGTTATGTTGCGGGATTATTAAAAGCATTTGGCGTAAAGCTTTTATATACCGATAAGATAAGGCTTGACGAAGCTGTCGAAAAAGAATCGGGTCTGGAATATGTTATGTTTGAAGAACTGCTCAGGCGTTCTGATATAGTGAGCCTGCACTGCAGTTTTGATAAAAGTGCCGGGGCTCTCATGGGTGAAAAAGAATTTGCACTTATGAAAGATGGAGCGGTATTCATAAACACCGCAAGGGGAGGGCTTGTAGATGAACAGGCACTGATAAAGGCGCTGGATGATGGTAAACTTTCCTGTTGCGGACTTGATGTGTTCTGTGAGGAGCCGCTTTCACCTGAACATCCTTTGCTTAAAAGAGAGGATGTGCTGCTCTCGCCCCATATAGCAGGCGTCAGCTTTGATGCTTTCAGCAGGATGATGCAGGCAGGTGTTGATAATATCCGTAAATTCAATGCCGGACGTATTGAAGAGATAGAGAAAGACCGTGTGGTATAGAGATGGAAAAGAAACTGGTATTTCCCATAGATATAAAAACAGCCGATGAACTGCGCATAAGGGACCGCATTCTTATAAGCGGGAGGATCTTTTGTGGCAGGGATGCCGTGCTGCCTAAGATCGCTGCGATGATAAATGACGGCAGCATAAAGGACAGCGGGATCGATCTGGAAGGCGGACTGATCTTTCATACGGCGGTAAGCCCTGCAGGAGTCGGACCTACTTCAAGCAATAAGGTTGAGATAGAAGGGACGATGGAGATACTTTCCCATGCGGGCATACGCATGCATCTTGGAAAGGGTGCACTCAGGAAAGAGACTGCGGAGATATTAAAAAGGGAACATGCTGTATATGCGGTGCTTCCGCCGGTTACGGCGCTTCTTACTTCAAGAGTGATCAGTAAAAGGACTGTAGCATTCGCAGAGCTGGGTATGGAAGCTTTATATGAACTTGAAGTACATGATTATCCCGCAGTAGTTGCGATCGCGGGCGGAGAATCGATCTATGAATAAAGATGAGTTTGATCTGGTTGCGGATAAAACTGCCGGGGCCCTTATTAGGGCATCGTCGTGTTTCCGTACAGATAAGTATGATGCTTATAAAGCAGCTATAGAAACAGATGACGGCTTATCCTGTTGGGCGATGGAGCAGATCGTTGAGAATGCACATATCGCGGAGAAGGATTCTTCGCCTTTATGTGATGATACAGGTATACCCCATGTGATACTCGAGGTGGGAAAAAACAGACAGATAAGCGGCATGACTCTGGAGGCTGTACAGGAAGGTATAAGACGCGGGCTTCGCAGGCTGCCCGGCAGACCGATGGCTGTTAAGGGCGATGATAAGCAGCGCATCGACCAGTCGCTTGGTTTATTTGAAGACTCAGAGGAAGTGCTTCCCGCACCTTTTACTATACGGTATTCGGATGATGAGGAACGGTTAAGGCTGCATATATTGATGCTTGGCGGAGGTCCCGAGATCAGAGCCAGGACTTACCGTGTATTTCACAGGCACAGTATCGATATAGTGTTATCCGAGATAACAGGCTGGGCTGTGGAGTCTGTATCACAGCTTGGCTGCAGTCCCTGTACGCTGGCTGTGGGCATAGGCAGATCGCATTATGAGGCTTCCAACCTTATGCTTCAGGCTATGGCTGAGGGCAGATATGACAGGCAGTCTGAATATGAGAAGTTTATCACCGGCGAGGTGAATAAAAGCAATACCGGAGCATTGGGATTGGGAGGAAAGACGTCTGTACTGGCTACATTTATGAAGATCGGGCCGCAGCGTGCCAGCGGCGTCCGTATAGTATGCATGCGCCCCTGCTGCTGTTTTGAACCCCGTGTATACAGTGTAGATCTATAGTAATATGGATACTTTGAAAAAGATATTAAAATACATAGCCGTACCGGTTCTGGTGCTTGTACTGTTTATGACAGGAGAGATATATCTTGGCAGGCTGGTGACACCCGTTACCGATGCGGACTATTTCAATATGGATGTGGCTGCGATAGAGGCGGCGGGGCAGGATGTGGATCTTATGTTTCTTGGTTCATCCAGGATCTACAGGAGTTTTGTACCCGAAGAATTTGAAAAGAATCCGGCTTTTGATCTGTGCCTGGTATGCGGTTCGTCTTCCCAGAAGATGGATGCTTCATATTATATGCTTAAGGATATGTACTCACGGGTCCATCCCCAAACCGTGGTACTGGGGGTACAGTGGAATTCCTTTGATACGGAGGGGGCAAACTCCGTTAAGATGGAAAATATACTTAAGGTATACGACAGGATAAGTGCCGCCGGTAAGGCCGGATATATATTCAGAAGTGTGGGGACGGATGTATTTCCCGAACTGTTTTATCTGTACCGTTACAGGTCGCGTTTTTCAAATGAACGTATAGAAGAAAACAACAGGGACAAAGAAGAATTAAGAACACATGGGTATACTCCGGATACGAGTCAGGATTATTACTATCTTTCAAAAGGGTTTAATTATTCCAATGTAAATGTTGAGAACGGTAATATGGTCATTGAGACCAAAGGAGTAAACAGGTACGAACCTGAGCGCTTTGACAGTGATCTGGTAAAGTATCTTGACAGGATAACTGCGTTCTGTAAAGAGAAGGGGATCAGACTGATACTGGTATCTCCGCCAAACGCTATGATGACGCTGTATTATGTTGAGAATATACAGGGCGCCATGGACTATTTTGCTGATTACGCTTTACGTAACGGATTGACTTATCATAATCTCAATCTGTTAAAGGGAAGAGAATCCCTGCTTAAAGATGAAATATACTATGACGGCTGGCATTTTTCGGGAGAAGGAGCATATATTATCAGTGATCTGTATGCTCAGATACTTGAAAAGGAACTGGCAGGAGAAGATATAAGTGATATGTTTTATCAGGATCTGGAAGCTTTAAAGCAGGAAGTCGATCGTGTAGTAGCTGTTTCTGCCGTGGCGGAAGTGTCGGATGATGAGATCCATATCAGTATTCACAGCCTTCATAATGATGGTGATGTTCCGTTGTATAAGCTTGAGATATCGGAAGATGGCGGAAAGAGTTATGAGTGTGTGTATGACTGGAGCGAAGATGAGCTGCTTAAGATCAAGATCCCCGCGAAAGAGGCTGTAATGTATAAGATAAGTGCCGCACTTTCCGAAGATGATGAGTATCCGGCGTGGCAGGTATATGATATCGGCAGCTGGTTAGATCCGGAAAAAGGAGAGGAAATATATTGATCTGGGATCTTCAGAAATTTGCTGAAAAAACAGCGCTTATTGAAGGCGATGATAATATTTCTTACGCTGAGCTGTATGAGCGCACTCAGGTTCTGATAAAGGGGCTTCGCAAGCGCTCACTGGCTTTCATCCTTTGCAGCAATACCGCTGAATGTGTCATTGGATATACGGCTTTCTTGAATTACGGGATAGTTCCTCTGATGCTTGATGCTGCGCTTAATACGCAGACAGTAGGATCTATGGTCGCATGTTATGCTCCGGCTTATATCTGGGTGCCTCAGGAACTCAAAGAAGGATTTGAAGCTTATTTACCTATAAGGTCAATGGGCGGCTACGTTCTTCTGGAAGCCGATGCTTGTGATGATGTTGAGCTTAATGATGAACTGGCGCTTTTAATATCAACATCAGGTTCCACCGGAAGTCCCAAGCTGATACGTTTAAGCTATGACAACATCATATCAAATACAAAGGCAATCATCGAATATCTTAAGATAGACGGCAATGAACGCGCGATCGCGTCGCTGCCGCTCAATTATGTATACGGACTTTCTGTCCTTAACACACATCTCTATGCTGGCGGCAGCCTGGTGCTGACAAAGGATAACTGCTATTCAAAGAAGTTCTGGGACTGTTTTGAACAAAACAGCTGCACATCCTTTGCAGGCATTCCTTTTATGTATGAGATGATGGATAAGCTGGGGTTTACAAAAAAGACAGTTGCCACGTTAAGGACCATGACCCAGGCGGGAGGCAAGCTTTCTCCTTTGCTGCATGAAAGATTTGCGGAGTATGCGGCTGCAAAGGGGATCAGCTTTGTGGTGATGTACGGCGCATCCGAGGCTACGGCCCGTATGGGATATCTTCCCGCAGATATGGCTGTTGCCAAGAAGGGCAGCATGGGTATCGCAATACCCGGAGGACGTTTTGAGATACTGGGTGAAAATGATGAAGTACTGACAGGGGCTGATGAAAAAGGCGAGCTGATATACTATGGCGACAATGTAAGCCTTGGATATGCACAGTGCAGAGAAGACTTAAAGCTTGGCAACGTGAATCACGGCAGGCTTCAGACCGGAGATATGGCATACAGGGATCAGGACGGATTCTATTATATTTACGGACGTAAAAAGCGTTTTATAAAGATCACCGGTAAACGTACCAATCTGGCCGAAGTGGAGATGATGATAAAGGAACACTTTGATATAGTTGATGCTGCCTGTGCCGGTGAGGATGATTCACTGGATATATATATCACGGATGAAAAGCTTAAAGAGGATATCTGTTCGTTTGTATATGAAAAGTTTAAGATAAACCGTCATCTTTTCCATGTGTATGTAATAGATGATATACCCAAGAATGCGGCGGGAAAGGTGCAGTATGCGGCGCTAAAGCCAAAGGAGTGAGTAATGGAAGAGAAGAATTACAAACAGCATCCTGATGCAACTGTAAAGCAGAGCCGTATAGGTGAAAAGTCCAGTATCGATAAAGACAGTGTTATCTTATGCAGCGAGCTGGGAGCTTTTGTCGATATAGAAAAAAGAAACCTTATAAGGGATTCGGTGATAGGTGATATGAGTTATACCGGTGCCGATACCAGTATACTATGGGCAGAGATAGGCAAGTACTGCTGTATATCAAGATTGGTGGATATAGGCGGGAATGAGCATGCCTACAAGCACGTGACGATGATGCCCGAATACCGCATGAAGAACAAGCTGGAGGGTAAACTGTTAAAACATCCGGATGAGAATAAGATTAAGATTGGAAATGACGTATGGATAGGGGCGGGAGCCATGATACTCAGAAAGCCCGGCCTTTCCATAGGAGACGGTGCGGTGATAGGTGCAGGCTCAGTGGTTACCAGATCGGTGCCACCCTATGCGATAGTAGCAGGAACACCGGCAAGGATCATTTCCTACAGGTTTTTAAACGAAGTGATAAACTTTATGCTCAAACTTAAATGGTGGGACTGGAGTTTTGAGAAGGTTAAAGAGAACATGGACCTGCTCATGAACGAGCCGGATATCGAAGAGCTTAAGAAATTAATGCTGGATAAAATGTGATTGAAGTTTAAAATCTATTATGTTAACATAACAAGGTTAAAAGGAGGAAAAAATAATGGAAGAACTTTTACGTATCATGTCAGGAATAAGAGATGACATCGATTTTACAAAGGAAAAAAAGCTCATTGATGATGAACTGTTGGATTCATTCGACATTATTTCCATCGTGAGCGAAGTAAACGAGCATTTTGGCATAGAGATCAATGTTGATGATCTGCTTCCGGAGAATTTCAACAGTGCCGAAGCGCTTTATGAGCTAATAAAGAAGATGCAGGGATAATATGAAATGAATCTTGTATCTCTTAGTTGCCTTTGCTTTGCAACTATTACGGTATTATTATACTTTGTTATGCCACAGAAGATCAGATGGCTGGTACTGTTGGCGGCAAACGTTTTCTTCTACATTACATACGGGCCGGCATATATCGTATTTCTTATACTGTGTGCGGCAATAAGCTGGATCTTTGCCATAATACTCGAAAAAAACATTTCCGCATCAGCACAGAAGCTTAAAGGCGTTGAAACAAAAGAAGAAAAAGATTTATTACGCAAGCAGGGGATAAAGCAGAAAAAGCTTTTATGTGCTGTTGCGGTTATTTTGTTGCTTGCTCCGTGGATCGTGATCAAATATGGCAGATTCATAATGGAAAACGTATCTGCGTTTCTTTCGACCTTCAGCATAAGCATGGAAAGACCGGAAAGAACACTTATCCTCCCTTTGGGTATGTCCTTTTATGTATTTCATGCCATAGGCTATGTTGTGGATGTATACCGCGGTAAATACCCTGCTGAAAAAAACTTCTTTAAGTATTTCACGTTTGTATCTTTTTTCCCTCATATCACAGAGGGACCGTTCAGCCGATATAATGAGCTGGGAAAAGAGATATTTGAAGAACATCACTTTTCTTATGACAGACTGTCCGAAGGCTGTGCGCGTATACTTTGGGGAGCATATAAAAAAGTAGCCATTGCAGATATTCTGGCAGGTTATATCAATACTACACTTGGCAATTATGAGGATTATGGTTTTATACTTATCTGCTTTGCCGTAGTACTATACAGTTTTCGTATATATGCAGACTTCTCGGGATACATGGATATGATGTGCGGCTTTTGTCATATACTGGGGATCGAGCTTTCAGAGAACTTTAAGCAACCGTTTATGGCTAAGACAGTAGATGAGTATTGGCGCAGATGGCATATTACTTTGGGAAAGTGGTTCAGGGATTATGTATTCTATCCCGTTTCAATGAGTAAAACAGGAACTAAGCTGTCTAAATGGGCAAGAGGGAAATGGGGAGCCAAAACAGGAAAGCTCATAGCAGGACATCTGGCATTATTCTTTGTATGGACAGCAACAGGTTTATGGCATGGTGCTAACTGGACATTCCTGGTTTGGGGATATCTTAACTTTATCGTGATACTTTCAACTACCCAGCTTGAGGAAACCTACAAGGGTATCAAAGCAAAGCTTCATATCAATTCCGATAGTTTTATCTGGAAGGCTTTCTGCGTTTTCAGGACATTTATTCTGATAAGTATTTTCAGATTCTTTTCTCTGTCATCAAATATGGGTACGGCGCTGGCAACTATAGGACATGCATTTTCCAATTTCAGGATAAAGGAAGTTAATCATGTGCTCTTCTTTTTCAAAAATATAAGCGGAGAGTATGTCCTGCTTCGCGATGTGGGAATAATAGTACTTATAATTGTCGATGTGCTTTGCGAGTCGGGGAAATGGGAGACTGTAAAAAAGAAATGTCCGGCGCCGATACGTGCCATGCTATATGCTGCTATGCTGCTGATCCTTATTATAGCAGCTCCGGGAAGTGACGTTTCAGAGGGATTTATGTATGCGGATTTCTGATAAGAAGACAGTCAGCTCGCTGCTTGTATTGCTTTTGACGGTATTATTTTTTCTGCAGGATTGAGTATTCTTGGAACGATATCCACACCGGTGAGCGATTCGGATAAGTTTAATTATGATGTAAACCGGATCATTAAAAGCGGAAAGAATGTTGATATTCTGTTTCTCGGCACTTCCAGAGTACACAGAAGTACCGTGCCGTCGGTTATCGAAGAGATGACCGGCGCCGGAACGTGTCTGGTAGCTGCATCGGCATCTCAGAAACTGGACGGAACATATATGCTGGTCAAGGATCTGTATGAGAGAGTGCATCCTAAAGTGATCGTTGTAGGCGTTCAGTGGAATTCGGTCAACAGGGATTTCTCACAGTTTATGAGAGAGGAAAGTGTTCTTAAATCATTTGACAGGATGGGAACACTCAGCCGATCGGCTTATATGCTCGAGCATATGGGGGAGAAAGAGTGGCCCCAGTTGTTTTATCTTTACAGATACAGACATAGTTTTAGTATTGAGAATCTGATAAAAAACATAAAGGACAGAACGGAGCTTTCACTGAATGGCTATGAAGGGGATGATGACGGAGATATATACTATCATGGTATGGGGTTTAAATATGGAAAGACTTCGCTTAAAAAGGGGAATATTCCAGTCGGTGTTAAGGGTATCCCCCAAGTTGATAAAGACGATCCCGACCCTTATATGATGGAGTGTCTGAATGGGATAGTGAGTTTTTGCAAGGAAAAGAATATAAGGCTGATACTGTATTCTCCGCCGGAGACGCTGATGAATCTTTATTACATAGAGAATTACCAGGATGCTGTTGATCTTTATAAAGAGTATGCAAAGGCAAACGGGATCGAGTATCTGGATATGGAACTTCTGCGTAACAGGGAAGAGATCCTTAGCGATGATAAGTTCAGCGATGCTTGGCATCTAAGCGGAGAAGCAGCGTATAAATATAGTGAAGTGTTTGGTGAAATACTGGATAAAACACTCAAGGGAGAAGATGTAGGATCATATTTCTATCCTGATTTTGAATCATTAAAAAAAGATGTTAAGAGGATCGTAGCCATGCAGGCTGCGGTAACGACAGATGGCTACAGTATAAAGATAAGTTTGTCAAGTCTGCAGAATGAAGATGTTACACCTTTATATAGAGGAGAAGTCTCTGATGACGGGGGAGCTACCTTTTATAGTTTATTTGACTGGACTGCACAGACAGAGCTTGAATTTGATATAAAAGATAATTCTGATCTGATTTTCAGGTTTCATGCATGGAGCGGAGTCGAAGGTGAAGATGAGGCATGGCAGCTTTGTGGGATGGGAGAGAAAGAGGATAATAATAATGAAGACTGTGATTGAATATATAGCAAAATATGCGGCAGATGATAAATATCGTGGCAGGATGGCATTGGTTGACGCGAATGAGGAACTGACATATGCCATGCTCTGGAGACGTATGAGAGGGTATGCGCAGAACCTTGTTGATAAAGGTGTGAAGAAGGGCGACTATATACTTATACGATGTACACAGGACGCAGCTTTCCTGACTGCTATGCTGGCTGTTCAATGTGCGGGGGCAATCCCGGTACCGCTTGAAAAAGATGCAGGTCCTATGCGTATAAAAGAGATAAGTGAAGATACCAAGGCTGTACTTTATATTGATAACAAAGAAACGCAGGTATCCATGGATCAGTTCAGAATGCCGGGAACGGAAGACGATAATATATCTGTATACGATAATATGTTTTTTCCCAAAGCCGATGATATATCGGAGGTTCTTTTTTCCACAGGAACAACCGGCAAGTCGAAGGGCATAGTTATAACCTTTAAAAATAATATAGCTCTTGCAGAGAATATAACCGAAGGTGTAAAGATGAGCAGGGATAATGTGGAACTCATACCCATGCCGCTTTCCCACAGCCATGGGTACAGACGAAGCCTGGCTAATCTTTATTTCGGAAATACCGTGATAATAATAGGCGGAGTTATGGCTGTTAAACAGATGTTTAATATGATGGAAAAATACAGGGTAACTGCGATAGACCTTGCTCCGACGCTTTTAGCTATCATCTTTAAGCTGTCTAAAGATAAGATAGGAGATTATAAGGATCAGCTGGATTATATACAGCTGGGCAGCGCACCGCTTGTTGAAGAGGATAAGCAGCATTTGAAAAAGCTTTTGCCGGATACCAGACTGTATAATTTCTACGGCAGTACCGAGGCAGGATGCAGCTGCATACTTGATTTTCAGGATGAGACCATCAGACCGCACTGTATAGGCCGGGCTACTAAGAATGCAGAATTTATTTTTGCGGATGAGAATAAGAACAGGGTTGAAGCGGATAAGGATCATCCTGCTTTTATAGCTACCGGCGGTGCACAGAATATGAAGGAATACTTTAATGCGCCTGACCTGACAGCGCAGGCCGTTAAGGATGGGTATATCTATACCAGTGATCTGGGATATATCGATTCCGAAGGTTATATATATTGTCTTGGCAGGCAGGATGATGTTATCAATTTTGCAGGAGTCAAGATCAGCCCGGATGAGATAGAAACAGAAGCGGTCAAATGTGAAGGCGTTAAGGATGCTGCATGCGTACCGGTTGCCGATAAGACATACGGGCAGGTGCCGAAACTCTTTGTAAGTATTGAGGAAGGGTATGAGGGCTTTTCGGGAAAAAACTGCCTGGATATGTTAAAAAAAGTCCTGGATGCAAATAAAGTCCCCAAATATATCGAGATTATAGATGAGATACCCAGAACGTCGAACGGAAAGATACAGAGAAAGAAACTAATCGGTATCTGATCGTTTAAGACTGCCTTCATAGAGAGCGTGATGGAGCTCTTCCCAAAGGGCTCCGTAACCTTCGGAGGCAGGTGTGACGGGGCGCTGCATGGGATTCTTGCCGTCAAAGAGTATATGTCCCTGCTGGCCGAAAACGAGTATGCGGGTGCCGAGTATAAGCGCTTCCTGGATATTATGAGTGATAAAGATTATCGTATTCTTTTCGCTTTCGGAGATGCTTATCATCTCTTTCTGAAGACCGCTCCTGGTCATGGCATCCAGGGCAGCAAAAGGTTCGTCCATCAGTATTATTGGCGATCTGAGAGCCAGCGCTTTGGCAATGGCTACACGCTGTTTCATGCCGCCTGAAAGCTGGTGGGGATACTGATCGCCGCAATTATCAAGGCCTACTTTTTTTAGAGCCTCCATGGCTCTTTCTTTTATTTCAGCTTTAGAGGCCTTAAGATTAAGCCCCAAAGGGTACGCTACATTGTTGATGACGGTCTTCCACGGGAAAAGCTGGTTAAAATCCTGAAACACCATAAAGCGGTCTATGCCGGGCTCACGGCGTATACTGCCGTCAACACTTACCGTTCCGCTGTAATCCTCAAAGCCCGCTATACAACGAAGGAGAGTGGATTTGCCGCAGCCGGAGGGCCCCAGGATGCATAAGAATTCGCTTTTTTCAACATCCAGATCCAGCGACTTTAAGACTGTTTTATCACTGTTATCGTCTTTATATATTTTTGTCAGATCACGGATCTGTAACAAAGCATCTTTGCTCATTTGGTCATACCCCATTTCCTGACTGTATTGATCTCTATAGGGCGCAGTATACCGTACTGGACTATCACACCTATTATGATGATGACTAGCAGAGTGGCATACATTTCGGCATTGTTCATATTTGTACGCATCTGATTGATAAAAAGTCCTATACCGGGACTTGAAGCTATGCCAAAGATCATCTCGGCGCTTATCAGGCCTCTCCAGGCCCTGGCCCAGCCGCTCTTTAAGCCTGAAACAATGTAGGATGCTGCAGCCGGCAGGTATACGCCAAATATCAGTCCCGCGCCTTTGAGTCCCATATTTTTCCCTGCTTCCACATAGATGCGGGGAGTGGCGTTAAAGCCGTCGAGCATGTTGCGGGACATGGGCCAGAGCACAGCATGAACTACAAGAAAGACGATGACTTCTTCACGTACGCCGAAAATGATGATCACCACGGGCAGGAGAGCGATACCGGGCAGCAGGTCAAATACGGATACAGTAAGATCGTATATCTTGAAAAAAACATAGCTGACCATCGAAAGACCGGAAAGGATAAAAGCAAGAACCACGCCGATAAACAGTCCGGTCAGAAGCAGTTTCATCGAATTGGCTATATATATCCAAAGGGAGGTACCGGCATAGCCTTTAACGAAATTCTTTATAAATGCTTCGCCTATCTGTTCGAGAGAAGGAAATATAAGAGAAGAGCGAGGCCCGAGTATACCGGACCTCGCTACACATTCCCAGATCACCAGTAAGGCGATAACATAGATCGAACGTGCTATTACTGATACAGCTTTTTTCTTTTTGTCTTTCATTTAGTTTCCTTTAACATTGTCAAATACTAAGTCTGAATAGGATGAAAAACTCGTTTCGATAAATCCGTTTTCGGACATGAAAGTCGCGAGTGTGAATATTTCCTTTGTATCTACAGTATATACGCCTTTTTTAAGATATTCAAGCTCTGCTTCGGGAGTATTGCCGTCGTATTCGCTGGTCATTGCAGCAACCTCATCAAAATTTGAGTTGAGGAAATCGATGGAGCTGCTTATGCCGCTGCAGAGTGCTTTATAGAGCTCGGGCTGTGAATCGTGCAGATCGGTTGAGGCTACGCCGACTATGAAAGAGTTCTCTACCGGCCATGCGGCATTTACTTCCTTGATCTCGTGAAGAGCGGTATTCTCATGCTCTTTAAAGATATAAGGACTGGAGGTTAAGTGGCATGACACATTACCCGATTCAAGTGCAGCCATACCGTCGGGATGTTTCATGGCTACGATGTTGGCATCAAGAAGATGTGCATCATATCCGTTATCGGCAAGAGCCTTTCCGAGGATTATATGCTGGATGGAACCGATATTTACAAGAGCGATCTGCTCGTTGCTGCCTGCCAGATCCGCGATGCTGTTGATATCCGCGCTGCTGGTCATCATGCCATGCTCCTGACCGGAAAGATTGGTGAATATCCTGTATCCGACATTCTTTGCTACACCGGATATGGCGGGAGCAACACCCATGAATCCCACATCAAGGCTGCCTGCGGCAATACCGGTATTGATATCCGCGCCGGAGCTCATCTGAGTCCAGGTAACGGTTACTTCACTGCCGGTAGCAGCCTTGTAAGCTTCCTCGATAAGACCTTTCTCCTTGCATACGATGAGAGGGGCATAAGCAAGACCGTACTGATATGCGATGTTGATCTCTGCGGGAGAGGATGATCCGCTCTGTGCTGCAGGGACGTCTGTTGTTCCGGCACCGGTGTTTCCGGTACATGCGCAGAGGCTTAATGCAGTTCCGAAAGTGATAATGGTCTTTAACAGATTCTTTTTCATTTTTTTAGATTCTCCTTTATCAATAATCCTGATATTATTTTTAACGGTTCGCTCATAAAGCGTTCGCCGTTATATGCAAAATAGATCTTGCGGCTTGAGAGTGCGGCGGGCAGAGGAGTGATCACGATGTTTTTTTTGCTTTTCAGTATACCCAGTGCGTCCTCAGAAATTATCGCTGTTCCCTGTCCGGCTTCCATCAGTCGCAGAGCGGAAGATACTTGATTGACGCTTATATGGTTTTTATATGGGATGCCATTCTCTTTAAGATATTTATTTATTATCTTTTGCAGCGGCTGATCGTCTTCCATAAATATCATCTCGCTATCTTTGTCGGGCAGAGCACTTTTATTATTTTTTCCCGGAACTGATCTTCTACAGAAGAAGAGGTGTTCGTCTTTGATATATATGCTCTTAATCTGAGGGGGAAGTTCGTTGCTGGTACTGATGAAGGCATCAAGCGTGCCATTTATGACCGACTCCGCCAGACGTGTAAGGTGCGCGGTTTTAATATGTATATGATCCTGACTGCGAAGCTTACGGTAAGAAATAACGGATCTCAAAAGCATGGTTTCTGCATAGATAGCCGGAGCACCCAGGGAAAAATCAAAGACATTGTCGCTGTTTAATTCCGCCAGTTCCCTGTTACAGTCATCTATCAGCTGCTTCTGAAGATTGAGGTAATGCAGATAAATACGACCTTCAGCAGTCAGCTGTAAAGGCACTGACTGCCTGTCAAAGATCTGAACGCCGAGCTTTTTTTCAAGCTGGGAGAGTGCAAGGCTCATAGCCGGCTGGGATACTCCCAGTTTTCTGGCGGCTGCGCTTATAGTTCCTTCTGAGGCGATCACCGGTATGTATCTGTCTGAAGCATCAATATCCATATATAAAACCTTATATCATATAAGTAATGACAAATATATACCACATGGGTTACATAATGTCAATATTCAGACATAAAAAAAACCGGTCCGTAGACCGGTAAAAATATAGTATTAAAACCTTTCTGTATTCTTTTCGTCGCAGTACTTGCAGCGGTACAGTTCGCGGACAGGATCCGCAAGATAGAAGATATGCGGCAGTTCCTGTTCGATGGATGTGATGCAGCGGGGGTTCTTGCACTTCATGATGTTCTTAAGCTCCTTGGGAAGCTCAAGTACACGTTTTTCAACTATTTCCCCGTCTTTGATCACATTGATGGTAATGGTGTGGTCGATAACGGCCAGCACATCCAGATCAAGGGTGTTGATATCGCATTCGACCTTTATTATATCTTTCTTGCCCATTACGTTTGAACGTGCGTTTTTTATGATGGCCACGGTGCAGTCCAGTTTATCAAGTCCTAAGTGATAGTATATGGACATGCTCTTTCCGGCCGGAATATGATCCAGTACAAATCCTTCTTCGATCTTACCTACGTTTAACATAAATTCTTCCTCCCGGCTATCAAGCCAATTCCAGCAATGTCAGTATCAGTGCCATCCTTACATATACGCCGTATTGTACCTGTTTAAAGTATACGGCTCTGGGGTCATCATCCACTTCTACGGAGATCTCGTTGACCCTGGGCAGGGGGTGGAGTACCAGCATGTCTTCCTTGGCCAGATCCATCTTTGCCTTATTGAGGATATAGAAATCTTTTAATCGTACGTAATCTTCTTCGTTAAAGAAGCGTTCACGCTGTACTCTGGTCATGTATAAAAGATCCAGCTTGCCCATTACATCTTCAAGACGTATCACCTCTTCAAAGGTGATCGCTTTATCCCAGAGCATATCGCGCAGATACCCGGGGATACGCAGTTCCTCGGGAGAGATGAATACAAAGCGTACATTGGAATATCTCGCCAGCGCGTTTACCAGGGAGTGAACGGTACGGCCGAATTTAAGGTCGCCGCACAAGCCTATGGTGAAGTTGTCGAGCCTGCCTTTAAGCGCACGGATCGTGAGCAGATCGGTCAGTGTCTGTGTCGGATGCTGGTGCCCGCCGTCTCCGGCATTGATAACCGGGATGCCAGAACGTGATGCAGCAACCATAGGCGCACCTTCTTTGGGATGGCGCATGGCACAGATATCGGCAAAGCAGGATATAACCCTTATGGTATCGGATACGCTTTCGCCTTTTGCGGCAGAAGAGCTGCCGGCATCGGAAAAGCCTATTACGGATCCACCAAGATTGAGCATGGCTGTCTCAAAACTCAAACGTGTCCTGGTGCTGGGCTCGTAAAAGCATGTTGCCAGTTTTTTGCCGGCACACATGTGCGCGTATTTCTGAGGATCCTTTTCAATATCCACAGCCAGATCAAAGAGTTTATCAAGTTCTTCCACGGAAAAGTCCATGGGGTTCATAAGATGTCGCATAGATCCCTCCTTTAAAAAAGAGAAACAAATATGTTTCTCTTTTCGATAACTATTTAATACTTAACAGATCACTTACAGCTTTACGCTTGGGAGCCTGAGGTTCTTCAGCGGGATAGCCCACCGGGATGAGAGCTACGAGTTCCTGACCCTCGGGGACTTCTATAAGAGAGGAGATGGTGTCTATGTCAAAGAGTCCCAGGATAACAGTACCGAGACCATGTTCGTAAGCTGCCAGACAGAAAGTCTGTGAAGCTATACCGGCGTCGAAGAACTCCCAGCGGTCTTCCCTTACCGTAGAGAATGAACCGTCGCGTTCAAAACCGGAGCGGTTCTTGACAACACATACGGCAACGAGTACGGGAGCCTGCTTTATGATATCACCGTTTCCGCGCCAGATAGTGGTACCTTCTTCAGCGATGCGTTTTTTAAGCGCGGGATCTTTAATGGCGATGTAGCGTGTGATCTGGGTATGCTTCCAGCTTGGAGCGTAGGAAGCTTCCTCAACTATCTCGCTAAGCAGAGCATCATCAACACTTTTATCGCTGTACTTACGTATACTGCGCCTTCCGAGTATCATTTCTTTTCCTGTCATAGCCACCTCCTTAAATGTTAAATTCACTGCGGATTATGATATCATAAAGGCAGCATATTTTCAAGCGCACTCGTTGACACATTATGGGTTTTTGCGGTAAACTTGATAGCGATAATCAAGTGGAAAAGAAAGGAAAAAAGATGCGGGATCTGACAGAGCTGCGCCGTGAACTGGACAAAGTGGACAAGCAGCTTGCTGCGCTGTTTGAGGAAAGAATGAAGCTGTGCGGTGAGGTGGCGGAATATAAGATAGAGAATAACCGAAAAGTGTTTGACCGTGAAAGGGAAGAAGCCAAGCTTAACGCGGTCAGGGACCTGGTTGAAGGAGATATAAACAAAAAGGGAGTTGCGGAGCTTTTTACACAGCTGATGAGTATCAGCCGTAAACTGCAGTACCGCATGCTTTCGGAACACAGTGAGCTTAAACTGCCGTTTATCCCGGTAGATGAACTTGACAGCAGTGCGCACGTTGTGTATCAGGGGGCAGAGGGATCTTATTCCCAGGCTGCTACGGAGAAGTTTTTTAACCGCAGGGATAATATCAGCCATGTGGATACCTTCAGGGATGCCATGCAGACCCTGGACGAAGGTACGGCGGCATTTGCAGTACTGCCTATTGAGAATTCTACGGCGGGTATAGTCAACGAGATCTATGATCTGCTGGCTGAATACGAGCATTTTATCGTCGGAGAACAGATGCTTGAGATAAAGCACTGTCTGCTGGGGGCACCCGGAAGCGACATAAGCGAGATAAAGAGTGTATTTGCCCATCCGCAGGCCCTTATGCAGTGCGAGCATTTCCTGCGTGATAAGAGCTGGGAGCAGATATCCATGAAAAATAATGCTTTTGCAGCTAAGAAGGTTGCGGATGACGGCGATAAGACCCAGGCGGCCATAGCCGGTGAACATGCAGCGGCCTATTATGGCCTGGATATCCTGAAAAAAGGGATAAACCAGTCAGGAGTAAACACCACGCGTTTTATCGTTGTCAGCAATCAGAAGATATTTTTAAAGAAAGCAGGCAAGATAAGCCTGTGCTTTGAACTGCCTCATGAGAGCGGATCTCTATTCCATATTCTTTCTCATTTTATCTATAATGATCTGAACATGACGAAGATCGAAAGCCGGCCCATAGAAGACCGTAAGTGGGAATACCGGTTTTTCCTTGATTTTGACGGTAATCTTTGTGAACCGTCGGTCAGGAATGCATTGTGCGGTTTAAGGGAAGAAACTAAAAATCTTAGAGTTTTGGGGAATTATTGATATGAGAGATACAGTACATGTTCATGACAGGGAACAGCAGAGATTAGACCTGGTAAGGGATTTCAGGGTATATTTTAAGACTTATACGAAGTGGCTGGAGCCGTATATGGACGCCATGGATGAAAAGCGGGCCACATATGAATCGCTGGTAAGACGCGTGATGTACGCTGCCGAAGAGGCCGGCTTTAAGGGCAATGTATGGCAGTGTGTGATCACCGAGAGCCTGCTTATGGATGAGAATCCCTTCAGCTGCGCGGCAGAATTAAGAGACGGCTGCACGGGGACTATCAGAGAAGGGGCGCTCAAGGCAATGAAAGCGCTGCCTACATTCAAGGAACTGCACGGCTCAAATAACTTCAATTATTACAAAGCAGCTTCGGAAGGAAGAAAATACAGTCCGCTCATAAGGGATGCGATAATGGATCATTCCGAAAAGCTGTGGGCTGCAGAGGATCCTGAAGAGAGGCTTAAGGTACTTGAGCATTTTTATAAGTTTTACGGCGTGGGCAAGCTGGGACTGCATAAGGCTTTCCGTGTGCTTGACGGCGGAGAGATCGAACCCATACTTAATGTAGCGGAAAGTTCACTTGACGATCTAGTGGGATATGAAAGGCAGAAGAAGCTTCTTTGCGATAATACCGAAGCCTTTCTGGCCGGACGCAGTGCCAATAACGTCCTGCTTTACGGTGAGGCAGGTACGGGAAAGAGTTCAAGTATACGCGGCATACTCCATAAATACTACGAAAAAGGCCTGCGAATGATCGAGGTCTACAAACATCAGTACAGAGAGATCAATGATCTGATACGTAAGATAAAGGACCGTAATTACCGGTTCATAATCTACCTGGATGATCTGTCTTTTGAAGAGTTTGAGGTAGAGTATAAATATCTTAAGGCGGTGATAGAAGGCGGACTGGAAGCCAGACCGGA
Source organism: Lachnospiraceae bacterium (assembly GCA_017437785.1). GTDB lineage: Bacteria > Bacillota > Clostridia > Lachnospirales > Lachnospiraceae > NK4A136. The sequence continues at coordinate 75,938 of JAFRXH010000088.1, forward strand.
GAATGTACTTATATATGCTACATCCAACAGGAGACACCTGGTAAGGGAGAGCTTCAGCGACAGACCTGAAAGCCCGCTGGATAAGCATAAAAACGAGACTGTCCAGGAGAAGCTTTCGCTCTTTGCACGTTTTGGCGTGTCTATTTATTACGGGGCACCCGAACCCAAGGAGTATTACAATATAGTCGAAAAGCTTGCAGAACGCTATAAGCTGCCTTATTCGAATGAAGAACTGAGACTGATGGCTAATCAGTGGGAACTTAACCATAACGGGCTTTCGGGCAGGACAGCGGCCCAGCTTATCGATGATCTTCGCGGCAAAACGGAAGGAAATAAGGATGGCAGAAAAGAAAAATAACACCCGTCTCTTTGCTGCTCTGGATGTGGGCAGCTTTGAGTTGTCCCTTAAGATTTTTGAGATAAGTTCCAAGGGCATAAAGCAGATCGATTATCTAAGACACAGGCTGGCTCTTGGAACAGACAGTTATGCCACCAGGAAGATCAGCCTGGCTAAGATGGAAGAGCTGTTTAAGATCCTTCAGGAATTTAAGGATGTCATGAAGCAGTATCATGTCAGGGACTATCGTGCCTATGGTACATCTGCCTTAAGGGAGACCGACAATACGGAGATCCTTTTGGACCAGATAAAGAACCGCAGCGGGATAGATCTGGAGATCTTAAGCAATTCCGAGCAGCGGTTCCTTGATTACAAGGCCATTGCGGCCATAGGCGATCAGTTTGACGCCATAATAGCAAAACCCACTGCGATAGTGGATATAGGCGGAGGCAGTATACAGCTTTCGCTTTTTGATAAGGGGGCGTTGGTGATAACCCAGAGTCTTAAGCTGGGGGTACTGCGCCTGCACGAACGTATCCTGACGATCAAACCCCGCACTTCCCAGATAGAGGAACTGATGGATGAGATGATAGACGGACAGCTTTCTGTTTTTAAGAAGATGTATTTAAAAGACAGGGAGATAAAGAATCTGATCATCATGGATGATTATCTTTCGGGACGCTTTAAAGCGGCTGTGGAAGGAGTGGGCGATGACTGTATCGCCGGTGCTGATGCTTTCCTTGAGTTTGCCGACGGTATAATGGATAAGGGTAATGAAGAAATGGCCGATATGCTTGAGATATCGGAAGAGAGCGTACCGTTATTAAAGATATCGGCAGGCATAATGAAGCGTGTGGCCAGGAGTTTCGGCGCGGATGCGCTGTGGGTACCGGGGGCAACGCTCTGTGACGGCATAGCTTATGAATACGCGGAACAGAATAAACTTATGTCTGCAAGCCGCGATTTTGAAGCAGATATACTGGCCTGTGCAGCTACGATAAGCCGCAGGTATATGGGAAGCAGGAAGAGGTCGGAGGCGCTTGAGAACATCGCTCTGACCATATTTGACGGCATGAAGCGCGTGCACGGTATGGGAGACAGGCAGCGCCTGATACTGAGGCTTTCCGCTGCTCTGCACGACTGCGGCAAATTTATCAATATGACCAATGTGGGAGAGTGCTCGTATGCCATCATCATGAACACCGAGATGATAGGACTTTCCCATCTGGAGAGGGAGATGCTCTCCTGTGTGGTCAAGTTCAATCATGAAGCATTTGAATACTATGAGGATCTGTCGGCCCACAGTGATATAAATGAGGAGGCGTATCTTATCGTTGCCAAGCTCACCGCGATACTCCGTATCGCCAATGCGCTGGACAAGAGCCACAGGCAGAAGATAAAGAACCTGAAGGTATCGCTTAAGGATGACAGTCTGATAATAAATGTTGATGCCGGGGACGATCTTTTGTTTGAAGAAGAAAGATTTGTGCGCAGGGCTTCATTTTTTGAAGAAGTATACGGTCTGCGTCCTGTTATAAGAAGGATATAAATCACGGACGGCCTGTATCTTGAAAGGATTAGGAGGACCACGATGAACTATAACAATCCCAAATACTACACCAACCGCGAGCTCTCCTGGGTACGCTTTAACCAGCGTGTTCTTTCGGAAGCAAAGGATAAGGAGATAGAGCTGTTTGAACGGCTCAAATTCTTAAGTATCACGGCGTCCAATCTGGATGAATTCTTTATGGTGCGTGTTGCTTCACTTAAGGATATGGTACACGCCGGATATACCAAAAAGGACATAGCCGGCCTTAAACCCGAAGAACAGCTAAAACTCTTATATCCGGTGCTGCATGATTTTGTGGAGGATCAGTATGATACTTACCACAAGCTGGCACTGGAATGCCGTCATCACGGACTTAAGATTGTGGAGCGCCATGAAGACATGAGTGCGGACGAGGCCAAATTTGCGGATAAGTACTTTACCGACAATGTATATCCGGTTCTTACTCCCATGGCTGTGGATTCTTCCAGACCGTTTCCGCTTATTAAAAATAAATCACTTAATATCTGTGCCCTTTTAGCCAAGAAAGGCAAGGATCCCAAGAAGGATAAGAATCAGGAATTTGCTACCGTGCAGGTGCCAAGCGTTCTGCCTCGTCTTATCCAGCTTCCGTCGAAAGACGGGGAGAGGCGTGTCATACGCCTTGAGGAAGTGATAGAGCGTAACATCAACAAGCTGTTTTTAAATTATGACCTTATAAGTGCATCCCCTTTCCAGATCATGCGTAATGCGGATCTGCCGATAGAAGAGGAAGAAGCTGAGGATCTTTTAAAGGAGATCGAAAAGCAGATAAAGCGCAGGCAGTGGGGAGAAGTGATACGTCTCGAAACCGAAAAAGGGATCGATAAGAGGCTTTTAAAGATATTAAAGCATGAGCTTGCGATAAACGAAGAGGATATCTATGAGATAAACGGACCGCTGGATCTTACCTTCCTAATGAAGATCTATGGCCTTGACGGATTTGAGAAGTTTAAACACAGATCGCCTGAGCCTTGTGCCGTACCGGGATTGCCGTCGGGCTGTGATGTCTTTGCGGCCATAAGAAAGGGCGATATACTGCTGCATCATCCGTACCAGTCCTTTACTCCGGTTGTGGAATTTATCAAGCAGGCAGCGTGGGATCCTGATGTGCTGGCCATTAAGCAGACACTGTACCGTGTGAGCGGCAATTCGCCGATCGTCAAAGCGCTGGCAGAAGCTGCCGAAAACGGTAAGCAGGTCACGGTTTTGGTGGAATTAAAGGCGCGTTTCGATGAGGAAAACAATATCGGCTGGGCAAGGATGCTTGAAAAATCCGGCTGTCATGTCATATACGGTCTTGTAGGGCTTAAGACACATTGTAAGATCGCTCTGGTTGTCAGGCGTGAAGAGGACGGGATAAGACGCTATGTACATCTGGGAACGGGTAATTATAATGATGCCACGGCCAGATTATATACCGATATGGGGCTTCTGACCTGTGCCGAACCTGTGGGAGAAGATGCAACGGCTGTGTTTAACATGCTTTCAGGTTATTCCGAGCCTCTGCAGTGGAACAGCTTAAGCGTAGCTCCCTTATGGCTTAAGAAGCGTCTCCTGCGCCTGATAGCGCGTGAGACACAGGCTGCTAAGGCAGGAAGACAATGCGGTATTAAGGCCAAGATGAACTCTCTGTGCGATCCCGATGTTATCGCGGCCTTATATGAGGCATCGGCTGCGGGCGTGCATATAGATCTGCTGGTAAGGGGGATCTGTTCGCTGAAGACGGGTATAGCCGGTGTCAGCGATAATATCAAGGTTTACTCCATTGTAGGTAATTATCTTGAGCACAGCCGTATCTTTATATTTGATAATGACTGCAATCCGGAGGTATATCTGGCCAGTGCGGACTGGATGCCGCGTAATCTTGAACGCAGGGTGGAGATAATGTTCCCCATCGAGAATGCTGAGCTTAAGGAGAATGTGATACATATACTTACGCAGCAGTTTAAGGATACGGCTAAGAAGCACGAGCTCATGCCTGACGGAAGCTATAAAAAGAAGCGTGTGGCTAAGGAAAGACGTTTCTCCTGCCAGATAAGCTTTGAAGAGGAAGCAGCCAAACTGATAACGAAAGGTGTTTCACTTAAGGACAGCAGACGCTTCATACCGATGGAGAAGATATAATAAGAATGAGATCATTATACAGATACATCCTGGCTTCCGGCTCGCCGCGCAGAAAAGAGATATTGAGCCGTCTGGGGTTTGAATATGAAATAAAGGTATCCGATGTATCAGAGGAGCATGATGATATGCCGCCCTCTGCCATAGTGAAAGAATTATCACGCAGAAAGGCTGTGGCTGTGGCGGAACTTATGCAGGAGGAAGATCAGGCAGGAGACGAATGCTGTATCATAATAGCTGCGGATACATTGGTTTCCGTTGATGAGAGAGTGCTGGGAAAGCCTGCGGACAGAAAAGAATCAAAAAAGATGATAGAGCTGATATCCGGAAGGGCGCACCAGGTTTATACCGGAGTCGCGCTTATGGCTCTGCCGGCTAAAAAGATCCGTGTGTTTTGTGACAGGACGGATGTGCATGTAAGGGCATTGAGCGAAGCGGAGATGGATGAATATGTTAACAGCGGAGAAGGTGATGATAAGGCCGGAGCATATGCAATACAGGGAGAATTCGGCCGCTTTATCACGGCTTTTGAAGGCAGTAAGGATAATGTGATCGGGTTTCCGTCGGAAATGTTTATGACGGAACTTAATAAATTCAAGGAGGAACTGCAATGAGTTATGAATATGATGAAGCGGTGCTGGATGCTTTTCTTGAGCAGCAGGAAAAACTCTTTCCGGAGGCTGTGGCCGAAAGCAGGGAGGAGGCAGAGGAATTCTTAAAAGACTCCATGGCTGTTGTTGTGGATTCCCTGACAGAGGTATGTGATTATCTTGATGAAGCAGGCATGGACATAAGTGAAATGGAGCAGGAAGATATCGCGGAAGCAGAAGAAGTATTTGCTGTCGGTGACGGAAGATACCTTATCGTAGATGCATGATCCTGATAAGACGGTAAATAAATAAGACAGGCGATAAACGCCTGTCTTATTTTTGTCTGCTATATCAGATCTGTTTAGAAATCAAAATCATCAACCTGGTTTAAGAGGCTGGCAGCTGATATGCCGCCCTCGCTGAAGGAGAGGGGATCGATGAACCACTGGCCGCCTGCTTTTATAACGTTAGCGCTCATGGTAGTCGAATCTTTGTTGCTCTTGCCTTCGATGCTGACCTTGACTTTGACTTCGTATCCTTCGGTGATCTTGAAATTATCAAGCTTCTTAAGAAGGTTCTCGCCAAGCTTTACGGCCTTTTCGGGCTTGAGTTCGGTATCGTACTCATCATCAAGGTAATCCGCGATATCTTCCCAGGTATCCTCGTCGTCAAGATTCATCTTGTCAAGGGTCTTTGAGAGATCGTCATAACTCTTCTGGAGCTTATCGATATCCTTATCGCTTAACTTCTTGTTCTTCTTAAACTCAATGGATACTTTCCAGTCTTTGCCGTATTCTTCTTTAATACCATCCCATGCTTCTTCAAAAACTTCATTGATAGCATCGTTGAGCTCGTCTTTTGCATCGCCGTTCTTGATAAGTCCCAGTGCTTCCTTATATGTCTCCGGTACGAAAGGAGGAGTAACACAGCTCATATATGCATTTACATCGGTGCTCTGGGCGTTGACAAGGCTTACCAGCTTGTTGATCGGCTTCTTGTATCCGCCGCCAAGTAAAAGTACGAGTATCGCTGCGATGACTACGACAAAGCATACGGCCACACCTATCAGGATAAAAGGCATAGGACTCTTCTTTTTCTTGGGCTCTTCTACGGGAGGAGCAGAAAAGAGAGGGTTCATAGCGGGCTGGGGAGCAGCGCCGCCCATATTGTTTGTATTAAAGCCGGGCTGCGGCATTCCCTGGGGCTGCGTATTATTCGGTGTACCACTGAAGATAGGGCCGGGAAATGGAGTTGAGGACTGATCCGGTGCTGCACTATTATTGCCGGCAGCTGAGTTGTTTTCCACAACAGCATCACCTAAAAGAGTGCCGCAATTGTTGCAGAACTTGGTATCGTCCGAGTGCTGTGAATTACATTTAGGACAGATCTTCATAGTTTTGTTTCCTTTCTTTGGTTGGTAAAACTGATTTACATAACTTGGCATAAAGTATAGACTTTTTTATATGATATGTCAAATCTTATGGATGTGCTGTCTTATTATGGGAGCGAGACCGTCGTGATCGTTATTTTTGACAGTAATGATATCGGCAGAGGCAAATATGTCCTTATTGCCGTTACACATTGCTACACCGCATCCCGCAGCCTCTATCATTGAAAGGTCGTTTTCTTCATCACCGGCAGCCAGAGTGCCGCCTTCATCTATCCCCAGATAAGCAGCCAGCTCACGTACGGCAGTACCCTTACCGGCATCGGAAGGGATTATCTCAAGATATCTGGAGTTGGAACGCATGGCATACAGACGGGCGGGACCGGCAGCCCTGCCGGTGGAAAACTCCCCGCTGTTTATAAGATCTGTCATCTTATCGAGTTTATCACTTTCCGTAAGGTCTATGCAGAGCATTTTGCACGGGGGATCATTGATCCCTTCGGGAAAACGCTCAAGTACATCCACCGGCAGCTTTACAACTCTGGTATAGTATCTGATCTCATCATTGACAGCGGGAGTCAGGATCGCATTGTCATTGTAGCTGTGGCAGTGGAGTGAAAGAGACCTTGCTGCGGAATAGATATCCGCTACATCGTTAAGGGAGATACCTTTTTTGATGATAGTCTTTTTATCCTTAACTGAATAGATGAGAGCTCCGTTAAAAGCGACGGCATATGGCATAAAAGCCGAGAGTTTAAGCTCATCGATAACTTTAAGGATACTTATAAGCGGACGTCCCGAATTGATCGCAATAAGATTCCCGGCATCATGCCACTCGCAAAGAGCGGCATAGGTGTCGGGAGTGATCTGTTTATTGCTGTTTAAAAGGGTACCGTCCAGGTCAAAAAAGAAGATCTTAGTTTTCATCGTCCTCAACCTGTGCCTGGTAAACCGTACGTTTTCTTGCCATCTCGTCTGCTTCGAGATATTCATCGTAGGTGGTCACCTTATCGATGATGGTACCGTCCGGCATGAATTCGATTATCCGGTTTGCGGTGGTCTGTACCAGCTGATGGTCACGGCAGGCAAAGAGTATAACACCGGGGAACTTTAACATACCGGTATTGAGTGCGGTAATGCTTTCCATGTCCAGGTGGTTGGTAGGCTCATCGAAGATAAGGCAGTTGGCGCCGCTTATCATCATTTTAGAAAGCATACAGCGGACCTTTTCACCACCGGAGAGTACTTTGACTTTCTTTACGCCGTCTTCGCCGGGGAAGAGCATACGTCCGAGGTATCCGCGCACATAGGTCACATCCTTAACGGGAGAGTAACCCATGAGCCAGTCGGTGATAGTATAGTCGTTATCAAATTCTTTTGAATTATCCTTGGGGAAATATGCCTGTGAAGTGGTAACGCCCCATTTATAGCTTCCGGAATCAGGCTCACGCTCGCCCATCAGTATCTGGAAGAGAGCGGTCTTGGCCTGCTCGTTTCCGCCGACGAACGCGATCTTGTCATCATGTCCCATGGTAAAACTAACATGGTTGAGTATCATATTACCGTCATCACCCTTAAGGCAGATATCCTCTACGAATAGCACCTCGTTTCCTATCTCGCGGTCGGGGCGGAAGTCGATATAAGGATATTTTCTGCTGGAAGGCTTGATCTCGTCTAACTGTATCTTTTCAAGGGCACGCTTACGTGAAGTAGCCTGCTTTGATTTTGAAGCGTTAGCGGAGAAGCGGGAGATGAATTCCTGCAGTTCCTTGATCTTTTCTTCTTTCTTCTTATTTGCTTCTTTCATCTGCTTGATAAGCAGCTGGCTGGATTCGTACCAGAAATCATAGTTACCGGCGTAGAGCTGTATCTTGCCGTAATCGATATCGGCGGTAGAAGTACATACCTTATTGAGGAAGTAACGGTCGTGGCTTACAACGATGACTGTATTGTCAAAGTTGATCAGGAATTCTTCAAGCCATGCGATGGCATCCAGATCAAGGTGGTTGGTAGGCTCGTCCAGAAGCAGTATATCGGGGTTGCCGAAGAGCGCTTTAGCAAGCAGTACCTTTACTTTTTCACTGCCGTTTAAGTCTTTCATCATGGAATAGTGCAGTGAGGTGTCTATGCCCAGACCGTTTAAAAGTGTTGCGGCATCCGACTCTGCTTCATAGCCGTTCATCTCTGCAAATTCAGCTTCGAGTTCGCCGGCCCTGATACCGTCTTCATCGGAGAAATCCTCCTTCATGTAGATGGCTTCTTTTTCCTTCATGATATCGTACAGCCGCTTGTTACCCATGATAACGGTATCCAGAACGGGGTATTCGTCATATTTGAAATGGTCCTGCTCGAGGACGGAAAGCCGCTGGCCGGGGGTAATGCTTATCTCACCGTTGGTAGTGTCGAGGTCCCCGGAAAGGATCTTTAAGAAAGTGGATTTTCCGGCACCGTTAGCGCCTATAAGTCCGTAACAGTTTCCTTCGGTGAATTTGATGTTGACATCCTCAAAGAGGGCTTTTTTTCCTACACGGTAGGTCACATTGTTTGCTGCGATCATAGTTATTGACTCCTTAAAACTTTAAAATAATTTAATCCAAAGGACGAAGATCGATCACTACCCGGTTCTTTCCGTGCTTTTTGCCATAGTAGAGTTTATCATCCGCCTGCTGTATAAGATGTTCTATCTTATATCCGGGGATGGATTCTGCTATACCGAAAGTCATGGTGATCTGAATATCCCTTCCTTCAAAATTAACAACATTTTCTTCTATAGCCTTGCGGATCTTCTCGGCTTTTACGGCGGCCATCTCAATGGGATCCGTGATAAGAATGAGGATCTCTTCTCCGCCCCAGCGGCAAACGGCGTCTTCAAGGCTTGTAAACCTGCTTATGGTATCGGCTACGGCGATAAGGACCTGATCGCCCGCATCATGACCGTAGGTATCATTTACTTTTTTAAAGTCATCTATATCGCCCAGTATCATTGTGAAGCGTTTGCCGGACTTTTTGAGCTGCTCCATGCGTTCATTTATAAGTTCGTTCATACTGCGGCGGTTTAAAAGCTTTGTGAGCGGATCTTTGTGGGCCAGCTCATCGAGCAGGGTATTTTGATCGGTAAGGATATTGTTCTTGTGCTGTATCTCCCATATGAAAAGATAGGAGAAGACTATCATTATCGCGAATGCAGTTACAGTATTAAAAAAGAAAAGTGCCTGGTGCCAGAACATGCTGCTTATGGGCAGGATCGGCTGTATGTGCTCTGTCAGAAAATAATTGAACAGGTAGCAGAGTATTATCAGCAGCGACAGAGCCAGCGGCAGTGCATGGCGCGAACCGTCTTTACTTTTGTTTAAGTACGAAAAGTAAAATGTTGATGCCACCGCGGTGTAGTAATATGATGAATATCCGCTGTCCCAGCCCAGTAAAAGGTTCTCTACAAAGATTATGACCACCAGGTCGAGCAGGAGCAGTATGTAAATGTTGATCAGCTCATGCTTTTCGATAAGCGGAAGCATGGTAGAAAAGAGCATGGCTGATATGGCAAGGTTTACGATCATCAGCAGGATAGAAGACGCAAAAAAGAAAAACACACCATTGAGCAGATGCATGGTCGCCAGCGTAATGATGCTGTATCTGTATATGACCTTGGGAGAAAAGAAGTTGTTTCCTTTTATCAGTTCCCTGATATAATGGCCAAGATTATCGAACAATAGTCTGGTATCCTTTCAAAATGTTGTCTTGTTCCCGCACATAATCCATTTTACTATACCACTTTTTGTGTTCTATGTGAAGTGGATAAAAATAATAAAAGATACATGGTGCGAAAATAAGAGAAAATAAGAGAAAATGAGAGTAAAACAGAGAAATGACGTGAAATACAGACGCGCATCTCCTTGCAAACTGCCGGAAAAGAAACTATATTATCCAACAGTAGTTAGCACTCAAACCAATTGAGTGCTAACAAATCCAAGAGCGCATAGCGCAAATAATAAAAGGAGGCGTAAGTCATGAAGTTAGTACCTTTGGGTGACAGAGTCGTACTGCAGCAGCTGCAGGCAGAAGAGACAACAAAGTCGGGCATCGTCCTGCCCGGACAGAACAAGGAAAAGCCCCAGCAGGCTAAGGTTATTGCTGTAGGCCCCGGGACGGAAGAAGTAAAGATGGAAGTTAAGAAGGGTGACGAGGTCATCTATTCCAAGTATTCAGGAACCGAAGTCAAGCTTGAAGATGAAGAGTATATCGTTGTAAAGCAGAGCGATATCCTGGCTATCATCAAGTAATCATATAAAGGAGGCGAATAATAATGGCAAAAGAGATCAAATACGGAGCTGAAGCCCGTGCTGCATTGGAAGCCGGTGTAGATAAACTGGCTAACACAGTACGTGTTACCTTAGGACCTAAGGGAAGAAATGTTGTACTTGATAAGTCTTACGGAACACCTCTTATCACGAATGACGGTGTTACCATTGCAAAGGAAATAGAGCTTGACGATCCTTTCGAGAACATGGGAGCGCAGCTGGTCAAGGAAGTGGCAACAAAGACCAATGACGCAGCAGGTGACGGTACCACGACCGCAACCGTGCTGGCACAGGCTATGGTTACCGAGGGTATGAAGAACCTGGCAGCAGGTGCTAACCCCATCATCATGCGCAAGGGTATGAAGCAGGCTACCGATTGTGCTGTTGAAGCCATCAAGAAGATGAGTGCTAAGGTCAAAGGCAAAGAGCAGATCGCCAAGGTCGCAGCTATCTCCGCAGGTGATGAGGAAGTCGGAAACATGGTAGCAGATGCTATGGAGAAGGTTTCCAACAACGGCGTTATCACTATAGAAGAATCAAAGACCATGAAGACCGAGCTTGACCTGGTAGAAGGTATGCAGTTCGACCGTGGTTATATCTCAGCATATATGTGCACCAATATGGACAAGATGGAAGCAAACCTGGATGATCCCTATATCCTGATCACCGATAAGAAGATCAGCAATATCCAGGAGATCCTGCCTCTGCTCGAGCAGATCGTACAGAACGGATCCAGACTGCTGATCATCGCTGAGGATGTTGAGGGCGAGGCTCTTACAACCCTGATCGTTAACAAGCTGCGCGGTACCTTTAATGTTGTAGCAGTAAAGGCTCCCGGATACGGCGACAGAAGAAAAGAGATGCTCAAGGATATCGCAATCCTGACAGGCGGTCAGGTTATCAGCGAAGAGCTGGGCCTTGATCTTAAGGAAGTTACTATCGATCAGCTGGGCCGTGCAAAGAGCGTTAAGGTTCAGAAGGAGAACACAGTTATCGTTGACGGTGCAGGCAAGCCTAAGGCTATCAAGGATCGTGTTGCACAGATCCAGCACCAGATCGAGGAGACCACCTCTGATTTCGATAAGGAAAAACTTCAGGAAAGACTTGCAAAACTCTCCGGCGGCGTTGCTGTTATCCGCGTAGGTGCAGCTACCGAGACCGAGATGAAGGAAGCTAAGCTCCGTATGGAAGATGCTCTGGCAGCTACCCGTGCTGCTGTAGAAGAAGGCGTTATAGCAGGCGGCGGATCGGCATATATCCACGCTGCAAAGCAGGTTGCAAAGCTGGCTGATACTCTTGAGGGAGATGTAAAGACCGGTGCGAACATCGTGCTTAAGGCTCTGGAAGCTCCCCTGGCACACATCGCAAGCAATGCGGGTCTTGAGGGCAGCGTGATCATCAATAAGGTTAAGGAGTCCAAGCCCGGTATCGGCTTTGATGCTCTTAAGGAAGAGTATGTTGATATGATAAGTGCAGGTATCCTGGATCCCGCAAAGGTTACCAGATCCGCGCTGCAGAATGCTACTTCCGTAGCAAGCACACTGCTGACCACCGAGTCCGTAGTTGCAAACATCAAGGAAGACACCCCTGCAATGCCCGCAGGAGCCGGTGCCCCTGGTATGTATTAAAAAGTCAGCACAGTAGGGAAAAGTAAATCGACGAACGGCCGGAGGAGCTTGCTCATCCGGCCGTTTTTTGATTTGCTTTTCCCCTGTGGGCAAGGCGCGAAGCGACGTCATACTCATACTGAGTATGACGTGTCTGCCGCCTATGCAGAATCGGCATCGCCGATAGGCGGCAGACTGGCATGCGTAACGAATTGGGCCGTAGCCGCGCAGCGGGTGCGCGGCTCGGCATGAAGACATCTAAAGTTCTCATTTCACAGGTAATGAGGATCGCTTTGCGATCCGAATCTACTGTGCTGACACTGAAACACCCGATAGCGATCCGAATCTACTGTGCTGGTTAACGCAATAGCCATTGCTTTGCGATCCGAATCTGCAATCCTTCCTTTCATCATACCAAATATACACGTATATAACCCGAATAAGCATATGTTCTTGCCTGATATACCTGTTGTATAATATAATAACCTAAATTTAAAGAAGTTAACATAATCCTTATCTTGTAAAGGGGACGTTCATGTCTGCATTAAAACCTGCTGCACCTAAAAAGCTTTATGAAGGCGACTATCTTTTTATGAAAAGCTATGTCTGCCCTGTCTGTGAAAACAGGCTTCGTATTCCTACCGTTAAAGCCGGGAAAGCCAGGATAATAAGCCAGGACTGGGATCTGCGTCCGGTTCACAAAGATATCGATGTTCAGAAGTATGATGTGGTTCATTGCAACAAATGCGGCTTTGCCATACTCAAAAGATACTTCGGTGTACTTCCCAAACCGCATAAAGAACTGATACTTGAGAAAATATCAAAAAAATACGATCCGCATCCTGAACCGGTTGGAATGGTGCGGTCATATGAGGAAGCTTTAACGGAATATAAGCTGGCATTATTGTGTGCGGCGATACGTCAGGTACATGATAGTGAAGTGGGGCTTCTAACATTAAAGATCGCATGGCTTTACAGAGCTCAAAAGCTGGCGCTTGGAGATGATACGGAATCTTTTACAAAGGCTGTGCGGCTGAAATACGATGGCTTTCTCGATGCGGAAGAAAAGTATCTGAAGAAGGCCATGGATTACCTGCTGAAGGCCCGGCAGACCGAGGAACCGCCTATTGCGGGGATGAATGAGACTGCTATCGACTTCCTGCTGGCATCGCTTTGCGGACATTTCGGAAAGTTTGATGATGCTGCAAGGCTGGTATCGGGTATATTACAGTCAAAACAATCTTCACCCTCTCAGAAAGACAGGGCGCGTGATATGCTGGATGCCTTCCGGGACAAGCGTGACAATGTATAGCCGGTTTTATGCTTTTTGATTGAATTCTGCGTCAGATGTGGTATAATACTTTAATCATTTTATTACCACGGAGGACGCCATGAAAAATATCAAGGATTACATACGTACGATCCCCGATTTTCCTCAGCCCGGGGTACAATTTCGCGATATAACCACTATAATTCAGGATGCTGACGGCCTTAAACTGGCTGTTGATACCATGTGCGATCTGGTAAAGGATCTGGACTTTGACGTTATCTGCGGAGCGGAGTCCAGAGGTTTTATTTTTGGCGCCCCGATGGCTTATAATATGCATAAGCCTTTCGTATTGATCAGAAAGAAAGGCAAGCTTCCCGGAAAAACCATATCCCAGAGCTATGATCTGGAATACGGCAGTACTGAGATAGAGATGCATGTGGACAGTTTTGAAAAAGGTTCCAAGGTATTGATAGTTGATGATCTTATCGCTACCGGAGGAACTACCGAGGCCATGATAAAACTGGTCGAGAAGCTTGGCGGCGAGGTCAGCGGAGTGTGCGTTCTCATAGAGCTTCCCGATCTGAAGGGCAGGGAGAAGATTTCAGAATATAAGCTCGTCAGCGCCGTTTCATACGAAGGCGAGTGATTTATTAACACTTTGATCAAGGCGGAAAGGAGGTCACGTCATGTCAGATGATCGTAAAGATATTGACAGCATAATAGAAGAAAACATGAATTCGGGCGTGACTGCTTCCGATATTTCAGATCTGTCTGCGCCCGGTGTTGAAGGTACCGGGAAGGGGCTTCTGGAACGGATCACCGTTACGGCACCTCTTGGAAGTACCACGCCCGGAGCACCTGTGGGACCGTCGGCGGATGAGTCCACTCCAGATGTTACGGATGAACATGTGGCAGTGGTCATAGATGATGGCCGTATTGAGGATATAGCTGAATTCCAGGCTCCGGAAGCTCTTTATGAAGAGCTTATCAAACGTGTTGTAAGATATCATCCGTCCGATGATATCTCTCTTATAGAGAAGGCTTACGAAACAGCCAGACAGTTCCATAAGGACCAGCTGCGCAAGTCCGGTGAGCCATATATCATCCATCCTCTATGTGTGGCTATCATACTGGCGGATATGGAGATGGATAAGGAGACCATTGCAGCAGGGCTTTTGCATGATGTGGTAGAAGATACCGTTATGACTATAGATGAGCTGCAGGATGAGTTCGGCGCGGATGTGGCACTTCTGGTGGATGGAGTTACTAAACTGTCACAGATACAGTATTCGACCGATAAGCTTGATCTGCAGGCCGAGAATTTAAGGAAGATGTTCCTTGCGATGGCAAAGGACATAAGAGTCATAATGATAAAGCTGGCTGACCGACTCCATAATATGCGTACTCTCGGACATACACGTCCGGAAAAGCAGCAGGAGAAAGCCAGAGAGACTATTGATATTTATGCACCCATAGCGCAGAGGCTGGGTATCTCGAAGATAAAGGTCGAACTTGAGGATCTGTGTCTTAAGTATCTGGAGCCGGCTGCGTACGAGGATCTTTCGCGGCAGATAGCTGAACGTAAGACTGTCCGTGAACAGTATGTTCAGGATATAGTGGATGAGGTGCGCAAGCACATTAAGGATGCGGGGATAGAGGCTAAGATCGACGGCCGTGTAAAGCATTTCTTCAGCATCTATAAAAAGATGAAGAACCAGAACAAGGATCTGGATCAGATATATGACCTTTTTGCGGTACGTATCATAGTGGCATCCGTTAAGGACTGTTATGCCGCATTGGGTGTTATTCATGAGATATATAAGCCAATTCCCGGGCGTTTTAAGGATTATATAGCAGTACCAAAAGAAAACATGTATCAGTCTCTGCACACCACACTGATAGGACAGAACGGTGTGCCGTTTGAGATACAGATACGTACTTTTGAGATGCATCGTACCGCTGAATACGGTATTGCTGCACATTGGAAGTATAAGGAAGCTTCGGATGGAAAGAAGCCGGAACTTCAGGAGGAAGAGAAGCTGGCATGGCTTCGGCAGATACTCGAGTGGCAGAGGGATATGTCCGATAACAAGGAATTCATGAACCTCTTAAAAGAGGATCTGGATCTGTTCTCGGACAGCGTATATTGCTTTACGCCTACCGGTGATGTAAAGAATCTTCCTGCGGGATCCACACCTATTGATTTTGCGTACAGTATTCATTCAGCTGTCGGTAATAAGATGATAGGTGCCAGAGTCAATGGCAAGCTGGTACCCATAAATTACGAGATACAGAACGGAGACTGCATAGAGATAATCACCAGCCAGAATTCAAAAGGGCCCAGTCGTGACTGGCTGCCGCTGGTCAAATCATCGACTGCGCGCAGCAAGATCAACCAGTGGTTTAAGAGCGAGCTTAAGGATGACAATATAGTAAGGGGACGTGAGCTTCTTATCACTTATTGTAAAGCCAAGGGTATTGACCAGCAGCAGCTTAACAAACAGAGTTATATAGATACGCTGCTTAAGAAATATGGTTTTAAGGATTGGGATAATCTGCTGGCGGCTATAGGGCACGGAGCTCTTAAAGAAGGCCAGATCATAAATAAGCTTCAGGAGCTTTATGATGCCGAGCATAAAAAGATCCAGACCAATGAAGAGGTCATGGAGGAGATCAACCGAAGTGTGACTGCTGCAAGGCAGGTTCATACATATGAGCACAAAGGCAAAGGCTCCGGAGTGGTCATAAAGGGACTTACGGGAGTTGCCGTGCGTTTCCCTAAATGCTGCAATCCGCTGCCGGGTGATGAGATCGTCGGCTTTATCACAAGAGGTAAGGGTGTTACCATTCACAGGACTGATTGTAATAACGTGGTGGTCCTTCCGGATATTGAGCGTGAGAGGCTGGTTGAGGCTGAGTGGGAACCCGACGCTACCGTTGATAACGGAAGGTATACTGTAGAGATAAATATCTTTGCAGAAAACCGTTCCGGTCTTCTTGCAGATATCTCAAGGACAATGACGGAAAAGAATATCGACATCCTTTCGGTAAACGTTAAGGTTAGCAAACAGGGGCAGGCGGTATTGTCCATGAGTTTTGAGACTGCGGGACGTGAAGAATTTGACAGGATAGTGGAAAAGATACGCCAGATCCCCAGTGTGATCGACGTTGACAGAAATTCCACGGGATAAGGTGATGATACTTAGTTACAATTTGGAATCTTTTGAATATGATGTCTATGCGCTGCTCACATCATTTTATCCGGGGGTTGAAAGTAAGCAGTGCATAGCCGAAAAAGCAATGGAAAGCATGGATGAACTGCATGTGCATCAGAATGATGACAGCAGTGTGTCGATGTTTTTTTTTGCGGGTGATGTATTTGACTCTGATAAGGAATATGTTTTCAGACCGTCTTCTACGGATGAGAGAGAAGTTAAATGGGAGCTTAAGCGTTTCTTTTACGACAGTCTGGCAGACATGAGCGGACGTACTCTTCCCTGGGGCGGCCTTACCGGTGTGAGGCCTACCAAGCTCATCATGGGCACGGCAAAGGAACAGGGCCTTTCGGACGAAGGCGTGATCCGTTATATGTATGATAACTACAGGGTTTCTGAAGAAAAGGCGGCCCTTGGGTTAAAGATTGCGCGGCTGGAAGATTCTCTTTTGGAACCGCACAGGGGCAGAGGTTACGGTCTGTATATAGGTATTCCGTTCTGCCCATCAAGATGTCTGTATTGCTCGTTTTTAGCATATGCGATAGGCGCATATCAGAAATACGTATCTGAGTATCTTGAGTGTATACGCATGGAATTAGAAGCCATGAGGGGCATCATGAAGGGCGAAGGACCGGACACCATATACATAGGCGGAGGTACGCCCACAGCGCTGTCAGAAGATGAGCTGGGTGTTTTATTGGATTTGATCGAAGAGAATGTGCCTATGGATAAGGTTAAGGAATTCACGGTGGAAGCTGGCCGGCCGGACAGTCTTAATGCCGGCAAGTTTGCCGTTATGAAAGAACATAAGGTGAGCCGTATCTCGGTAAATCCGCAGACCTTTAAAGATGAGACCTTAGAGCTGATAGGCCGCAGACACAGCGTGGCGCAGCTTTACGATGCTTTTGAACAGGCCAGGGCAGAAGGCTTTGACAATATAAATATGGATCTGATATTGGGGCTTCCGGGGGAGGATCTTAATGATGTTGAGCATACACTTAAGTGCGTACGTGAACTGGCACCGGATTCGCTGACGGTTCATTCGCTGGCCATTAAGCGCGCATCAAGGATGAAAGAGTGGATAGCGCAGCACGGAGCTATAAGCGGCATGGATTATGAGCGCGCGATGAAGATCGCTTCAGATACTGCAGCAGCTCTTGATATGCGGCCCTATTATCTATACCGTCAGAAGAATATGGCCGGAGCGCTTGAAAACACCGGTTTTGCAAGGGAAGGCAAGTACGGCCTCTACAATATCATCATCATGGAGGAAGTGCAGTCCATCTACGCGATAGGGGCGGGAACCGTGAGCAAAAAAGTGTTCACAGACGGCTCAGGAAGAATTGAGAGATGTGACACGCACAAGGATCTGAGCCTTTATTTAAGCGACATTCAGGCGATGATCGAGAGGAAGAGAAGGCTGTTTGGCAATGAGGAGTGATCGGTATATGCAGGTCATCTGAGACATATTTGTTGTAAAAAATCGGCGCAGGTGCAACACTACTGCAATAGATTTTTACCCAACAATACCCGATAATACTGAACAATGCTTATTTGGGGCTTATGAATACTTAGAAAATGGACTCATTTTCACTGGGGATATTTCAGTAAAATGCTGGAATATCCCTATTTTTTGTGGGATCAGAAGGCTGCACAAATGCAATCCTTTTTGAGCAAAAATCAGTGTTTTGTTGCAGTAAGGAAACGGAAATCGAAAAAAACAGAGGTCTACTTCATCAAAAACGGGAAGGAGGCCAGTATTCATGGGCATTACAGCGATAAGGCAGGTGCAAGAGAAGGGAAGGCAGGCCGCGATGAAGGCCGCGTATCCTTTAAGCAGAAACTCCCGGAGATGAAGGAGAAGGCAGCCGAGCAGACAAAGGCCAATCCTGTCGCCGAGAATGCCAAAAAGAAGGCTCAGGAGATCGCATAAATCCTTTCCAAAGCAGGTTTTACGGGTGGCGAAATCCGCCCGTAACGCCTGCATTTTTACACATAAAACCGATCACAAGTACAAATTACTTGTCTATATATACATAAAAACATAGGGATAAAGACGAGTAATATTGACAAATTCTGATGCAGATTATAGAATGTAACTATGAGCAAAGAATTGATTGGAAGAAAAGAAGAATATAAGAGACTGGACAAATGCATGAAGGAGCCAACGTCACAGTTGGTTATTGTCTATGGCCGTAGAAGAGTGGGCAAGACATTCCTTATAAACCAGTATTTTGACAATACGTTTGCATTTAAGCTCACAGGATCATATGATGCCCCCAAGGCAGTTCAGCTGGAGATGTTTGCCGATGAGCTCAGTCGCAGAACCGGCGTAGAAAAGAAGCCGCCTATGAACTGGAGACAGGCGTTTAAAGAACTCCGGGAATATCTGGAAGGTCTTGGGACTTCTCAAAAGTGCGTGGTGTTCTTTGATGAGATGCCCTGGCTTGATACACATAAGTCCGGTTTTCTTAAAGCTTTTGAATATTTCTGGAACGACTTTGGGAGTGCCAGAAATAACCTGATATTTATTGTTTGCGGATCTGCAACATCATGGCTTGTTGATAACATAGAGCATAACAAAGGCGGTCTTTTCAACAGACAATCCTGCAAGCTTTTCCTCAACCCTTTTACCTTACGGGAAACAGAAGAATATCTTTTAAGTAAGAATTTCTCGTGGTCAAGGTATGATATTACCGAATGCTACATGATAATGGGGGGAATTCCGTATTACCTGAGTTTATTGGACAGCAGCTTGTCATACTTGCAGAACATAGACAAGCTCTTTTTCAGGAAAAAATCAGAGTTGTGGGATGAATTTGATCATCTTTACAGTACTTTGTTTAAAAAAAGCGAAAACTACATAAGCGTTGTAAGTGCATTGAGTAAGAAAAAGGAAGGACTTTCAAGAAAAGAAATCTGTGCCAGAACGGGGCTGCCCTCAAATGGATATATGTCCAAAATTATTAAAAATCTGGTAGATACAGGCTTTGTTAGAGAAAACCTGTTTTTTGGAAACAAGAAGAGGGACACAATATATCAGCTGGCAGATTACTATACCTGTTTTTATTTTAATTTTCTTACCGGGAAAAAGCGAACTGACGAGCATTATTGGAGCAATTCACTGGATCTTCCGGCAAGGAGGACCTGGGCAGGGCTTACCTTTGAACAGGTATGTAAGGATCATGTATCTCAGATAAGGAAGAGTCTGGGGATTTTCGGGGTTCTGTCTGAAATATCGTCGTGGTCAACCGTGGGAGACAAGACGCTGGGGATTCCAGGGACACAGATTGACATGCTTATAGACAGAAGAGATCGGGTGATTACTCTCTGCGAAATGAAGTTTTCTGTAAATGACTATATTATAGACAAAGATTACAATGAGATAATAAGAAATAAGATTGAAGCCTTTAAACGGCTTACAAAAACGCGGAAAGCAGTACAGATTGTGTTTGTTACAACTTATGGGGTAAGACAGAATGCCTATAGCAGCATTATTCAGGGACAAGTAACGCTGGATGAGTTGTTTGGGACATAATAAAAAATAGCCGTCTTTATCCGATGAGAACAGGTGGGATAAAGACGACTATTTTCACGCAAAAAAGATAATAAAACAGCGAAATTGCGGTTATGAGAGAAATCTTGTAACCGCTTTTTTTATAACTTAGGGACACAATGTCCCTAAGTTGCAGGCTACACGAAAGGAACGAAGGAGGAAGAATTTATGGCAGACGGTGTTTATTCCCGCAGGTTCCAGACCATAGCGCAGATGGCAAGGGATGCGGCGGAAGAAGTGACGAGCAGCGAGGAGGAGTGGAAACGGTGCACTGGAGGAAATTGGTATATGAGTATGATAATACCGGGAACAAAATATGATTACATTCTTCTTGTTAATCGGCAGGAAGTAGAAACGATCGATCTGTTCAATACTTTCGATACCAGAGGGCAGTCGCCGTCATACGGGATGAATTATCAGGAACTGGGGCAGAAAGACTGCCGAAGATCGAAGCGGAAACCCTGAGAAGGCAGCTGCAAGAGAGGGAAAGGCGGACCGTGATGAAGGCCACGTTTCCTTTAAGCAGAAGCTCCCGGAGATGCAGGAAAAGGCTGCCGAGCAGGCCAAGGCAATTCCGGCTGCTGAGACTGTTAAAAAGAAAGCTCAGGAGATTGGATAAATGAGTGGAAAATCCATCTATTAGGCAGAGTATATGCTTTGTCAGAGGGGGAATCTCATGGTATAATACGCCATGATAAGGAAGAGCTGCCCTGCAGTTTGTGCGCGGACTTGTATCAGCAGGGATGAAAGACGGCGTAACCTGTATCCGTGCAGGGCGATTGTAAAGCAGGGACCATTCTCTGCCGCCGTAGTAAGATAATATTTCAGTTTTATAGACGATGACAAATCGCAATTTGTCTTACGAGGAGAGCAGAAAATGGAATATGTAATAAAGAGTTTGACTCCTGATTTGGCGGAGGATTATTTTGATTTCTTTGACAATAGGGCATTTTCAGATGGATCTCCATTCTATCCGTGTTATTGCAATGCATTCAATCTAAGCAAAGAAAGAATGGAAAAGGAATTGTATCAGAGGGCAGAGGATTATGGTAACGGACTGGAAGGCTGGATAAGAGCACTTAGGGAATCAGCTGAAAGAATGGTGCAGGCAGGAGAAATCAAGGGCTATTTGGCATATGATAATGGAATAGCAATAGGCTGGTGCAATTCGAATGACAGGATGAGCTACTATAGAACCGGTGAATTTGATCTGCATACTTTGCCTGATGATGAGGAATACACACATAACATTGCTCCAGGTGAAGTTAAGGCAATAGTATGTTTTGAAATTTCTCCGGAATACCGAGGTAAGGGAATTGCAACGCAGTTTTTACGTAGAATCTGTGATGATGCAAAGCTCGAAGGATACAAATATGTTGAAGCATATCCGGTAAAGGATGGAGAGAATATAGAAATGGCTTTTACCGGACCGTTACGATTATATGAAAAGGCCGGCTTTGAAATCTTTGAACTGTCCGGCAATACATATACGGTGAGAAAAAAACTGATTCTATAAATGGGAATATATTTAAGCTTTATTTACGATGGGGTATTAATATGATGGACAGTCTGATACAGAGTCTGCCTGAAGCAATTAGAAAGCATATGGAAGGCAGAGAATACACGATAGACGATATGGGTAAATCAGGATCGAAGATACTTATCTTCGAGGATATGGTGCTGAAGATCACTGATAAGCCTTGTGATGATAAAGATGCAGTCGAAATGATGTGCTGGCTTGAAGGCAAGATCCCTGCACCTCATGTAATAGTATTCGAAGAAGATGATTCTTACAGTTATCTTCTTATGACCAGGGTAAGAGGAAAGGTTGCCTGTGACAAGTACTATCTGGAACGTCCGAAGGAACTTGTTCCGCTTCTTTCAAAGTCGGTAAAGATGCTTCAGAGTATAGATATAACGGATTGCCCTGTTATAAAGGATCTGGACAGAGAACTTAAGAAAGCCGCATACAGGGTTGAGAACGGTCTTGTGGATATAAGCGACGCAGAACCTGATACATTCGGAGAAAACGGCAGGTTCAAAGATCCCAAAGAGTTGCTTTCCTGGTTAAAGGAGAACAAACCTTCCTATGAACCTGTATTATCCCATGGAGATCTTTGTCTTCCAAATATCCTTTTTGAGAATGGTGATATAAGCGGATTTATCGATATGGGTAACTGCGGTATCGCAGATAAGTGGGAAGATATAGCAATGTTGTACAGAAGCCTTCGCCATAATTTTGATGGAACATACGGCAAGGTATATCCGGGCCTTGATCCTGACAGCCTTTTTGAGGAACTGGGGATAGCTCCTGATAGGAAGAAAATCGATTACTACATCCTTCTTGATGAGCTCTTCTAGGCGGAAGTGGTAAGTTATACCGGAATAAGGAAAAGTGACTATGAATATTTTGAAGTTTGATACACAAGAAAACCGAAGAAAATATGGTGGATCATACTTTATTGAATTGCAGTTTTGCAGGCTGCCATCAGGAACAAAGATAAAACAGATCCTGGAAGGTTATGATCATTGGAAGGATGATTCTTTATATGTCTATGATGATCAGCAGGGCGATTTTTATCTAAAATATAAGGATGTTATCGGTTTTGGGATCCATCCGAATATGTCGGAAGGGTATTTTGATACCTGGGGAGTCACATATTATGAGCCAAATCAGATCGGAGACATAAAGGAACGCTTAAAGGAGCATAAACCTGAGGAGTACGAAATCCTGCTGGAGTGGCTTGAAGAAGCAGAGAATTATAACGGATTTTATGTCTTTGGAGTATAGGATAAATTATGATAAACAATGCAATATGGAGTTTGATGCCGGCCTGATGGAACGCATGGGAAAACTTGGCGTGAAACTCTGTGTTTCCTGTCAGGAAATATTGGGCGTAATGAGGTGAAGAAATATAATGCTATCATGGGATAAAAAGACTGGTTGAAAAGAGGAGAATCATCATGGGCGAAATCGAAAGGATTCAAAGGCAAATATCCGGTTCGTAAGTCGATCCAGACCGAGTTTGCTCATGTGGGTGGTAAAGAGGGACTGCAGTTTCAGGTGGACGCATTAGCATATTGCGGGTGACTAATATGGAGTATAGATCTATACTCATAAAGGATACGACAAAAGAAGAGCGTGAGGAAATTGTCAGGAATTCCATGGACTGTGGAGGTGGATGCGAAAATTGCTCCTCCTGCTGGCTGGGGGGGCGGTTCGCCCTGGGATATCTATCAGGACTATATAGATGGCAAGCGTGAGATCCGCGAGATCAATGCCGAATATATGGACAAATACCGTCAGGGAAGAAATATCTTGTGAGGTGTTGTCATGAATGATGCGCCTATGATCGAAGCGTCTTCTGAAGAGGAACGCAGAGCTTTCATAAAGGATAAGTATCCGTGTCTTGCAGACTGTCACATATGTGGACTTTGTAAGGTCTTTCATGGCAAGGATCCGGAGAATGCCTACGATGATTATATAAAGGGAATCCGCTCGTTTGCAGATGTATCTGATGACTATAAACATTGATATTCAGTATATAAATCGGAAGTATTAGGCTCGTTGTGAGGAAGACAGCATGAAGTATCATATAGATGATTCGGAAGAGTGTGCTACTGAGCATATAAAGAAAATTGTATTGGGAACCGGAAAAACATACTATGTCTATAATGACGAGGATCCTATTGCGCTTGTAGAAATAAATTCATATGGTTACTTTACAGATGCCATTGTATTCGGAGATTATGTGATCATAGGTAATTACTATGAGGGAATATATGTGATCAGCCTTAGTGATTATAGTGTCAGGAATATCAAGATAAAAGGGTATTTTGGATATTTTGAGATCGATAAAGATGTATTGTATGTGCTTGGTTGCGAAAATATAGTGGCTTTTGACCGGGATTTAGAATGGTTATGGGAAAGTGAATATTTGGCAGTAGATGGCGTGGTTTGTAATGGTATAGAAGATAACACTATGATGATTTCGTGCGAGATGGATCCGCCTGGAGGGTGGATCAAGAGAAAAATATCATTAACTGACGGTAAAATTATGGGATGATCAGGCTGTTGATCAGATTGTACTACAGA
>JAFRXH010000089.1 GCA_017437785.1 Lachnospiraceae bacterium
CCATCCCCCTGTACCCATCACCATCACATCTTCTTATGACATTTCCCGGCCATGGGGCAGCCTATACAATGCCGCCCCTTTTTCTTTTCTTTGTAGATGTATATGCATGCGAGCGTGACAAGGAGGATTATCACGGCCGCCGCAATAATGTCTGTCATACTTAAGCCCTCTGTTTAATCAGCCTTCAGCCGGTATTCCATAGCCATCTTACTGCGGTTATTTAATATAATTCCTGTGATAATAGCCGCAAATGCCAATACTGCTATCAGACCGCCGGCGAATCCTGCGCCCAGGCTTCCTGTGGTAATGAGCGTACCGATCTGGTATACAAGGAAGCCCACTGTAAAGCCTGTAGCCAGCTGCAGTCCTATAGCTCCCCACAGCCACTTGGCCGATTTCATCTCGGAATTCATTGCTCCCAGTGCCGCAAAGCAGGGAGGTGTATAAAGGTTAAACATCAGATATGCCAGCGCTGCAACCTTTGTGATACCGATGACTGCTGCCACGGTGGTACCCTCACCCACAAGCTCCATTTCCTCGGGATCGACCAGATTGGTGATCGCATATACGGTAGCGATGGTACCTACCACATTTTCCTTTGCGATAAAGCCGGTGATAGCTGCTGCAGCCAGCTGCCATGCTGCCACACCGACTACAGGTACCAGCAGTACCGAGAAAGGACCTGCGATAGAAGCCAGTATGGAAGTATCTTCCATTCCTTCTTCTACTACTTCAAAGTTCCAGTTAAATGCCTGCATGATCTGAACAACCGTGTTGCATACAAGTATTACCGTACCGGCCTTTACGATATACGCCTTGCCGCGCTCCAGCATGGACTTGAGCGCAAACATAAGGCTGGGTACCTTATATTCTGGCAGCTCGATTATGAAGAAGCTCTTTCTGTATTTCATACCGGTTATTGCCTTTATAAGCAATGCTCCCAGCAGTATCAGCACGATACCCATCATATAGCATACAAAGCTTACCCAGGTAGCCTCAGGGAAGAATGCGCCTGCAAACAGCGCTATAACAGGAAGCTTGGCACCACAGGGCATAAAGGTTGCCAGCATTGCGGTGGCTCTTCTCTCCCTTTCGTTACGGATGGTACGGCAGGCCATTATGGCAGGTATACCGCAGCCGGTTCCTATTACCATGGGGATCACCGATTTACCTGAAAGTCCTACACGCTTAAATATGGGATCAAGTACAACGGTAGCACGTGCCATATATCCGCAGTCCTCAAGAAGTGCGATAAGGAAATACATTACCATTACCAGAGGCAGGAATCCGACCACGGCGCCCACGCCTCCGATTATACCGTCAACCAGCAGTGCATAAAGCAAAGGATTGGCATCCGCCATCTGCTCGCCTACCCATTCCTTAAAGGAATCGATCGCTCCTGCCAGCAGATCAGCCACCCAGGTACCTACGGTAGTCTGGGATATATAAAATACCAGGAACATGATACCTGCAAAGATCACCAGTCCCAGGATAGGATGAGTAAGGACTTTATCAAGCGTATCCCCTTTGGTCTTATCCTTTGTGAGCACCTTGCGGTTCTCAACCTCGCTTACTATCTTTTTGACAAATTCGAAACGGTTACGATCGGAGGCTTCCACTGCCGCCTTATCCGTAAGGTCCACATCACCTTCATCATAAGGTGCCTTCTGTCCCTTGCCATTTAATTCCACAGCCTTGCTGACCACTTCCGATAAGCCTTTTCCTTCGGTGGATACCGTAGATATAACAGGGCAGCCAAGCTTCTCGGAAAGCTTATTGATGTCGATCCTGTTACCCTTCTTGTCGTTAACATCACTCTTATTCAGCGCTACGACTACGGGTATTCCCAGTTCCAGAAGCTGAGTGGTAAAAAACAGGCTGCGGCTTAAGTTGCTGGCGTCTACGATATTGATTATCGCATCGGGATGCTCATGCTTTACATAACCGCTGGTGATACTCTCTTCGGAAGTAAACGGCGACATCGAATATGCTCCCGGCAGATCGACTGCTATCAGTTCCTTCCCGCTCTCGTTGTAACTCTTTTTGATGGGGCTCTCTTTCTTATCCACCGTTACCCCGGCCCAGTTACCGATCTTTTCACTTCTTCCGGTAAGGGCATTAAACATAGTGGTCTTTCCGCTGTTTGGATTACCTGTCAAAGCGATCCTCATACTAAATTCCTCCCTTTTTCCTTTATATACATCCTTTGGTATCAGTCTCAATTCCCGCTTTGATCACTGACTGGACAAAGGAGTATTTACATATATACCGTTAGTGTCCATGCACCGTGATTAGCAAAACATCACATTGATTAGCTTTATTTTACAATCATTAGTATTCGCTAACGCATGGTCAAAAATATATGCCTTCTAACTTCGAAGGCATCAACCCGATCAGATCAGTATTACATCCGCAAGATCCGGATCTATGTTATATCGTGCATCTTTTATGGAAACCACAAGATTCTTCTTTTTATCCACCACGGTGATCTTCTCCCCGCTGTAGCAGCCCAGCGTGAATAAAAAGCTTTCCAGCTCCTCATCACCGTCCAGGATAAGGTCTTTTATCACGTATTCTTTTCCCAGCTCCGCATCATTTAGTGTCATCTTATCCCCTTTAGTTATCGCATACTGTTTTTAGCAATGATTTACTTATTTTAGTTAACACGCACATCCGTTAGCTATCACTACCATGTCACATGATAATACAAAAGCCGGAAAAGTCAAGAACTTTTTTAATGTCTTTCTTCAGTATTACTATAACATTCACAGAATCGTCCTGAGAATCCCGGCGGCATATCAGCAGCGTACAGATGCGAAGTATCGCCGAATGCCGTGCATCGCCACGCCACCTCGCCTTTCCTGCGTTCCTCCGTAATAATGGTAGTTACGGAAGTGGGCGCGCTGATAAATCCCTGCCAGATTATCATGGGGGATATACCTATCAGATGCGCCAGCACCAGCGAAGTCAGACCGAAATGACAGAAAAACACCAGTGTGTCGTTATTGGGTTTTAAAGCCCTGTACATACGCCCGTCCCTTTTATATCCGCGCTGCAGCAAAAACTCATCCAACGCAGCTGTAGTCTTCGCATAATACTCCGGTATCCCTGCGCGGGTAAATACCGGATGCTCCGACCAGCGCTTTTCTTCGTACATCTCATCCAGCACCGTCCAGTCGGCAGGCATCCAGTCCCAAGGCACATGATCGCTGTCAGGCTTATCGGGGCGTCGTACGCCGTAACTGAACTCTCTTAGCCACCATAATTCCTCGGGTTCAATCCCGCTTCCTTCAAGCGCCAGTTCCGCTGTCTGTTTAGCCCTTCCAAGCGGAGACACAAAGTATCCCTGTGCCGTGATCTTTTTCATTCTGGGTACTAAGAGTTTTGCCTCCTTGATCCCCTGCTCTGTCAATCCGTCTATATTATAATCGGGATCACCGTGTCTTATGAATATGAGTTTCATCCTTTTAATCCTTTCCGCTGCAGGCCCCTACTTTATTTTGTAATCTTCTCCGGCCTTCAGCGATATCTCCGTTGTGCTTTCTTCATCATATCTTATACGGCAGTTACCGTCTGTCGCAGCATGAACGGATGCAGCTTGCAGCCTGCCGCCGCTCCAGCTCATATCGATCGTAAATCCGCCTTTAGCACGCAAGCCGCTTACGCTGCCGCTGCTCCACAAAACAGGCAATGCAGGCAGCAGCTTTATCTCCCCGTCTGTACATTGCAGCAGTGCTTCGGCTATAGCCGCGGTACCGCCGAAGTTTCCGTCGATCTGGAACGGCGGATGATTATCAAACATATTGGGATTGGTCGAGACGCTAAGCAGTTTCTTCAGGTTCTCATATACCTTATCCTTATCATGAAGACGTGCCCACATATTCGCTATCCACGCGCGGCTCCAGCCCGTGTGTCCGCCCCCGTGTGATAAGCGTCTGTCAAGTGTAGCCCTGGCCGCCTGAGCCAGCTTTGGCGTCTTCTGCGGCGTGATAAGCTCTGCCGGATGCAGCGCAAAAAGCTGTGAGATATGTCTGTGGCCTATCTCCACCTCATCATAATCAACGGCCCACTCTTTGATCTGTCCGTATTTGCCCACTTCGGGCT
Source organism: Lachnospiraceae bacterium (assembly GCA_017437785.1). Taxonomy (GTDB): domain Bacteria; phylum Bacillota; class Clostridia; order Lachnospirales; family Lachnospiraceae; genus NK4A136. Next base: position 4,105 of record JAFRXH010000089.1, read on the forward strand.
GCGGCAGACGCTCACGCATTTCCTTAAGCTTAGCTGCCAGTTCTCTGTCCGTATCAAGTATTTCGCTGCAGTCTATCACCGCACTAAAGAGACAGTTCAGTATCTGTGAGTCCATGGAAGGTCCCATGCACATGCGGCCTTCGGCACCTTCTTTTGTACGGTAGGTATTTTCGGGTGATACGGAAGGCCCTGTTATCAGCCTTCCCTGCTCATCTTCCGTGAGATAATCGATAAAGAACTCTGCCGCTCCTTTTATCAGATGGAATCTTTCTTTCAGGAACTCCTTATCAAGGCTGTAGAGATAATGCTCATATACATGCAGTGCCAGCCATGCCCCGCTCATCGGCCAGATGGTAGCAGGTATCCATTTGTCCTGCGGTGCGCAGTCGCCCCAGATATCGGTATTGTGATGGCATACAAAGCCCTTATCGATACCGTACATTTCCTTTGCTGCAGCATGACCGTTTTCAGCCACGCGCTCTAGCAGATCAAAGAGCGGCTCATGGCACTCTGCCAGATTACAGCTTTCTGCCGGCCAGTAATTCATCTCGGTATTTATGTTCACGGTAAACTTGCTGCCCCATGCGGGCCACATACTGTCGTTCCATATGCCCTGAAGATTGAGCGGCTGTGTCCCCGGACGGCTTCCGCTTATCATAAGATACCTTCCGAAGTTAAAGTAAAGCTCCATCAGTTTATTGTCGGGATGCTCTTCTATCTTTTTAAGCCTCTCATCCGTAGGCAGGCCAGCATTACCCTCACTGTTATCATCAAGGTTCAGTTCCACGCGCCCATACAGAGCCCTGTAATCCGCGATATGCGCCTCTCTCAATTCCTTATATGACTTACACAGCGCTTTCTCCACATCATTCACGGCCTGTTTTATATGATCCTTACAATAAAAGCTGCTCCTTGCCCCCAGAACGATCACTGCCTCATCCGCATCCTCTATACGTATGGTATTGCCTACGCAGCGTTTGCTGCCGCCCGTGCACGCCGCATTCAGTGCAGCCGCAAAAAAGATCCCGTCGGCCGATCCCGTACCACCGCTGTATACTATATTTCCGTTCCCATCCCTTCTGCAGTCGTCAAAGTAATCATCACGGCCGCCTATGCTTACACTGCAGGAAAGCTTTCCGGCACTCTGTGCTTTAAGGAAAATAACCATCACATTATCGGGAGCCGAAACGAATACCTCACGCAGATACCCCGTCCCCCTGTATGTATACTCCGTTACTGCTATAGCCTCCCCGGGGTCAAGCCGCCTTCTGTATGAACTAACTTCCGAACCATCATGTCCGAAAAAAATATCCAGGTTTCCAAGCGGCATATAATGCCTGCTGTTTTCGGGGGTGCCCGCCATGGTATCCATAGCCAGGCGCTCGGCTTCATCAGTCTTTCCGGCTCTTAATAATTCACGTACCTTAAGCATCCCTTCACGCGCATCCGGATTTATACGATGGCGCAGTCCGCCCGACCATATCGAATCCTCGTTAAGTCCGATATGCTCCTTATCCGTAGCCCCATATACCATTCCGCCTATACGGCCGTTGCCTACAGGCAGTGCTTCGTCAAAACATGTTGCCGGCTTTTTGTACCAGAGTATGTTATCACCCATTCGCTATTCTCCCTTTTATAGATTGCATGCGTGGCGACATGCACGCCATATACAATACGATCAGGTCACCCCGCAGCATAACAACGCAGGGTACAGGCCTGATCGTAAAGTTACTTGTGTTTAATCGGCAATTATCATGCCCTTCCAGTTGTTGATCCAGTCATGTTTCTCAAGCTTAACAATATTGAACTTGATCGTCAGCGTTCCGCCGTAATTGCCAAGTCCTCTTACTGTAACGCTCGCTTTACCTGCCTCAATATTGTTGCTGTATCCCACTATCTCAAACTCATTCGTCTTAAGACCGTTTGTAAAGCGGATATCCGATCTGTTAAGGATTATCTCGCTTCCGGTATATACCTGATCGGCAATATTGGCCTTAAACTTCGATATGGACTGGGTAATAAGTCTGTAGCGTATACGAATGGATCCGGTATAATTTCCCTTGCCGTTGACCCTCACGTGGAGAAGCGTGCCTGCATCGGGAATATCATCATCTCCTACCGGAGCACCTGCTACTCTCAATTCCGCAGCAGTCTTTCCCTTTACATGCACATAGCAGTTTTCGTCATAACGGTAAGCCAGGTCCTTATTATCATAATCCGTTCCGGCTTTTAACTTCTTTCCTGTAGTATCATAGATGACAGGCTTGCATACATAGTTGCCGGGCTTATTCTTCCATACCACATCTGTGGCTGTTCCCTCAAGCCCTCCTATAAACTGGGGAAGGATGGAAAACTTATAGGGCCCAAGCTTTCCTTTATAACCGCCCTTGCCCTCGACTGTGAACGAAGGAGCCTTTGCTGCCGACTGATTAGCCGCCTTTTTGTTGTTCTTATAAGTAACCTTATAGTCGATTCCCTCACGAAGGTAGACGTATTCATCTCCGTTCTTCCTTCCTACCAGCATATCGATCTTCGTTCCGCCTTTTTGATAGATAGCCAGTACATCCGGTGATACTTCATACTGTCCCTTTGATATATCTACCTTGTTTATCTTGTACTTTTTGGATATGCTGCCCTTATAGCCGGCCTTTTCAAGTCCGGTTACCACTACAGTAGCCTTTCCTGCCTTATCACCGTTCTTATAGCTTATCAGATAATCCTCACCTTCAGTGAGCACCTCCGATCCCTTGTTTACGGAAACCGTAGGATAACATCCGTCGGGACTGTAATCATATACTTCCTGGCTGAGTTTTATGGTTACAGCCTTTTTAAAGTTTTCAAGTTTCTCAGCTGCGGGTATCTCTTTCTTCTTTTCTACAACCTTAAATGCATGCTTAAGCTCACCCATGTAATTGCCGGTACCACGGATAGTGACAGTATAATCTCCCGCTTTGGACAGATCTACCTCGTCAGTATCCACGAAAAAGTCAACACCGGCTTTAAGCTTTCTGCCGCCAAGCGTAAGCTTGATCCTGATATCCTTTTCGGTTGAACCGGCTACTGCTCCGGCCCCTGCCACCTGGGCATAAGACAGATCTGCAGGTGCGATATAAAAGCTCTTATTAAGCTCCGCAACGATATTGCCCTTAAACTTAAAGCAGGCATTTGCGGAAGACGTTTCCGTTGACGCATTGATGTTATTACTGTACTTGATCGTGTAGTCTTTCTTATAGATAAGTCTCCTGTTATTATAGTACACTCTGAAGGAATCCGGCTTAAGTGCCTTTCCGGTATAAGTGAGTTCAGGCATGGATGCCTCTGCTACCCAAAGTCCCTTAGGCAGGTCAGCCGGTGTTTCATATTCACCTCTGTCTAATGTTATAACATCGCCCCAGTCATTGCTGTCCAGCATATAGAGCCAGTCAGTATGATCACTTACCTTATAGATCTTATTACCGCTCACATCCAGCGCTTCTTTTACTGCAACTGCTCTGATGTAGCTGTTCCCCGAAATAGTGATAGGTTCCGAATACTTTGTAAAATAAGCATTATCCTCGGTCTCTTTTCCGGGAGTATATACAGCAGCTCTTTTCTTTTGATCTTCTTCACCGAATTCCCATTCTATACTGCCGTCCTCATCAACATGTACCACATACCCATAGATGAGATAATAGATATCTGCTCCTAAAGTATCGCAACTGAGCCTTACCCTGGTGTCCTTGGATATTACGACATCCCCGGGTATCGCATATACATCACAGATCTCATCATCACCGTCTACCGTTATCTCGACAGATGCTTTGACCTTATTATAATCATCTGTAGGCAGCGCCCATACCTTGGTCTTTCCTGCTCCGGCCCCTTCTAAGACATAAGGGTCATTTTTCTTGGCAGGTTTCTTGATACGTACCACCTTATCATTGTCGGCTTTTAACGTAAAGCTGGTATCATCTGCATCCAGCGGCAATACCTTTACCGTTGCCGTAGTGGTATCGTCCAAAGCTACTACAGTATTATTCACACTGATACTGATCGACTTAACATGCACTATAACATGTACGGGATAAGTAAAGCTGAACTCCTTGTTTGCAAGCTTGATCGTAGCGGTGATATTGCCGTCTGTACCTTCATCCGCTTTTACGGTGAGCTTGTTGTTCTTTATGGATGCCTGCAGCTTGTTATCTGCTTTCCATACAGGTGCATCGGTGATGACCGGGAGCTTCGCATTCTCCGGCTTATGCTCCCTGCTCACTACATATCCGCTGAAAGTCGGCAGATCCTTTGCAACATTTGTATCTACTTTTATCTTTGTCCCTGCTGCCAGGCTGGCACTAACATCCTTATTGCTTAAGAACTTATCAAGGACGTCAATCGTAACATTAACGTCCTCGACACGGGGATTACGGTTAGCCAGGTTGGTGGGGAATTCCGTAAGCTCCAGTGCCCAGTAATGAGTCCCCTGGAATACCACGTGTCCTACTGCCATATAATGGTAACTGTCGCTTAGTAAGGAATTAAGCGATACGCTCCTAAATATATTAGCAGCCTCTCCTCCGTTGGCTCCTTCACGGATCAGTATCTCTTTTCTTGCTTTGCCCTTAGCGGTATCGTTATCATTGTAGATAGTATCATAGTTTCTTCCGTCGGGTCTGGTATTTGAATAGTAGATAGCAGCCTCGGCAGCACGCAGGGTAGCCTTCTGCTCCAGTCCGTTATCATAGGTAAGTCCGTCTTTTTTACCGTCCTTGCGGATAGCATTGATCGAAACTCCGGCATTTCTGCCTTCCTTCTGATCATACTTCATCTTAAATGTCAGCCTCGAAAAAGAATCGGCATTATCATCAGACTCTTCTCCTGCTTCAACATCATCACTTATAAGTCCGTCTTCGTAGCCGCTGCCGCTTTCTTCTTCAGCTGCAGGCTCCTGCTCATCTTCGGGTGCAGTCACTTCATCTTCGGAAACGGTTTCGTTCTCCGATACGGCAGTCTCTTCTTCCTCTGCTGCCTCATCTTCGCTTACCGAATCTCCCGATACCGCATCTTCCGGTATCTTCTCCTCCTCTGCAGCATCCTCAGATACCGCCTCATCATCGGAAACCGCAGCCTCATCATCCGATATGCTGACGCCCTCCTCTTCGACCACTGTCTCTTCTCCCGCTGCATACACTGCCAGCTGTGGTGTCATCTCACCGCAGCAGAGCGTAAGGATCAGTATCCAGCTCAAAACTCTACGCAACTTTTTCATCTTTATGCCTCCTTAATTGATTGTGTAAAAAACCCGCACGGTATGCACAGTATATTCCCCTGCGTCTATACCGCAAAGGATCCCTGCTATTATATCACGTTGTTTAAAAAAATAATAATGTTTTCATCCACCCATAAGATCAAATAATGATATCTGGTTGGAACTTGTCATATTGCCCAGTATGCCCAGCTTGTCCAGTGTTTCCATAACGGTCTGGCTGGTCTTGGTCCTTTGCATGAAATCGTCCTTTGAAAGGAACTCGCCCCTGGCTGCCGCATCCTCTATCAGCTCCGCATTCTTATCACCCAGACCCGATATCGATGTAAAGGAAGGCATGATCTTTCCGTCCACTACCTGGAAATAAGATGCCTTAGCCTTATAAAGGTCGATGGTCGTGAACTCAAAACCGCGCGCATACATCTCCTGCACGATACGCATATCATCGTAGGTATCCTTATCCTTCGGCAATGCGGTCTTATCATTTAGCTTCGACTTGATGATAGCCATGTGCTCTTCAAGTCTTGCCTTTCCCAGACACATCAGCTCGTAATCAAAAGCCGATGCCCTTATGGAGAAATATGCACAGTAATATGCCAGCGGATAGTTTATCTTGCAGTATGCTATACGCCAGGCCATCATTACATAAGCAGCCGCATGAGCCTTGGGGAACATATACTGTATCTTTGAGCAGGACTCTATATACCATTCCGGGACGTTATGCTCACGCATGTGATCCGTCCATACCGCCCACTTTTCGTCGACCTTATGCTTGGCCACAGCGCCCTTTCGCACGGCTTCCATGATATTAAAGGATTCCTCGCTCTCAAGCCCCATCTGTATCAGATAGGTCATGATATCATCACGTGTACATACGGCTGTTGATATGGTCGCTATACCGTTCAGTATCAGATCCTTTGCATTTCCCAGCCACACATCTGTACCGTGGGAAAGTCCCGATATACGCACCAGATCGGCAAAACTCTTAGGCTGTGCATCTATAAGCATCTGCATTGCGAAGTCGGTACCGAATTCCGGTATACCCAGCGCTCCCAGCTGCGTCCCTCCTATATCGTCCGGCGTTATCCCCAGTGCCGACGTATTCTGGAACAGGCTCATGACCCCCTTATCGTCCAGCGGTATCGTCAAAGGATCGATACCTGTTATATCCTGCAGCATCCTTATCATCGTAGGATCATCATGCCCCAGTATATCCAGCTTTAAGAGGTTATGGTCTATGGAATGGTAATCAAAGTGAGTGGTCACCGTATCCGTTTCCAGGTCGTTCGCGGGGTGCTGTGTAGGTGTGAACGAATTGATATCTTCGCCCACAGGCAGCACCACTATACCGCCGGGATGCTGTCCGGTAGTACGCCTTATGCCCACGATATTGGGAACCATACGTTCCACTTCCACGTCACGCTTTACTATACCGTTCTCGCGGAAGTAATTCTTTATATAGCCGAATGCCGTCTTATCTGCCACGGTACCTATGGTACCGGCACGATAGGTCTGGCCGGCGCCGAATATAACCTCGGTATATTTGTGCGCTTTCGACTGATACTCACCTGAAAAATTAAGATCGATATCCGGCTCCTTGTTTCCCTTAAATCCCAGGAAAGTCTCAAAAGGTATGTCGAATCCGTCCTTCTTAAGTTCCGCTCCGCATCTGGGGCATTTCTTAGAAGGCATATCGCAGCCCGCGGTACCCGCATAGGCCTTAACCTCCGGGGAGTCAAAGTCACTGTAATGGCACTCAAGGCAGTAGTAATGCGGCGAAAGGGGATTTACCTCCGTTATACCGGCCATGGTAGCAACAAAGGACGAACCTACCGAACCACGTGAACCTACCAGATATCCGTCTTCCACCGATTTCCAAACCAGCTTCTGCGCTATTATGTACATAACGGCAAACCCGTTGCTGATTATGGAATTCAGCTCTCTCTCGAGTCTTGCCTCCACTATCTGCGGCAGCGGATCTCCGTACATCTCATGCGCCTTGTCATAGCATATCTTACGCAGCGTCTTGTCGGAATCCGCTATTACAGGCGGGCACTTATCCGGCCTTACCGGGCTGATACGGTCGCACATATCCGCTATAAGATTGGTATTGGTTATGACCACTTCCTCTGCCTTGTCAAACCCAAGGTAGGAGAACTCGTTAAGCATCTCCTCCGTGGTATGAAGATACATGCTCTTTGCATCGTTACGTGCCTTATCCACACGTTTCCCCGCAAGTATTATCGTGCGGTATATCGCATCCTCGGGCTCAATGTAATGCACATCTCCCGTAGCGCATACCGGCTTGTTGTATATCTCTCCCAGCTGTACTATGCGCTTGTTCACGGCTATCAGGTCATCTACCGTCTGCAGCGTGGGCAGCTTTGAATTTTCCAGCTGGAATTCATTATTGCCTATAGGCTGTATCTCCAGATAATCGTAAAAATCGATTATCTCTGCTATCTCTTCATCGGTCTTTCCGTTGATGATGGCCTGGTAGAGCTCGCCGTTGGAGCAGCCGCTGCCCACTATCAGTCCTTCCCTGTATTTGATCAGTTCCGAACGCGGTATACGCGGATACGGCCAGCGTGCGTTGCGCCCGAAGTACTTAAGGTGAGAGAGGCTTACCAGCTTATACAGATTACGCCTTCCTACCTCATTTTTGGCTATTATCACGGCATGATCGGGGTGCAGATCGGCTATCTTATCCTCACTGAGCTGCGACGCAGCATTAAGCTGGGTCAGGTTCTCTATCTTGCGCTCCTTTAGCATCTCAAGGAACTTAACAAAGATCAGCGCCGTAGCCTCCGCATCATCAACAGCCCTGTGATGATGGAATGCCGGTATGTTCAGTTCTTTTGCCAGGTGGTCCAATGTATATTTACCCATGCGGTGCATGAGGAGCCTGGCCAGATCGATGGTATCGGTATGTGTAAAATCATATGTAAGCCCCAGTTCACCCGCAAAATGCCTGATGAATGAGGTATCAAATCCCGCATTATGCGCAACCAGCACGCAGCCCTCGCAGAACTTAAGAAACTGCGGCAGTATCACATCGACTCCCGGTGCATCCTTCACCATACTGTCGCTTATGCTGGTGAGCTTTTCTATCTCCAGCGGTATAGGCACTCCCGGATTGATGAATTCCGAGAAGCGTTCCGTGATCTTGCCGTTTACCACTTTGACCGCACCTATCTCTATGATACGGCTGTGCCCGGGTACAAATCCGGTCGTCTCAAGATCGAATACGACGAACGGTGAATCAAGGCTCTGGCCTTTGTCATTTACCACTATCTGCTTTAAGTCGTCTACCATATAGGCTTCAATGCCGTATATTATCTTAAAGCTGTCGTTCTTCTCCAGCGCATGGCTCGCAAAGGTAAACCCCTGTACATTTCCGTGATCCGTGATCGCTATGGAGGTATGTCCGAAGTGCTTTGCCACTTTTATTATGTCAGCCGCATCTCCGCAGGCATCCATATCACTCATCTTTGTATGACAGTGCAGCTCCACTCTCTTCCTGGCCGCAAAATCTTCACGCCGGCTGCGGAAGTCGGGGATCTTCTTGATACCTATGATATTGATCAGCTCCAGCTCACGATCAAAATCATCATACTTGGGCATGCCCTTTACCTTGATGAAAGATCCCGTCTTGACCGCAGGGCGCATCTCCTCCGCAAGCTCAGGTGTTAAGAATATCTTGATCCTTATCGAATCACTGAAATCCGTGATCGTGTACTTGAATATGAAGTTGCCCGTCTTCCTGAGGCACACCTCATCAAAGCCGGTGACCTGACCTCTTATGATCACCGCCCCTATCTCTTCTTCCACGGATGATATCTCATCGGGTTCTCCCTCAAAACTCCTGCCGTAGATCAGATCCGGATCATCACTCATCTTAAGCTTCTTTACGCTGCCTGCGAAGTTTCCGCCGCTGTCTTTCTTTGAATATTTTGACGAGCTTTTCTTTTCAGCGCCCGAAGCAGCGCTCTTATCCTTACTCTCCTTATCCTTAACGGGAGCTGCAGCCTCTTTTGTTTCCTTTGCCGGCTTCTTAAGTTCAGCGGCTGCTTTTTTTGTTTCGTCCGCTTCCGTTTCCGCAGCTTTTTTCTCGGCGATACCGCCTAAAAGTTCCTCTGTCACGCCGGCAGCGGCGGATTCCCTCATACTCATACGCTCGATGGTATCCTGCATGATGCTCTCCACCATATGGCGGCTGCGCATCTCGCTTTCCTCACGGTAACGGCTCTCTTTCTTCTCCGTGTACTCGATGCGCGTATTCAGGTCAAGATGGAAACGGTCCTGGAATACCTTATCGCAAAAGTCGATTATCTGCTGTTCCTTCTGCTTTGCGACAAAGCTCTCGGGTATCAGCAGGGTAAGGACTCCGTCCGATACCTTGCGCGCGGTATTCCTCATCACGGTATACATCACCCTGTCCTTTAAGATCATCTCGCTTAAGAGGCTGTCAAAGTAATTCTCTACCACATATGCCGCATCATACTGATCGTTAAGATGATAATCCTCGATGATCGAGGTGCTGAGCCCCTTGCTTGTAAAAAGAGCGCTGTCAAGCTCCTTCTGAAGGGCAAAGATATGGTCTTTGGTTATCATCCTGTCATACGATATATATATCTTTACACGTGATTCATCCTGCTTGACCACTACACGGTCAATATCAACATCCTCAAAAAGACGCTTAAGATCGTCACGTATATCAAGCATCCCAAATGTTTCGCTGAATCTCTTACTCATACTTCACTTATTCCCTGATCATCTGTTCCAATTCGTTCCTTAAAGCATCAAGCAGCTCACTCTCCGGCATCTTGCGGATGATCTGCCCCTTCTTGATCAGCAGGCCCTCACCGTTGCCCCCTGCTATTCCTATATCGGCCTCCTTAGCCTCTCCCGGGCCGTTAACGGCGCATCCCATGACCGCCACCCTTATGTCCTTCTGCTTAGGCAGTTTTATGGTCCGTACCATCTCTTCCACACGTCCGGCAAGGCCTATCAGGTCGATCTTTGTCCTGCCGCAGGTCGGACAGCTTACCACTTCTATGCCTCCGCTTCTGAGTCCCAGGCTGCGCAATATCAGTTTGGCAGACCGCACTTCCTCAACCGGATCACCTGTCAGCGATACTCTTATCGTATCTCCTATGCCCTTTTCAAGTATTATGCCTATGCCCAGGGCGCTCTTGATATTACCGGATATCAATGTGCCCGCTTCTGTTATACCCACATGCAGCGGGTAAGGCGTCTTTCCGGCCAGCTCCTCATGGGCCGCGATGCTCATCCGAACATTTGATGACTTGATGCTTATCACGATATTACCGTAATCGCATTCCTCGATCATCCTCACCTTATCCAGTGCACTCTCCACTATGCCCTGAGCGGTCACTCCGTGGTATTTATCTACCAGTGCCGCCTCCAGCGATCCGGAATTCACTCCCACCCTGATAGGGATATCCTTTGCCTTTGCCGCCCTTACCACTTCCTTGAGCTTCTCCTCCCCGCCTATATTTCCGGGGTTGATACGTATCTTGTCCGCGCCGTGTTCTATCGCTGCCAGCGCACACTTATGGTCAAAATGTATATCCGCCACCAGCGGGATGTGTATATGGCTCTTTATCTCATCCAGAGCCTCTGCTGCAGCTATCGTAGGCACAGTACAGCGTATTATCTCGCAGCCTTCCTCTTCAAGTTTAAGTATCTGCTCTATCGTGGCCTTCGCATCCTCTGTGGGTGTATTGGTCATGGACTGGATCAGTATGGGGCTGCCTCCGCCTATCACACGATCTCCGATCTTTATCTTTTTTGTTTCATCACGAAATGCCATGTCTTCCTCCTTATGCCTGCCCCTTAAGCGGGGTGTGCCTATGACTGCAATATGCTCTCTCACGAGATGGGATTATATCATACCCGGACTTTCAAAAAAAGGATTGACAAAAGCATCTTTATATGAAATACCCGCTGTTTGAGTCTTTTTCCGTAAGTATTATATTCCAGCTGCGCTGCAGCACAAATCCGCCGTCATGAAAAAGTTCATCCCTTACCATCCCCCATATAAGGCTTAAGAGCGCCGCACTGTAAGCAAACAGTTCCGCCCCTGCTGCGGGTGTGTTCATGTGCCTCAGCCACAGCAGCATGCACAGCACGGCGACCTGAGCCCACATCAGTATCTGATACATGTGCTCCTCTGCAGCATTCAGCAGTATCTCCCTGCCGGGCTTTATCTTATCCAGCCTTTCCAGAAGAGCCGTGCCGTTTGCGGGGCGTTTTGACGCATCTGCCGACAGGCATGCATCGATCAGCTTCTTTGATGATCTGCTTACCATCCGCCCCAGTTCCTCACCGCATAACGGATGGAAAGGCGGCGCCGCGGGATCCACTGCGCTCAGCATATACGAATATACGGCTGCCATTGCATATACATCCGCATCTGCCCTTACCGCTCCCTTCATTAACTGCTCCGGTGCGGCGTAGCCCCTGGTCCCGCAGATCTGTGATTCTTTAAACGCCCCGTTATCCGTAAGCGCCGTCCCGAAATCCAGAAGGCGCAGCTCTTTATTCCCGCTTATCACAAAGTTAGACGGCTTAATGTCCCTGTATAGTATCCGGGGCCTGCAGTTATGCAAAAAAGCCACAATGTCGCACAGCTTCTTCATCAGTGCCAGAGCTTCCTCCTCATCCAGAGGGGCATTCCTGCGTATATACTCCTCCAGCGTGATTCCTTCCACATATTCCATTACCAGCACGCTGCAGTCTTCATCCTCAAAGAAGTCTACCGGATAAGGTATGCGCCGGTCTTTTAACAGCTTCATCCTCTCCGCCTCTGTCCTGAGGCAGCGCCTTAACACCCCGTCCTTTTCTCCCATAGCCATCTTCATGGCAAAACGTGTATGAAGCTGTGTATGCTCGGCCAGCCACACTGCTCCCATCCCGCCTTCTCCCAGTTTACGTATCAGCCTGTATCTTCCGATCTCTATCCCGCTCCCGTCGCTTTTTATATCCATCTCTGCCATTTATACCGCTCCCTTTTTTATGCATACCGTCTTTTCATAAGTATTCTGCTGCTGCCGCTTTACTCTCAGCTGCATCCCAGATATATCGCGGACATATTATCAGTACAGCCCCTCCTTACTCCTGCCTTGGCCAGCGCTCTTAATGCCCTGTCCGCATCCTCTCTCTGCCGGATGCGTTCTCTGCCCAGCGCATTAAGCATATCCTTAGGTTTTATCTTTTCACCGAATCCGTCGCTGTGCAGCAAAAAGCACATGCCCTTCATTGCCCTTCCGCTGCTCATATGAGGCGCTTTAAAGCTGCCTATGCCTATACATCTGTCCACGCCCCGTTCGTTCCCCTGGCGGGGCGCCAGGGCTCTTATCTTCCTTCCCAGACTGTATGCCATGGAATCCCCGCTCTGAAACAACAGATAGCGCCTGTTAAAGATGAGCAGCAGGGTCATGGTAGTACCGCAGCGCAGCCTGTTTTCCAGAGCATACCTTCTTAGCTCTTCATGCACCGTAAACAGCTGTCTCTGCAGGCAGCGCCGGATGCGTCCCCTGCTAAATCCGTTTTTGAGCACGGGCGGGAGCTTATCGTAAAACCACACGCTGAGACTCTCCACCAGATAACCGCTGGCCAGCTCCCCCTTATCCTCGCCTCCCATACCGTCACAGATAAGCGCCATCGTAAGCTCTCCCGCCCTGGTCTCCATCCTGTGCAGGGCTATCGAATCCTCATTTTTCTCCCTTCCGCCCTTTTCGTAGAGCAGCGAATAAAAAAGCACCATAAAAACTCCCTCCTTTAACAGGAATGTTCTTAACGGTACTTCCAAAGATAATATATGATATGTGCCCGCTATCTGGCGGAATGCAGGGCTTTAAATATGTGTTTGATCGCTGCCAGGCTGAATGTTACAGCAGAACGAAATTAATGTCAAGCCCGGATGGGTACAGGGGACGGTTCTCTGTACCCGTCCCCTCTCCGCACAAAAAAACCCGGAATGATATACATTCCGGGCCTGATCGTTTAATAAAGCTTTCAGCTCATTATGTCCCCATAGGAATTCATGTTTCCCATGGTGCTCTGGAACTTGCGCTCCAGCTCTACGCTGCGCTCGCTTGCCAGATCCATATAGCGGATGAATACGCTCTCTACGCTCTCGCCGCTTTCGGAGGCTATCTCCTCCATCACCGGCTTAAGCTTTTCAAGCATAAAGCCTACCTGTGTCTTCTGAGGATCTATGCCGTCGAGCACCTCATCTGCGTAATTGTTTATGCGCTCTAAGAAAGCTGCATCTTCTTTAGTCATCTTATTTCACCACTCTTACCCTGATAACGCCCTCGATGCCCTCGAGTTTCTTAAGAAGCTCGTCGGTGATCGCAGAATCTGTATCTATCATGGTATATGCATAATCACCCTTGGACTTGTTGGTCATGTTATCGATATTGATGCCCACCTCACCGAATACACCGGTGAACTTGGTGATCATGTTTGCAACATTCTTATGGCAGATAGCTACACGGCCTGCAGTCTGGCATACGCCCATATCTGCATTGGGATAGTTTACGGAATTCCTTATGTTACCGTTCTCTAAGAAATCGCGTACTTCCTGTACTGCCATAACAGCGCAGTTGTCCTCTGCTTCCTCTGTGGATGCCCCCAGGTGAGGCATAAGGATAACACCTTCCTGACCTGCAGTGGTAGGGTTGGCAAAGTCGGATACATACTTGCGGATCTTGCCTGCCTTGATGCCCTCAAGGATAGCAGGCTCATCGCACAGAAGATCACGTGCAAGGTTGATGATTATTACACCGTCCTTCATAAGAGCGATAGCATCCTTGCCGATCATGCCCTTGGTGCTGTCAAGCAGGGGCACATGAATGGTGATGTAATCGCACTCACGGTAGATATCGTTAACATCGGTAACGTGCTTAACATCGCGGCTTAAGTTCCATGCTGCGTTGATGGAAAGATAAGGATCGTAACCGTATACTTCCATGCCCATATGCTTTGCAGCATTTGCAACCAGCACACCTATAGCGCCCAGACCGATGATACCAAGCTTCTTGCCTGCGATCTCGGTACCTGCGAATTTCTTCTTTTCCTTCTCAGCGGTCTTTGCGATATTCTCATCTGCTGCATCGCTCTTTGCCCACTCGATACCGCCTACGATATCACGTGCTGCAAGCAGCATACCGGCAAAAACCAGTTCCTTAACTGCATTTGCATTTGCGCCGGGGGTATTGAATACCACGATACCCTGCTCTGCACATTTATCAAGAGGGATGTTGTTAACGCCTGCGCCTGCACGTGCTACAGCCTTAAGTGCTGCAGGCAGCTCCATCTCATGCATTACGGCACTTCTTACCAGTATGGCATCAGCCTCGTTAACATCATCTGTCTTAGCATAATCAGCTGTAAAATTATCCAGACCGCATGCTGCGATAGGATTTAAGCAATGATATTTAAAAGCCATTTTAAGTCACACTCCTTTACTTATTCTCTACTTCAAACTTCTTCATGAACTCAACCAGAGCCTTAACGCCCTCGATAGGCATAGCGTTGTAAATGGAAGCTCTCATGCCGCCTACGCTTCTGTGGCCCTTAAGGTTCTCAAGGCCTGCTGCCTTGGATTCTTTAACGAACTTGGCATCCAGCTCTTCGTTACCGGTGATGAAAGGTACGTTCATGAGTGAACGGTCTTCCTTAACAACGGTGCCCTTGAACAGGCTGCTCTCATCAAGGAAATCATAAAGGATCTTAGCCTTCTCCTCGTTGCGCTGCTTCATAGCCTCAAGTCCGCCCATCTTCTGGATCCACTTGAATACCTTACCGCAGATATAGATGCCGTATGCGGGAGGGGTATTGTAAAGTGACTTTGCGTCTGCGTGGATCTTGTATCTTAACATGGTAGGTGTTCCGGGAAGTACATCCTCGGTGATCAGCTCTTTCTTCATGATAACGATAACCACGCCTGCAGGTCCGATGTTCTTCTGAACGCCGCCGTATACCAGACCGTACTTAGTCACATCCATAGGCTCGCTTAAGAAGCAGGAACTTACATCGGAAACAAGAGTCTTTCCCTTGGTATTGGGAAGCTTCTTAAACTTGGTTCCGTATATTGTATTGTTCTCACAGATATACACATAGTCAGCATCAGGGCTGATAGGCAGATCTGAGCAATCAGGGATATAAGAGAAGGTCTTATCCTCTGAAGATGCGATCTTGTTAGCCTTACCGTAGATCTGTGCCTCCTGATATGCCTTCTTTGCCCACTGACCGGTAACGATGTAATCTGCTACCTTGTTCTTCATAAGGTTCATGGGGATCATTGCGAACTGCTGGCTCGCACCACCCTGCAGGAACATTACTTCGTAATCATCGGGTATTGAAAGGAGGGAGCGCAGGTCAGCCTCCGCGGTCTTAATGATGTCATCATAAACCTTAGATCGGTGACTCATTTCCATGACTGACATACCGCATCCGCGATAGTCCAGCATTTCATCTGCTGCTTCCTTCAGTACTTCCTCGGGCAGCACAGCCGGTCCCGCTGAAAAATTGTACACTCTGCTCATAACTCTTTCCTCCATAATTATTTACTATTTGCTAAAAACAGATAAATAAGATAATATACCCCTTTTTCTGCCGCGTCAATGACTTTTTTCCCGGCGCCTTACTTCACTTTTCTCGCAACGATCTTAAACTTTCCTGAAGCCATGCCGCTGTAAGGACTGTCTTCCTTGGCCGTAATGATCATCGTAGCCTTTTTGCCCTTCTTTACATTGTCAGCATAGCTTACATCAAAGTACTTAAAGACCTCCGCTCCGGTAAGCACGGTTTTCCCGATCTTCACCTTTATATCGCCCTGGCGGAATGCATTCGCAGGATCGAAGGTAACGGGAGAACCGGTATAGGCCACATTCTTAAGCTTCTTTGTCCCATCTTTTACTACCAGGCTAATCTTTGCCTTGGATATATCGGTCTTTGTATCCCTGTATACCCTGTAGGTGGTGCTCAGCTCTTTGGTACCGTCTGTAAAGCTCCTGCCTTTACTCTTTACTGTCACGGTGATGAGCTTCTCATTCTCGCCTTCCTCCAGCTTAAGCTTTTTAGGCATATCATTGCCGCTTATTGAATAGCTTACAGTATATTCGGAAGAAGCAACCACTTCGCCGTTTACTGTAACTACAGGCTTAGCCCTATACTTTCCGGCCTTCTTATAAAGCATATCGCCGACAAATATCTCAGCCGTACCAAGCGAAGCCTTTACTATAGTAAAGCTTACCTCCGGTGTGGTAGCGCCCTTATAGTTACCGATGAAGCTGAACTTGATCTTACCGGTAGCTTCTGCTTTTGCGTTATTACTGTACCTAAGGGTATAATCGATACCTTCGGAAAGCACTCTGGTAATACCTGACTGTGATGCCGTAACAAAGACCGCAGGCGTTACCTTATTCTTTGAGTATGAATAGCTGCCCTCAGGCATGCCTTCCTCAGGTATGAGCTGTACAGTTATGGCTGCATCTATAGCAGGAGCTATCTTATAGCTTAAGGCTGTGCTTCCTGTATAGCTGCCTATACCCGTTACCTGCACATTTACGGTACCTGCATTGATAACATCTGCAGAATAGCTTACTGCATAATCTTTACCTTCCGTAAGCTTATTTCCGGCCTGATCGGTCACCGTAAGATCACCAGCACCTAAAAGCTGTGGTGTTCCGTCATATACACGGCTCACCGTGCCTAGCGCTACCTTGATAGCGGTCTTTGCAAACTCTTCCTTATCCTTTATGCGGTTAACGGGCAGATCCTTTATCTCTCCTGCAAAATTACCGCCCTTTGCGGTAAAGCTTACTGTTTCCGTACCATCTGACGCCTTTGATATTTTAGCGTTAATGCCTTTCTTTATCTCCGTTCCGTTATAGATGATAACAGGTTTAACTGCCTTGTCTCCCTGCACTGTAAGGCCGCTCACCACTATGCCTTCCGCAGGCAAACCGCTCTCATCGGCTATCTGCTTGGGCTCTATGATGAAGCTTAACTTATAAGTACCGCTGTAGCCGTTCTTTCCTTTTACAGTAACGTCTACCTTACCGGCATTTATGTTCTTGCCGTAGTTTACACTGTAATCCACGCCATTGGTCAAAAGCCTGCTTCCGCAATAACCCTTTATCACAGGCTCTATCTCACTGCCTGTATATTCCGTACTGAAGTTATCCGTATCATCTTCAAATACGAACTTCATCTCTGCCGCTTCCTCTATGACCGGAGTAGGCGTAGGTGAAGGTGCATAGGTAGGTACAGGCCCTGCAGTAGGTGTAGGTGTTACTGTCACAGTAGGAGTAGGTGTGTCCTCACCTGTGGGTGTAGGATCCGCTTCTCCCGTAGGTGTGGGTGTTGCATTTTCAGAGGGTGTAGGAGTTACATTCTCCGAAGGTGTAGGGCTCACCTTATCAGTGGGCGTAGACTTATCCTCTGTAGGAAGCGCATCAGTCCTGAAGGTCGCAGCTGCACTTGCAGGTGAAGCCTCATGGTTTGCATCCCCGCTTATCCTCTGGAAGAAAGTATACTCTGTATCTGCATTGAGTCCGCTGAAGGTATTGCTGCTCTGCCATGAATGGCCGCTTAAGCAGTACTCATAACCGTTATATGCTGTCAGTGTGATGCTGCTGGTAGTTGAGCTCTTCTTTGTGGGAGCTTCAGGTGCAGCCTGTGATGCTTTGCTTATCACTACCATCACACTGCCCATGGCACTGTCGGTATGGTTTTCATCGCCGAATGCCTTATACCATACATAATAGGTACCGGCATTTATCTCTGTGGGTATGCTCTCAGAAAAGCTCTCAGCCGGTGCTTCGCTGCTTCCCTTGGCATACTTTATGGTACCGCCTGTAGCTGCGCCTACGCTTACAAGTGCCTGTGCACTGCCGTTATAGGTCAGGCTGTTTGCAACAGGTGCGGTGGTCACTGCAGCCGCCGGCTTTAAGATGTTAAAGTCTGCCGTTGCATAGCCTCCCAGGTAATTATCCGTTTCAGCTATATTTGCACTTATTGTGTAGCTGCCTTCGGTTGAAGGTATCGTATCAGTATAGGTACTGTCAGCAGCATCCTTTACCTTATAAAGGAAGGTAACTGCGCCGTTTCCGGGATTACCGGTAACTACAGGAGTGCCTGCTTCGGAGCCCTGGGCAAAGTCTGCCATAGCTACTACAGGATTTATTGGTGCTTTATTGATAGTAAAATGAACTGTCACTTCATCAAAGCTGTAATTGCCGCCGCTGTTTGCGCTTACTGTCACATCCGCGGTTCCCGCATTGGTATTATTTGCATATTTCACGGTATACGCAGAAGAAGCAATTTCGTTGCTGCCGTTCTTTACGGTAACAGCAGGCTTCTTCTCGGTACCGTCATAAGTATAACTGTTTTGGGAAAGTGTCACTTCAGGCGTGAAAGCATAAGCATCTATGGTCAGTATACCCGATTTATAAGTCACGGTATAATTGCCCTGCTCTGCAGCCCCTGCAGGAGTTATTACATACCTGCCGACGTTTTCACCCTCCTCGCGACTGAAGGTATAGCTTAATACATCACTTCCGAAAGTTCCGCTCACTGTTGCGGTATACGAAGGATCCGCTGCACCATAAGCCTTAACCGCGTCATTAGCAGAAACAACGGCAGCGGCCCTAGCTATGGTCACATTAACGGGCCCGCCTGCTTCACTCTCCTCATAGTTACTATCCCCAAATACTTTATATGAAATGCTGTAGCTGCCGGCATTCAGACCTTCGGGTATAGCTTCAATATAAGCTCCTCCGTTTACTGAATATTTGATAGTGCCCCCGGAAGCCTCAGCTGCATTTATCAGTTCCTGACCGGCACCGCTGTAAATAAGTCCTGTTTTTGCCTGAGGAGCTTTAGTTACCGTGGCCTGTGCTTTATTTATGGTAAATACGCCTGTATTGCAGCTTACGCTGTAATTACCCTGCAGCGCCTCAGCCGAAGGAATTATCACATAATTACCAACATTCTCACCTTCCTCACGGGAAAGCGTATATGCAACAGTATCGTTACCGATAAGGCCGTTCACCGAAGCAGTAAATACAGGATCCGCTGTACCATAGGTCTTGCTCTTATTCTCTGCTTTTATCGTAACAGCCTTAGGATCTATCTTAAGATATCCGTCTGTCACAATAAATTCCACATTTGAGTAGTTTGCATCGGTATTGCTGAACAGTTCTGCCTTTAAGCCCAAAGCATAATTTCCTGCGTCTGTCTTTGAGGGAACAGCAATGCCGTTAAAAGAAATATTTGCCAGAGAATAGGAAGCATTGTCACAGGACATATCAAAAAGCTGATCACCCTGAACCGCTGTCTGCGTTCCCGACATAGTGTGTGCCGTACCGTCATAGGTAAAGCTTTCATTATGTCCGGTAACCGTTACAGTCACTTTGGCTGAACTGGGCTGTATCTTAAATGTACCCGTCTTTACCGTAACGCTGTAATCGGGATTCGAAGCAGCCGTTACGCTCACGTTTATGGTGTATTCACCAACATTTTCACCCTGCACACGGCTTAATACCACATCGGCTAACGTATCCATGCCGCATAAACCGTAAGCTTTATATGTCAGCTCAGGGTCATCATCACCAAAGGTCTTTGTAACATCATCTGCGCTGACCGTTACTGCCTTGGGCACTACCGTTACCGGAGCGCTTATATCACCGATATAGTTACCGATACCCGTGATGACCGCTTGATAGGTACCGGTATGCAGCGGCATTATAGTAAAGCTGATGGTATAATCGGTATCCTTTATAAGTTTTTTCGTGCTGTCATCCGTAACAAAATATACATCAGGATACTGTTCACTGCCGCTATAGGTCAGTTCATCCACACTTACGCTATCATTATCTAATTTGTCTTTCCACCTGCCGTATAGAGTGATATCCTCGGTTACCGCTATATTGATATCAAAAGCATCTCCCGTACAGTCGGGATCTTCATACCAGCCATAGAACTCTTTACCTGCAGGTGCGGTAAGCTTATCCTCAGCAGCCTGTAGATCTGCACTGCTTAATACCGCATTCTGGGAAACGATCACTTCATGAATATCCGTGCCGGCCACATTAAAGGATACCTTGCAGATATCTGTAAGCTCGATCTTTTTCAGATCAGCCGCACCGTTCTTCGCCTCTATCTTAATATAGCCGGGCTTTCCCGAAGCGGTATCGGAGCATGCTAATAATTCTTCCGCTGCCGTCATAGCCTTTCCGTTTACAAGGATATTCGCATAACCGTTTGGTACATTTATACGTATGCCGTTTTTATCATGGATAGGTACATAGATCACCGTCCCCTGTTCAAGCTTCAGCCCTTTAGCCATACGATCGGACGTATCATCGTACTTTTGGATTTTCGCCCCTTCTTCCGTGGTATCAACATACAGGCCGTCGATATACACTGCAGAACCGCTCACCTCTTCCCCCAATACACCCAGTATATCCTCAGATGTAAGATCCCAGGCTGTAGTCTGAGATACGGGCATAACTTTTATAAAATAAATATAGTTATCCTCAAATGTAAGCTGATAAGTCTTGTCAGCTTGGGCTTTAAAGATCACCACCGAATTTTTATCTGATCTGGCCTTCCCGGGGCTGAGCACTGCTGCTTCCGGAGCATCTCCTCCCTCTTCCATAAAGATAAGATCTTCATAATGTCTTTTTACAACTACAGCCACTTCACTATCTTCTGTGGTTTTTATACTGAAATACTGCAATTCGGGATCGCCGCCACCGGAATATAAGTATCCGTCACACGCTGAAATACCTGCTGATGCTATACAGATACTATCAGGAGTGGAACTTTTGTGTATCCTTATTCTGTTAGCGCTATCAGCATATCCAGCGGTATAATGTCCTGGTGTTTTATCATATAATATAAATCCGTTATAACTGAGGGAAGCATCTTTCAAAAAATATTTCCATTCGTCATGAAACAATGTATATACAAGATCCTCATTGTTTATATTCCCTACTGAGAATTCCCCGGGAACAGCATCCTTAAACACCGGATACAGAGCCTTATTTCCGGTAACCGCAAGATTTGTAAGATTATACGGGTCGCCGTTTTCTGTCTCAGACCACCATGTAAACACTTTGCCCTCAGGAACAGTAAGTTTTCCCATGGCAGTTTTGGTTTCAAGACTGGGAATTTGATGATTCTCAGGAACTTCTACCTCATAAACCGTTTCACTGCCATTTTTAAAGCTTACGGTATATGTTGAAGCATCATCAAATCGTATGTTATTTAATTGTGTTCCACTTCCAAAAAAAACACAATCCCCCCATATCTTAGTATACCCTGGCCTGTCAGAACCTTCATCCGTACTCATAAAAGTATCGAAATTGCACAGAGTCGAAAAATTTCCCTTTCTGCAATCACCATTTACCTCGATATTAAGCATATCAGCATTGATTTTTAAAAATCTGTTCTCACGTACAGGGACATAAACAGAAGCATCGCATAATTTTATTCCGTTTTTATAAGGATCATTTATTTTGGATTCTGCCGTCGTAGTATCAAATATCAATCCGTAAATATATGCTGTTGTGCCTGATATCTCACTGATCCGGCCGCATAAATATACTATTTTATTGGGTATATCTTCATAGAGCGTATTTACATACTCATCTTCTTCTGGAGCACTCCTAAAATCCCAGTAATCCCACGCCTCCGATGGCAAAACCTTTACGAAATAAATCGCAACGCCCCTGTCAGCACTGATTTTGTACGTTTTCCCTGCTTCAGTCTTAAATACCACAGTTGAAGGTTTATATACATCCGGATCCTTCGATACAGGGATAACTGCTTCCCGGATAATATCATCATCGTCCTTCAGATATACTTTATAATCTGCTTTAGGATCACTTTCCGGAAAATAATGCTTATCAAATTTTGCAACTACAACCACATCAGAACATGCTACAGTCTGAAAACTGATATAAGTATGCTCAAAAGGGGTTGCATCATTAAAACGAAGATATGCATCTGTTGCATTTTTGCTTACCGGTAAAACCGGGACAGCTTCTTCAGAAGTTCCTTGATAGATCTTTATTTTATTCATGCTGTCAGTTTTATTAGGTTCATAATCTATAGGGATACTATCATATATAGTGAATCCGTTATAATTGACAGCGCCGTCTATAAAATAAGAAACTCTACAGATGTTCTGTTTTTTTTCGTTTGCGTCCTGCACGGAGTCACGTACATTCGGATAAGAAAACTCATCAAAATACAGCTCTGAAGGCTCTTCGCTATTTTGTTCGGGCACACTGCCAAGGAGTTCTGTATCATCAGTTAATACAGGCAGTATTTCACCTGCAGAAATAACTGCAGCTTCATCTCCGGAAACGGTATCCGGCTCATCTTCTGAATCTGTTTCCACCTCATCTGTTGAAACGGTACCTGCCTCATCTTCTGAAACTGTATCTGTCTCATCCGCAGAAACGGTATCCGGTCCATATTCTGAAACACTATCCGCCTCATCTGCGGAAACAAGCCCATCTGTCTGCCCTTCTTCCCCGACAAGGTACTCCATCGCCCCATCCGGGCCTCCTGCCGCATAGGCCGGGACCGGATAGCTTGAAAAGAGCATAGCCGCCGCCAGGACTGCCGCCATCTTTCTTCTGAATCTGATCATTCCCTTTTTGAACATAATATTTCCTTTCCGTGCACGTCCGCACATTAAGATACTTTTTGTACGAAAAAATATACTGCCCCAAGGGGCAGTATATCATATTTAGCAAGAATTTGCATTCAAGCTTATTTCACTTTACGCTTAACGATCTTGAAGCTTCCCGAACACATACCGCTGTATTTACTGTCTTCCTTTGCGGTAAGGATAATTGTTGCCTTGCCTTTCTCTACGTTATCGGCATAGGTCATATGGTCAGGATCGAACCGTCTATGGAATATGTGGCATTCTCCCCGCAGGTACCGGCCTCCAATATATCATAAGCAGCTGCCCTCAGCGAAAGCTGCGGCAGCTGCAATTCTCCTGCTATCATGACCAGCGTCATGATTTATGAGATGATCCTGTTTTTAATATGTTTGTTTTTCATAGTACTGCTCTCCTTAATAGCCTGTTCCTTACTGCTTTATCCCGTACAGCTCAGCTCTGTACTACTCAATCCTGTACTGCGTCAAATATGAATTCTGCCTCTTCCTCGGTAAGCTCTGCAGCCACAGCCACATTAGCGTCCTTATCGATGATATACCAGTCGGTACCGTCATTCATGTAGCCTAATACCAGCTCCCCTACTCTTATCAGCATAAGGGGCGTACCGTCATCCAGCTCATCCTCGGTAACTTCATAATCTGCTATTGCTTCTTCACTTCCGTTGTTAAGATACGCCATCTGCTCCCCATCATCCGAATAGAAAAAGCAGATGAACAGATCGCTGTTACCGTCATTCGCATAAAAGCCGCTGTCATAAGTCCACTTATCCCCCTGCAGCATGTCATGTACATCAGAAAACATTCCCTTGCTCATTTTCCTTACCGCCTTTCATTTTTATAGTTTTTTGTATGTGGCATTTTATGCCGTTTCCCCACTTACATAGGCCTTCCATCGAGCATGATAGCATACTTTAATGAAGGATGCCACAAAAAACTGATCATTAGCTGCCGGCAATAATCTATCCCATCCATAAGGGACATGAACATAACATCTGAGCGGGAGGTTGGAATGCCTCCGAAAGATCGTTTACATTTAATTCATATGGAATAAGTCACCTCGCCCAAACGACCAGAAACGCCGGAGAGCTGCAACTCTCCGGCGTTTCATTGTGCAAATATGTGCAATAAATATAGACTTTCTATGTCTGCTATGATAATAACACCCTGCTTACGCAGTGTCAATGTTTTTTATCTGATATAATCCCGTTCCCCAAAAACTTCTGCTCACAAACATAGGAAGTTATGATAAAATGATCTTCATGAAAACTATAGGTATCATCGCAGAATTTAACCCCTTCCATACGGGGCATGAATATATCATGAAAGCCGCGCGCGAAGTATACTGTGCAGATCAGCTCGTTGTAGTTATGAGCGGTGACCATGTACAGCGCGGTGAGCCGGCCATCATCGATAAGTATGCCAGGGCTAAGGCTGCACTGTGTGCAGGTGCCGATCTGGTGCTGGAACTGCCGATGGTATATGCTACCGGCAGCGCGCAGTATTTCGCCCGGGGAGCCGTGTCCGCTCTCTTAAGCTGCGCCTGTGTAGACGCACTTTTATTCGGCAGTGAGTGCGGCAGTATAGATATCCTAAAGGAGCTTGCTTTTGGAAATACCGCAGCCGATAAAGCTATCTCAGATGAAACGTTATCCGGCTTAAGCTCCGCCACAGGGATCCATGACGGGCACTTTACACCTAATGAGCTGCGCCTGTCCCCCAACGATCTGCTTGCCGTTGAATATCTAAAGGCCCTTGAATATTTCGGATCAGATATTATCCCGTTGACGATCCCAAGGATAGGGACTCCGCATAACGAAACTATGGCAAGTGATACCTATGCTTCTGCAAGCGCCCTGAGGCAGATGCTCTCCACCGGCGATGCAGACTCCGCAGGCAATATGATCTCCGCATACATGCCGGAATACGCCTGCGATATACTCTCCGGGTATATATCAAGCAGGCAGCTCTTAACTGCAGATGCCTATTCGGACGCCCTCTTTACCGTGCTGCTCCAAAACAGGCCGGCAGGATATGCCGGATTTTTCGATGTTTTTGACGATCTGTCAGATAAGATAATATCAAAGCTTGAAGGATTTTCTTCCTTCACAGCCTTTATAAACAGCCTTAAATCAAAGGATATCAGCTACAGCCATTTAAGCCGCGCGCTTTTACATATCCTGCTGGGCATTAAGAAAAGCGATGTCGATCTGCTTTCGCAATACTACGACTATTGCCCCTGGCTGAGGATACTTGGGCTTAAGAAAGACGCAGGCATACTTAGCCTGATCAAACGCTCAGCCAAACGCCCGCTGCTTTCCAAACTGGCCGACTCGGATAAACTGTTGGACAGCAACCTGCTGTCTGTTCTGGCTACTGACATCTCTGCGTCGGAATTATACAGCTACCATTCCAAGAAAAAAAGCGGCTTCGTTTCCGAATACCGCCGCGGGATAGTCATTCTTTAGAAGGACATATATCCTTCAGAAAGCACTCCCTGCATTTGGGCGATCTGGCCGTGCAAAAGCTGCGTCCCAGCGCTATGAACTGAATATTGCATAGTATCCAGTGATCCTTCGGCAGCTTCTTCATCAAGTCATATTCGACTTTTTCGGGATCGGTATTTTCGCTAAGTCCAAATCGTCTGGCCAGGCGCCCGACATGCGTATCCACAACTATGCTGGGGATACGGTAGATATTTCCGCGTATCACATTGGCTGTCTTTCTGCCCACTCCCGGCAGTGTTACCAGCTTGTCTATATCCGAAGGCACTTCCCCGTCATATTCGGCTATAAGCTTTTTACAGCATGCAATGATATTCTTTGCCTTGTTATGATAAAAGCCGGTAGAGTGTATATCCTCTTCCAGCTCTTTAATATCCGCCTGTGCGAACGCCTCCACAGACGGATATTTTTTAAACAGATCTTTGGTGACCAGATTGACTCTTGCATCGGTACACTGTGCACTTAAGATGGTGGCGATCAAAAGCTGCCAGGCCTCTTCGTGTTCAAGATAGCAAAAGAGCTCTGTTCCATATTCCTTATCCAGGCGTTTTAACAGCTCCTTAATCTTTATCATGTCTCTTCATCATCCTTCTTAAGTGTCAGATCGGAATACATGTCCAGCTTGGCCACGATGCGGCTGGCGTCATCTCCGTAGATCCTGCTGCCTCTGTGTGACACCAGCGGCTCTCCTTCGCGCTGCTCATCCACCTCTACGCTCATGCGCATGGTCCCCGAAGCCACCTCTTTATCCAGATGTGCCAATATGGATTCTATTCTCTCGTCTTCTGCCATATCCTTTCTCATGCTCCTTCCGGCTCTTTTGCCTCAATACAAAGCGATGCCCGCTAAACAGCCGGGCATCGTTTACAGTATATATAATTTCTATCAGCCCTGTCTGGCCTTAAGATCATCTGCATCAAACACAGCTTCCAGAGGCTGTCCGCCGGGAACCATGGGATAAACCTTATCATCTTCTTTGATGACGCAGTCGATAACTACAGGCCCCTTAGCCTTGATGGCTTTCTTGAGCACATCCGCCAGCTCTTCTTTCTGGGTAACACGGTAAGCCGTACAGCCAAGCGCTTCCGCAACCTTAACATAATCGACCTTATCTTCCAGAACGGTCTGCGAATAACGCTGCCCGTAGAAAAGGGTCTGCCACTGTCTAACCATACCCAGCACATGGTTATTGATGATTATCTCTATGATGGGCACCTGATAACGTGATGCCGTAGCCAGCTCCTGCATGTTCATTCTGAAGCATCCGTCACCGGCGATATTAACACAGATCTTATCGGGACGGCCGTACTTTGCGCCTATGCAGGCCCCCAGGCCATAACCCATGGTTCCCAGGCCGCCGCTTGATAAGAAGGTCCTGGGCTCGGTATATTTGTAGAACTGTGCAGCCCATATCTGATGCTGTCCCACATCGGTAGTGATAACCGCCTTGCCTTTGGTCACATCATAAAGGGTCTCTATCACATAGGGGCAGGTAAGACGTGAATGAGGATAGGTAAGGGGCATCTTTTCTTTCATCTCCTTGATCTTATCCATCCATTCCCTGTGATCCTGCTTTGTAAGCTTTTTATTGATGATCGTGAGCACTTCCTTAAGATCGCCTACTACAGAAGCCGCGGTGCGTACATTCTTATTTATCTCCGCAGCATCTATATCGATATGCAGTATCTTTGCCTTGGGCGCAAAGGTCTTGGGATTAGAGACCACACGGTCGGAAAAACGTGCTCCAAGAGCGATGAGCAGATCACATTTGCTCACGCCTATATTGGTGGTCTTGGTACCGTGCATGCCTATCATACCGGTATAATTATCTGCAGTGCCGTCGTAAGCTCCCTTTCCCATAAGACTGTCGCATACAGGTGCGTCCAGCTTCTTTGCAAATTCTGCCACTTCCTTTGTAGCACCGGATATTATCGCGCCGCCGCCCACATATATGAAAGGACGCTCGGAGGCTTTTATAAGCTCTATGGCCTTATCGATATCCTCATCCGTATAACGTTTTTCAAGCTTAAGAGTTGAAGGCTTTGCTTTCTTATAAGCGCATTTTGCAGCAGTAACATCCTTGGTTATATCGACCAGCACAGGACCGGGACGCCCGCTTCTTGCGATCGCAAAAGCCTTGCGTATGGTATCTGCCAGCACATTGACATCCTTTACCATAAAGCTGTGCTTGGTGATGGGCATGGTCACGCCTGCGATATCCACCTCCTGGAAGGTATCCTTGCCAAGCCATGGAAGGGTAACATTACAGGTGATAGCCACTAAAGGTACGCTGTCCATATGAGCCGTAGCGATACCGGTTACCAGGTTGGTCGCTCCGGGGCCGGATGTAGCCATACATACGCCCACCTTGCCGGTAGCGCGCGCATAACCGTCTGCCGCATGGGCAGCGCCCTGCTCATGACTGGTCAGCACATGATTGATCTCATCCGCATGACGATAAAGCTCGTCGTAGATATTAAGGATAGTTCCTCCGGGATAACCGAATACGGTATCCACACCCTGCTCCTTAAGACACTCTATAACTATCTGGGAACCCGAAAGCTCCTGAACTGCTGCCGAAGCAGTTTTAGTCTTTTTTGCTGCCATGAGTTTACTCTCCTTATTGATATTCTTATTGTAAGATCCTTTTTAGGATCACATTGTCAGGCTTTGCCGGGTACCTTAAGTATCGCGCCCTGATTACCGGATGTTACCAGCTCGCGGTAGCGTGCCAGATAACCGGTAAGATGCTGCTCCTTAGGCTGCCACTTTGCGCGTCTGGCTGCCAGTTCCTCATCGGAAACCTTCATCTCGAGCTTATTGTTAGGTATATCGATGGAAATGATATCGCCTTCCTCAACAAGCGCGATAGGTCCGCCTACAGCGGCCTCAGGAGATACATGTCCTATGGATGCACCGCGGCTTGCGCCCGAGAAACGTCCGTCGGTTATAAGTGCTACGGATGAACCGAGTCCCATACCTGCAATAGCAGATGTAGGATTGAGCATCTCTCTCATGCCGGGGCCGCCCTTAGGGCCTTCATAACGGATCACGACCACGTCACCGGCTACTATCTTACCGCCCTTGATGGCTGCTATAGCATCTTCTTCGCAGTCGAATACTCTTGCAGGTCCTTCATGCACCATCATCTCGGGTACAACGGCGCTTCTCTTTACAACGCCACTATCCGGAGCCAGGTTGCCCTTGAGCACTGCTATGCCGCCGGTAGGGCTGTAAGGATTCTCTACGGGTCTGATGACTTCGGGATCCAGATTCACGCAGCCCTTTATATTCTCCGCAACGGTCTTGCCGCTTACGGTGATCAGATCTGTATATAATAAGTCTTTCTTGCAAAGCTCATTCATAACCGCATATACGCCGCCGGCCTCGTTCAGATCCTCCATATAGGTAGGGCCTGCAGGTGCTAAATGGCACAGGTTGGGGGTCTTTGCGGAAAGCTCATTTGCTATATCAAGGTTAAGTTCCACACCTGCCTCATGCGCTATAGCAGGCAGATGCAGCATGGAATTGGTGGAGCAGCCCAGCGCCATATCTACGGTAAGTGCGTTCATGAATGCCTTCTCTGTCATGATATCGCGGGGTCTTATATTCTTCTCTACCAGTTCCATTATCTTCATTCCGGCATGCTTTGCCAGACGGATACGCTCTGAATAAACAGCCGGAATGGTACCGTTGCCCTTAAGCCCCATGCCAAGAGCTTCGGTAAGGCAGTTCATTGAATTGGCCGTATACATACCCGAACATGAACCGCAGGAAGGACATACCTTCTCTTCAAACTCTTCAAGATCCTCTTCAGTGATCTTTCCGGCAGCCAGCTCA
The DNA here is from genome assembly GCA_017437785.1 of Lachnospiraceae bacterium. GTDB lineage: Bacteria > Bacillota > Clostridia > Lachnospirales > Lachnospiraceae > NK4A136. The sequence continues at coordinate 33,430 of JAFRXH010000089.1, forward strand.
CCTACAGCTTCGAACATTGATGATAAGCTGCGCTTGCGTCCCTTTACATGGCCGGCCAGCATGGGGCCGCCGCTCACAAAGATCGTAGGGATATTTACACGTGCTGCTGCCATTAACAGTCCGGGCACATTCTTATCACAGTTGGGGATCATTACCAGACCGTCAAAACCGTGTGCCATAGCCATACACTCGGTAGAATCAGCGATCAGATCACGCGTTACCAGCGAGTACTTCATTCCTATATGTCCCATCGCGATACCGTCACATACAGCAATGGCCGGGAATACAACAGGCATGCCGCCTGCCATAGCCACACCCATCTTCACAGCCTCTGTGATCTTATCCAGGTTCATATGGCCGGGTACTATCTCATTAAAGGAAGATACGATACCTATCATGGGCCGCTGTCTCTCTTCCTTTGTAAAACCTAAAGCATTGAACAGACTCCTGTGAGGCGCCTGCGCGGTTCCGCATTTAACACTGTCGCTTCTCATTTTAACCGTCTCCTTTTCTTTTCTTATCTTTCTTTATGCCTATGATAATGGCAATACATAGCAATAAAAACTTAAGCAGATCCCATTTTGCGTCCAAAAGAAATTTCTTCATCAAGCTATACGCTCTGCTATCAGACTGCCCATCTCCGTGCAGCCCACCTTAGTGCAGCCTTCGCTGAAGATATCTCCCGTGCGGAAGCCTTCCTTAAGTACCTTATCCACTGCTGCATCGATGGCATCGGCTTCCTTATCCAGATCGAAGGAATAACGCAGCATCATGGATGCGGAAAGGATAGTTGCAATAGGATTGGCAATATCCTTGCCTGCTATATCGGGCGCCGATCCATGGCTGGGCTCGTAGAGTCCGAACTTCGTATCATTAAGCGATGCGCTGGCAAGCATTCCTATCGAACCTGTTACCATGCTGGCCTCATCCGATAAGATATCGCCGAACATGTTCTCGGTAAGTATCACATCAAACTGTGAAGGATCACGCACCAGCTGCATTGCGCAGTTATCTACCAGCATATGCTCAACCGTAACTTCCGGGTAGTTCTTTGCCACTTCGTTGACAACGGCTCTCCAAAGTCTGGAGGAATCCAGCACGTTTGCCTTATCAACGCTGGTCACCTTCTTACGGCGCTTCATCGCTATCTCAAAGCCCTTTATTGCTATACGGCGTATCTCAGCCTCAGTATAGGTAAGGGTATCGATGGCTTTCTTCATGCCGTTTTCTTCAACGGTCTTTCTCTCACCGAAATACAGACCGCCGGTAAGCTCACGCATAATCAGCATATCAAAGCCTTTGACTGATATCTCTTCCTTTAAGGGGCAGGCTCCGCGCAGCTCGGGATAGAGTACGGCGGGGCGCAGATTTGCAAACAGATTGAGTGCCTTTCTTATCTTAAGAAGGCCTGCCTCGGGTCTCTTTTCCGGGGGCAGCTTATACCAGGGTGAAGTGTTGGTGTCTCCGCCTATGGAGCCCATAAGCACGGCATCCGCTGCCTTTGCGGTAGCGATAGCCTCATCTGTCAGCGGCTCACCGCAGGCATCGATGGATGCGCCTCCCATTAAAATATCCGTGAATTTCATTTCGTGGCCGTATACTTCAGCCACCTTTTCAAGTACCCTTTTGGCCTGGCCCACTATTTCGGGACCTATGCCGTCACCGGGTATACAGGTGATATTAAGTGTCATGTTTTTATGCTCCTTTTTAATGAACTTCGGCTTGTCCTCATTAAGTACTCTACTTATTTCTCTGCTTTTTCAACCTGAGCTATAGCGCTCTTTCTCATGGGGATGCGGCAGTTTTTGTTGCTTCCGAATTCTACGATAACGTCATCCTCGGTGATATCGATAAGAACGCCGTAGAAGCCGCTGGTGGTCACGACCACATCGCCCACTTCCATCTCCTTGAGCATCTCCTGCATTCTCTTCTGCTCCTTTTTCTGGGGACGCAGAAGCAGGAAATAGAAAATAGCGATCATTGCCACTATGGATATGATATAGGAAAGTCCCAGTCCGCCCGCTGCACCTGCCTGAGCGCTTCCCGCAGCAGCGGCACCGTCAGTCAATAACATTGATAAGATATTCATTTTATGTTCCTCCCTGTTTTGGTTTTAAAATATCGTTTCTAATAATACACAAAAAAAAGCCCTGCCGCAAGAGTATTTTTTGTTCCCCTTAACAGCCGGATCGCGCACTTACTGCGCGATCAAGACCCAATAACATTTTATTCCCCCTGCATGGCCGAAAGCTTCTCTTTTTTATACGCTGCAAAGCGCCCCTGATCAAGGGCATCGCGTATCTCTTCCATAAGATGGTTATAGAAATAAAGATTATGGAGCACACCAAGGCGCATGCCCAGCATTTCCTTCGCCTTAAGCAGATGTCTGATATATGCGCGCGAATACCTCTGGCACGCCGGACACTTACAGCCCTCTTCTATGGGTCTGTCATCCCTCTCATACTGTGCGTTCATCAGGTTTATCTTCCCATGTCCCGTATACATGTGCGCATGTCTTCCGTTCCTGGTGGGATATACGCAGTCAAAGAAGTCAACGCCGCGCTCCACCGCCTCCAGGATATTTGCGGGTGTGCCCACTCCCATCAGGTAAACAGGCTTATCCTTAGGCAGATAAGGTACGGTCTCATCCAGTATATAATACATCTGCTCGTGGCTCTCACCTACAGCGAGCCCGCCTATCGCATACCCCGGCAGATCAAGCTCCCTGATCCTTTTTGCGTGCTCTATGCGGATATCGGCGAATACCGCTCCCTGATTGATCCCGAAAAGCAGCTGGTCAGGATTCACGGTATCCTCACGCGCATTAAGTTCCTTCATTTTAACGATGCAGCGCTCAAGCCATCTGGTAGTCCTGTCCACCGACGGCTGCACATAAGCGCGCTCTGCCAATGCAGGCGGGCACTCGTCAAAAGCCATGGCTATGGTAGAGCCCAGATTCGACTGTATCTGCATGCTCTCTTCCGGTCCCATAAAGATCTTATGTCCGTCTATATGCGACTGGAAGGTCACTCCCTCTTCCTTTATCTTGCGCAGGCCTGCCAGTGAAAACACCTGAAATCCGCCGGAATCCGTAAGGATCGGCCGTTCCCAGCTCATGAACTTATTCAGTCCGCCCATGGCTTTGACCACTTCGTCACCCGGACGCACATGCAGATGATAGGTGTTGGAAAGCTCCACCTGCGTGCCTATACGCTCCAGATCTTCCGTCGATACCGCACCTTTGATAGCACCCACAGTGCCCACGTTCATAAACACCGGAGTCTGTATGGTGCCGTGGACCGTCTCCATCACGGCACGCTTTGCCCTGCCTTCCGTTGCCAGGACCTGATATCTCATCTTTTCCATAAATATATTTCCACCTTTAAACACATAATAGATGCATTGCATTAGCATACCACAAACGCCGGCTTAAATCTACGCAGATTAGCAAAAAAGCAACCGTCCGCGTATGGTCATCCCGGGTATTATTGATGTATAATATCAAACATCGTTACCTGATACAGGAGGGAAATATGATCGCATGTCCCAAATGCGGAGCAGAACTGCATTTTGATATCACCACACAGAGATTAACCTGCTCATTCTGCGGCATATCCCAGTCTCCGGATGATAACGCTTCCCCGGGACTTTATGCCGATGAGGAAAAATACGGCTCTTCCGACAGCCGGCAGATGAACGTCATCCTGTACAGCTGTCCGCAGTGCGGCGGCAGTATCTATTCGACCGATGAGTCCGTAAACGGCTTTTGCAGCTATTGCGGATCCAACGTAATGCTTTCATCACGCATGTCAAAGATGCGCTATCCGCGTTTTATCGCTCCCTTTAAGATCGATAAGGCTGCCTGCAAGCAGCGATATCTTAACCATATAAAAAATTCCTTCTTCACTCCAAAGGAACTTAAGGATCCTGAGTATCTTGACCGTTTCCGCGGTATATACATGACCTACTGGGGTTATGACGTGGAAGTCAGCGGCTTCATCTCCCTCGACGGTGAAAAAACAGAGCGTAACGGTCTGTATCTGGATACTGACAAATATAAATGCAGGGGCTGGCTCACAACGGAGTATAAAGGCGTCTTCTACGATGCCTCCTCTTCCTTTGAGGATCACTACAGTGAACGGCTGGCTCCTTTTGACTATAATTCGCTGGTTGCCTTCAACCCTTCCTACTTAAGCGGATTTTATGCGGATATGCCTGATCTGGCCGATACGGTCTACGAAGACAATGCCCTGTTCATCTGCAAGGAAAATGCCTTCCGCTCCGTTCACCTGCAAAAGTATTTTCCTTCGCTGCATTTTGACGCATCCCAGATAGATCAGTTCACAAAAACCCTGGATGCACGCACGCGCATGCCTTATACCACCTTCTTTCCCGTCTGGTTCTTATCATATAGGAAGAACGACAGGGTAGCCTATGCCGTGGTTAACGGCCAGACCGGCCGTATAGTCAGTGATATGCCTGTGGATAAAAATAAATTCATACTTTCGGGACTGCTTATATCCGTCCCCATTTTCATACTGCTGTGCCTGCTGCCTTCGATGCCGCTCAATGCCATGATGCTTACCGGAGATATCTTTTCATTATCCTCCGTACTCATGCTCTACTACATGACAAAGGAAGTTTTCATACGCAAATACCGCCTCTACGATAAAGGCTATCTCAGCAAGCATGACCGGCTGAATTATAAGTACATCCTTAAAATGGAGGCCGATGCACAATGGCAGAAAAAAGGCAACGAAGGCCGGCTGTGGATAGCGATCATCTGCGCCGCCATATGCCTGCCGGTACTGCTCAAATCTCTTGCCGGGATGAAGATGCTTAATGCACTGGTCCTGTCAGGTTTTATGACCGTTTTACTTTCCATTGCCGCAATATGGTGCATCAGCCGCGTATTTCATATGGCCGGCAAGAGCAGGTGGATACTGTCAGGTTCCTTATTCCTCATACTCTTATCATCCATCCTGGGATACTACATAGGTATAAAGCACGCCTACAGCACCTTTGCATATTACACCATATTCTCCTGCCAGATGGCGGGAAATCTGCTGGCACAGCATACCGTGCTGTCGCAATATAACATACTTACAACACGTCCTTTAAAACAGCTCGACAGACAGGGAGGAAATGACGATGCGTGGGATTAAGATCTATATACTGATATCAGTACTGAGTTTTCTGATGCTCTACCTGCTGGTAGATACCGAGATAAAGACCGGTTCTGTCCCCTTGGGAACAGAAGCCGCGGCCGAAGCAGAGGCGGAAAGCTCTCCCGTTTCAAAGATCGCAGCAAATGCGCTTATGTCGCTTTGCATCGCATATACTTTTAACCTGCTTATCATCATAATGAAGAAGCGTGAGAAGCCTGTAAGCGATGATCAGCTTCTGTGCGGCAGCTGCAGCAGCTTTGTGATAGAAAAAGCGGAGACGGAGTATCTGGGAAGATCCCAAAAACTCCGTCCGCTGTGATAGTACTTCTTAATCTGCCGTAAATATCATTACCGTTCCTTCGGGTATATGCTCAAATTCCGACTCCGTTACGGTAACTCTCAGCTCATCACCCTTGCGCTCGAGGGTCGCGCTGAAACGAAGCTTATCGTTTACATAGCCCTGGTTAATGCTTAGCTTATCACCACTCATATCTATATTGGCATAAGCCTCTATCCCGCAGAGCCGGTATACTTCAAACACCAGATAATACCCGCCCGTCTGGGGATCGGCCTGAGATATATCCAGAGTACTTATCCCATCATCCTTACTTATCCAGCTGCCCAGGAACTCTTTATCCATATCCCCGTATACCGCAGGATCCCTTTCTACATCCGGGGCCCCGGTGGCAACCTGATTAAAATACCCGTACGCAAAGTAGGGATAATGTATAATATTGCTTATCTCACCGTCACCGTTAGTATATACCTCAACCAGACCGGGGGAATAGCATCCCGAATGTGCCCACTGCTCCATGCCCGCATATTCGTATACCACGGCATTGAACGGATATCCGTTATCACAAAATGCATAGCCTGCTGCCCTTGCCGTAATACTGCCTTCCAGATCAAACTCTTCAAATACCGGCACCACTTCCTGCAGCGTGCAGCTGTCACCGTATTCGGAGAACTGCAGCGCAAAGAAACTGTCATTGGTTCTTTTAACACCGCCCATATTAAAGCCGCGCTCTCCCATCTTCGGGCTTTCTTCCCAGTCCCTTTCAAATAACCAGCACCCGAAACTTACCTGACGGTCCTCAAGCATAATGCTGTGTCCAAGCTCTGATAAGCCGTTTCCCATCTCCTGGATAAAGAGTCTGTCACAGCCTTCATCATTAGCCAGCATTATCAGGTAGTCAATACTTCCTCCGTTGTTATTGAACGGAAAACCATCGGTCGATCCCTTTCCGGTAAAGCGCAGCATACAGTACTGCTGCGGTGCGGCATCATACGGGGATAACAGTTCGAAGCTGTAATATGCCTCTTCTGCAGCATAAGCCATATGATATGTTGCGCTCATATCAGATGCATCAAAAGTAAGCGTATCGTTCAGAAGTTCCACCGGCTGTATCTTATTGTCGCCCTCGTGCAAAAGCCAGGTCCCGTCCAGATAACCTGCTATCTCATCCTTTGAAGCATGATATGCTTTCGTAAATCCAGACTCCGCTTCCGGTGTGGGTGTGGGGCTTACTTCTACCACCGGATCAGGCTTATCCGGTTCCTCAGTCGGCTCGGGTGCCTTTTCCGTCGGCGTTGCAGATGCATCGGCATCATAGCTGCCCCTGGATGATCCTTGATCTGATGTACAGCCCGCCAGCAAAGCAAAACACAAAAGCAGAGTGCCCACTATCTTCTTTTTCATTATAACTCCTCCCTCACAAAAAGCTGCAGATATTATTACTCCTGCTGCATTGCACATTATAATCCATGGGATTTTTGCGGTCAAGGAACTAAGGCTTTGCAGCTTGCCATTATCTTTTGTGCATGTTATACTCGCCCACGGAATAAATCAAGGTATTTACAGATTCATGAAACTCATTTAAATAATAAAGCGAGGTAACAGAAAATGCCCGGATCAACTTTCGGAACCTTATTCAGAGTAAGTACGTGGGGAGAATCACACGGCCCGGCGCTGGGCTGCGTGATAGACGGCTGCCCTGCCGGCCTTACGCTTAATGAAGAACTGATACAGCCTTATCTTGACCGCCGCAAGCCCGGCACTTCAGCCATGACCACGGCCAGAAGTGAGGCCGATAAGGTCAGGATCCTTTCCGGAGTATTCGAAGGCCGTACCACAGGTACTCCGATCTCGCTGATGATAGAAAACACTTCACAGATATCAAAAGACTACGGAAATCTCTCCGATACCTTCCGTCCCGGGCATGCAGATTATGGCTTCTACACTAAATACGGGCACCGCGATTATCGCGGAGGCGGACGCAGCTCCGGGCGCGAAACTGCCGCACGCGTTGCTGCAGGCGCTGTAGCTGCACTCATCCTTGAAAACTACGGTATAAGGCTCAGGGCATACACTACCGCGATAGGCCCGGTTGCATTAAGCGACGGCCTTGCCGATAAGTTAAGCCTTGATGAGATATCCGCCCTCAGTACAAATGCAGCATGCATGCCGGATGAAGATAGCGCTGCTGCCGCACTCAAAGCCGTAGAAGCCGCCCGTGCCGAATGCGATTCTTTAGGCGGTATCGTAGAATGCCGGATCGAAGGCGTTCCTGCCGGCATCGGTGAGCCTGTATTCGATAAACTTGATGCTATGCTGGGCCATGCCCTCTTCTCTATCGGTGCGGTTAAAGCCGTAGAGATAGGCGACGGGATAAAGGCCGCCGCCGCAAAGGGCAGCGAAAACAATGACCGCATGCGCATGAAGGACGGTGATGTAAGCTTTGATACAAATCATGCCGGCGGTATACTTGGCGGCATCTCTAACGGTAATACCATCCTGGCACGTGCTTATTTTAAGCCCACGCCATCCATCTATCAGCCGCAGGATACCGTAAATGAAAAAGGTGAGGACATAAGCCTCACCATAAAGGGCCGCCACGATCCGGTGGTCGTTCCCAGAGCAGTCGTGGTAGTCGAAGCGATGTGCGCCATCACCCTGCTGGATCTTTATCTGCAGAACCGCAATTCACGCATATAATGCGGATGGGTACAGGGGACGGTTCTCTGTACCCATCCGCAATTTCTCACCCCAGCTTATGGAATACTACGCAATTGGGCTGCTGGATCTTTATCTCTTTGGTATTCATTACCAGCGTATGCTTTTCCAGATCAACCGCAAAGAATGTCATGGTATTGTTTTCGTGGTTTAAGGAAACCAGATGTTTGTTATCCGGGAATAATGCCGCATCCTTGGGATAATCACCGCTGATCGGCAGCGTAAACAGCTTGCTTAAAAGGCCGCTCTTCTGGTCTATGGCAAAGATGCTCACACTGTTATCACCGGCACTAGAACATACCAGGTATTTAAAATCATTTGACAGATTAAGTGCCGAAGCCGCGGAATTTCCCGCATGATAATCATTCAGCGTGGGCACGGACTGTATCTTCTCAAACTCCGGATTGTCACCGTCTTCGTAATATCTGTATACCGATATCGAATTGCTGGCTTCGTGGATTATATATATGAACTGTCCGTCTTTTGATATCTTTATATGGCGGGGTCCCGAATACTGCTCGGCATGTATGATATCCACCATCTTTAGTTTTCCCTGTGCATGATCCACCTTATATACCTTGGTGTGATCCAGTCCCAGATCGGCCGCAAGCAGGTACTTGTTATCACGTGTCATCTTAACACAGTTGACATGGGGGCGGAAATTCTTATCGGCCACGCTGCCTATTCCCTTATGATATACCTCGTCGGTTATCTCCCCTATCTTTCCGTCTTCGTCCAATCGTAAAACGGTTATCTTACCATCGTGGTATCCTGCCACGAAAAGGAAACGGTCACGGTAATCCGTTGAGAGATAGCAGCCTCTCATTCCGTTTATAGATGCTGCGGATATAGTCTCCAGCGTACCGTCCTTTTTGATATTATAGGCTTCCACGCCCTGATCCGTAATGGAATACAGCACCTTACGGTTGTGCGATATGGTCACGTAAGAAGAATTGCTTATCTGCACCTGCTCCTTCTCGGTGAACTTTCCTGCCTCCATATCCACGTCATATACACGCATCCCCACCTTGCTGCCCTGGGTATAACAGGATACGTATGCCACATATTTCCCTGCCATTATGCTCACCTCTTTTCTAAGGCTGTATACTCTCTGTGCTTTCCCACATACTTATATGCAGGTCTTATTATCTTTCCTTTATTTACCAGTTCTTCCAGACGGTGTGCACTCCACCCCGATATCCTGGCTATAGCAAACATTGGCGTAAAGAGTTCTTCGGGGATGCCCAGCATGCTGTATAAAAAGCCGCTGTAGAAATCAACATTGGCACATACGGGCTTAAATACCCTCCTTGACTTTGTTATCAGTTCGGCTGCGATGCGCTCTACCGAATCATACAGTTCAAACTCAGCCATGCGGCCCTTTTCCTCTGCCAGCATTCTGGTGCAGTCCTTTAAGATAACCTTTCTGGGATCGGAAAGCGTATAGATCGCATGTCCCATACCGTATATCAGACCGCTCTTATCAAAGCCTTCCTTCTTAAGGAGCTTTTCAAGATAATCGGCTATCGCCGCCTCGTCGGAGTAATCGCTGACATGGTCCTTCATATCCCGAAACATCTGCTGCACCTTAAGATTAGCGCCGCCGTGCTTGGGACCTTTAAGCGAAGCTATAGCTGCTGCTATCGCAGAGTAAGTATCCGTTCCCGAGGAGGTTACCACATGCGTGGTAAACGTTGAATTATTACCTCCGCCATGCTCTGCGTGGAGCACCAGCGCCGTATCTAAAACAGCAGCCTCAAGCGGCGTAAACTGCCCGTCAAGCCTTAACATATGCAGGATATTCTCTGCCGTTGAATAATCCTTCTTCGGAGTCTTGATCAGCAGGTTCTTGTTCAGATCAAAGTGACGGTAGCCATGATAAGCATATACCGAAATGAGCGGTGTCTTGCCTATCATCTGCAGACACTGTCTTAATACATTGGGTACCGATGTATCCTCGGGATTGGCATCGAACGAATAAAGGCTCAATATCGCTTTCTGCAGCGAATTCATTATATTTATGCTTGGATTATGCAGGATGACATCTCTTACAAAATCACCGGAAAGCTCCTGCAGGTCGGTAAGTATGGCCTTAAAGCTCTCAAACTGTTTTTCATTGGGAAGAGAACCGAAAAGCAGCAGATATGTTATCTCCTCAAAGGCGTAACGCTTGCCCTTATTGCCTTCCACAAGATCGTTCACATTGATGCCCTGGTAATAAAGCTCTCCCTCAGCCGGAAGCTTGACTCCGTCCACGACCTTGCTGCCGTTGACATCCGATATCTCGGTAAGTCCGGTGAGCACGCCTTTACCGTTTGAATCACGCAGGCCCCTCTTTACATCATACTCCAGATAAAGATTCTGGTCTATCTCGCCCGAAGCCATGCAATAATTGACCAGTTCGTTGAAGAGCTCGTTCCTGTCCTCGCTCAGTTCCATCATTGAATTCTGATACATCGCCTATACCTCTGTCAAAACTTATTTTACTGTTTCCTTAAGGATCTTATCCCACTCTTTGATGATGGAGCGGTCCTTGAAATAATCTATCCTCATAGCCGCGCGTACACGTTCAAGCGTTGCGTCAGTCTTTTCCCTGGCCTTTTTGGTACCTTCTGCAAGTATATCATATACGGAATCGATATCTGCTTCCCACTTAGCCCTCTCCTTACGTATAGGCTCAAGCGTTTCTTCCAGCACGTTGATCAGAAGCTTCTTGCAGGTGCCGTCGCCCAGACCGCCGCGGCAGTAGTGCTCCTTCATCTCATCCAGATTCTTATAATCGGGCAGATACCTTTCGAAATGCTCGTCTTTGCAAAGCGCGCTTAAGTAGGTAAATACCACATTTCCTTCCAGATGTCCCGGATCCTCTATCTTTAAATGCATAGGGTCGGTGAACATCCTGCCGTTTACCTGTTTCTTTACGGTAGAAGGTGAATCAGAGAGGTAAATGCAGTTTCCGAGAGACTTGCTCATCTATGCCTTTCCATCTACACCCGGCAGACGGCGCTGCATCTCGTTTTCGGGTATCATCGCCCTGGGCAGTACCAGTGTATCACCGTAGATCCTGTTAAACTTCTCAACTATCTCCCTGCACTGCTCAAGCATCGGCAGCTGGTCCTCTCCCACGGGCACTACGGTAGCATCAAATGCGGTGATATCAGCAGCCTATGAAACAGGATAGCAGAAGAAACCTGCAGGCAGGCCTTCATCCGCAAAGCCCCTCATCTGTATCTCTGCCTTAACGGTAGGATTACGTGAGAGTCTGGCCGTAGTCACCAGGTTCATATAATAAAAGGTCAGCGCATGCAGTGCGGGCAGCGCCGACTGCACACATATCGTGGTCTTCGCGGGATCAATCCCCACCGAAAGGTAATCCAGCACCACATTAACTATATTGGAACGGATCTTTCCCGGATCTTCCACATTATCGGTAAGTGCCTGATCATCGGCGATCAGTATGTTTATCTCATCAAATTCTCCGGAGTTCTGAAGCTCCACCCTACGCAACAGCGATCCTACGTAATGCCCCAGATGCAGCCTTCCGGTGGGCCTGTCGCCCGTAAGTATTATCTTTTTTTCAGACATATATGTTCTCCTCTCATTTCTTCCTAAGAAGTTTTGCTTTTATATACGAAACGGTATATTCTTCCCCGTACTTTGCATTCATCTTAAGCAGATGCTCCAGTATCTTCTGTGTTGTGGGATGCAAGAATCTGCTGATATCACCTTTGTTATAATACTCAAGCGGCGAAGCATCCGTATAGGCTTCCTTCTGGTATATCTTGCAGGCCGCCAGCCTGTCCATGAACATCTCAACTATATAGCGGTTGGGCATGCGCGCGGGGATAGCTTTTACTTCCCCTGTGTCCTTATCCCTTATCGGATAATCTATCCAGTACTCAAAATGATGTTTGTTCCTGCCCTTGTGATGCAGCCAGGCAGATGAATAGCCGATCGCTTCACGCTCGGCTACATTGGGACTTCTGAATCCCTGATAATACTTTGCCCCCGGTAAGAACTCCGTAAGTGAATACTTCGACAGATCATGGGTAAGCCCCTGAACATAAAGCCCTACCTTAAAGCATCCTTTCATCACCTCTATGCGATGTTCGGTTATAGTCTTAAAATGTTCCCATGCTTTCATAATGATCACCCTTTCTCATAAAATGATATAATACCATAAATAAGCTTGTATTTAAAGTGATAATTTTTTATAATACCTAAAAGAGCGTTATGCGCCGAAGAATCCTTATCTGGGAGGAATACATAAGATGGGTAAGAAAGAAGAATTTGATGACGACGAGATGTACGTACAGCTCGATCTCGAAGACGGTACGGTAGACTGCTCTATAGTAGCTATATTCGAATGCAACAAAAAAGACTACATCGCTCTGCTGCCGCTTGATGAAGACGGCGAAAACGAAGACGGTGAAGTATGGATCTACGGCCACGAAGAAGACGAAGAAGGCAACCCTTCCCTCCGCTACATCGACGATGAGGAAGAATACGAGGCTGCCTCCGACGCCTTTGATGAGTATCTCGACAACGTGGAGTTCGACGAGATCATCGACGAATAAGCCCGGGCTCCCAACGTAAACCATCTCCACCGGCTGTTTGGCGTTTTATTTTAATCCCGCTTCTTTGATGAATCTGCTGGGTATCATTTTGATCCCGGCAGATTTTTTCTGATAGAAGATAAACAGTTTATCCCTGGCACGCGTCATGGCCACATAGAATATGCGGCGTTCCTCCTCTATCTCCGCCTCTTCTTTTGCCTTCTTCTGGGGCACATAGCCTTCATTCACGTCGGGAAGCACCACCATGCTGTATTCAAGCCCTTTGGATCCGTGCATGGTCATAAGCTGTACCGCATCCCTGTTCTTATCCTTCCCGCTTTGGCGTAATTCTTTTTCGTAAACATCTATGCTCTCCAGCCATTCCCCGTATGCGTCATGTTCCTTTGCCGAGTCACATATGAATTCAAATTCGTCCATAAGCTCCTGCATATCCCTGCCCTTTGCAGCCGCATCCGATCTGGCCCAGGCTTCGTAGCCCATGCCCTTTCTGATATACATAAGCGCCGCGTACACCGGCATATCCTCTATACTCTCAAGATGAAAACGCAGCGATTTTATCTGTGCATTCACCGCAGCTTTATACCCGCCGCTGCTTATAAGCCGGTTAAGGTCCACCGTCTCTCCTGTGAGCGAAGCCCTTCGTATATACCTCATCGGCTTGTTCATAAAACGCAGGAAATTCTTCCGGCTCCTGTCCCCGTGGGCAAAAGCCAGTATTGCCAGCATATCTTTCGCTGTATCGCCCGAAAAGATACTGCCCACCTTTTCCTTAATATAAAAAGGTATCCCCGCTCCGGACAATGCCCTGGAATAATACTCCGCTCCGTTATTGGTCCTAAATAAAAGCGCCATATCCTTATACTTCATATGAGCGTGAGCTTGTTCGATCAGTCCGCACACAGCCAAAGCCTCTGCGCTGCGCTCTTCAAAGCCGTTTACGAAAACCGCCCTATCGCCGTCTCGCTTAGCCCTTAATTTCTTCACAAAACGCGAATTATTATTCCCGACCAGCGCCAGCGCTGCATTTACTATCGGGGGAGTACTGCGGAAGTTTTCCTTAAGTACCACCTTCTGTGCCTGCGGGTAATCCTTCGGAAATCCCAGCATTATCTTAGGATCGGCACTCCTGAAGCCGTAGATGGACTGGTCGTCGTCTCCTACGATAAACAGATTCGCGTCAGTCCCCGCCAGCATCCTTACCACCTTATACTGCATGGGATTTATATCCTGGAATTCATCCACCAGTATGTAACGGTAACGCTTCTGCCATGCTTTAAGTATCTCCGGTCTTTCTTTAAACAGCCTGTAGGTATCCAGCACCATATCATCAAAGTCTATCTTATGCTCTGCCTTTAACAGACTGTGGTACTCGTTAAAGATAGCGGTAAAGTCTTCCGGCGCTGTCATCCCCTTTGAAGCGTCGTAGCTTTCCGGCGGCAGACCGTCGTTCTTTAATCTCGAGAACAGTGAAAGAAGCTCATCTATGGTATTCTCATCGTCCTCCACAGACTCATAGCCTCCAAGCACAGCCTTAAGATACCGGCGCTTCTCCGCGTCATCCAGTATATCGGATCTGTTATAGTGAAAACATTCCTTAAGGATCCCAAGGAATACGGCATGAAAGGTGCCGAAATTCACATCGCTGCCGCTTTCGCCGCACAGCTGTATAAAGCGCTCTTCCATCTCTGTGGCAGCTGCTTTGGTAAATGTGATCACCAGGATGCTTCCGGGATCTATCCCGTGCTCTGTTACCATATATGCGATACGTCGGGTGATCACAAAAGTCTTGCCCGAACCGGGGCCGGCCAGTACCATCATAGGACCGTTCTTATGACGTACCGCCTTCTCCTGTTCGGGACTCAGACCTGAAAAAATATCATTTTTATACATTGGCATACCTCTTTATCCGCGGCCTTCTCTTCCGCTTATCTGTATGCCTTCTCAGAGTATAGAGATGATACTATACGGCCGCTGCACTGTCAAGCAGCTCTATGCCTTTCTTTATACGCGCTATACTCTCTTCCTTCCCCAGCACTTCCATTATCTCGGTCGCACCGGCCGGTGTCATCTGCTTGCCGGATACTGCGGTACGGATGGGCCACATCACATAGCCGTTCTTTACACCCTTCTCCTCAACGTACTTAAGCAGGGTCTGGTAAAGCGCATCGTTGGAATAATCATCCTGCGCTTCGAGCAGCGGCAGTATATCCTTAAGCACCTGCAGCGAAGATGCAGCGTCCGTCTTCATCTTCTTGTGAGTATACATTGCTATATCGTACTGAGGAAGCTCCTCAAAGAAGTCCACATGCTCCGCTATATCCGGGAATACTTCTATGCGGGTCTTGACCATGTTTGCTATCTTCTTAAGATCCAGATCCTTCTTTATAGTCTGCTTAAGGAAAGGTTCTGCCATCTCATAGAAGGTATCAAAATCCATGGCCTTTAAGTACTCGCCGTTCATCCAGCGCAGCTTTACGATGTCAAAAACAGCGGGGGATTTGCTTATCCTGTGATAATCAAATTCCTTTATCAGCTCATCCAGCGAAAATATCTCCCTGTTATCTTCGGGGCTCCATCCAAGAAGCGCAATGAAGTTAACTATAGCCTCAGTCACAAAGCCCTGTTCCAGAAGATCCTCAAAGGATGAATGACCGCTCCTCTTTGAAAGCTTCTTGTGATTCTCATCGGTGATGAGCGGCAGATGGATATATACCGGGCTCTCCCAGCCGAAAGCATCATACAGTCTCTGGTACTTGGGCGACGAAGAAATATACTCATTTCCTCTAACCACATGTGTGATGTTCATGGTATGGTCATCCACAACATTCGCAAAATTGTAGGTAGGATAGCCGTCCGACTTGATCAGTATCATATCATCCAGCTCAGCATTCTCTACAGTGATATCGCCGTAAAGCTCATCCCTGAATGTAGTGGTCCCCTCATTGGGGATGTTCTGTCTTATTACAAAAGGTTTGCCCGCAGCCAGATTTGCCTCGACCTCTTCCTTCGAAAGCCCCAGGCAGTGCTTGTCATAAATGCTTATCTCCTTGCCTTCCACGACCTCGGTCTTGAGCGTAGCCAGTCTTTCCTTATCGCAGAAGCAGTAATAAGCCTCGCCCTTCTCAACGAGCTCCTTTGCATATTTCATATAGATGCCCGTCTTTACACGCTCGCTCTGTACATAAGGACCGTAACCGCCATCCTTATCGGGCCCCTCATCGTGATAAAGGCCTGTCTTCTCAAGAGTACGGTTGATGATATCGATAGCGCCTTCCACAAAACGTTCCTGATCGGTATCCTCGATGCGCAGCATAAAGTCTCCGCCTTCATGCTTAGCTATAAGGAACTCGTAAAGTGCCGTCCTTAAGTTTCCTACGTGCATCTTGCCCGTAGGGCTCGGTGCATAACGTGTACGGATTTTAGTCATTTTCATATCCTCCTAAAAATATTATGATGTACTAATTTCTGCGTCTGTAATACCAGATCCCAAGACCGACCATCAGCACGGCCCCCGGGATCAGCCCCGTAAGGATCAGTGATATCACTCCCCTTGCGGTGGGATCCACAAGTATGGGATCATAGCTGTAAGGCTTAACCGGTACATCGGCCTCCGCTTCAGTCTCGGAAAGCTTGAGCAGGCTTCGCATGAAAAGCTCATAGTTACTGCCGTTAACAGCCATATTGATATCTTTATACAGGAAGTAGTCCGTAGTATAGGTCACTACCCTGCTGACTCCGCCGGCTCCGTATCTCTCTGTGTATACACCCAGTGAGAAAGGCCCCTTTTCCATGTCGCGTCCCACTTTTATATAGGCACTGTCCGTGGTGCGCAGGAAAGTAATGCCGCTCACATCGGCCGTTTCCTTAAGGCGTATGCCTCTTGAGAACGGCATGTAGATAAAACGTGTACGCCCCGTAGTATATACAGATCTTGTCAGCTCACCTTCGATTATCTCCGGCAGCAGAAATTCCGCTGTCCCGTTATAATATGCGGGGTCCGCCTCGCTCACCACTCCGGGCAGGACTTCCATACCAAAGTCCGCCAGCAGGCTGTAGAAATTATTAAGCTCGGCCCCCTCTGTATATCCGGTTATGAATAACGCAGCCTTGCCCTTCTCCATGAAGCGCTTAAGCTTCACCAGGTCATCATCATTCATATCCTTTACCGGCGCCAGTACGAATACGATATCGCCGTCATCGGGGATATCTTCGTGAAGCAGCAGGTTTATGGATTCCATATCGTATCCGGCATTTGCGATACGTGTATTGAGCTCTTCATCCGGCTCAAACTCATCATGTCCCGTGATGCAGTAAATCTTGGGCACATGGTCGTTTATAACATAGCGGACGGCGCTCATTATACGGCCTTCTCCGTCGTACCCCGATACATGATAGTCGGTGGTGACGTAGCCGCCTTCGGTCACATCATATGCATAATCGTAGCTCACCTGATAACAGTCGTAATAATTAACCACGCGGCTCTTGCTTCCGCTTACCACGATCATACTGTTGGATAGCGGCTCCACATCCGTATAATCCAGATAAAAATACGGATTCTCCTTAGGATCGATATAGTCCACCTTGACAAATCCGCTGCTCTCTTCCATACGGTTAAGCGTAGCGTCCAGGGTCTCATCCTTATCCTCATCATTTACCAGAACGTATATCTGCACGGCGCGGTCTAAGTTTGCCAGTGTACGCCTGCTCTCATCCGTGATGGAACGGATGCCGTTATAAGTAAGGTCGATACTCTTGCTTTCGTAAGGAAGCGCCCTTACACCGATGTTTATAACGACCACCGCTGCAGTGACCAGCACTATCTTAAGCGTATTGGCCAGCGCCCAGGGGATGCCGTGTGTACGCACCGAAAAACGTCTTGCTGCCAGCATCTGCTCGGTATAGAAAAGCGAAAGTACCACGACCGAAATATAATATACATAATCGGGCAGGTAGAGCACGCCGTACAAGCTGTTGTCAAACGGCCCGGTAAGGTCGAATATCGAGAGCGCCGACGTAAGCATATTCCCGTCGCGGCTTATCATGCCGCTTATAGCCTTTATCATCGCGCTTAGCAGCAGCACAAAGAAACTCAGCACAGCCGCTATCATCTGGTTCTCGGTCAGGGAAGAGATAAAGACTCCCAGTCCCAGGGCAGCCAGACCGAAGAAAAAGAAGCCCACAACCGCCAGCACGTTTTCGTTAAACGGTACATCCCCGTATATCCTCATGATCAGCGGGTATGCCAGCATCACGGGGAATACCGGAAGGAATACCGCAACTGCAGCCAGATACTTGCCCACAACTATCTGCCACAGCCTTACCGGCGACGTGAACAGCAGCTGGTCCGTGCGGTGGCGTTTTTCCTCCGCAAAGCTGCGCATCGTGATAAGAGGCATGGTAAAGATAAATATGAACAGCACCGCATCAAGGATATAAGAAAGATACGGCATGCCGTTTGTCAGTCCGTAATACCTGAAGTACCAGCCCATAAAAAACAGCGTTATGGCCAAAAACAGCCAGCCGCTCAGATTACGGAAGCTTCCGAGCCACTCTTTTTTAAATACCGCCCACATCTTCTGCCTCCTCCTTCATGGGCCGTATGAAGGTAAGTTCCAGATAAACTTCCTCCAGGGTAACCTGACGCCCCGTCATTTCAAGTATTGTATAGCCTGCCTTTATGCAGGCTTGGGAAAGCACTTCCCTGACATCCTTTCCCTTTTTGGCCGTAACCTCTATGGTGCAGGATTCGGAATCTTCCTTGCAGACCTTGTGACTCTCTATATCCTTGATCTTGTCCATGGCGCGTTCGGCAGCCGTGGCATTGCCCTTAAGCACCAGGCTCAGACGCTGCTGCTCATTATACTCCTTCACCAGATGCTCCGGAGTATCATCAGCGACCAGCCTGCCGCCCGATAAGATCATCACGTGATCGCACAGACTGCTTACTTCACTGAGTATATGAGTGGAGAAGATCACAGTATGATCCTCTTTAAGTCTGCGTATCAGCTCACGCATCTCTACTATCTGCCTGGGATCCAGACCGGATGAGGGCTCATCCAGTATTATCAGTTCGGGATCGCCCGTGATGGCCTGGGCCAAGCCCACTCTCTGCTTGTAGCCTTTTGATATCTGCTTGATCAGATGCTGCTTGACATAGCCCAGGGCCAGCAGCTCCTCAACGCGCTCCACTTCCTTGCGCTTTTCCTTGCCCATAAGGCCTTTGAGCTCGGCAGCAAAACCAAGATATTCCGATACGGTCATATCCGGATACAGAGGCGGTACTTCGGGAAAATATCCTATATGTCTTTTAGCCTTGACGGGATTTTTGATCATAGAGATATCATTGATGAGTATCTCTCCGCTTCCGGGCGCAAGATAACCGCTTATCATGTTCATGGTGGTACTCTTACCCACACCGTTAGGACCTAAAAAGCCGTATATCTTTCCCTTCTGGGTCTCGAAAGATATATCCTTTACGATCTCGCGTCCTCCGTATGCCTTACACAGATTCTCAACTTTAAGCACTTCTTCTACCTCTCATACCACGGCATCCTTAAGCTCTTCAAGCGATGCCGCTGTTTCATACATATCCGGAAATTCCCTTTTCATCCTCTCCATGCAGCGTCTGACAAATCCCCGTCTTTCGTCCATATTATACTTAAATACATTCTTGTGCCCCCATAGATGTGTGAAGGTATTCTGCTCTCTGAGCCCCTCCATATCGGGACAGAAAGAATGTACGCTTAAGCCTCTTGCCGCCGCACACATCGGCAGTATACGCTGTTCGGCAAAAACCATCGGGCACAGATTATCATCCGTATGCCGGATGTTTTGCATAAAACGCAGAGACTCCCTAACATAATAATCCCTGAAATCATTATCTCTTATATAGAGCATGGCCGTATTGGCCGGACGGATCTTAAAATCCCAGTCTCCCGGATAGCGGTAAGACTCATTCATGGGAAAGCTCCCCGGATCGGGATAGATAGCCGGATTAAGCTCTTCTCTGTGTATCACTGCTATCGACTTGTCCCTTAAATGCCTGCCCAGGCTGTTCCATATTAT
Source organism: Lachnospiraceae bacterium (assembly GCA_017437785.1). Lineage (GTDB taxonomy): Bacteria > Bacillota > Clostridia > Lachnospirales > Lachnospiraceae > NK4A136. Next base: position 53,253 of record JAFRXH010000089.1, read on the forward strand.
CAGATCCGTATCTATCATGACCGAAGGCATATCTTCAAGCTTAAGGGCGCACAGCTTTCCCGCCGCCCAGAAAACCTTAGGGTCTATGTCATCAGGCACCGAAAATATCTCCATTCCGCGCGAGAAGATCCGATCAAGCCCCCTGTCCATAAAAAAAGCGCCGGATGCCTTATCGGCGTATAATTTAGTCCTGCCGTTATAGTTTTCGTAAGATGCTACCGACAGCATAAGACACGCCAGCTCATAATCCTGCAGGGCGAAACCGCCGTCTTTTCCGGCACCTGCCGGTTTTGTCCATATCGAATAAAAACCGTTCATATTCTAGATAAGATCCAATCCGTATCCCAGCTCCTCGATAAGGCGCCTGATCACAAATCCTTCCTGCTTATCCTCTCCACCGGCGTTATTTACCGTATCCGCCGTCTTCCTCTCCGATCCCACGCATACATCCGCAAACCCGCCGTATATAAAACTGCCGCGGTGATAACTGCCGTTATAAAAACTGCCAGTAAGGAAATACCTCCCCGTGAAGCTGCCGTTTATATAGCTTCCTCTTGTGTAGCTGCCTCTGATATAGCTGCCAAGCCCTAAGCTTCCGCCTGTATAGGAAGATGCCGTATAGCTCCCCGTTCCGAACGTAAATCCCTTAAAGCTGCCCGCAAATTCGCTGTAGCTGCCGCCATAAAAGTAGTTCCGGTAACTGCCCGCCCCGAACAGGAGCTTTAAATAACTGCTGCCTCCGAAGAACCAGCTGAGATAACTTCCGGATAATCCGCCCTTATAACTGCCACCGGCATTTATATAGCTGCCGCGTACATAGCTGCTGTGCTGATACGAACCATGTATGTAACTTCCCGCTGCGTAATGCATGCTCACAAAACTGCCTTTTCGGTATGAACCGTGCAAATAGGAACTGCGGGAGAAACTTCCCCTTCCGCCCCCCACGGGTCCCGGCACGTTTTCTTTTGCGGCTGCCTTCATCACCGGCATAAGCTCAGGGGCTTCATTACCCATAAATACCAGTCCTTCGGGCGCTTTCACATCACAGCCGTTAAAGTACAGGTCAAACACCGCATCCTTATCAGCCAGGGCCATGCTCTCGACATACAGCCGCCCCTGCTTGGCATAAAGCTTTACGAAAACAGGAAATCCATGCCCGCACTTAAGCATCTCTCCGGCTCTTTCAGCATCACAATGCATCATAAAGCCGCCCTCGGGCAGAGGATTTACCAGCTTGGAGTTAAACTCATGATTCCATACGGTATATACCGCAAACGCATTAAACTCCGGGCAATAGTTTTCATACGACAAAAAGGCATATCCGCTATGAAATGCCGCCAGTTCGTTTATTCTGTTATCGTATGTGCGGACAGATTCCCCCTCCGGCCTGTCCAGCCATGTGAATCTACCAGCCATAGCTGCCCTTCATGTAGTTTTTGCGCATATATACCAATATATTACCATAAAATAAGGAGCAATAAAAGGATTATTTTTCCTTCTAAAGCTCCGTATATCCTGGCTTTTTCCGGGATCCTTACGGTCCTTCCGGATCACTTGCCGCTATGCCCTGCCCGTAGATCCGAATCCGCCCCTGTCAGCCCCCTCAAGATGTGTGCATTCCTCAAACTCCACAGCCGGCTGGTGCTCCATTATGCGGAACTGGCACACACGGTCATTAACGTGTATCTCGGTATCCCTTACTGCCAGCACAGGCATGAACCACTGGTCATTATCTCCGCAATAGCTCTCATCTATTACCCCGCAGTGATTCGTCTGTATGATACCGAAATTCTTGAAGGTAGAGCTGCGCGGGACCACATGGGCTTCATAGCCTGCCGGCAGCTGCATCCCCACTCCAAGCGGGATAAGCTTAAACTCTCCTTTTTTAAGCGAGATGTCTTCTGCGCTGCGCAGGTCGATCCAGTCGGATTTTCCTTCGATATAACGCAGCTTCTCTATTTTATCACTGAAATACTTTATCTTTATCTTAGGCATGATCACTCCTTATAATCACGGCAGTATAAAACAGGTCTGTTGGGATCGGTCTGCGCAAGAGTCGCCCTTACGTCGATCACTCTCTGATTGCTGCTGCCCTTCCACTGCAGGTTCACATCCTTCTTATCCTGCTTAAACTCCCCGTCAACTACCACATCAACATACTGCATAACCGGATAATGCAGCACATCCTCCCAGTCGTATCCGGTGTACAGCCATATATTCTTATCGGGATAACGTTTCTTAACTTCCTCTGCAAAGGCGCGCACATCCAGTCTGTTGGCCGGAAAGAGCGGATCTCCGCCGCTGAAGGTAAGTCCGCTTATATAGCTCTTATCAAGCTGCTCGAATATCTCCTGCTTGGCAGCATCATCAAAGGCAAGGCCGCCTTCGGGATCCCAGGTAATGGGATTATGGCAGCCCGGGCAGCAATGATCACAGCCCGCTACCCACAGCACCACGCGCAGTCCGTCGCCGTTAAGCATATCGTCATGGGTAATATTATGGTATCTCATCTCTCTACTCTGTCTCTTTCTGTAGTATTATTCGATTAGCGTCGCTCATCCGTCAAAATGCTTCGCATTTCGCCGACTTCCGGCTCTCCTATCTGTTTTCGCGATTAGCGACGATCATCCGTCAAAATGCTTCGCATTTCGCCGGATGTCCGGCTCTCTTATCTGTTTTCGCGATAAGCGACGATCATCCGTCAAAATGCTTCGCATTTCGCCGGCTTCAGGCTCTCCTATCTGTTTTCGCGATTAGCGACGATCATCCGTCAAAATGCTTCGCATTTCGCCGGATGTCCGGCTCTCTTATCTGTTTTCGCGATTAGCGACGATCATCCGTCTAAATGCTTCGC
>JAFRXH010000090.1 GCA_017437785.1 Lachnospiraceae bacterium
CAAATGATCAGCCCCTCTCCTGCCGGATTTGACATAAATCCTGCTTAGGGGTAATATATACAGCATGCGGCTATGGCGGAACTGGCAGACGCGCCAGGTTTAGGTCCTGGTCCGAGAGGGTGCAGGTTCGAGTCCTGTTAGCCGCATTTATATTAACAGCACTTTTCCCATATATAAGGATACTTAGGATATCAGGGATCAGTTGCTGTTAAATCTCATTTAAGGAGTTTTTTATGATTGATAATAGAGTTAAGATACCGCAGATAATAGCTCTGATACTTCAGGGACTGGCTTTTGTTCTCTCGATACTGAGCGTGATATCCCAAAGAAGTATAGCTTCTGCGTTGAGCAGCCTGCAGTTCAGCGGTCCGGCGATCGTTCCGCTGCCGGTATATATTACCGGTATAGGTTTTGCGATACAGCTTGTTTTTTTATTTGTTACGTCCGGATACAAAGGAAACAGGAGACGTTTGATAGCGGGCATAATTGCAGCGATATACTGCTTAGTCAGTATCTCGTCGCAGTGGCTCAACCTGCTGACAAATATCCTGATCGCACGTCAGGGGGCGGAAAGGCTTGCGGTAGCCGGATTGCTCACATCGGCGATAAGCAACAGTGCCGGCCCATTCCTGACGGTATCTTCGGCATTATTCTTTATAGCATTAGGACGGTACGGCATCTGTAAAAGCTTTGATACAGAAATGTATGGGGATCAATACTATCCGGGGGCACAGTGAAAAAACAATTGATGGGAAATCTGCTTCTGCTGTTCACGGCATTTATATGGGGGACGGCTTTTGTATTCCAGCGCGTAGGCATGGATTCAATAGAACCTGTAAGTTTCAATGCAGCCAGGATGGCCCTGGCTGCTGTTTTTATAGGCATACTTGCCATATTCAGCTGGAATAAGGAAAAGAAAAACCCTGCCGGAAAAGCGGCAGCGGATCCCAAAGCATATAAGAAACATACTGTTTTGGGCGGTATATTCTGCGGCATCTTTCTGTCACTTGGCAGTATACTGCAGCAGACAGGTCTGGTCTATACCACTGCGGGTAAGGCAGGTTTCATTACTGCCATGTATATCCTTCTGGTACCGGTTCTGGGACTTTTCATCCTTAAGAAAAAAAGCTCCGTGATCGTGTGGATCGCAGTATTGATGGGTGTTGCCGGGATGTATTTTCTGTGCATGAATGAGGGCTTGAGTTTTTCGCCGGGCGATATCTATGTCTGTATATGCGCATTCTTTTTCAGCTTTCATATTTTATGCTGCGATCATTTTGCGGCGCGCGGTAACGCTATATGCATATCGGCAATACAGTTTGCCACTGCTACGGTCATCTCCGTCATAGTGGCGCTTATGATCGAAAAGCCGGGGATGGATAAATTTATTTCTGCGGCTGTTCCCATTTTATATTGCGGCATTGTATCCGGCGGGATAGGATATACGCTTCAGATGACGGGGCAGAAGTATACGGAACCTGCGACCGCTTCGCTTCTTATGAGTCTTGAATCTGTATTTGCGGTGATCACGGGTGTTTTGGTATTACACGAGCATATGAGTATTAGAGAGATCATTGGCTGCATCATCATGTTTGCAGCTATAATCCTTGTCACGGTGCGGGGGGAAAAAACTTAGGCATTTTGGAAAATGAGATATTGACAGGAATAATAAGGCGAGGTATCATGTACTCAAACATATGAATAAGTGTTCATATGTAACATCGTAAAAAGACATACGGAGGAATATAAAAATGAAAAAATCTTACAAGATCGATGTTGACTGCGCTAACTGTGCTAACAAGATGGAAGAGGCAGCTAAGAATACAGCCGGCGTTAAGGACTGCGTTGTAAACTTTATGGCGCTTAAGATGAACGTTGAGTTTGAAGACGGTGCAGATCCCAAAGCGGTAATGCAGGATGTGCTCAAGAACTGTAAAAAGGTTGAGGATGATTGTGAGATATTCTTATGAATAAAAAACAAAAGAAAATGCTCATACGCATCATAATAGCAGCGGTACTGATGGTAGCGCTGCATTTTGCGTATGAGTTCCTGGGCACTGATAAACTTGATGAAAACGATAATATCATAAAGGCGGCAGCGGTACATGAGCCGGTATGGTTTCTGCTGTATATGATCCCTTACCTGGTTGTGGGTTATGATATCCTGAAGAAAGCTTTTAAGGGGATCTTAAACCGCCAGATATTTGATGAAAATTTCCTGATGGCGGTGGCCACTATCGGTGCCATAGCTGTGGCTCTGGTTGAGAAGAACGGCGACTATACAGAGGCCATAGCGGTTATGCTCTTCTACCAGACGGGCGAGTTGTTCCAGAGTTATGCTGTGGGTAAGAGCCGTAAAAATATCAGCGCGCTCATGGATATCCGGCCCGATTATGCCAATATCGATAAGGACGGGACCCTCGAAAAAGTCGATCCCGATGAAGTGGAGACCGGCAGTATAATAGTAGTACAGCCCGGCGAGAAAGTGCCCATTGACGGAATAGTTACCGAGGGCCGCACCACGCTGAATACCAGCGCTCTGACAGGTGAGAGTGTTCCGCGCGAGGCTGTGGAAGGTGATGAGGTGATCAGCGGCTGCATCAATATGACAGGCGTGATCAGGATAAAGACCACTAAAGAGTTCGGCGAATCTACGGTTTCAAAGATACTTGATCTTGTTGAGAATTCTTCATCAAGGAAATCAAAGTCGGAAGATTTTATCTCAAAGTTTGCCAGATACTATACGCCTGCAGTATGCGCCGGAGCGCTGGCGCTGGCTTTGCTCCCGCCTCTTGTGCTTATGATAATGGGTAAGGATGCGGCGTTTGGAAGCTGGATATACCGCGCGCTCACCTTTCTGGTAATAAGCTGTCCCTGCGCGCTGGTCATAAGTATCCCGCTTACCTTCTTTGCAGGCATAGGCGGGGCCGGAAACGCAGGAATACTGGTTAAAGGTTCCAATTACCTTGAGGCGCTTTCAAAGACGCGCATAGTGGCATTTGATAAGACAGGCACCATGACAAAGGGAGTGTTTGAGGTCAACGGTATCCATCACTCATCCATAGAGAACGAGAAATTGCTGGAATATGCAGCACATGCGGAATGTTTCTCGACACATCCGATCGCAAAGAGTATTATAAAGACATACCAGGAAGGTCTGGTATGGAAGACAAATGAAGAGACAGGCGAAGCTGTGCCGGTTCCCTGCGAAAAGAAAAAGATGGGACACGGAGAGCACAGGATACTGCGTGAGCGCGTAAGCAGCGTTGAGGAAATAGGCGGCAACGGCATCACGGCAGTTGTGGACGGAAAGAGTATCCTTATAGGCAATGACAAGCTTATGAGGAGCCGCAATATCGAATTTAAAGAATGCCATTATGTCGGGACCGTTGTGCATGTGGCTGTTGACGGCGAATATGCCGGACATATACTGATATCGGATGTGGTTAAACCTACCGCAAAAGAAGCTGTCAGCGGTCTTAAGAAGGCGGGCGTACGGCGCAGCGTGATGCTGACGGGTGATTCAAAGCAGGTTGCGCAGAGCGTGGCAGCGGATCTGGGCATAGATGAAGTAAGAGCGGAGCTTTTGCCGGCGGATAAAGTGGACGCGGTGGAAGAGCTCCTAAATGATAAGAGAGATAAAGAAATCCTTGCGTTTGTCGGAGACGGTATCAACGATGCTCCTGTGCTTTCCAGAGCCGATATAGGAATTGCAATGGGCGCGCTGGGCAGCGATGCGGCCATCGAGGCAGCAGATATAGTGCTGATGGATGATGATCCGGCCAAGATAGCAAAGGCTATCAGGATAGCCAGAAAGTGTATGCGCATCGTATATGAGAATATCTATTTTGCAATAGGCATCAAGCTTTTATGCCTGCTTCTTGGGGCGTTCGGCTTTGCAAACATGTGGATGGCTATATTCGCCGATGTAGGAGTAATGGTGCTGGCAGTCATAAACGCCATAAGAGCGCTGTTTGTAAAAAAGGTGTGAGGTAAATTATTATGAAAAACAACACTAATACCAACAACATGCCCGAAGCCGAAATACTCTACGACCTTGCGGAACTGTTCAAGATATTCGGTGATGAAAGCCGCTTAAAAATACTTTTTGTACTGGGAGAAGGGGAGCCCTGCGTGGAAGAGATCTCTGATAAGCTTAACATGAGCCAGTCAGCGGTATCCCATCAGCTGCGCATACTTAAGACCAGCCGTCTGATCAAGGGGCGCCGTGACGGAAAGCGTATCTACTATTCACTGGCAGATGATCATGTGCATTCGATCATTGCACAGGGCCGTGAGCATGTGGAAGAAGAGTAACGATCAGGCAGGGTTACAGACATGTCATATAAGATAACGATAGTAGAGGATGATGTGGCTATAAGCGATCTCCTGAAGGAAGCTTTGGAGGCGGAAGGCTATATCGTATCCAGGGCTTATTCCGGGACCGAAGCGCTGATGCTGCTTGAAAAAGAAAAACCGGATCTGGTACTTCTGGATCTGATGCTCCCCG
>JAFRXH010000091.1 GCA_017437785.1 Lachnospiraceae bacterium
GATGCCGACTGTAGGCTCATCAAAGATCAGAAGATCCGGATGATGGCCTATGGCGCAGGCTATGTTAAGCCTCCTCTTCATACCGCCGGAAAACGTTTTCGCATAATCATTTTTCTTTTCCAGCAGTCCCACATATTCAAGCGACTCATCGATCCTCTTCTTAAGTTCCGCGCCTCTGATCCCGTAAAGTGATGTGAACAGCTCCACGTTTTCCCATGCCTTGAGATTCCCGTGGATCGCAAGCTCCTGAGGGATATATCCCAGTTCAACGATCAGTTCCTTGCGGTGTCTGTCAAAATCCTTTCCGTGGAATTCCACTGATCCCAAAGTCGGCTTTACTATTCCGCAGATCATGTTCATGGTGGTACTCTTACCTGCCCCGTTGGGTCCTAAGAGTCCGAATATCTCTCCTTCTTCGATCGATATATTTAAGTTATCCACCACGACCCTGTTATCATACTTCTTTGTAAGGTCCTTTGTTTTCAAAATAGTTCCCATATCTCTTCTCTCCATAAATTGATAAAAGTCTGTCAGACTTGTACTTCATCTGATAAACCCATTATATTTACCGGCCATCCTCTTTTGTAGTGAAAAAAGAACTGTTTTTGATATGACTTTAGTCATGATCTTTTGAATTTCTGTTTGTGTAATGCATCGCAAAATGGTATATTATCAGTTAGAAAATATTTACAAAAGCACCGGGAGGGAAAACAGAATGCAATTTGAAAAACTTCAAAAAGACATGATCGCAGCCATGAAGGATCATAACAAAGAAAGAAAGGATGCCATCTCATCGGTGATACAGGCTATCAAAAAAACAGCTATCGATGAGGGCCACAGAGATGATATCGGAGAGGATCTGGTTGACCGTGTTATCCTTAAGGAACTTAAGTCGGTAAAGGAGCAGATAGATTCCTGCCCCGACGAGCGCGCCGAACTGAAAGCCGGGTACCAATTCCGTTATGATGTGATCAGCGAATATGCTCCCAGCCTTATGAGCGCCGAAGAGGTAGAGGCCCTTCTCAAAGAAAAGTTTGCCGATCTGATAGCCACAAAGAACAAGGGACAGATCATGAAAACGGTAATGGGCGAGCTTAAAGGAAAAGCCGACGGAAAAGTTATCAACGAAGTTGTCGGAAAGCTGTGCAGCTAAATAAAGATACCAAAAAAGCCGGGAGATCCCCGGCTTTTTATTTCATATGCCCGCCCTGACTGACAAAGCCTTTATCTTATTCAGCTGCCATATCGGCCATGGCTTTTTCAAGTGCCATGGATAACTGGTCTGCGCAGGAGGTTCCTCTCATGCCGCACTGATTGCCTTTAAGTATCCCTGCTATCTCTGATGCATCCTTTCCTTCCACAAGCTTGCCTATCGCCTTCAGATTGCCGTTACAGCCGCCTTCAAACACAAGATCGTGGACCGTCCTGTCATCATCAAGCTTAAAATAGATCTTTCTTGAGCATACTCCGCTCGGCGTGTAGGAATAACCTTTCATCTTTATTTACCTCCTCTTTATGATATGTTTTAATTCTGTGACAGTCACGGCCTTAAATGCGATGAGCATTATCACATATACGATCATCGCTGTCACTATAGCGATCACCATGGCTATCAGCATACCTGTGAGCCCCTTAAGCACCGTATATACCACAAATGCCGCCACTCCCATTACACAGGCTGCGGCAAAGGGCCTGACAAAGGCATCCTTAAACTTAAAGCTGTATCCCTCAAGAGCAGCAATGCTGCGGCAGTTGAGTATGCATACCAGCAAAGGGAAACTGACATTTCCTATGATCAGGGCATATACGCCAAGGTCCGTAAAGTACAGACATCCAGCCACTATTACCACATGAAAGGCCAATGATATACCCGAGTGGATCACCGGCAGCCGCATCTTATCGCAGCCCTGGAGTATGGATGTACTGAGCGTCGACAGCGCATAGAATACAACAGCTGTAGAGCCGGTCTGGAGCAAAGTGACCGCCATATCCATCATATCTCCAAGTCTCGGGAAAAGCACACCCATAACGGGCTCTGCTAATACGGCCAGCCCTATGGCCGACGGAATGGCTATGAGCATATTTACCTTGATAACGGTGTCGGTCTTAGCCCTTACCTTATCCTTTTCTCCCTTTGTATGGGAAGCAACTATACTGGGAAGTGTAGCGCTGGCCATGGCCGTTGCTATAGCTGTGGGCAGATTTATCATCTGGTTGTACTGGGTATTGAACACACCCTGCAGATCGGTTGCCGTAGTCTGATCCACACCCTTAAGCGCCATCAGGTTTCCGAAAAGGAAATCATCCAGCGTATAGCCAAGCTGGTAAATACTCTGACTGATTATAACAGGCAGGACCGTTAAGAATACCGCTTTTACCAGCAGCCTGTGATCCTCCGCAGGCATGTCTCCCAGATCTTTTGTTCTGATCGTAAGCTGCCTGGCAACAAACAGGATCATAAAGAGTATAAGCGCTGACAATGCACCCAAAAGCGTCCCGAAGGTGCCTCCCATGGCTCCGTACGCCGCTGCATTCTTCCCTGCCGCCATATTAGTGAAATATGCCGCCGCCCATACACTGACAACAGCATTTACTATCTGTTCGATCACCTGGGATACCGCCGTAGGCACCATGTTTCTGTGCCCCTGGAAAAAGCCCCTGCAGCAGCCCAGCATCGCCACAACGAAAACGGTGGGCGCCAGCACACGAAGGGGCATCTCCAGCCCTTCCTTACGGTACAGCTTTGCAAATAGTTCAGCGCCTTTATACAGGGCTATGGAAGCAATAAGGCCCGTACATACCGCAAAGATCAGCGCATCATGAAACAGCCTGTGGGCATTCTTTTTATCACCCTTAGCCAGACGTGCACTCATAAGCTTTGAGATGGCTAAAGGCATGCTGTATGAAGAAAGTGTAAGTGCTATGTTATAAAGGCCGAATGCCACCGAATAAAGCCCGTTTCCGGTATTACCCAGGATATTTGCCATGGGGATACGGTAAATAAAGCCTATCACCTTACTGATAAGCCCGGCTGCTGCCAGTATACTGCCCTGAAGGACCAGGTTTTTCTTGAGACGTTCGTTCATTTATAAAGAAAAACAGGGCAGGATAAAGCCTGCCCCTGCAATAATACGATCAAACAACAATTCAGCCAAGTGCCTTTTTCTTGTATTCAGCGCATTCTTCGGGAGTACCTATCTCACGATATGCCTGAAGCTCCTGAAGAAGGCTCACCAGATAATCCACATCCTTCTGGCGCATCACGGAACTAGCAGTCTGGAGCACACCTGCTCCCTCATCTCCGATGGCAAGTGAATCCATTAAAACCTTAAGATCATCTTTATTCTCAGCCATAACAACCTCCCGTGAAAAAGTCTTACGAAATTATAGCATAGCCCCCGCTCTTTTGTCCATATATAAAAGCAATACTCAGCTCCACAGCTTAGACTTTGCTTCAGCGGTAAGACCTGCACGCTGGTCATAGAAAAGCGCGCTTGCCACAGACCCTTTGGTAACATACCAGCGGTCACTTCCGTCAAACTTTGACAGTTCGATATTCACCTGGTTTCCTGCCGCATTGCTCTTTACCCAGTATACGATATTGAGCCTGCCAAGCTGCTCAAGGCTCTGCGAATTAAGTGTATCCGTATTGGGACGGTTAAAGTGAAGACTTACCGAAAGAGGCTGTGCAGGATGGAAACCGTTTCCTGCAACAGCGCCGTCAAAATAGGCTCTGGGCAACCAGCGGTAATCATCAGCCTTAAGGCGGTCGTTCATATAGTTATCCCAGCCTCCGTTAGTGCCGCCCTCGGTAAAGCCGCGGCCGAAAGGCTCAAGATCCGCAAACAGATACTTCATCATGCTAAGGCCTGTATCCCTGTCAGCTGTAAGAGCCATAACAGCATATACATAATATGCCGCCACACTCCCGGGATCGGCGACATTTACCGCAGCCTTAAGCTCTTCAAGATCCTCTACAGGCTTAAGCTCTATACGCCTGTCGGTCATCCATGAGGCATCAAGACCTGCTGCTCCCCCTCCTGCGACTGCTGATGCGATGTCGTTAACGGAACTCATCATTTTGTCAAATAAACCCATTTTTTTACCCCTCCTCATTTATAAAGATTAGTCTTCCAGGTCGCGCTTGCCTGCCAGTTTAAGGCGGACCAGCTCACGCTTAAGCTGAAGCTCTGCCAGGCGGTATTCGCGCAGGGATCTTTTCTCCCGTATGGCATCACGCGCCGCCTGTTCCCTGCGTCTGGCGCGCTCCACATCTATCTCTTCCGGATGCTCCGCTGTCTCCACCAATACCAGCACATCCCCGTTATCCACGCGGAACATCCCGTTAGATACAGACGCCAGGTAAGTCTTTTCCTCAAAGGTAGTAAAGCGCAGGATACCCGGGACCACCGCCATAACGACATTCTCGTGATCGGCCCATATACCGTACTCACCGTCGTATGCCGGAATAGTCACCTTGATCGCTTCGCCTTCGTAAAAGACTCCGTCAGATTCATAGATCTTTAAGTTAAAGCTGTTCATAGCTCTTCGGCTTTCTTTACTGCACTCTCGATATTGCCGACATTATAAAATGCTGCTTCCGGCAGATTATCATACCTGCCCTCAAGTATCTCCTTAAAGCCTTTTATCGTTTCATTCAGAGGTACATACACTCCCTTGATACCCGTGAACTTTTCAGCCACGAACATGGGCTGTGACAGGAAACGTATCATCTTTCTGGCTCTGTTTACTACCAGTTTATCTTCGTCGGAAAGCTCATCCATACCCAGTATGGCAATGATATCCTGCAGCTCATTATATTTCTGCAGATACTCCTGTACTGCACGGGCCGTTTCGTAATGCTCCTTACCGACTATATCCTCCTCCAGTATACGCGACGTGGAATCCAGCGGATCCACAGCCGGATATATACCCTGCTCGGCTATGCTTCTTGAAAGCACCGTGGTGGCATCCAAATGGGTAAAAGTCGTTGCGGGGGCCGGGTCGGTCAGGTCATCGGCAGGCACGTACACGGCCTGAACGGATGTAACGCTTCCTTCTTCCGTAGAAGTAATACGCTCCTGAAGCTGCCCCATCTCCTGTGCCAGCGTAGGCTGGTAACCCACTGCAGAAGGCATGCGTCCCAGAAGTGTTGACACCTCCGAACCTGCCTGCACAAATCTGAATATATTGTCTATGAAGAGGAGCACGTCTCTGTGCTGGACATCACGGAAATACTCTGCCATTGTCAGTCCCGTAAGTGCAACTCTCATACGCACGCCGGGGCTCTCGTTCATCTGTCCGAACACCATGGCCGTCTTGTCTATGGTACCGCTCTCCTTCATCTCGTTCCACAGATCGTTACCCTCACGGCTGCGCTCGCCCACTCCGGTAAATATGGAGTACCCGCCATGTTCCATAGCCACGTTATGTATAAGCTCCTGTATAAGAACGGTCTTTCCTACACCCGCACCGCCAAAGAGCGCTATCTTTCCGCCTCTTGCATAAGGTGCCAGCAGATCTATTACCTTGATGCCGGTCTCAAGTACCTCTATCGAAACATTCTGTCTGGCAAAGGAAGGTGCCGGACGGTGTATCTCCCACCTTGTCGCATCTTCGGCTATGGGCTCACCACCGTCTATCGGCTTACCCAGTACGTTGAACATCCTGCCTATCGTGTTATCGCCCACGGGCACTCTGATACCGCTGCCGGTGGACTCAACCTCCATGCCCCGATACATCCCTTCGCTTTCGGAAAGCATTATGCATCTTACGGTATGATCCTCCAGAAGCTGGGCCACCTCCATCGTAAGTTCCTTCCCGTTAAGTACGGTGAGCAGAGCCTCACGGAGTCTGGGCATGGTCCCTTTATCAAATTCAACATCTATGACAGGTCCTGATACCTGTACTACCCTTCCCTTAGCCAACTATCTTTCCTCCATCTGCTGCCGCGCTCTTTTAAGCCTGCGCATCCTCTGGGCCTTTGCTCCGGCAGATACTTCAGTTATCTGCTGGGTTATGGCAGCCTGTCTTACCCTGTTATATTCTTTCTTAAGTCTTGTGAGCAGCTCCTCCGCATTACGGTTTGCGTTGCTCATTGCGTTCATCCTTGAATTCTGCTCGGCCGAGAACGAATCCACCAAAGCTCCGTAGATAAAGCCCGCCACATATGAGGGGATCATGGAATCGAGCACCGATGTGGGCGATGGTTCAAAACGGTATTCTTTCTCATCCTTTTTTCTGCTTTTAACGAAATCCCTGCGTGAAAAAGGCAGTACCCTTGCCTGTCTTACAACACAGCTAAGCTCACTTTCCATATCGCTGTATATGACGGTGATCTCGTCGGTCCTGCCGCTGTCATACTCATCAAGAAGCAGGGCGGATATCTCCCTGGCTCTCTCAAAAGTGGGATCCTGTGCCGAATAATAAAATGTCTCCTCTATGGGGAGTTTGTGCTTCTTAAAATATCTGCGCCCGTAATCGCCCACCACATACAGGCGGACATTGCGGTGCTTTTTCATCTCTTCTTCAGCGGCACGTATCACATTATGATTATAGCCGCCTGCCAGCCCGCGATCTGCTGTTATGACCAGAAAAGCATGTTTGCTGATCTCTTTTTTATGGTCCTTGGGATAAAAATAATGCGAATCAACATCCCCGGTACTCTGGAAGATCCGCTTTATCTCGTTTTCCGTGGCATCGAAATACGGCCTTGTCTTTGCCAGTCCTTCCTTTGCCTTGCGCAGCTTCGCCGATGATATCAGGTACATGGCATTGGTGATCTTTTTTGTATTACGCACGCTGTCGATGCGCTGCTTTATCTCTCTTGCATTTGCCATGTTTTTAAAAACTCCCCGGCCGTGGATCTGATCGTTTCGCGCAGCTCATCACTGAGCTTACCGCTCTTATCTATCTCGTTACAGATACCTTTGTGCATACTCTCAAAGTGTTTAAGCAGATCGTCTATAAACGGCCTTATCTGCTTAAGCTCAAGATCCATAAGCAGCCGTGCCGTGGCCGTTACAAGTATTATGACCATACTGTGCAGCGGATAAGGCTTACCCGTAGGCTGACGCAGTATCTGCATCAGACCCTGGCCGTATTTGAGCTGCTTCTTCGTAGACTCGTCCAGATCGCTCGAAAACTGTGTGAATACTTCCATCTCACGGTACTGTGCCAGATCAAGACGCAGACTGCCGGCTGCCGCCTTCATCGCCTTGGTCTGTGCGGCACCGCCCACACGCGAAACAGAAAGACCTACATTGACCGCAGGACGCTGGCCCGCAAAGAAAAGGCTGCTCTCTAAGAATATCTGGCCATCGGTGATCGATATTATATTCGTGGGGATGTATGCCGAAACATCACCTTCCTGGGTCTCAACTATGGGAAGGGCTGTGATACTGCCGCCTCCCAGCTCGTCATTAAGACGCGCAGAGCGCTCTAAGAGTCTTGAGTGCAGGTAGAATACATCACCCGGATAAGCTTCACGTCCGGGCGAACGTTCCAGCAGCAGCGAAAGTGCCCTGTAAGCTACGGCGTGCTTGGAAAGATCGTCATATACGATCAGCACGTCTTTTCCCTGATACATAAAATATTCTGCCAGTGCAGTCCCCGCATAGGGGGCGATATACTGAACGGGAGCCGTTTCACTCGCAGACGCACTTACGACCACAGTATGCTTCATGGCTCCTTTTTTCCTAAGCATCTCAACCAGACGCGAAACGCTGCTGGCTTTCTGACCGATAGCCACATAGATACAGATCACATCTTCCTGGTTAAGTATGGCATCGATAGCTATGGAAGTCTTGCCGGTCTGACGGTCTCCGATTATCAGCTCACGCTGTCCCCTGCCTATAGGGAACATTGAATCTATGGAAAGAATTCCCGTATACATAGGCGTATTGACGGCCTGGCGCTCCACTATCCCGGGAGCCGGGGATTCCACAGCCCTGTAATCCACACTCTGTATAGGGCCGCCGTCATCGATCGCTTCGCCCAGCGCATTGACCACCCTGCCCAGATATCCGTCACCCACAGGAATGCCGGCAGTCTTACCGGTGCGTCGTACACGGCTTCCCTCACGTACATCCGTATCATCACCGAAAAGGATAACGCCCAGGCTGTCCCTGCGGATATCCTGGACCATTCCTTTTACTCCGGATTCGAATACCACTATCTCGCCGTATACAGCCTTATCAAGTCCCCTGATGATGGCTATGCCGTCACCGATGGTTAGGACTTCACCCTCCTCACGTGAGAGTGTCTCCACATTCCAGCTGTCTATCGCGCTCTTGAAAAGACTTATCACATCGGAAGAATCATCATCACGTCTGACAACCTCTTCCAGTATCTCCTTTAACTGTGCAAAACGCCCCTGCTTGCTGCGGTCATATACATCATCACCTACGACCAGTTTAAAACCGTTACCCAGGTCTTCATCCTGCTTATAGACCAGTTCATATTCCCTGGCATAGCGTCTTCCTAAGAACTCCTTAAGACGCTCTTCCTGCTGGGTATCGGGTTTCTTAGCCGCATACAGATATGCGCGGGGGGCCTTCTTTTCAGCCATTTGCCTTCGTCCTTTCCGCCTCTTTTATAAACTCATCGTAAGGATCGGCAGCATCCTCGCCCTGCATGAGCTTCTTAGCCGCCTGCTCGATCATCTCCGAAATATCCTGCTTTGCCCCGCCGATGATGGCCTTCTTCTCGCGTTCGGCCTGTGCACGTGCATCAGAAAGTATCTGTCTGGCTTCTTCCTTAGCCGAACTGATCTGCTCCTTCTTAAGCTCCTCTAACTCCTGTGCAGCTGCCTTCCTGCTCTCGACAAGCTCTGCCTCGGCTTCCTTTATCTTATCTTCATACTCGGCAAGCTTCTTTTTGGCAGCCATCTCGGCATTTACGGCCCCTTCCGTAAGATCCCTTATCTGATCCGCCCTTTTATCCATGAATTTGACGACAGGCGCATACAGCAGGATATATAATCCCGCGAAAAGGATCACCGCATTAAAAAGATGCAGGAGTATCTGTACAAAATCTATTCCCAAAGGCATTTTGAATGCTCCTCCTTACAGGACGAATACGATCAATATTGCTACTATCAGTGCGTAGATAACGACTGTCTCTATGAACACAAGGCCCAGCATAAGCTGTGTCTGGATCTTGCCTGCAGCCTCGGGCTGACGTGCCACGCCTTCATTGGACTTTGCGATAGCTATACCCATTGCCATGGCGCCGGATAAAGCTGCCAGACCTATTGCGATCGCCGCTGCTATAGCCTTGCTGCCTGTTGCATTATCTGCCGCAGCCGCCGCTGCCGGAGCTGTCGCATCTTCACCTGCCATCACCACCACGGCTTTCTGCGGTCCTGCCGCATGAGCCTTTATCGCGCCGGCAAAGGTGAATCCGGTGAGCAAAAGTATCACTGCCGCAAGTACGATGGATAAGGATTTAAGCTTCTTCATTTTTTACTTCCTCCGCTTTAATATTTTCATTATTTGCGTGGTGCACCTCACTCACTTCTCCGTAATAAAAACTGGTGAGCATGGTGAGCACATAAGCCTGGATCAGGGCGTGGAGCACGGTAAAGAGCACTCCGACTACCACCGGCAGACCAAAACTTAACGTTATATAATAATAGACCAGTTCCGTTGTGAGCATACCGCTCATCAAGGCACCGAAAAGACGGAATGTCATGGAAATAGGCAGTGAAAACTCTTTAAGAGTCTTTAAGATACCCTTGCCGCCGTTGGCAGCGATACCGCCGCTCATGATAAAGAAAAATGATAAAAATCCCATGCAGATGGCACCGTTGATATTTGCCAGGGGTGCCGGCAGGGTTATGGAATGGCCTTCGGTGGTTATTGCCTGTAGGCCGAAGAGTTCAAACATGGTTCCCACGAAGATATACGAACCTGCGCCGAAGATATAGCCTCCAAGCGCCTTATATCTGTGGGGAGAATTGGTCTTTCCCAGATCATGGAAAAAGCCCACCCAGGTCTCTATGATGAGCTGAAGCTTACCGGGTACGGGCTTAAACTTCGGTATGACAAAAATACGGACGATCAGGGCGAATACCAAAAGTATGCCCGTTACGATATATGCGGATATCAATGAAGGATCCACTTCGAATCCCAGAAAATTTATCTTATTGATATCATGAAGGACCGCATCCTTCATGGTCTGCTTTATGGTCTCGTGCTTTTCCGGAGTGGGGAGCATTACTATCCCCGCTATACATACGGCTATAAGAACCAATGCTATGATGATTGTGCTGACTCTCTTTTTCTTAGGCAAAACGATCATCTCCTTTCGGTCATCCGTATATTATATAGCTTTTGAAATAAAACTGCAAGGGCACCCCGGTCTCTGCCTGTGCATCTGCCGGGAGCCCCTGCATGTTATCCTAAAAGAACGATCTGCGTATCACTTCCATCTGCTGTGCGCTTAAGTCCTCGTCACAGCGAAGATATACGATGCTCTTTCCGTCAAAGATCAGATACCGCTGCATTATTGGACTGTATTTACCTTTTATGCTAAGCACTGTGATATCGTCACTCTCATATTCCGGAACATGTGATGCTATATCCGTATCAAAATTGATAGACAGCTGTCTGTACTTTTCTTCGCGTGCCTCTTTTAAAAGCCTGTCGTAAGTACTTTTGAATCTGGGCTTGTAGATACTGAATTCCCAGCTTCTCTTTAATCCCACCTCATCGGAAATGTATTCCTCATCATCATGCCTGTTTGCCGCCACTTCATCATAAGCTGTAAGCGTATACTGATCCACGGAAAGGATGAAGTGCCCCCAGTGCGTATCCGTCTGATCCCTTTTTACGAACACATCACTTTCACCGAATACCTCTATATCCTTCTCAGCCAGGATTATCCTGTCTTTCGATGAGCTGTTCATGATCAATACCACCACTATCGTGATCCCCGTGATCAGGACTACAGACCATACTACAGTCAATACTGCCAGTAAAGCCTTGTAACTGCCGCGGCTTAATCTCTTTTTCTCTGCATAAACCGATACTCCGCGGCTTATAAAGATAAGCAATATGATCACAGCCCATATAAAGGGAAACATGAACACTTCCTTCTCACCGAATTTGAGTCCCATCAGCAGCATAAAAGCTGAATGTACCAGTCCGAAGACGATGATCAGGCCGTAGCCGGCTTTAAAGCTTAAGTTCATCTTATTCGGCGGTATCTTTTCACCGCAGGCAACAGCGCGCCTTGCCTTGCCGCGCCACGCCAGATAAAAGATGAGCATCATTATATACAAAGCGCCGACAAATATCCAAAGCATCGAAGCTGAAAAATGCAGAAAGCTGCATTCCATCACATTAAGGCTGTTGGTCAGATTGATCAGGAGATTGAGAGCTGACATGGCTATAAAGATCAGCGGAAAGACTATCTTCATCTGCCGCTGCGCCTTTTCTATCGTCTTAAGCTTCATTGCCGGATCGCTTTCTATATCGGGAGCATCTTTGTCTTCGGTATAAAAGTAGTCGATCTTGCCCGAAGAGCAGATAAAGTTCCAGCCGGCTTTTTGGCAGTACTCGATATACTCCTGATTGCTCTCTATCGTATATGTATCATAAACACTGCCTTCAGAAAAGATCTCTACTGCATAGCGCA
Organism: Lachnospiraceae bacterium; assembly: GCA_017437785.1. Classification (GTDB taxonomy): domain Bacteria; phylum Bacillota; class Clostridia; order Lachnospirales; family Lachnospiraceae; genus NK4A136. The sequence goes on from JAFRXH010000091.1 coordinate 11,641, forward strand.
GCTCTCTGGGCTCTGTTTTAACAAAGTTAAATCTAGTAGTTCCCGTGATATCCTTAAGCATCCAGCCTTCCCGTGCCATCTTCTCAAGATAAGCGGCCGTTGAATCAAGATCATCATATGATACCGCGCGGTTTATACTGAAAATATTATCATCCTTTTTCATGCTCTTTAACCTCTCTATGATTTCATGTTCTTTTCGTAATCCACTACCTGTGCCTTCAGCCTCTCGTACTCCTCTTTGAGGACCATGCGTCCTGCATCGGTAAGGATATAACTGCGCTTCCTTCCTTCGACAGCTGTTTCCCTGATAAATCCCTGCTTTACGAAATCTCCGAGCAACGCATACAGTGTGCCCGGACCTATCGTGATCCTGCCGTCCGTCATCGCTGCTACCATCTCCATTATGTCGATGCCGCAGCATTCTTCTTTCAGGCAGATCAGTATGTAGAACATCTGCTCCGTCAGTGTTTTATATTTCAGTCTTGCCAATTCTTCATCCTCCTTTTTTAAGGATACCGCTTCACGTGAATTTATATCGATAATTGATATCGATATTCAATATTGATTATCGATAATATATCACGCAATAAATATGTTGTCAATATCGATTTTCGATATTATATAAAAATGGCTGGTTCAAAGAACACGACTGATCTGTCGCGGTATCCCGGATCAGGATATCGTTATGATCATTTTTTTGTGAAACTTATTCGATGCTTTCAGGCAGGGATGAGCCCCAGAACAAGCCCCGTGACAAAGACTACCACGCAGGATACAAAGGCCACGACAGGAAGGCTCTGCTTTTTCCACGCCAGTATAAGGGCGCAGACTATGCCTGCGGCAGCCGTACGTATATCGCCTGTGGCTGTAAGTATGGCCGGAAAGGTCATGACCGTAAGAGTTACATAAGGCACATAATAAAGAAAAGAACGCAGGGTCTTATTCTTTATCTCCTTACGTAAAAGTGTAAGCGGCAGCATGCGGATCAGATAAGTGACCACCGCCATTACCGCTATATATATCCAGATATTTCCGCTCATTTGTATTCTCCTGTATCAGATCCTTTACGCTTACTGTGTATCCTTAACCGGCCATATTATAGCGGCGATAAGTGATATCAGTACCGTAAGTATTATGATCCTGCTGCCGGCCGATATATCCCTGACCACAGGCGCATAGGTGCACAGCGCGCTGAATACCATTGCTATAAGGCAGGCAAATGCCACATGCTTATCTTCCTTTGCCTTAGGCATTATGATCGCTATAAACATCGCATAGAGCGCCAGGCTCAAAGCGCTCACTATACTGCCCGGCAGCACATCTCCCATGACTACGCCAAGCAGCGTCCCTATGGTCCAGCCCGGTATGGCCACAGCCATCGCCCCGTAGGAATAAGATGGTCTAAGCTTTCCCTTAAGCCCTATCGAAATACCGAATATCTCATCGGTAACGCCAAATGATATGCCCAGACGATGGCCTACGCCAAGCGAAGGCTCCACCTTCTGCGAAAGCGCAAAGCTCATCAGCATATACCGCAGATTGATTATGAGCTGTGAAACAGCCATCTCAAGATATGAAGATGCCGCTTTTATGATAGCCAGCGCCGCAAATTCACCCGCACTGGTCAGATTGACTAAAGACATCACCGTAGCCTCAAGCGCAGAAAGCCCCGCCTCGCGGCACTGTATGCCCAACGTAAAGGATACCGCCAGATACCCCAGTCCTATGGGGAATCCGTCCTTCACTCCCTGTAAAAATCCGTTGTTTTCTTTATCAGCCATAATAAAACTCCCGTTAAGCAACGGGAGTCATTATAACAAAACCGTCCGGCAAAAACAAGGGGCTGTCCCTTCCGGCACAGCCCCTTTAGCATTACTCAGATCATTTCACCACATCTTTGTTTGATACTCTGAATTTAACAGTCACATATCCGCCGCGGCAGCCTTTATTACTGTCATGCTCCCAATCATCAAGTACACGTATGGTCACGCTGGCCATTCCGGGCTTGTCTGCATTCTTTATGGTCTCAATATCCGGATAGAAGCGGCAGTCGGCGGGATATTTGGTAAAGAACCTATCCGCCCATGCCTTAAACTCTTCATCGCTGCACTCGCTTAGATAATCCCGGATATCAACAGGCACTTCATCCTGCATAAAGTACATCCAATTGTCAGCGTCGCCCCATGGATTGATACCCAGCGGCTGATCCTTTAATTTAAACTCGCCCTTCTTTATCGTGCTCTTTGTAAGGTTATACCATATGTCACGATCACCTTCGTAGCCGCTTCCTTCGACTGCTTTAACTTTCGCGATAAGGGAATGACCGTTTTTCTCAAGTTTCTCATCTCCCGCTTTAAAGACATCGCTCCACTTTGTCTTTGCATCAAACCTGATCCATTCGCTGCCCTCTTTCAGATTTCCATCATCATCAAAGGTGGGCCTGTAGTACTCCACGGTATAATCCTTATTTACCTGCAGAACTTTTCCGTTGTCAATATCCGTTATGGTGACCTTTGCAAGATACGGCTTCATCGTGGCTGCAGGCTTTTTGCCCAGCTGTACGGACTGTGCCTCCGCATAGGTTGCCCAGATATTTCTTTCTGTCACATCAAATTTAAATGTGACACTTCCGGTATAATTGCCTTTACCGCTTATGACCAGCTCTGCTTTTTCTCCTGCCTTGGGCGCCTTTGATGCGTAATTATACTTTACGGTATAATCGGTCTTGGGATCCAGCCAGAAGTCATAATAATCCTTATGCTCGGTCTCTCCTTCGTACCATACATTTGCAGCCCTGTACCCGACCTGCAGATGGTCTACCACTGCGCCGCCTTTGGAGAATTCAAGCACCTCGGGCATATCGAAGTGGTCTGTATCTTCTTCATCGTCATACCACCAGTGTCCCGCAAGAAGTGAACCTTCCTTTTCAAAATCATTGAGTCCGTTCTTCTTAAGTGCATCAAGGTCAACCTTTGCAATATTAATGGTCTTGGTGACTTTGCCGGTATAACCGCGCTGTCCGGTGATGATAACTTTCATCTTTCCGGCCTTTGCATTGTTTTTAAGGCTTACATCGTATTGATCCCCCATATTGAGTACTAAAGGCTTTTTGACTTTTTCGCCCTCTTCATTGCGCTCATAATAGTTTTCATCAACGATCTCAAAGCCATAGAAGTCCCTGAGTTCCCACTTATTCAGTGTATGACCGTTAAACTTTATCTCAGCGGGTACGTTAAACTTAAGCTTGCTGATATCGCTGCGGATCAGATTTACGTTCTTGCTTATGGTACCTCCAAAATGAACCGTGGAAGTAACACCCTTCTTGTCTTTGATCTCTACCCATTGCATAGGATTGGTGGCTACGGTAAGTACAGCTTTTCCGCTGATGCTGTCTATATCCAGATAATGCTCATGAAAAGCCCCTGTAACATCAATATTGTTGTATGTCACTTTATAAGCCTTTAAGTTACCGTTTTCATCCTGCTCATGAAAGACATCCCAGTCGATATCACCCCAGGGGTTGGCTTTGAAACATGACGGATCAATGCTAAGTTTAAGCTTAGATACCGGGATAAGCTTTTCGTCCCCGCTTCCCGGATCCATGATACCGATCTCATAAGTACGGCTGCCCTTGAAATTCGTATTTTTAGCCTTAACGGTAGCTCTGTATACGCCCGGTTCCTTATACGCCCCGGCAGAAGTATCATCATAATCTATGGTATAATTTGACTTTGCCAGAGGCGCTCCGTTCCAGTAAAGTGTCGACGCCTTCTTCTGTACCTTCCCGTTAGCAATAACAGCCACATCATGAATATTAAAGTCTTCGGTGCTTATATCCACAGGAAGTATATTAAACTTAAGAGTTACACTTCCCTTAAATCTGCCCTTACCGCTTACCGTAAGCGAAGCCTCACCGGCGTGTTTATTGTTGGCATACTTTACGGTATAATCCACGCCTTCCTGCATATCGCGTCCGTTAAGTCTTACCCACAGATTTTCGAAGGTAACGGGCTTTCCGGTATAAAGCTTATCTTCCACACCGCTGATCTCGAAATTATTATCCGTAACCTTCTTTGTGGTCACGAATTCCACACTTCTGTCCGCCTTGTGTGTCAGTGTATTGTAGAACTTATCGGACTTAAACACAGCCGTATACGTAGTGATATTATCCGCAGCAGTGCTCGTGAGCGTTACCTCTTCGCTGTCTTCACCGTATCTTACATCCCTTTCCTCGTCACCGCACCAGAATACCGCTTCTACACTCCACTTTTCGCTCTCTTCATCATAATGCCAGTCCCACCAGGGTGTATCGTTCAGTTTCATAAAGCTGTGGATACCGGTAGCCGGGAGCGTAAGTTCGCCCGACTCCGCAAAGAAGGGTCTGATATCGCCTTCTTCCCCGTCTACAGTGCTTAAGAAGTACCGCATTCCCAGTCTGCACGTCACCTCGTGATCGCAGGCGGGACGGTCATTGCCTTCTACAAGCTCAACACGGTCCTCAATGATATACACATCCTGATCGCATACCGCGCAGTGGAGTTTTTTATTCCAATCCGGGTAATAGTACGGATATGCCGCATCTTCATCATTAAGCTTCCACTCTATATCAAGCTCATGCCCCGAAGGTATGGGGCCGAAGGCGCACTCGTTTTCTGCGCTGTAGTCCTTGCCGTCTATGTTTACCTTTGCACTGAACTTGTAAAAAGCAGGCCATATACAATCCATTGCCCTGGTCTCTTCACCCTGCTGTACTTCGGCTTCATACTCTTTTCCGCCTATGCTCAGCTTTGCTGTTACCTTTTTGATAGAAACAGGATTGCCGCGGTCATCAGACTCGATCTCTTCATCCCATTTCCATTCACCCTCAGCTGCCTCGGCATCATCATTCTCTTCGCCTTCCCCTGCTTCGGGCTCTGCCTCATTTTCATCATTTTCTGATACCATTTCTTCGGCGGTCACATCTTCCGAAACGCTCTCATCCGCCTCATCACCGACTGCATCTTCTTCCTCCTCAGTTACCTCCTGCTCAGGTGTTACGGCTTCATCTTCATCATCTGAAGCCCATTCTTCGCCTTCCGCGAGTCTTAAGGAACCTTCGTCGTCTGCAGCCATCACAGTAAATCCACTGTTCCCCAATGTCCCGACCAGCATGAGCACCGACATCACCATGCTGAGTTTACGCTTCCATGCCTTCATTGGTTTCCCTCCTTTTCACATTGTAGTGGCGGCCTCTATACCGTTCCTGCCACTTTGCTAAAAATGTCCCCGCACAATCTTCATTGTACGAGGACACTTTTTCTAACTGCGTCTTGTATATTTTACACTATATTTTCTATATCGTCAAACAGATCATGCGCATTTTCTACAAAACAGACTTATAAGTCATAATTCTTCTTTCTACGTGAGATCGCGAATGCAGCGATCGCAGCACATAATAATACCCCCATTATGCACCAGCCCCATACAGGCATTCTGTTTATATTAAAGCAGCGCACATTGATCCACATGCGGTTTATACGCGCGTTGGCATCCGCATCAAAATAGCGCATTATGGAACTGCGCTCCATGACTTCCTCGGGCGGATACTGGGCATAAAGCTGACGTGTAAGCTGCTCCGCGGGTGCATCTATCACGGCTTCCTCATCATCAAAGAACCAGCTTAAGTCATACTCACATATATCTTCTTCATCCTCTCCGGCCCCGTAGGTCCAGTCTACGTATTCCAGCACTTCATCGCCGTCTGTCCCGCCGGCTACCGCCGAGGTATAGCCGATATAATACATATTGCGCACCGCGTTATCCGGGCGCGATAAGAAATTTACGAAAGCTTCCGCAGCTGCCTGCTTTGCCGGATCATTCCCGACTCCGCGTTTTAGCATAACCCAGCCGTCAAACCAGAGATTGGTACATTCTTCGGGTATCGAATACGCCAGATACAGATCGTCCTCTTCTGCCTGATCCATTGCATATACCGCATCCCCGGACCACTGCAGATTAGCCAGCACCTTGCCGCTTACCATGTCGGCTTTACCGCTGTCGGTCTCAAAAGAATAAGCCACATCCTTGGTATCCTGAAGGAAGTCCAGCGCCTTTGCGACCGTTTCCTCCGAAACATCGTTCATCTCATCCTCAAGACGCTGCGGATAGTCAGCTGCCGAAATGAACGAACTGTCGGTAAGCATATCTTTTTTAACGGCAGCCACCGCAGGAAAATACGCATCACGCACATTATCCTTGATCGTGATCTGGCGGGAAAAAGTGCTGTCGCGAAGGCAGTCCCAGCTGCTCACCTGTTCTTCATCCACTTCATCCGGATTATAAAGGATACCGGTCACGCCCCACATATATCCTGCGGCGTATTTGCTCCAGCTCTCACCGTTGATCTCATGATCATCAAATTTTTCCTTTATGAACGGTGATACATTCCTGACATAATAATTATGCTCATCTTCCTCATCACCAAAAGCATCGGAATACGGCACCAGCCAGCCTTCCGTCATAAGCTTCATGATCATGTATTCCGAAGGGCATACCAGATCGAACTCATCGCCCAGGGTCAGCATATTATACAGCTCCTCGTTGGTACCGAAGCAGCTGTATTCTACCTTTACCTTTACGCCGTAATTCTCATAATACCAGTCTTCAAAATCCTCATACAGGGCATTGACACCGATGATATCACCGCTGTCCAGATCTATGGTCTCTTCCTCATCCCAGTCGCCCAGGTCCATATACTCTTCCCAGTTGCAGACTTTAAGAACTACGCTGTCAGCATCCTCTCTCTCTTCTCCGCACCCCGCCAATGCCAAAGCACAGGTGATGGCCAGGGACATCATCATAAGTTTTTTATTCTTCACCGTCCCTCACCTGCCTTTTCTTAACATTCCCCAGCACGGCTATCAACAGCACTATCAGGAAGATAATGGTAGACAGAGCCCACAGCGCTGTCTTGATAGTGGTCTGCGAACCGCGGGTAGCATTCACCACATAGGTGCTTATCGTGTCAAATGTAGCCGGCTTGGTATAAGTCGCCACGAAATAATCATCCAGCGAAAGCGTTATGGCCATTGCAAATCCGGAGATTATCCCCGGCATTATCTGCGGTATGACCACCTTGCGAAGAGCATATGCAGGCGATGCGCCCAGATCCAGCGCCGCCTCATATATGCTGGGATCCATCTGCGAAAGCTTGGGCAGAACGGACAGATACACAAAAGGCGCACAGAGCGTTACCTGTCCCGCAAGCAGAGGAAAATAAGTATCCTTACTGAAGCCAAACACGGCAACCAGCAAAATACATACAGAGAAACCGGTCACCACATCGGCATTTATGACAGGGATCTGATTGACAACACCCACGACAGCCTGGGCGCGTTTCTTTGAATAAAAGGCACCTATGGCTCCTATCGTCCCGAGCACCGTGGACAAAACAGCCACCGCAAACGCCAGTATCACGGTCCCCCATATCATCTGCGAAAGTTCGGGCGTGGTAAAGAGCGTGATATAATTCTGCACGGAAAAGCTGCCGCTGAAACCGATCGAAGTGGCATCCGTAAAGCTGTATACCGCCAGTATGAGGATGGGCGAATATATCAGAAGCAGGGCAAGTGCGAGTATAAGAAGAAGTATCCCTTTCTTTTTCATATCAGGCTTCCTCCTCTCATATCGCCGCCGTCTTCATCCTTTGTAAGCAGGGTGAAGATGCATATAAGCGCCAGCAGGATAAGGCTTATCATAGAGCCTCCGTGCCAGTCGTATGCGGAGAAATAGCTGCCTATCAGACTGCCCATGATATAGGTGCTGTTGTAGAGCATATCAAGCACAACATAATTGGTCATAGCAGGCAGAAATACCATAGCCACACCGCTCATAACCCCGGGCATCGACAGCGGCAGCGTGATACGCATAAAGCACCCGGGAGCGTCAGCCCCAAGGTCCGTAGCCGCCTCTATAAGGCTTTTATCCATACGCTCAAGCTGGTTATAGATAGGCAGTATCATAAACGGAAGGAAATCGTAAGTCATACCTATAACTGAATTAAGGAAAGGATGAAAGGCCAGATTGCCTTCGATAAGAGTGAGTATCTCCTTAAGCGCCGTAAGCCTCAATGTAAAATTGATCCACATGGGCATGATAAAGAGCATTAAAAGGACCGACCTTGACTTAAGGCCGCTGAATGCCAGCGCATAAGCCACAGGATATGCTATTAGAAGGCATACGCAAGTGGTCACAACTGCCAGTATGAAGCTGTAGAGCAGGGTACCTAAAGTATTGGGATCCGTAAAGAAACGGATGAAATTCTCCGCAGTAGGCCTGCCGTCACTGCCCGTGAACGCATAATAGACTATCACCACCAGCGGCAGTACCACAAATACCAGTAAAAACAGGGCATAAGGAATGGCCAGCTGTTTTCTGCTGAAACGATACTTCAAGACCTTTCCCTCCCTATTTTTTCAGAGCAAAGCTCATCTTATCCACAGGCAATATGAGCCCCACCTGGTCTCCCATATTCCACAGATATTCATCATCCACTATCAGATCGTGGCCGTGGGCAGTACGTATAACGTAGCAGTAATGGTCACCCTTGTAGATCAGATTGATGATATGGCCGTGAGTAAGTCCTGCTTCCACATCATCGCTCATCTCTATATCACCGGGCTGTATGGAAACGTTGATCTTTATCTTATCCGTATCGATAGGCGCTCCTGCAGAATCCTTTAATACACCGTCGGACATACTGCTGCCCGGGATGACTTTTGTCAGGTCGCAGTCGATCTCTTTTCCGTTGTAATCCAGCTTGTAATCGCTCGTCACGCTGGCTTCAAAGCGGGTTATATGATCCTCCGCTATCATTATGTGTATACCGTCGGGATCGAGGCTCATTCCCACCTTATCTCCGACATTCTGTGCCTTGGTGGATACTATGACCATCTCGTACTTGCCGCTCTCAACGGTTATCTCATAGTGCATGCCCTTAAAGGTAACAGCGGTCACCGTACCGCTTACAACCCCCTCACCCGGAGCGCTCAGTATAACGTCCTCGGGACGTACCACCACATCCACAAGCGTACCTTCATCCACATCATCTACACAGTCAAATTCTCCTCCGCAGAAACGTACCTTGAGCCTGCCTGTCATGATGCCCTTAAAGATATTGCTCTCCCCGATGAAATCTGCTACAAATGCATTCTTCGGCTCATTATAGATATCTTCGGGAGTGCCTATCTGCTGGATACTGCCGCGGTTCATAACCACGATCTTATCCGACATGGTAAGGGCTTCCTCCTGATCGTGTGTTACATAGATGAATGTAATGCCCAGCTGCTGGTGCATGGCCTTAAGCTCTATCTGCATCTCCTTGCGCATCTTAAGATCAAGCGCCCCCAAAGGCTCGTCAAGAAGCAGTATCTCCGGCTCATTGACCAGTGCCCTTGCGATAGCGATACGCTGCTGCTGCCCGCCCGATAAGGTGGACACACTGCGCTCCTCAAAGCCCTCCAGATCCACAAGATCCAGAACATGCTTCACCTTCTTTATCACCTCTTCCCTGGGCAGCTTCTTAAGCTTAAGCCCGAAGGCGATATTCTCAAATATGTTCATATGGGGAAAAAGGGCATAACGCTGGAAAACGGTATTGATAGGCCGTTTATTGGGCGGAAGGACAGTGATATCCTTTCCGTTTAAAAGTATCTCACCCTCCGTAGGCGTGTCAAAACCCGCTATCATACGAAGGGTGGTCGTTTTACCGCAGCCGGAGGGGCCTAAAAATGTAACAAATTCCCCCCGGCCTACGCTCAGATTAAAGTCTTTTACTGCAATAGAGCCGTCATCATCAAAACGTCTGGTGATGTTCTTAAGCTCTATTATGTTTCCCGACATCAGAACAGATCCTTTGTCAGGCGGGTTGTTTTGGTATTGAAACGGTTGTAGATGAACTCAACCGTCATCTCCGCCTTGGTAACACGTGAAACTCTTATATCCATCGTTCCCTCTTCCTGCTCTTTCTTTCTTACGCCGGTAGGAACCACTCTGATGATGGGATGGGTCTTTCCTTCCTCAGGGGGCTCGATAGTATAGGTGTAGTGCTTCTCATCTTCCTTGGTCTTGGTCTTGTTATTGATAACATAATGCTGGGCTTCTCCGCTGGGTGTAAATACCCAGTGCTCAGTCTTATCCTCGCCTACTTCCTTGGTCTGGTGCCAGTCACCCGAAATGTTATCCATATTGATATCGCGCGCGATAACAAGCATATCCGCAACATAATAGATCACAGCTGCGAGCATCAGGAAAAACAAGATACCTATGATGATACCTGCCACATCCCTCTTTTCTGTTTTCTTCTGCTTGACCTTAACTGTTTTCATAGTACCCTCCCTGTGGTTATTTTTCTATTCCCCTATCTCCTCAAGGCGCTGTCTGGTCTTGTCAGCCAGTGCGCTCTCCGGGAACTCGTGAAGCAGCTGATGGAATGTATCGGAAGCTCTGTTCACATCCCCGCTGTCCAAAAGCGCCACGCCCAGATAATACAGGGCTTCGGCATTTGTCTTATCATACCGGAAGGCCTTTTCCAGATCAGCTATCGCTACAGCATAGTCCTGCTGCCGGTATGCCTCCAGTCCTGATTCATAATATGTACCCGCTACTGTCGTTCCTATCGCTCCCTGGAGGAAGTGATACAGATCCAGGTACTCCTGTGAAGCATTGCTCTCAACATAATCCCCGGGGATGAGTGAGAGATACTGCTCGACATTCATATCGTCCTGGCTTTCATCCATATATGCCAGCGCAGCCGCTAACAGATTATCATTTGCACTTAATATACCGTTTGCGCCGTTATATGCTTCAAGCTGACCTGTCTTGTCGTTAAGATTATTCTCCAGCTCTTTGATCCTTGCATTAAGATCGTTTATCTCGCTGTTCTTGGAATCTATCTCCTCGCCATATGCGATCAGCTTATCATTCTCTTCATTACGTACCTTTGCTTCCCTTGCCGGCATAAGCAGGAAATACGTTGCAAAGATACCTATAAGTATGCCAAGACCTATCTGTAAAAATACATGTATACCCAGCGGCTCCTTTGAAGTCACCGGCTGGATGACCACTTCGTTTCCGCTCCAGGAATAGGTGGCCGCGGGTTCTTCCTTTTTCTTCCTGCGTTTGCCGCTCTGGGCTTCCTCGCCGCCCCGCAGCTGCTCATCACATTCCTTAAGATAACGCAGGGCGTCCACATCACCCACGTCTATGCGGCGGCAGCGTTCCAGCTCTTTTTTAGCCTTATCCCACTCTGCCGTCTGCATATACAAAAGCGCCAGCAGCCTGTGTGCCTTAACAAACTTGGGGTTAAGGCTTAAGACCTTCTTTAACTGTATCACCGCCAGATCCGTGCTGTCCTGATGACACTGGTCCAGCGCCGAATTAAACTTCTTTAATGTTGTATTGATCGTTTCTAATCGGCCCTTGTCCGACTGGATCATGTTGATGTACTCTTCGGCCACATTTTTTTCGGCACGTATGTTCTTGCTGATGACCCACTCCGCAAAAGCGGCCACCGCTTCACCTGTCTCATAATAGATGAGACCTAAAAGATTTCGTGCATCAACATGGTTCTTATTGCATTTTAAGCAGTCACGCAGAGCCCTGACCGCTCCCGACAGATCACGCACCCCGGCGCGGTCAAGCCCTTCATTATATAGTTTGTTCGCGGTGTACATGATCTTTTTATACTTCTTAACATCAGCACCGCAATTAGTACAATAATCCAGCTCGGATAAGGGGCACCCGCAGTTATAACACTCCACGGCCCACGTCCCCTGTCATTGATTACTATTATCGACTACCATCATCTGATCTGCATCAAAATTGTTTGCCACACCTAAAACGATATCCAGTACATCGGTCAGGTTTTCCTTGAATATGGCATCTTCCGTATCCTCAAGCTCCGGACTCCTGTGAAATTTCTTTAATTCTTCCTCGAAACTGATCACGCTTTCTTCACCTCTTATCTACCACATTACATCATACAAAAAGCTAAAGGAAAAATCAACAAACTTTTTCACTTTGACAGATTTTGTATCTGCTCCTTCACCTGCTCCATCATCCTGCTGTATTTCTCAAGTTTTGCCTTTTCCTCGGCTATCTTGCTCTCGGGAGCCTTGGATACAAACTTCTCGTTTGAGAGCATTCCGTTAACACGCTTAAGCTCTCCCTCAAGACGTTCCTCTTCTTTCTTAAGACGCTCAAGCTCCTTCTCGATATCGACCAGCTCGCCCAGAGGCATGTAGATATTTACATGGGCGATCACTACGGATACCGCATCGTCTGCCACGCCGCTCTTGTCGGACTGTACATGTACATCGGATGCATAAGCCAGCGTCTTAAAGAAGTCGATATTGTTATTGAAGATATCCCGCTTCTCGGCCATATCGCTCACAACAAATACCTGCGCCTTCTTTGACGGAGGTACGTTCATGCCGGTACGCGCGTTTCTTATACCGCGGATAGCTTCCTTTATGGTCTCGATAGCTGTCTCCTCTGCAGGGAAGCTGCGCTTTTCATCATATACCGGCCAGGAGCTGATCATAATGGATTCTTCCTCGTCCTGAAGGTTGCAGAATATCTCTTCCGTAACGAAAGGCATATAAGGATGAAGCAGCTTGAGTGCATCGATGAGCACCGTCTTCAATGTATAAAGCGCCGCATTCTTATCCCTGTCATCATCCTTCTGATACAGCCTGGGTTTTACCATCTCTATATACCAGTCGCAGAACTCATCCCAGATGAAGTCATATACCTTCTGAACCGCAACGCCCAGCTCATACTTCTCCATGTTATCGGTAACATCCTTTATAAGGCTGTTGACTTTGGATGTGATCCACTTATCAGCAGGCTTAAGATCCGCATCATCGGGTTTAACCGGCGCTTTTTCCATGTTCATCATGATAAAGCGTGATGCGTTCCAGATCTTGTTTGCAAAGTTTCTGTTTGCTTCTACCTTTTCATAATAGAAACGCATATCGTTTCCGGGCGCGTTTCCGGTTACAAGCGTAAGTCTCAGCGCATCCGCGCCGTACTGTGCGATGATCTCCAGGGGATCGATACCGTTGCCCAGGGATTTGCTCATCTTCCTGCCCTGCGCATCACGTACCAGGCCGTGGAAGAGCACGGTCTTAAAAGGTCTCTCTCCCATCTGCTCATATCCGGAGAATATCATCCTGATAACCCAGAAGAAGATGATATCATAGCCTGTTACCAGCACGTCGGTAGGATAGAAGTATTTAAGCTCCGGTGTCTGCTCAGGCCATCCCAGAGTCGAGAACGGCCAGAGTGCCGATGAAAACCAGGTATCAAGTGTATCGGGATCCTGGGTCAGATGCTCGCATCCGCACTTGGGACACTTTTCGGGAGCGCTCTTTGCCACAACAGTCTCACCGCACTTATCGCAATAATAAGCCGGTATGCGGTGTCCCCACCATAACTGACGTGAGATACACCAGTCACGGATATTGTCGGTCCAGTTAAAATATGTCTTCTGAAGGCTTTCGGGTACAAGGCGGATATCCCCTTCACGTACAGCCTTCTGCGCAGGCTTGATGAGCTCATCCATCTTAACGAACCACTGTGCCTTTACAAGCGGCTCTACCGTAGTCCCGCAGCGGTCATGTGTTCCTACATTATGAACATGATCCTCGATCTTCACCAAAAGGCCCATTTCTTCGAGTTCCTTAACGATGACCTTTCTGGCTTCATAACGGTCCATGCCTTCATACTTGCCGCCGTTGGCATTTATGGTGGCATTATCGTTCATTATATTGATGATGGGCAGATCGTGGCGCTTTCCGACTTCAAAGTCGTTAGGGTCATGTCCCGGGGTGATCTTTACAACACCGGTACCAAACTCCCGGTCAACATATTCATCTGCCACAACAGGGATCTTCCTGTTCATAAGAGGCAGCATCAGATTCTTGCCGATAAGGTGCTTGTAGCGCTCATCATCCGGATGTACTGCCACAGCGGTATCACCAAGCATGGTCTCCGGACGTGTGGTAGCAAATATCAGATACTCACCGCTCTCCGTACCGTCGTCATTTAAGATCGGGTATTTGATATGCCAGAAATGACCGGCCTGCTCTTCATACTCAACCTCCGCATCCGATATGGACGTATTGCAGACAGGGCACCAGTTTATGATGCGCGATCCTTTATAGATGTATCCTTTTTCGTGCATCTTAACAAAGACTTCGTTGACTGCCCTGTTGCAGCCTTCGTCCATGGTGAAACGCTCACGGTCCCAGTCGCAGGAAGAACCCATCTTCTTAAGCTGGGATACGATACGTCCGCCGTATTCTTTTCTCCAGGCCCATGCACGCTCCAGGAAGCCTTCGCGTCCGAGGTCTTCCTTTCTGATACCTTCTTCTTTAAGCTTCTCGATTATCTTAACTTCCGTAGCTATGGAAGCATGATCCGTACCGGGCTGCCAGAGGGCATTGTATCCCTGCATGCGCTTAAAACGGATAAGTATATCCTGAAGGGTATTATCCAGTGCATGTCCCATATGGAGCTGCCCCGTGATGTTCGGGGGCGGGATCACTATGGTAAAAGGCTTTTTGCTCTCATCAACCTCGGCATGGAAATATTTCTTATCCAGCCATTTCTGATACAGTCTGTCTTCTATGCCGCTGGGGTCATAGGTCTTTGCTAATTCTTTCATCTGTTTATCTCCTTAAAAATCACATAAGACCCGCTGCACCGCTTACGATGGATCTCACCGCCGGTATCCGGGATCATCTTTTCGTTATTAAAATCTATCTTTCCATCAGCCAGAACGCCGCACTGTAGGGAGGCAGCTCGGAGCCCCCGCCGAAATCGTGCATATTGCCGCTTATCAGGTCCTTTGCCTGTCCGCAGCCTGCGTCAAAATGTGCGGTATACGGATTGCTGTCCATATTGATGGCTACCAGCACACGTTCATCATCACATTTACGCTCATAAATGCACTGTTTATTCTGAAGCAGTACGCTTCTGAATCCGCCGTAATTAAGCGCCTTGCTGTTTTTCTTGGCCAAAGCGAGTCTGGAGATGAATTCCGTAAGATCGTTCCACTCCGGAGCCTCAAAGCAGGGGCGGAGTGCCGGATCGCCCTGGGACTTATCTGCCTTCACTCCCCATTCACTGCCGTAATATACGCAGGGGATACCCGGCATGCCGAAAACCATCGCGTAAACGAGCGGCAGGCAGTTCGGATCCTGTATTATCGATGCTATACGGCTCACATCATGATTATCTGCAAAAGATAAGAGATGTGCGCCGCGGCAGACAGCCCACGGCTGATCCTCAAACTGCCTGAGCAGAGAGTGGACTATCTCAAACATATTTGCCGAATTAAAACCGGAATGAAGCCCCTTATAACACTGATAATTGGTCAGTGAATGAATGTTCATATCATTTAACATCCTGCCGTATTCGCCGTGGAGCACCTCCCCAAGAAGGAAGAAATCGGCTTTTTTACTGTCCGTAAACTCCCTTAAGCGTCTTAAAAAGCCATGGTCCAGACAATACGCCACATCCAGACGGATACCGTCTATATCGAATTCGTTTATCCAGCCCTCTACCGCATGGAATATATGCTGTATAACATCTTCATTATGAAGATTGAGTTTGACCAGATCATAATTGCCTTCCCAGCCTTCGTACCACAGCCCGTCATTATAATTGGAGTTACCGCCGAAATCTATACGGTTGAACCAGCTGACGTACGGAGACGACTCACGGTTCTTAAGCACATCCTGAAATGCCCAGAAACCGCGCCCCACATGATTGAACACGCCGTCGAGCACTACCTTTATGCCCTCTTTGTGCAGTGCATCACACACCTCCTTAAAGTCGGCGTTGCTGCCCAGACGGGTATCTATCTTAGTATAATCCCTTGTATTGTACCCATGGGTATCCGATTCAAAAACAGGCGAAAAATAGATGGCATTGCATCCCAGCTTCTTGATATGAGGGATCCAGTCCTTTACCTTGAGTATCCTCGAGACGGCTACGCCGTCGTTCTCAAAGGGTGCCCCGCAAAATCCCAGGGGGTAGATCTGATAAAACACACTTTCATACGCCCACATCGCAGTATCCTCTCCGGAAGGCCGTTCCCTTCCTGATGTATTGGTTCCGTTAAAACGTAAGGGATATTTTATCACAAAACCCGGGAGATTTCCACAACTATTTATTCATCCCAGAAGGCTTCCAAAGCTCCGCCGATGCGTTTGAGATCGGTCACCGAAAAGCCCGTCCATTCCCTGGGAAACATCCGCTGGTACGAACGGTCCAGAAAGCGTTCATCCAAAAGAGCGACCACTCCCCTGTCCTTTTCGGTACGTATCACCCTGCCCGCTGCCTGCAATACTTTATTCATACCCGGGAAGCGGTAGGCATAATCATAACCGTTCTCCTCAAAGAACTCTTTGATTATCTCTCTTTCATTGCATATCTGCGGGAATCCGACGCCTATTATTATGCTGCCGATCAGCGCATCTTCCTTAAGATCGATCCCTTCGGAAAATATCCCGCCCAGTACGCAAAAGCCTATGAGGCTTTTTCCTTCACCATCAGCCGCATATGGTCCGTACTCATCAAGTCCGCCGGCAGCAAAGCGTGCAAGAAATCCTTCTCTTTCTTCCTCGCTCATACGCTCCGTCTGCTTTATGCACTCCATGCCTCCGGCAGGTAAAAAATGCCTTTCAAAACTTTCCGCCACTTCCGCCATAAAGCTGAAAGAAGGGAAAAACACCAGATAATTTCCACGCCGCGATTCGGTCACTTCATATATATAACGGGCTATTTTAAAGAAAGTTTCCACATTGCGTTGTTTATATCTGCTTGTAACATCCCGGCACACATAGACTCCAAGCCTATCTTTGTTAAATGCAGATTCAGCATATATCGCGATATCATTATTATCAGCCCCCAGAAGGCGTTTGTAATAATTTATCGGAAGAAGGGTTGCCGAGAAGAGAACACTCGCCCTGCCCTTGGACATGCACTCTGCAAGCCGCTTTGCAGGGTTTACGCAAAGTAGTTTTAACCAAAATCCACAATCTGCACGATGCTCTGTATATATCCTGTAATCATCATCCAGCCACTCAAAGATCAGGAGGAAATGTGAAATCTTAAAATAGAATTCAAGAACCTCCTCCCTTACGCCGGTATTCTCCTCCTCATCAAGGAACTGCCCCACCGAAGTAAAGAGCCCCGACAGAAGTCCCGCAAATTTATCAACCTCATCCAGTACCCTGTAGGTCTCGCACTCCCGCTTCATTGCCAGCATTTCCCTGTTGCAGCGTTCCAGGCCGCGTATGATCTTGAATAAAAGCGGTATGCCCTTGACTTTTCTCTTCCCTTTTGCAGGCACCTCACCCTCTGCATACTTTTCGGTCACGGTATTTAATGTACGTTTAAGCGCAAGGAAATCCTCTTTGTTAAGCTCTGCGCTGTACATATCCCTGCCGCGTTCCACCAGATTATGTGCCTCATCGACCAGGAACACATACTCCCCGCCGCTTCCGCCGTCGGCAAAATACCTCTTTAACGAAGCATGTGGATCGAAAACGTAATTATAATCGCAGATGATCATATCGCAGAAAAGACTGATATCAAGCCCCAGTTCGAAGGGGCACACTTTATACGCCTCCGCCTCCGCAACCAGCACCTCCCGGTCAATACGGTCATATTCATTGATGCACCGGAATATCGCTTCATTCACCCTGTCGAAATGTCCCTTAGCATAAGGACAGCTGTCGGGATTGCATTCAGCCTTTTCCAGGGGGCATATCTTTTCCTTGGCAGTAAGCGTGATGCTCTTTAGCCTGAGTGCCTGTTCCCTTAACAGGTCGACGGTATCGGCAGCAACAGTCCTCGTTATGGTCCTGGCCGTAAGGTAAAAGATCTTATCCACCAGGTTTTCCCCCATCGCCTTAAGCGACGGAAATACCGTACTGAGCGTCTTCCCCGTCCCCGTAGGAGCTTCCATAAAGAGTTTGTGTTTCTCACTTATTATGCGGTATACCTGTGCTGCCAGCTGTTTCTGTCCCTTGCGGTATTCATACGGGAATACGAGTTTTTTAAGGCTGTCCCTTCGCAGCAGGCTCCACTTCCACTCAAACTCCGCCCATTTAAGATACTCCTCCATCAGGGCATCAAACCATTCCTTTATCTCAGACCATGTATACTCATTAAAAAAGTACTTCAGGTCCTCCGTTTCTATATTGCAGTATGTCATCCTGACCCTTATTAACGGCAGGCTGTTTTGCTTAGCATAGATATAAGCATACGCCTTAGCCTGAGCCAGATGGACCGGAACAGGCTCCGTAAGCCTCTCCAGCTTGCGGCTTATGCATTTGATCTCATCTATTGTGATAAGAGGGAATTCATCATTTATCAAATATTGATTTAACGATATCTGATTGCTGCCTATGACGTTGGCATCAGCTTCCTGCAGGCTTTCATCTATTATGCCGTCTGCCCGCCCGTCAAGGATGATCCTGTAATGCTGTGCCTCATGGACATAGTGCAGCGGTACCTCGGCGCTGTAGCCTTCTCCCATGCTGCGCTGTATCATACGGTGAAGCCTGCTGCCCTCCTGCATTGCCTTTTCCGGCGACACTCCCCTGCGGTTATCTATATCACCGCTGCGCAGGATAAACTCCACCAGCTCACGCACCGAAAGCCTGATCTCATATTTATCGACCGCAGCTTCCTCCTGAGCAGGAATGCCTTTATTATCCGCTATACTTTCTGCCGGCAACATTTCAGCTGTCATTTACCCTACCTGTCTTTGATACTCTGCAGCTGGCTCCGGGCGAAACTCCCCCGGGCACCTTTCGTTACAGCTGATACTATAGCATAACAGAACATATGTTTCAAGTATTGCCCCCGGGCAAAGCGTCTTCCTCCTCATCGGGGCTTATGTAAACCCTGCCTGAGTTATGTCGACACGTCTTTTGAGTTAAATCGTGATTTGTTTCGCGGCTGAATATGTATTATGTAAACTGCCGCTTTATATTTTTTATATTTTATGTAATCCGATCAACATGGTCAACAATCTGTTTATTCAAGCACTTTTTGATTGATTTTCAAAAAATCTATTCCTATATCAACTAATTCATCATTTTATATATTATGTAAAGTATAACGAAGTCAACCTAAGTAATGCACTTTTTAGGATTATGTAAACATCATTCTCCGGCTTTCCATGCGTTTTAAGCATTTTATGTAAATCATGTATGGGAGATTGGCCGGTGCCATGCCCGTGCAGGCCGCCGGCTGCCTTTAAGCAGCATATTCCATACATCGGCACTGCACAAAAAAAGAACCCTCCCGTGAAGGGAGAGCTCTTTCATTATCGTATCTTATCTTCCAAGCTTATGTTTTAATCTGCTGCTTTCCTTTATCAGCTTTGCCGACATTGATGCGAAGCAGATCATAAACGGCAGCTGTATCGCTATGACCAGTATATATTTAGCAAGCCTTGTCGCCTCCGGCGGCTGTACCTTGTATTCCATATATAAAGAATAGCACAGCGCCCCAAACAGTCCCGTAAACACCAATGCCACCACCATGACAACGATCCCCAGCCTGAGACAGTGCTGCCACAATCCTGTTTTATCCGAAAAATCTCCCGGCCGGTTGCCTTCTTCATAACTCTTACGCCACACATAGCTGTTAAGACTCTGTCCCATATATTCCCAGCCTTCGTCCGTAAGCTTCTGCATATAAAGAGCTTTCGGCATAGTCGGGCAATCTACAACATACTTAAGCCTCTCGGGCTTCTCCTCGGTGAAAGCCAGAGAGAACAATGAGCCCTGCCCCAGGGGCATGAGCCTTAAGCCTTCGGAATTCTTCTCCTCCAGATAGTACTCCAGATCGGAAGGAACTACATGCTTTAGTGCTGCGAACAGGCTTCTCTGTACACCCATGGCAACCTCCGAAAAATTCTGATACCGATCAGATCAACAAACATACACGGTTATTATAAAACATTTCCCCTAAAAGCTCAAGAAATCTTTTTAAAAATGCTTACAGTACCGCGAAAAACTGATATAATATCCATAAATTCCATCCGAAGGAGGCTCATATATGATCGAAGCAAAGAACCTCAGCATGATCTACGGAAAAGACCACAAAGCAGTTGATGATCTGTCATTCCATATAGGCAAAGGCGAGATAGCGGGCTTTGCCGGGCCCAACGGTGCCGGCAAGACCACAGTGATAAAGATGCTCACCGGGATCTTAAAGCCCGCCACCGGCAGCGCAACTATCAACGGGCATGATATCGTAAAGGATCCTCTTGCCGCAAAATCCTCTTTTGCTTATGTGGCAGACAATCCCGATGTGCTGCTGCAGCTTACCGGTCTTGAATATATAAACTTCATCGCGGATATCTATAAAGTAAGTGAAGACGCCCGTAAAAAACGCGTACCCGATCTGGCGGAACGCTTTGGCATAACAGATGCTCTCACCACTCCCATGCGCGAATACTCACATGGTATGCGCCAGAAGCTCATGGTCATAGCCGCCCTGGTACACGATCCCCCTGCCTGGATACTTGACGAGCCCATGACCGGTCTGGATCCGCAGGCTGCATACGAATTAAAGCAGATGATGCGCGAGCATGCCGCCAAAGGCAACTGTGTGCTTTTCTCCACCCACGTTCTTGAAGTGGCCGAAAAGCTCTGCGACCATATCATGATCATCGATCACGGAAGATCTCTTTATCAGGGTACCGTAGAGGATCTGTCAGCGGCGCATCCGGGAAAAGACCTGGAAGAGATCTTCCTGGATATGATAGATTACAAAGGCTCTTCACAGGAGGACATTGCATGAATCCCGTTAAAAGGCTGGTAGGTGTATACCGCAAGAATTTCGAAATGCCTATGCCCGAGGAAGGCGTAAAGATGAACGTATATACTTCCCTGGGCATTATCGCAGTGGTATGCATAATGCTTCCCTGCTGTCTGATCATGGGCTACTTAAGCTATGTAATGACCCTGGCCATGATGGTTGAAGGCAACCGGATAAACGGTCTTATATCCGAGATGCATATACTCTCCGCCTTTGCCATGGTACTGGGTATGCCGGTAGTCTTTAATGTGATATTCTTCTCATCGGACCGTGAGCATATGGTCACGCTTCCCATCAAGAGCCACCAGCTTCTGGCTGCAAAGTTTTTCCACACCTTTCTTGCAGAAAGCGTAATGGAATTTCTTATATTCATATCCATTTTCATCGGTTTCTTCATAGCTGCCGCAAACAGCTTCGGCCTGCTGAATGCTCTTCATCCCGTAAGCTTAATAGCTGCCGTGACCGGCATCATACTGACGCCGCTTCTTCCTCTGGTATACTGCTGTATCATCAGCCTTATACTTATGGCTGTCCTGAAAAATGTACGCAGCATCAAAACCTTTTACCGCAGCTCAACGGTGCTCATGGCCATATTCATCGCTCTCTTTGTATATTCGTTCAAAGATATGGGTACCATAAGTTTTGATAATTACATGGATTCACTGGCAGCCGATAATAACTTTTTCATACGGGTATGCAATATCATCTTCTTTACCACCCCGCAGCTTTGCAAAGCTATGGCCTGGCAGAGCATCCCCCAGCTGCTGCTGTATTATCTAAGCAACGCCGCCGCCGTTGCTGCCATACTTCTGCTGGGATCACTGCTATACCAAAGCGGCCTCTATACCGCAGCCGCACTGGGAAGCAGAAAGAAAAAGGCCGATAAAAGCAAATTAAATCTTGCTTCAACAAATCTGTTCACATCATATTTTGCGAAAGAACTCCGCGTACTGACTCGTACCAGAGCTTACGCATCAAACTGCGTATATATAAATATAATATGGCCGGCCGGTATAGCACTGTTCTTCTTTATAACCAAAGATAACGAGAGTATCGCACAGTTTCTGCAGTATTACCGCGAAGGATACGACCGTGCCCTGCTCATAATACTGCTCGCCGTGATCTTCATCTCCTTTGTCGCATCCGCCATGAACAGTCTGGCTTCTACCGCCTTTACACGTGAAGGCTCACATGTGGATATCATCAAATACATACCTGTTGACTATAAGACACAGATGTACGTAAAGGCCGCGGTAGCAGTAGCGATCACCGCTCCCTTTTTGATACTCGCCGTGATCGCAGCCGCCTTTTTCCTGGGCTTCTCTCCACTCATGGCGTTGTATTACTGCGTCATAGCCCTGGAAGTATTGTTTATCAGTGTGATCATAGGCCTGTATCTCGACAGCACCTCTCCGTATACCCTCTGGGATGACGAATATTCCGCACTGCGCGGCAACTTAAACAGCTTCTTCAACATGGCAGTGATGATCGTTATGGGACTGCTTATCTGCGGCATGTTCTTTTTACTCTACGAACTGCTGCACCTGCCTCTTATAGCAGTGTATATCAGCCTGCCTGTATTTCTGGGCATAATAAATGCGGCAGCCTTTGTTTACGGCCGCCGCAGGATAATCTCAAATATGGAACAGCTTTATTAATGATGGAAAAGACGGATGCCTGTAAATGCCATCACCATATCCAGCTTGTCACAGGCTTCTATCACAGCATCGTCTCTCTTTGAGCCGCCGGGCTGGGCTACATATTTAACTCCGGAACGTGCGGCTCTTTCAATATTATCACTGAAGGGGAAGAACGCATCCGATCCCAGTGCAACGCCGCTCTGCTGTGAAAGCCACTGCTGCTTCTCTTCTTTGGTAAATACTTCCGGCTTCTCTTTGAAGATATTCTGCCACTTATCATCAGCCAGAACATCCATATAATCCTCTCCGATATAAAGATCGATGGAATTGTCACGGTCGGCACGGCTTATGCCATCCACAAATTTAAGTCCAAGTACCTTGGGTGACTGACGCAGCAGCCAGTTATCAGCCTTTGATCCGGCCAGTCTGGTGCAGTGGATACGTGACTGCTGGCCAGCACCTATACCGATCGCCTGGCCGCCCTTTGCATAGCATACAGAATTTGACTGGGTATACTTAAGAGTGATGAGTGCGATCAGCAGATCGATCTGCGCCTGATCCGGAAGCTCTTTATTCTTTGTCACGATATTCTCTAAGAGGCTTCCTACTATGGGCAGCTCATTGCGTCCCTGCTCAAAAGTGATGCCGAATACATCCTTATGCTCAATGGGCTGGGGCTTATAAGCAGGGTCGATCTTAATGATATTGTATGTCCCGCGCTTCTTGCCCTTTAATATCTCAAGGGCCTCATCCTCATATCCCGGAGCTATGATACCGTCTGAAACCTCAGGTTTGATCAGCTTAGCTGTAGCAACATCACATACATCGGAAAGTGCAATGAAGTCTCCGAAGGAAGACATACGGTCAGCTCCCCTGGCTCTGGCATACGCGCAGGCAAGAGGCGAAAGCTCAACAGTCTCATCAACAAAATATATCTTTTTAAGTGTATCATCCAGTGCTATGCCTACTGCAGCTCCCGCAGGAGATACATGCTTAAAGCTGGTCGCAGCAGGAAGACCGCAGGCCTTCTTAAGTTCGCATACCAGCTGCCAGCCGTTAAATGCATCCATAAAGTTAATATAACCGGGACGCCCGTTGAGTACCTCTATGGGAAGATCGCGTCCGTCGTTTACAAATATCTTTGCAGGTACCTGATTGGGGTTACAGCCATATTTCAGCTCCAGATCTTTCATCTCTTTCTCCTTATTATATCTTTATTTAACATTCTTGTTAACTATTCTGCTTTCGTACTTTCCGCTTTCGATATCTATCATTCTCACAAAGAGCGAAACCTTGTTTTCCTCATTGAGCGAATCCCAGATAAGCTTTGTGAAAGCATCTATGTCATCCGTATCTATACCTATGAACTCGGGCTCCCCTTCAAAAGAAGGAAGCGGATCCCCATCCTTCATATAGGTATGGATAAAACGGCCGTCGCCTGCCTTGGGATTCTCATATGCAAACATATAGCGGTCACATCCCGAGGGATCCCCGTTATCACTCTTTAAAATGCTGAATGCGTAATTGTACTTTCCATTCTCGATATGCATGATACCTGAGATACGCGGGGTATAATTAGGCCCGTCCGGCTCAAACTCCCTGCTGCGCAGGCTCTGCTCAAATGTAAGCTGCTTATCCATCCCTTCATAGATGGTATCGGTCTGGTCGCCGTTGGTAACTATGGTCTTGTTGCCCAGCACACGTACAGGCGCGTAGATTATAAGACTGGGGTCCGAAAGTTTATCAGGATCGAAAGCCTGGGTCCTGATCCCTTCTCCGTCCTCTACAAACACACGGTTACGGCTGTTAACGCTGCGTCCCATGATAAAATACGCCGTAACAGCCTTCTTTGAGTCCGGTGTGCGGCCTATGATGATACCGCGGCCGGGATAGGCATTACTGCTCAGTAATCCTGCAATATTATTCTTCTCCATTGTGATCCTCCCTGGATATGATTTCATTCCCGGGGCATACCGCGGGAACACGTTCACAACAGTAGAATATTACCACATATTGCTATGTGCGTCAATCAAAACCACTATATATACTGCGTTTATCGGGTAAAAAAGTTGATTATGCCGACTATCCTACATTTTTTTGAGTTCGGAAACAGCCATCGGCAGAGACAGGCACAAAGCCAGCACATCCGCGATACTCTGGGTGATCTCCACACCGGTGATCCCTAAGAAACGCGGCAGTATGAGTACCAGCGGTATAAAGAATATCCCGTTACGGGCAGAAGAAGATATCGACGCCTTAACGCCTTTTCCTATAGACTGAAGCATCATATTACTTATGACAGTGGCAGCCGAAAGCGGTAATGCGCAGGCCTGGGCGCGCAGAGCTACCTTTCCGATCTCCACAACGGCATCATCATCCCTGAAAAACCTGATGATCTGGGGTGCAAAGATAAAACAGGCCACACCCGCACAGAACATAAAGACCGTCCCCCATTTTACACAGAACCAGAATCCTTTTTTTACACGATCATTCAGTCCGGCCCCGTAATTAAACGAGCATACCGGCTGATATCCCTGTCCGAAACCGATAAGCGCGGAACTTAAGCTCATGACAACAGTGGTCACTGTAGACATCGCGGCTATAGCCGCTGCGCCTCCCAGATCTCTTGCCGCATTATTGAGCAGCATTCCCGATACCGCTGCCAGCCCCTGCCTGAAAAGCGACGGACTTCCGCCGTTTGTGATCTCCCTGATATAGAAAAGATTGATACGGATATTCTTAAACCTGATACGGATATTCTCACCCCTGCTGCTGCCGTAGATAAGCACAAAGAAGCTGGTGATCTGTCCCATGATGGTGGCTATAGCCGCACCTGATACCCCCATCTTAAAAACCAGTATGAGCAGCGGGTCCAGGATAAGATTCATCACCGCCCCGCACATAAGCCCGGCCATTGCATACATGGCGCTGCCCTGAAAGCGCAGCTGGTTATTGACCACAAACTGCCCCATCATAAAAGGCGCTCCCAGCATGATGATCCGCATGTAAGCTACGGAATCTGCCATGCCTTCTTTCGTTGCTCCCATAAAATACGCTAACGGTTCACAAAAGATTATCCCAAGGGCAGCTGCCAGAGCTCCGGTCATCAGAGCCATGGCAAAACCTGTGGATGCCATCTCCGATGCTTCTTTGTTCTTACCGGCTCCCATCATACGCGAGATATAATTCCCGGATCCGTGTCCGAAGAAAAATCCCAGCGCCTGTACTATGGCCATAGCCGGAAAGGCTACGCCCACAGCCGCCGATGCTTCAGTGGATATACGTCCGACAAAGAACTTATCAGCCGCATTATAAATTGCGGTCACCAGCATACTTATTATGGTGGGTACTGAGAGTTCGAGGATGAGACGTGGTACCGGTGTCTGAGTAAGTCTTGTTCTTCTGTCGATAGTCTGAGCCTTGTTTCGCATGGGTCCTATGATAACATAATTATATTATTGTAGCAAATTTTATTTGCATTTTTCTTTGATAAGTGCTAAAATTTTATCTAATACATGTTAGCTGTTTATAACAAATGTTTGACTGTCGGGGAAACTTCGGTTTTCCCTGCAGGCTATAAAAAGGAGGGGTACAAATGGCTATCAAAGAATCAACCGAATCATCAGAAAACTATCTTAAGACAATACTTATCTTAAGCAAACGCCTGCCGGTAGTACGCGGCGTAGATATCGCCAACGAGATGGGTTTCAAAAAATCCAGCGTTTCCATCGGAATGAAAAACCTGCGTGAAAAGGGACAGATAACCGTTACGGATGCCGGCTACATCTATCTGACCAACAGCGGAAAGAAGATAGCCGAAGCCATTTACGAACGCAACCGTTTCATGATAGAGATGCTTATGTCGTGGGGTATATCAAAAGAGATCGCAGAACGCGACGCCTGCCGTATAGAGCATGTCATCAGCCCGGAAACATTTGAGGCATTCAAAAAACATTATCACTCATAAGAAAAGGCGGGGGTTTCCCCGCCTTTAATTTTATGCTCTGTGGCCGCCGCCGCCATGACCGCCGCCGCCACCGCCGCCGCCTCGGCCGCCACCGCCACCCGATGATGAAGGCGGATCGTAAACCTTGGTAGTATTGGTAAGTATCATATTAGCCCCCAGAAGCTGGAAGTGCTGGAACAGACCGCTTAAAACCTCCGCATCCTTGGGTTTGCGGGAACGCATCACATAACTGACCATAGCAAAGCTTATCATAAGAGCCAGTATTACAGCAAGAAATACATTGGTGATCCACTTCATAGGCTCGGATATCTTGCCGGTATTATAAAAATCAATAATCTGTTTAAAAGTCTGTTCAGCATATCCATACCAGTCACGGTCATTATGTCTGGCAACGATATTATACGCATTATCAATTATGGAATCGACCTGCGAATTGGAGATCTTTCTGTCCATCGTGCCATATTTGTTCAGCCATAACATGCATAATTCATGATCACGATCCTGAAAATAATTATCAAAATCGATAGCAAATATCACACCGTTCTGGTTTCCGTAAACGCTTTGGTAATAATCATCAGCAGCCCTGTCCGCATCGCCCTCATCTATCACTCCGGGTCCGCTGGTGCTGTAGAAGACCACATTACCATACTCAGCCAGCTCTTTCATAAGACCGGCCAGTTCCTTCTCTTCACTGTCGCTTAAGATATCTTCCTCATCATCGATAAGTACTTCATATCCTTCATCGCTTTCATACCATACATACGCTTCTGCCTTTGACGGGATCGTAAAGATAAGCAAAACAGAAAGCGCCAGACATATTGCAGATAATACTCTAGTACGCACTGTCGTTACCTCCTTTCCTGTTAAGCTGAGGCAGCGGATGTGTGGTGAGCAGGTTATACTCACCCAGAACCAGTATCTGGCAGTAAACAGTTGCCGCCATAAGTGCAAAGGTTCCGCTGTAATACCACAGGTCCGAAGGCGGCCTTACCATACTGAGTATCAGCGCATATGCCGATACCACAATCATGCAGATAAAACCTATGGTAAGAGGGCCTTTATTTCCCCCGCTCTGCGTTTTCTGGGAACTGAGTCCGCTGAAACCGTATATAGTCAGGCCAAACATCGCCAGCACTGCTCCCAGCATTATCAGCTTCATGCCAAAGGCCGCGATCAGAAAACCTATAATACTGAAGCCTATATGTGCGCCAAAAATGAAGATGATAGGTATCAGCATGATCATGTTCTTTGCGGTCTTTCCGCCTTCGGTATGCTTCTTGACCTGGGTCTTTCTGTATTCAGCTGCATTATACTTACTCAGATATCCCTTATCGTCAAGTCTCTGGTCACGCTTTTTAACCTTGCCTATCGTGATATTGAGCATCAATACACTGATCAAGGATATGACCATAGAAACCGTTAAGGTATTTGTAGGCGTCATTGCCGGCATAAATGCAAGCACAATGTATATGATAACGGCAAGTATACCTGCTACCATAAGGAACTTCTTATTATCCACCGGCAGGTCGCTGACTATCTTGCCTGTCTGGCCGTTGACGACCGCATATGCCACACGGTCATTTTTACGGTACGAAAGAAACCATACCGGTAAAAACGCCAGATAAGGCGCTCCGGGATCCAGGCGCGGGCTGATCCTCGACTTCTGCGTGCTGTCTATGGAAATTCCGGGGAAGCAGCGCCCGCTCTTTACATTATTAAAGATCTGATCCTGTACGAAACTGCCGGCATCGGATACATAAACCTGATTGGAAACATCCTGCATATCCGCATAATAACCCGCCATGTAGTTTTCGTTGAAATCGATCATCGAATGTGCGTCAAAAGGTGCTATCCCCTCACTGAAATGATCATCAAAGGACGAAGACGCATCATAAGACAATCCCCTGTAATAGCTGTCAACATTGGCGATGCACCTGTAATGCTCCGTATAAACATAATTACCGCGGCGGTAGCTCTTGGTTCCCTTAAGATTCACCTCGCCGCTCATGCTCATATCATATATCCAGTAGGGCATATAGATACCCCTGAATTTCTCCAGCGCCTGCTCATCCTTAAACTCCTTGGGTGTAAAGAATGATCTGCCGACGAATTTCTTGTATGATTCCTTACACGCATTTTTATCTATACGGAAAGGCAGGATCTTCTTGGGCTGCGGCATCTTGGCCATACGCGACTGCAGCATTAAACTGGATCCGCAATAGCTGCAGAAGCCGTTCACGGATTCTTCGGTAGAATATATACTGCCCCCGCACTGCGGACAGGTATATGCTATGACATCAAAGCTTTCGGGCTCCGGCATAGCCTGCTGTGCAAACGCGCCCTGAAACGCCGCCTGCGGCTGGGCCTGCTGCCCCGGTTGTGCCGCAAAAGCTCCTGCTGCCATCGCCGCTCCGCTCTGAGGCTGCGCATAAGCTCCCTGAGGCGGCATCTGCCCCGGCTGCGGCATCTGCCCCGACTGGTCCCATCCCTGCTGCACTGCAGACTGGGGCTGCATCTGAGGCTGCTGTCCGTATACAGCCGTAGCATCGCCTGCTATCCCTTCTTCGACAGGCGGAGCTGTCTGCGCATTATAATGCGCTTCTTCTGCCGCTTTTCCCGCTGCTACCTGTGCCGGCGAAAATACGCCTTCACAGAACGGGCATTTCAGCATCTGTGTCGCAATGTCAAATGTCAGTTCTCCTCCGCAATTAGGACACGGATTCATTCATTCACCCCCCTTTCGTTCTTTATCAGCTAAAACCTTTGATCTTACAGCAGGTGCCCCCTTAATTCCTCTGCACTCTTTGCCGAAAGATACGCGGGTGCTATATCAAATACGGTCTTGCAGCCGCTTGCACCTTCCTTTGAAAGTCTGTAAGCTGCTCTTGCATATGCTGTAAGTACCGAACCCGTAAACTCGGGATTGGAATCCAGCTTAAGATTATATTCGATGATATGCTTATGCTCTTTGTCATTACCGGTAACACCGCTTCTTATAACAAATCCCCCGTGAGGAAGACCTGCATGATCACGCTTAAGTTCCTCTTCACTGATAAAATGTACGGTCGTATCGTAATCAGCAAAGTAATTGGGCATCTCCTTGATCTCTTTTTCTATCCTTGCCTTATCAGCGCCTTCTTCTGCTACAACATAGCAGTCACGAAGGTGCATCTGCCTTGCGGTAAATTCAGGGTTTGATCCGCTGCGTACTTCTTCTACCGCGCTCTCGATAGGAACGGTATACTGACGTGCATCCTTAACGCCCTCTATACGGCGGATGGCGTCGGAATGTCCCTGGCTGACGCCGCGTCCCCAGAACGTGTAATGCTTGCCTTCGGGAAGCACCGCATCACTCACCATACGCAGCAGCGAAAACATACCGGGATCCCAGCCCACCGATATCACAGCCACTTTGCCGCCCTTCTTTGCAGCTGCATCAACATTGGCAAAATGCTCTCCTATACGGGCATGTGTATCAAAACTGTCTATCACATTAAAGAACTCTGCATACTTCGGAGTCTGCACAGGCAGATCGGTCGCGGATCCGCCGCCCATCACCAGTACGTCTATCTTATCTTTCCAGTCAAGTATCTCACTTTCAGATACCACGGGAACGCCGGGTGTCTTAATGCTGACGCTTGCGGGATCCCTGCGGGTAAATACTGCTGCCAGTTCAAGATCGTCATTCTGCTTAATGGCGCTCTCAACTCCGCGTGAGAGATTACCGTAACCTAAAATACCTATTTTGATCGACATTTATTTGTCCTCCTTAATATTTTCAAATTTCATTCTGGCGCAAACGGCTGCTTTACCGTTTTCTTTCATTACCAGCACTCTGCCGCTCAATGCGTCTTCATCCTGCCTGCAGACCGTAAGCTCTTCATCATAAAAGCACTGTTCCCTGTAATTGATCTCCATATCAACAAGTCTGTGATGATCATGGAAATCCAGTTCATACGCATCTATAAGAAGCGGCACATAACGCAGATTATTCATATGCCTGTTATTATCCAGATCGGAATACCTTACCTTGTGCTTATATACCTCTTTAGCACCGTCTGTCTGATAAGCGATCTTGGTAAAAGGCGGCGTAACGTTCATGCGCTCCATTGCCAGCACCGGATCGTAACCTATGCGTTCAAGCCTTGCGATACGTCCGCTCTGAAGATCCACAAGACAGCTTTCCAGCCGCCCGCGCGCCATAAGTATCCCGCGCTTTCTGATCTCTATGGCATGATAGATCGTAAATGAATGCTTTGTAGCCTCTATCCAGCATTCAATATCCAGCGGCGCATCATATATGGCTTTCTCAAAGAGCTGCATGCGGTATTTGGTATATACCCAGGCCACACCGTATTTCTCATGTACCTTGTCATTTCCCCAGTCAAAGCGGTGCATGTAGCTTGCCGCAGCATCCTGAAAATAGCTTAAATAGCCATACATCCCTATCCGGCCATCGGCATCCGCTTCCCTGAATTCCTGTACCTTTTTTTCCTGATAAAGGAAACGCTCCTCCATCAGTCCATACCCAGCAGCTCAGTATAGAACTGAGAGTAATCCTTACGTTTTTCTTTTGTAAAAGCTATAGCAGAACGGGGATGCTGGTTAAGGAGTCCCGTAAAAAAATACTGCATATCATACCCCCAAACCGCTCCTGCCTCACGAACCTCCGGCATGTATTTATCAATAAACTGTATCACCGGATACAGATTATACTTAGGATTACGTAAGAAGCCCAAAAGATGCTCCATAAAGCAATTGCCGGCACCTCTGCCCATTCCGTTATAGGTTGCATCCAGCCAGTTTACGCCGTCACCTACCGCTTCGATGGTATTTGCGAAAGCAAGCTGCTGGTTATTATGAGCATGCATACCCAGCTGCTTATTGTACTTGGTTGCAAATTCACCGTACAGATCCGCGATACGCGCGATCTGCTCGGGGAAGAGCGATCCGAAGCTGTCTACTATATAAATGACATCCACAGGTGACTGCCCCAGCATATCAAGAGCCACCTTTATATCACCTTCCTGTGCATTTGATATCGCCATGATGTTGGCGCTCACCTCATAGCCCTTGCGCTTTGCATCCTCTATCATATCAACCGCAGTGGGGATCTGATGGATATAAGTAGCCACACGTATCAGATCCAGCGGACTGTTCGCCTTGTCAACGATATCAGTCTTATAATCACAGCGTCCGACATCTGCCATTGCTGCAAGTTTAAGTCCGGTATCCTTATTCTCACCTATAACATTGAAGATATCTTCGTCATTGGTGAACTTCCACTTACCGAACTTGTTCACATCGAACATCTCTTTGGAACACTTATAACCCAGCTCCATATAATCAACGCCGGCCTTGATATTAGTCATATACAGAGCTTTGACAAACTCGTCGGTAAAATAAAAATCATTCACCAGACCGCCGTCACGCATCGTGGCATCCACTACGCGTATCGCTTCCCTGTAACCCAAAAGCTTCGATAACTCTTTCATTAATGAAACCCTCCGTTTCCGATAATTTACCGATGTATAGTCTATCACAAAAAGCCCGTATGTACAATAAAATATCGGCAGAATAAATACGCGGCACAGCGCAGGATCCCAGCTAAAAAACCGGCATAAAACAGTCACGCTCACTTCTTCCGGGCCAGTGTGGCATAGTATCCGGGTACCCCGCGCTTCTTAAGTTCACCGTCACCGTTTGTATCTTCATATATATCAAGGAGCTCAAACCCGGCTCTTAACTGACCGCCGATCTGCTCTTCTATGGTATGCGAAAACTGTATACCGTGATCTTCTTTCTTTAAAAGCTCCATCTGGTCGGGGTTGATCAACGGATCAAACGGAAGGTGCTGCGTGATCCTTGTTTCGTCCTCCCAGAACAGATAGTTAATCCCGTTCTGAAATCCTGCCATCATCAAACCGCCGTGCTTTAACACCCTTGCACATTCAAACCACAAAGGCTCCACATCCCTTATATAGTGATTTGATACAGGATGAACGATCAGATCAAAACTCATATCCGGAAACGGCAAAGGCTTAGCCATATCAGCATGTACAATCTCTATTTCATAGCCTTCACGCTTTGAAACCATCCGTTCGCTTTCCAGCTGTATTTTTGAATAATCAAGCACCGTGCATTTAGCCCCAAGCGCGGAAAGTACCGGCATCTGCTGAGCCCCGCCGGCAGCAAGTCCCAGCACTTTACATCCCTTAAGATCAGGAAACCATTGCTTTGGCACACATCTCGTCGGCGTCAGGGAAATATTCCATTCGCCTTTAAGCGCATATTCATATTCCTCATGCGTAATGGGCATCCCCCATTCCCAGCCTTCCGCTATCCAGCGGTCGATAGTCTGCGCGTTAATATCAGTATAATCCATGTTAAGCTCCTCTTTACCGGTAAATTATCTTTACAAGCCGATAACTGTAAAACGCCTTAAGATCGGTTACTATTCGGGGCTTGCAGAATCTTTTCCCTGATAATAAAATAAATATATTCTCCCTTCACAAGAGAGAGCACCCGGCTAAAACAGGCCGGAGCATCCGATAACATACCTATCCCTTTATCAAGGAGACCATACACATGCCCGGTAAGATCTACGAAACCCTGACCATAGCTTTCTTCAGCCTCTTTTCGGGAAAGCTGAAAAACAAACTCATAGACGAGCAATATGAATTCAACAAAAAAGCCTGGGAAAAACTAAACGGCAACGGCAGTTTCGTTGAATACCAGCCGAACCTGACCACGATGCGTTACGGTCATGCCGGCCCCATCGGCCGCAAACTCTTCTTTCACGGAAAGCATCTCACTGCAGCAAACAATACCTGTGAAGTGATAAGTGTATATAATGCCCTGCACGCATTCGGCAAGGACCGCAGTCTTCCCGATCTGATAAAGGAGTTTTCAAAAAAGGGGATATGTGCAAACGGGTGTTTTGGCACTTCCCCGAAGGCCCTTAAACGTTTTTTTGACAGGGAAGGGTACAAAACCGAACTGCTGGTAGGCAAAGACTTAAGTGACGAAGCTCTCAGTGCATGGGAAAAAGAATATGATGTCTTTCTCCTCACTTCCTTCAACCGCGGCTATAACCCTTTCCATATGGTACACACCATGTGCATCAGCCACGAAAAAGACGGTTTCATACGTCACAACGACTATCGTCCGCGTACCCCTTTAAAAAGCCTTAAGGAGGGGGTATATGGATATAATGAAGGGGAGTCACGTCCTATATGCCTTTTGGCGGTAAAACCCGCTCCTTAAGCTTTATATCACAATATTACTTATATCAGAAAGGGGGCATGGCATCTACCAAGGCCCCTTTACATTTGTGCTACGCTTTGTGGCAATGACCGCATATCCCTCCGGAAATCTTGTCACTTGTTCACAATCTGTTCATATTTTGTGCATACACAATTCACAAATCGTTAATATTTTGTTGAAATTCCCATAAAAATGACTATAATCATTCGTAACTCATACAAATACCAATCAAAGCAGACCGGACCAGATTACCGGCTGACTCAGGTTAAAGGGAGGAAAACGATATGAGTAAAAAATGGTTAAGAAGATTTATGGGTGTTTCAATGGCAATGGCAATGAGCCTGACAGCCTGCAGCGGATCAGGCGGAACTAGCACCGCCCCGGCTGCCACCGCCGATGTTGCAACTTCCGCAGCCGTGCAGGATGCCTATTTTTCCTATGAACCGACATATGACCCGATGTACGATTCCGTCACCGAGGACGAAGAGTCAGATACCGTGGAAGGTGAAGAATTCAATACCGAAGAATACGATACCATCAAGGAGAACGGATTCGCTTCAGTCGCCAAGAGCCCCCTGTCCACCTTCGGTGCAGATGTGGACACCGCATCCTATTCCAACGTACGCCGCCTTATCAATATGGGATACACCCCTGACGCGATCCCCAATGGAGCCGTGCGCACGGAAGAAATGGTAAATTATTTCAGCTACAGCTATAACGGACCTGAAGACGGCGAACCCTTTGGTGTTAATGCAATGATCTCACAATGCCCCTGGAATGAAGATAACCTGCTGCTCCACCTGGGCCTGCAGACTGAAGCCGTCGATTTTTCACAGGCCGGTGACAGCAATATAGTATTCCTCATCGATGTAAGCGGCTCCATGAGCGACGAGAACAAATTACCCCTGCTGCAGCAGGCATTCGGACTTCTCATAGATGAGCTGGGCGAAAAGGATTGTGTCTCTATAGTAACATACGCCAGCGGAGAAAAGGTTGTGATCGACGGTGTGAGCTGCGATGATAAAGATCAGGTCCTTAATGCATTAAACGGTCTCAAGGCCGGTGGTGGTACAAACGGCAGTTCTGCGATAGAAATGGCATACGATCTGGCTCAGAAGCACTTCATCGAAAACGGAAATAATCGCGTGATCCTTGCTTCTGACGGCGACTGGAACATAGGCATTACCAGCCAGAGTGAATTGAGCGAACTGATCAAAAAGAAGAAGGAAAGCGGCATATATCTGTCAGTATTAGGTTTCGGAATGGGCAATTACAGTGATTCCCGCATGCAGACTATGGCTGATGACGGCAACGGCAACTATGCATACATCGATTCACTGCGCGAAGCAAAGAAAGTGCTGGTTGAAGAACTTGGTGCAAATATGGTGGCAGTAGCTGACGATGTTAAGCTTCAGGTTGAGTTCAACCCCGTATATGTTTCCGAATACCGCCTGCTGGGTTATGAGAACAGACGCTTAAATACCGAAGACTTTGAAGATGATACAAAGGATGCCGGTGAAGTGGGCGCAGGACACAGCGTAACAGTACTTTATGAGCTGGTCCCCGCCAAAGAAGAAGCCGAAGAGTCTGATCTGAAATATCAGGAATCAACGATCACCGAAGATGCCAAGAACAGCAACGAATGGCTTACACTGGCTGTACGCTATAAGAAGCCCGGAGAAAGCACCTCACAGCTTTTGGAATACCCCATCGGTGCCGACCGCTTAACGGAAACCCCTAACGATGATTATCGTTTCTCCGCAGCTGTAGCAGAATTCTCAATGCTGCTTCGCAACAGCGAATACAAAGGCAACGCAAGCTACGAACACGTACTGAATACCCTTTCCAATATCAAGTTAAGCGATGAGTACCGCGAAGAATTCCGTGACATGGTAAGGATGGCAGTAAACAACTCAGGCGATACTCAGTGGTGATCGATCAAACGGGGGGCGGGTTTGTGGTGATCTGAGGCCATGGGTCCGTTTTCCGGATACAGGATAAACAAAGGACCGTCTCTTTATAGGAGGCGGTCCTTTTAAAATCTAAAACCACTGGGCTTATCTTAACTTTTAACAGAGTTATACAGATATCGGGGCTTTTACCATTGCTGCCTCAAACTCCGCTATGCTGCCGGCTTTAGCCGCAATCTTATGCAGGCGTTTCAGCTCATCAAGATCGTCAATTGCCTCAAGCCGTACACGCATATCATCGGGAATGCAGCCTATATCCTCAAGTAATTCCAGGATGGCTTCTATTCTGTCTTCTTTCTTTCCTTCTTCCCTTTCCCGATCAAAATAGTAACCTAAAGTCATACTGCCCTCCTTTAGCGCCGGATCAGCTTTAACGCGTTCCACATATCCGGCTATCTCTTTGGTAGCCTCGTCTAAAACGCTTTCCGGCCGGCTCTCCTGAATATAGTTTAACATATTCTTGATCGCCTGGCTACCGCCTTTTGTACCCTTGGTATTGAAATACACAAAGCTCAAGCCATCAGGGTATTCCAGTCCGGGTACCTCAACACAGCTATTGTGGAAGGTATAAACCATATGATCCTCTTTGAAAATGTCAAAGTTTGTTATGGTTATGACATAAAGATTAGGCAGCTTTGAAAAATCTTTCTCTCCGCTTTTTAAATGCTTCGAGTCTATCTTCGCCTGGTAAAACCTGTTATGTCTCGGGAAGCTCAGATCGTTTCTGGTATGCGGTTCAATGTCATAAACATTTGCAATTGTTTTCTTACCATCCGCCTCAACGCTCTCATTGACCTCAACATCCATCCTTATCCCGCGCAGGTTGGTATCAGCTCCCATAATAACGCGCTGGCACACTACGCTCACCTTTCCTATCTCGCGTTCAAGCAATACAGAAAGCATCT
Source organism: Lachnospiraceae bacterium (assembly GCA_017437785.1). Taxonomy (GTDB): domain Bacteria; phylum Bacillota; class Clostridia; order Lachnospirales; family Lachnospiraceae; genus NK4A136. The sequence continues at coordinate 48,278 of JAFRXH010000091.1, forward strand.
TTTTAAAACACGCCTCGCCCACAAGCGGATCGGTAGCAACACAATTCATCAAAAAATCATCGATAAGGTCAAGTTCTTCAAAACTTCTTCTTTTCATGTGGCATTCTCCTATAAATATATTATGAACCACATAGAACCATTACTGTCCTTTACGGGATGATCGGAAGATCTCTGCGCCTTCAAACAGAGTTCCATTTAGATTCTATGAGGCCCGAACTATAGGTATCGTGCCTTCTCAGAGTGACGCTATACTATCACATATCAATAATTGTGTAAAGTATTAAATTATCAAGGTTTCAAAAAACAAAAAGCGATGTCATACTTATTATCAGCAGACTAAAATTTGCCTAACTGTACCAAGTTTTATCCCACCTCTTCATCGCGATATACTTTCTGCTCCATGTCGGATCCTCGTAAGAGCTGTATTCATCCATCATGCATCCGTAACACAGATCATCTGCCAGTTCCAGTATTACATCAGCTAGTTCAAGGTCCTCCTTCCATTTCATATCCATAGCCTCAAACCCGCATATAGCCCCTAGGATATTGCCTGCCACCGCCCCAGTGGTATCACTGTCACCATTATGATTAACTGCAGCTATTATACCGGCTGAAAAATTATCGCGATGGCGCAGCGCACAGTATAGCGCAATGCCCAGAGTTTCCTCTGCAACCCAGCCGGCTCCGATGCCGTGAATATTAGTAAGGTCATCATCTCCATTCTGTGCCAGCTTCATTGCCAGATTGATGATACTGATCATCTTGGCCAGGTTCTCATCTCCCTGATATATCCTTAATGCCGCTTCTTTTGCTTCGATTATGATTTCCTCAAGGCTCATATCTTTCTGCGGATATACGATACGGCTTATAATATGCGTAAACACTGCTGCCGGCATATATCCCAGAGAATGACAATGCGTTATCCTGGCTATATCACCCGCCTCCTCATCAAGAACATCCAGTTTCTCCCTGTCCCCATAATCAAGCGCAAGCGGAGCCATTCGCATCAGACCACCATTCCCCTTACTGTCGTTCCTTTTCAGAAAAATATCCGGATATCCATTCTTTGAATGGTACTTAAGCTCCTCAAGCGCAGATACACAGGTATTCCCCGGCACTCTTACCGCAAACAGTTCCGGGACATCCATAAGCCAGCTTATTCTGCGTTCTTCCTTTGCCCTTGTATCAAAATGCGATATCTGCTGTGTAAGGAGCCAGTCAAAGTACGCATCATAAACATAAGTTCCGGGATCACCCTGTATTCCACGCATACATCCCCTGGTATCTCCCACGAGAATACCATTAGCGGTAAACAGGCTCATCTGAGTATCATCGGATATCAGTGCCTTGCCGCTCTTTTTATCCTTCTCATAAGCCTGTATCCCACCCTTGCCATATTTAATCCATATAGCATCTTCCTTCATGAACTCTATCGGATAACCAAGAGCATCTCCTGCAGCTCCGCCTATCAGGCATCCTCGTATCTTATCAAGATGCTGCCCTCGTCTTGTGCGCTTCTGCTCTATCCTTTCAAGATCATGATCTGATCTGTTAATGCTATTTTCGGCTGCTTCCATCGTTACCCCTATCTTAGCTCTCTACTATTATGTCTAAATAAGATCAATGTAATGATCCCGTTGCGGCCGTCATGATATCACTCTTTTAGCCAGCGAAAAATTCTTATAGTTTTCATCATCAGTAACTTCTTTAATCTTCTTTAAGAACCCCGGGAAAAGAATCTCCTGTTTCTCATCTCTAAGTTCTATCTCCACAATTGCTTTATCCTTCCAGAAAGGATACACATCTATCTCAAAATACTGTCCCTCATAAGTAAGGCAATATCTATCTTTTCGTATGGGATGCATGTATGTATCCGCATCCATCAGAAGCTTAAGATACTCCTTCTGCGTAAGCCTCTTCTCAATCTCGATCCTCTTTTCACTGGAGATGCTTCGTTTGACCGTTTTGAAATAGATATAATTGCCGTCCAAACCGCGTTGGCGTACACGCACTTCCTCATTATCATCCGACTTCAGATAAGTCTGAATGATTTCAACCTTGCTGCAAGCCGGATCCTTTTCCAAACACTCAATATCCGGATATTCTATAAGGAATTTCCTCTCTATCTCATAAGGTTCCGGTTCTCCTAAAAAGCCCGCCATCTCACTTATAAGCTTCCTGAGTTTATTTTCAAAATCTGAATCATTACCTATAACGCGAAAATGGGGATGCCCGGTCCATGCCGATATAAGCTTATCATCCAGCTCAGCAGCCTTTTTAAGCCCCTCAGTGCGCGCAGCATTATTCTCTGTCGTATAAAACTCTTCTGCTCCTTTTGCTGCTGTTTCAAGATGAAATACCGCATCATAACTGTCACGCAATTCTATAGGATTTACCCCTACATGCTCCAGCACCTCGTCGAACTCTTCATCATTCATATACGCTTTATTGTCAAATGCCCCTCTGTCACAGACGATCAATATCTTTTCTGCTTTCATCCCTTTCGCTGCCCGCATAAAAAGCTCTTCTTTCTTAAGCTGCAGTTCCATCTGGCACTTTTGATAATCAAGATTTGTTTTACATGTCCAGGGTGCCACTCCTCCCTTAATAAACTCTGTCGCCGTCTCCGGCACAAAAAGAACTGCATAGCCTCTTTGCGTAAATGCATCCTGTATCCAGCTCATAGCGGTTGTTTTCCCAGCACAAGGTCCACCGGTTATTACGATCTTTGTGATGTCCATTATCTATCTCCTTCATTCACTCTTGATTAAAGAATCTATTTTAATTTTGATTGGAATGATTCTCCACACATGGGACATATAAGTGTCTTTGAGTTTTTAATAAACTGCTTTGTATATGATATCTGATCATCACAGTACGGACACCGGAGATCTATGTATTCTTCCTCTGCATTATCATCTTCCTTTGTATCATTTACCGGAAGCTCAACTGTCTTCATCTCTTTAGGTAAAGCGTTCAAATCTCTACTTACAGGCCTTCTATCCTTGGGGCTGCGTCCTCCGGAATTCTTAGCAATAATCGAACTATTATCTACAAGCTCTCCAAAACCATATACGCATAACGATAAAAGCCAGGACACAAATGATCCCACCACAATTATTACAAGCCCTACAATCGTACCCAGAGAGTTCTCATCGCGTCCAATACCATCTATAAAGTCATTTATAAAACTCATTACTAAGAAGCCTATAAAAATCGCACTAACAATCCCTATCCAGCACGAAATCTTCGCTACAGTTTTTATCTTACTGCCAACTTCATCAAACATAAAATCCGCTCCTTCCTCACCTGTTTTTCTATCCGTATAATCCCCAGCAGTGACACTCATTTGCTTTATTGTTCTATCTTTAGATAATTCATCCTCACCAATATGATCTGAAGTATTCTTCTTTGAAATATTACGAATATAATCAACCAAAGAAAAAACTATATAGTCAACATTATCAGCAATAACATCCTCCCCGGAGATCAAACCTGACGATACCTTTTGAATACTGTCGTTGCAGCTAATACATAGTCTATATTCTTTTGATCCTAAAGAGATTTTTTTAGTTTTGTTTTCAGAAAACTCTTTACCGCAACAGTCACATCGCATAAAAACACCTCCATTTATTGTTATAGATCAGATCACGCAGTCTATAGTTCATAACCGTCCCAACCCGAAGAATCGCCCAAAAAGAGCAAGAAACAATACTATTCCAAATATCACAAATATAACTTTAAGTGCAATCTTCTCAATCTTACTTCTATTATCAGATACCGAAGGCTTATCGTCCGATGTTGCATTCTTTATCGGAGCCTTTATATCAGCAGTTGTATTAACAGCCGCAGATTGAGGTATTACAGTAATCGATGAGAACATGCCTCCAGCCGGACAGATCATCTTTCCCCGGCCGGGGTTGCATGTCATATAACACACTACAAGGTTATTACCGCTGTTATCAGTCAAAGGCTCCCCCTCTAAATACACCTTCCCCTCAACTAATATTTGAATAGGGATCTGTATAAGTGATATCTCCTGTGGATTCATCAACATAAGCATGTCCGACTATCCTATCAAACAATCCCGTTTTTTAATGTCAATTAAACCAAAGATAGTCCGCCTTTCCGTTAGGGCCAAGAGTTATCGCATATAATCCTGACATATCACGGGTAGCGGATAAATCTGCTACAAAATAACCATCTTTTGTAGGTTCAAAATAATAATTTCCACTAAAACTATGTGCACCAATCCATGCTAACCAAAGATTTGCAACATATTCTTTTTCACGATATTCAGAAGTATCTGTATAATAACCGATGGTTATCTTATCATCCTTAGGTATATCATTATAATCTGGTATCTCCCGGTGTTGTGCTTCCGCACCCTGATAACAATGCCACTGTTGAAAATGCAAGTATTGCTGTAATAATTCTTCTTTTCACAAATCTACACACTCCTTTCCTCGCTATGCTGTTTTCTCTTCCTCTGATTCTTTAACTGTAGTCTTCGTATTAAAACAGCCAGATAAGATGGTATTATAGAAAAACCAACAAACAGTGCGATCATAAATGGAACAGTACAGATACGCCAAAAAGTAGATTTTATGCCCAAGTCAAAACCCGAAGTGATCACAGTGGCGAGCATTCCTCCAACAGGGCATATGATTTTTCCAAACATTGGATTGCAGGTTAAGTAACATACAACAAACGCGATTACGGCAGTAATCAGCCAAAGCACTCCCTCCAGAATATCTTCACCGTCCATGAAACTTTTGATAAGCATATACCAGCTTCCGGGAATTGCAAGCAAGTAGAAAAGAATGCCAATTGCACCAATGCTTTTAAACAGGCCTTGAAATATATCAGGCCCCTCTGCCGCTATGTGTCCATGAGCAATTTCCTGCTCAAAGATACCGGGATTATTATCGGTAATCGTGACATCACCAGACACTTCGTCTATATAAGCATGTCCAATAACACTATTAAATATCCCCGGCTGTCCATTTGTTAAGTCTATTTTCATGCGCACCTCCTTGTCTTAATGCTCAAACTTCTCCCAATAAGGTGTTTATGTTTGAAACACAAAATACATGGCCTTTTAAGGTATGAGAAGTCTTAGCAACTAATTATCTGATCTGATGTAAGTATAGAAAATCTCGATAAACGGATGGTCGCCTTTACTGCGACATTTTAATTCTCTGTTTCACTCTTCCCTTTTACTTTTTCAATAAACCGCTTTTTCCGGATATGAACATTGCTACCTACCACTGCATCCTGTGCACGCCCGGTATTCCTTCCCCTCTCTCTATCAGCTCCTTTAACACAATGTTTTCAAAATGATAAAACTCTTCTACACCTTCTCCGCCAGGGGCAGCCATTTCTTCACTAATATCGCTCAGACAATTGTTGCCCTGCCCCATCCATATCTCCCTGGCGTATGAACTGTCTCCATACACTTCATTCCACTTCTTACCCACCGAATCCCAACGTTCCAGTCTTGCGCCTATACATCTCAGAATAGTCCCGTTATTATCATCCTGATAATATTCGCGGTCTTTTTCCAGATCCATTCTCTTGGTGATTTCTGCATACCTATGTTCTAAGTCTATGGTAACATCAAGCACCCATCTGTTGCCCCAGCAATCAAAACTAACATCCTTCAACATTTCAAAACGCTGCGGGGTAAGCCCTTTTACAAATCCGGTATAGCTCGTGTCATTCATATCGACGCTTTCTATCACAGGCGGATCATTACGATCATAATTGCTGAGTATCCACCCTATGGATTCATATCGCACATTGTTACACTTATATCTCTCAACATCTATTTCACGTTTACTCAACAGCCTGTTAACATGAAAACAATAAGGAACTACATCAAACTCCATCGCCAGATCCCTTATAAATAAAGGAAGTTCCTCACACTTCATATCATCAAATAGAATATAACGCTTCCACTTATCTGTAGATCTATTAGTATATTCTTTTCTGTTATGTTCAGTTATATCCTTTATTATCTTCATCAGCTCATCCCCTCCTTAACAATAATCTCAGTTAAATCTCAAATACTATCGAATCTCAGACTGAAACACTTTATTCGGATCAGTTTCAATAAACTTCGCATCATCTTCTAAACTCCTGAAAAGAACATAATACTCCGGCTTTAATCTATTCAATTCCTGTTCATATTTATTATACGCTTCATCCTTCACGCTCCCCCACTCGTCAACTTCAGAATCATCTGCAGGACAAATGATATTTGACACTACAATCCTGTTACCATTTTCAGATAAATAATACTCTGTAAAGCTCGCCTCACCCATACCCTGCCACATTCCAAAGCTTTCTTCCGCCAAATCCCAACCATCTGATCTTTGTATCACATACCAGTTAAAGAAACCTCCTGCATGAACAGTTCCTCCACTTTTAGAGTAGATTTCTTTAACAACTCCATCCACCTGAGAATAAACATGTCCGGAATAGTCCTGCTCACCTTCTTTACAGATCACAATCATGTCAACATTTCCATCATGCGTAACATCACCCAAAAATACCTTATCATCAATACTGGAATAATTACTTTGAAAGTGGTCTTTATATTTACCCATATTATCACTCTCATCATCAGATGTTTGCTCAGTTACTGTATCATCATTCAAATAATCACCTGATCGAGAGTCCGAAGTAAACGGATCAGCAAGCTCAGTTTTAACACTTTGACGAACAACTTTGACTTTCTTATCATCTTCATCATCTTCATAATTTTCATAATAGTCATCTAAAGCATCAAGTTCGACATTAGAGAACGGATCCGGCGGGTTCCTTTTCTTCCCAAGAGAATCCGTTAACTTGATTACAACGAAGATCAACAATAATGCTACAATTGCCACCCCTGCATAACTGATGACAGCATTATACGTCTTTTTATTTTTAATTGTTTCTTTTTCTTCTTTATCTGCGGTGTATAGTGCATTTACCGATGTTCCACAATACTTGCAGAATAAAGATTCATCACTGATCTCTTTTCCACATTTCCAACAAAACATATTGTTGCCTCCATTTATCCTAAGCTTTTAGAATGCCATTATGATCTCGCCATACCTTTCAGTATAGCCTAACACATATACTCACAATCTATATCAGATTTTTACAAATACCTTCCACATGAAGGGCACCTGTTTCCAACCAAGATCTCAGATCCACAGCTTTTACAAACTCTCTTTTCATTTACAACAGCATCATTTTCCTTATCTTCCTCATTTTTATATAAACCTGCTAATACAAATCCATTTAAAATATTCAACGCCAGAAAAAACCATCCAAGATCATTAAATTGAACTGACGAATAGAAAAATGCCGGTATAATAACAGATGCTGCAAAACATGCCGATGATACTTTGACATCCAAGGCAAAACGATGCTTATTATTCTTGCTAATGAAACTAATACAATAGCTGATTGCAAATAGTATTCCAATGATCCACAAGAATAGTCCCAGTAAAACTCCTGTTCCCGTCACCTTATTATCCAAAATATTAAATAATTGAAACATGCTATAGTTATCGTATGTATAGTAATCTTCAAAAACACATTCAGCTTGTGCCCTAAATACTTTCATTACACTGGAAGAACATGTGATCACCAAAAAAACCGCCATTATTAGAAGAATATGATTTTTCGGCAAAAATTTTTCCACCACGGTTTTATCAGTTGAAACCCCTTGAACATAAGCATTTTTCTGCCTTGCATAGCTGTTATCACTTGTAGAAGGATTCGTGGCATTACTACCACTTCCGTTAACCGCCTCTCCGCATTTATAACAGAACCGAGAATCATCATCTATCTGAGTTCCACATATTTTGCAATACACGCTCACCCCTCCTTATATAAAACATTTATCTACATCCTAATACCGGAGTATCACAACAATTCCGGCATATTGCCGGTGTTAAACCACAAGTCCTCAGCTACGGGTACCTTTCTATACTACCATTTAATTGGATATAAACTTACCCGGAATAGTCTTCACCACTTTCTCGATGGATCACATGAATATCTTTCTGCTATTCAATCGTATAAATCCCCCATTTACCATCCTTCTTTGCAAACAGCTTACCATTCTTTACTTCTGTCAGATTCTCAAACACTCCAAATGGAATGACCGTATTATTGTCAGAATCCAGCAAACCATACGCCCCATCCTTTTTTACAACCACATATCCGTCCGTGCAGGCCGCAGCAAAAGCCCACTTGTATTGATCTCCCCAGTCTAAAACATTATCAAAGGAATAATACTCAGGATAATCGATTGCAGCTTTGGCAAGCGAATACTTGTAACTCGGATCAGTCGAACGTATCCCGTCATATATACATGGAATCACTTCTTTTCCCTTATCATTAACATAACCCCATTTTCCATCCTTCTTCACGGCCATCAGTCCATCGGAGTATGGGCATGCATCCTCATACATATAATCTGTAACGCGTTTATTATTTGTTATCACGGCAAGGCTTCCGTCTATCGCAACTCCGGAATAAAAGGCATCCTCTCCCTGAAATTTAGAGCAGGCTACCGTTCCGCTGTATTTGTAGTTATCATCATTGATAAAAATCCCTCCGTTTCCCTCGTACGTCACAAAACACTGCTTGGCCTCATCATATTCCATCTGCAAATCGACATTTGTTCCATTTATATCAGAATGCTCGCCATAATCTTCCAGGAGGCGCAGGTTCCCATTTTCTATTGTATATGCTTCGTCGTCATAACTATACCCGGTATTAATGTAATACCCGTATGAATAAGAAACCTCTGCATAATCAGGCGAAAGAAACCAATTCCCGTTAATCTCCATCAAACCAAACTTCTTATCATCGCGTACCAGATAATAACGGTCATCAACGGGGCCACGGCAGAACGGTTCGGTATATCCATCATACGGTCTCTGCGAATACAGCAGACCATATGCCTGTTTTTCTGCTAGTTCAGGAATCTCAATCCAACCGTCTTCTATAATCTTATTACGAAGCTCGCTTCTGTCGATAACCCAGCCATCTCCCAGAACCGTAATACCATAAGCCCTTTCTTTTGAGAGATCCAGGTGTTCGTATTTGTAATTGACATCTGCATATTCACACTGTGTATAATCCTTGAGAATACCACTTTTAGAAAATCTGGCACTAAGGATCACCCTTTCATCTTCGTCATATGTAGTTTTCGTTATACTATTTTTTTTATAATGAGTTTCCGTTCTTGTGGATTCATCGTATTCATACCTGTCCTCACCACCACTGCTCTTATCTGACTCAATCGTGCCATCTGCTTTATATTTTATATATCCGGGGCTGTTTCCAAGCTCATCACGTTCATATTCATACCAGTCAATAAGATTTCCATCTCCATCGTAGTCTTCCGCCTTATACGCATATCCATTCTCATCGCGGTAATATAATGTATAAGTATCAACCGATCCATCTTTATACTTTACTTCTTTTGCAAGCTTATCGCCATCAAACACGTATTCATAATTATATCTGAAACTTTTACCTTCAGATGTAATCCCTTCTTCAGAAAGTTTATTTCCATTCTCTGCATCGTATACAATATGACTTTTAAACCCATCAGAGCCTGTATAGTCCCATACTCTTTGCCCTTCATTATCAATGCTGCGTTTAGCTTCCAGTCGTATATTTCCATCATCACCATAATCCGTACTAGCAGACATTTTACCTTCATCATCATAAGCATATTCCGTCCAGCTATATATTTTCCCAGCCGAATTATAATATGCTACCCTCAACGGGGCTTCACTCTGTGAATCATCATACTCTGAAACACAAATATTCCCGAGATTATAATTCTCATCATATGACATAGCAAAACTTAATTGTTTCACATAAGTATTGTTTTCTTCTGTATATACCTGTATATCAGACTCTTCTTTATTAGCGTCCTGAGACTGGACAGCTTTGCTTCCATCTTCATCAGTATCTATATTCTCTTCGTTACTAACACTGACGTTTTCATTTCCAGTGCCAGATGAACAACCAGTCACAAAGAATACTGTCAGCAGTACTTCAAGCAGTTTTTTCTTCACGAACATTCCAACCTCCTCGCCAATATATCATTTATTTATCTTTTATCATTTTACACATACATAATATGACTCTCTCCCAAAATGGATCAGAGACAAACCGAAAAGATAATACTATTCAGGACAGTTCATCCAGTTAAGTATCATAAAATAATAATACTCTATTCTCAGTATACTCCATTTATTCACATTCAAAGAACAGCCTATTAGCCCCTACATGTGATCTATGGAAGTTATCGCTCATTTACTTGGCACCCTTCAGGATATAGATCAATTGATCCAAACATATACAGCTTTTCCATTAGGTCCCAGAGTTATAGCATATAATCCCGATTTCTCACGTCCTTCGGAAAAACCCGTTGTAAAGTACCCCTCTTTTGTAGGCTCAAAATAATAATTCCCACTAAAACTATGTGTTCCTATATATGCAAGCCAAAGATCAGCAACAAATTCTTTCTCACGATATTCAGATGTATCTGTATAATAACCGATTTTTATCTTATCTCCCTTAGGAATATCATTATTATTTAAAAACACGTCATAGTGATCAAATAAATGAACCCCGTCTCCGTAATATCCACAATTATTACTCCACCATTCATGATAGCTAATATCATTAACGTCTGCTATTTTAGCATCTATAACCGTTTTTTTATCACGAATTGAATATGCTCCTCTATAATCATCCAATGCAACTTCATAAGTATATCCATGCTGATCTATCCTATATAGCATAAGGTGCTCCATATTTTTATCAGATCCCTTATAAACTATAGTGTCAGTTGATGACATACGCATAAACAAGTCATCACTATATTTATCAGCATCTATATATATAACATCATTTAATATATCATAAGTAAAGCCCATTTCTTCAACATATTCAAAAGGAAAGAAATGATCCCCTTTCTTTATGAAATATCCATTAGGCAGTTCATCTTTAGTATAACCTTCTTCACGTATCCTTTTGCTTTCAATCTCATCAAGAAGTGTCAGTGTTTTGTTGTATCCTGTCCATTCTGATGACTCATCTATCAATGACGCAAGTTCCTTTGCTGAATCTATATCCGATGCATTATACTTCTGTTCCATTTCATCATAAATAGCAGAACCGATTCTACCAATATAATCAGTAGATTCTTTATAATCTTTCATTGTTTTGAACAGATCCCTGGCTTCCTTGTAGCTGCCATCTTCAAAAAGCTTAACTGCCTTTTCATAATCAGCGCCATACTGCTCATCCAGCTTTGCCTGTTTTTCTTCTTCTCTTTGCGCGATTACAGCAGGATCCTCAGTCGGGGTTGCTTCTGCAACAGTCTCTGTTTCTTCAGGGCCACCATTCCCTATGTCAACATCCTGCACATTCTCAATATCAGTAGTTCCTGCGTTTTCCACAGATTGATTCCCACAGCCAGAAATCATAGTTGCCATTGATAAAGCAATAACTAATGTAATCATTTTCTTTTTCATTTGTTTATACTCCTATCTCAATATAATAACCATATTCTTTTTCAATCACTGTCTCCACAAAACAAAGCATTGCTCCACACGTGTCAGATATAAATATCCTTTAACATAATCCGAATTATTCCCCTGCCCCTTCGATCAGCTTGTTCATCCTGTCTCTGATACTTTTGCCGCCATTATTACATAATTCTATACTGTTTGAGCTTTCCAGTATCACGCATATTCTTTGTGTTGCAATTCCTATCTCTGTGATGGTTCCTATAAATCCCCATATCAAAATAGAGATTATAAGTCCGACCGCAACGATAGCTAACCAGACTCCCAATTCATATATTTGCTCTTGCGCAAACCTTGGTGTCAAATACGTAGCTATAATCAAAGAAACAATTACGCTAATGACAAAACCAACAGTAACAAGACGATTTAAATTTTTAGAAAAATTCATAGCTAATCTCCCATTTCATGTTCTATTTGATAGTTTAAACTACCCACTTACCATCTTTTCCAGTAAACAATGTGCCTTTTATACTTCAGTAAAAGAGTTTTCATACATATTTCCTTTAAAATGTTATAATTCTTTTTCCGATTTTAATCTTCATCCTAAATCCTCCAATAATCGGAACCGGCGGCTATAAGGCCGCCGATTCCCTTTGTTATCCTATCACGTTCCACGCTGTCTTTACTTTACAGTTACCATTATAGTTATAGGCTTTCCATTTACTTTAGCAGTAATCTTTGCTTTACCGGGCTTTCTGGCTACCAGATTCTCTGTGTTATTACTGATATAAGCTATCTCCGATTTAGTGCTTGTAAAGACTACATCCTGATAAATGCCATCAAAATCAACCCATTCGGTATCGCCGGCATTCATTGTGATTGAATACTTATTCTTACCTATTGATGTGAAATCATTATCATCAAGAGTAAGATCCTCTACGCGAACATATACATAATACTTCTTTTCACCAGCTGTAGTGGTAAGGCAAGCCATTCCCTTAGCAACGGCCGTGATCTTATTCTTATTAACCGTCACTATCGAAGTATCATCGCTCTCCCATACAGGATTCTTAAGTCCCTTTATCTTTACGGTCTTGCTGGCGCCTACTGTCATATGTACCGTTCTTTCTGCATAAGGCTCGGTCTCTTTAACCTTAACCTTACACTTAAATGCTTTACCATTGATATAAGCGGTTATTGTTGCAGACCCGGCTGCTACTCCTTCTACAACGCCTTCATCATCTACCGTTGCAACATCCGGAGCATTGCTGCACCAATATACATCAAGATGTTCGCTGTCATAATCAAGCTTTATCTTGTATTCATTGGTCTCATCTGTAGACTTTATCTCCAGCTTCTTATCGATCACAGGCAATGTTACATATACGTTGATCGTTCTTTCACCGTTAGTAAGTGTAATGGGAGCAGTAGTTACCTTCTTTGCCTTTACAACACCCTTCTTGCTTACTGATACGAACTTCTTATTGCTGCTGATCCAGCCCGTTTCAGGCATAGTGAACTTCTGTCCTTTGATAAGATACAGATCTGTGGTCTCTTCAGTTACATCAGGAGCTACGCACATAGGGTCTTCCTTAGCGACACCTGGCATAACAGATCCTGATACAACCTCTACTTCACCATCTTTAAAAGTAACTGCTACATTCTCCGAATTGATGTTTGTCACATTCGACTCATTATCATTGAGATATCCAACTTTGATCGCATACTTACCAGCAGAAGCGCTCTCCTTTACATCAAACTTAAGCGTGAACATAACGCCTGTTTTGGTCGTATCCTTGTTGCCCGAAACATCATACCACTGAACCAGATTCTTTTCGATATCGGCATTAAAGGTTCCGCTGCTGAATACGTCACCCTGGGTTATAGAATTCAACGTAAGTGCGGTCGCATCATAAGATATCGATAAAGCAACAGATGCGATTCCAGGATTAGATGTCATCTTTACAGGGATCGATATACTGTTGCCGGAAATAGTCTTGCCCTTTCCCACTTCAACTACAGCATTCTTTGTGTCAGGCTCTTCCTGACCTGTTTTTTCAACTTCTATCTCACCCGCAGTAAAGCTTACCTTAACATTCTCCGAATTGATATTTGTCACATTTGTTTCTTCATCATTAAGATATCCCAGTTCAACGGCATACTTACCTTCAGTTGCACTGTCCTTTACTTCAAATGTCAAAGTGAACATCTCACCTGTCGCTGTAGTATCTTTGTTTTCTGCAACGTCATACCACTGGATCAGATTCTTATCGATATCACCGGTAAAGGTTCCATTATTGAACACTTCACCCTTTGTAATAGTTTTCAGTGAAAGGACCGTAGTATTATAGCTTACTGTCAAAGCCGCCGATGCTATTCCGGGGTTCGTAGTGATCTTTACAGGTATATCTATACTCTTGCCGGCCTCAGCCTTCCCTGATCCGACTTCCATTACAGCAGTCTTAGCATCAGGCTGCTCACCGTTTCCACCTTCAACCTTAATAACGCCATCAGTAAAACTAACCTTTACATTTTCGGAATTGATATTTGTAACGTTTGCTTCATCATTATCAAGATATCCTACCTTGACTGTATAGGATCCAGCAGTTGTACCTGACTTTACTTTAAAGCCAAGGGTAAAGGCCGTCCCTGTTGCTGTTGTATCTTTATTGCCTGAAACATCATACCACTGGATCAGATTTTTCTCTGTATCACCATTAAAAGTTCCACCGGAGAAAACTTCTCCCTTTGTGATGGATGTTAATTCCAATGAAGCAGAATCATAGCTGACAGTCAGAGCAGCAGATGCAATGCCGGGATTTGTCTTAAGCACTACAGGGATCTCAACTGTCTCGCCTGCTTTTGCCTTATTGCCGGAAACAATCATCTCCGCTTCACTGGCAAAATCTATCTGCCCTTCTTTCCCGGGTATATCAGACATAATTGTATTATGCTGATCTACAATATCATTATATACTGATGATGTTGTAGCTGCTGTTACATCCAACGAATCAATGTATCCTGCTACATATCTGGCTATCTTAACTACATCACCCATTGCCACCTTAGTATCGCCAGTAACATCCGCTGCTATTTCCTCTTCTTCTGTAAGTGTAATATAACCAGCTACGGCTCTGGCCACTTTCACAACATCCCCCATAGCCACGACACCATCACCAGTAAGATCACCCTTTACGCAATCTCCTACAGTAATCTTACCTGCATTAAATACTACGGGTACTTCCGTAGCGTTATGATCTGTAAAATTAGCCTTCTCATCGTTAAGTAATCCAACGGATACTATATAATCACCTTTCTTTGCCGATGCATTGACAGTAAACGTTGCCGTAAACAATACTCCGTTTGTCTTTATACTGCTCTCTCCGGCATAATACCATTGAATCAATCCTTTATCATTACTCGATGTGAATGTTCCACTACTAAATACGGCACCTGCTTTTATCTCACTGAGCGTAAGTGCTGTTTTATCGTATTTAATAGAAAATGCTGCACCTGCGATTCCTGGATTCTTGCTGATAGATATGGGTATCTCAATATTTGATCCCGCCTTAGCAGAGGCACTACCAACTGTTACAGTAGCATAATCAGTTTGTACAGGTGTAGATGATGCTTTTACCGTAACAGTACATCTCGCACTAACCCCACCTGCATCCTGAGCTGTTACTGTGATAACTGCTGTGCCTGCACTTATTGCTGTAATATTTCCACTCTGGTCTACTGAAACCACACCTTCATTTGATGAAGACCACAAAACCGCTTTGTTAGTTGCATTACTAGGCGCTATAGTTGCTGTTAACACAGCCTTGTCACCTGCTATCATTTCCTTTGTTGTCGAGCTCAAAGTAATTGAAGAAACATATACCGGTACTACAACAGAAATACGTACGCATGTGTAATTCCCATCACCATCGTATGCATATACATCAGAAATATATTTCCCACTTTCGTTATTATGATCAGAAATCTTAACATTATAACTATATGTATTTCCGCTAATTAACGTTGCTTTTGTATTATTAAAATAATCACCTTTAAGATCATCCTGCCCATTAGCATCCGTCCAAGTAGGACAAATGACACGCTCTATTCCCACATTGTCCGTAGCTTCACAAACAATGGTATAACCTAAAGGTGAAAGATTCGTAACCTGTACAGATTTGATGTTAGGATTAATATTATCTCCAGGAGTTGTAAAACTATTTATCGATGTTGTATACGTAACACCTCCCGTTACAACATAAAGCTGATAATAATATGTAGTTCCTTTTTGTAAAGCATCCGTCCACTTGCCGGTCCCAAGATCAAACCACACCTTGAGGGTATTTCCACCACCTGCTTCAGATTTTTTTGCCATACTATTAGGATTCGTTCCAAGGAAAAACCCATCTTCTGTGCAATATTTCATTTCAGGCAATGTAGCTGTAATAGTTGCAGATGTTCTAGTAAGGTTAGAAACACCTGCATCAACAATTACTGTATTTGATGCCGGATTAGGTGTAACAAACGAATCAATAGCAGAATAATATGTCACTCCACCACATACTATATAAATCTTATAATAATACGTTGTTCCTTGTGATAATGCCCCCGTCCACTTACCGGTTCCTAAATCATACCATATACTAATAACATTGCCCGAAAAACTTTCTACATGTTTCTGCATATTGCCTGTAGAAGTTCCGAGATAGAAACCCAACTCAGTAACATAAGCAGTAGGCGATACCGTGGCATTTATACGAGCGGTCGAGCTTGTTATATCAGTTACACCTGTATTGGTAACCACATATGAAGTCGTTTGCCCACCTCCATTGCCACTACCACTATACCTAAAGTAGGTCACACTCCTTGAACCGACAGACCCGTTCTTATCACCATATGTATAACCATCACCTTTTTCCCAATGACGATTCTGCTGGATAAGAATAACTTTTCCATCAGACTGAACTGACTTAACTATAGCCCAATGAGTACCCTCATTATCCCTTACAATATCACCTACCTGAGGGCTCGAAACCTGTGAAAAGGTACCTCCCTTTGTATCCTTAGGTGTATAGGACGGTCCCAAAAGATTATACACATCTGCCCCATATACAGCACTATAAAATCGTTTTACAAATGCCGCACAGCTATATGTTGTATCAGTTCCAACATTTATTTTATTTCTGGTTGCCAAAGTGACATACTTTGCTTCTACTGTCACTCCATTCACTGTAATAGTATCGATTACCTGACCATCAGATGTGATCTTAACCCATTCCCCACTCTGTAAACTACCTTCACTTAATTCTTCTTCTCCAACTTCCTCATCCGGTCCTTCTTCAGAATCTGGTACTATACCCTCTTCAGTCTCAGTATTCTCATCAGATTCCGTTTGCACGTCATTAGGGAATTCACTTCCTTCCGCAAATGCAAACATTCCGCTCTGGCTGAAAAGCAGAACAAATGTCAGTAGGAACGAAAGAATCCTTTTACTAAAATACTTTTTTCGTTTCATTACCATCCCTCCTTGGTTATCTTATTACCGGAATCTCTCCGGCGTTATTTATACACTATTTGCAATCACGCTTACAAAGGCATATGAATCACAACGAATCTATATACCCAGCCACATATCTTGCAATCTTGACAACATCGCCCATAGCTACAGCACCATCACCCGTAACATCTGCAAGCGCTATTTCCTCTTCAGTAAGTGTTATATATCCCGCAACTGCTCTGGCTAATTTAACAACATCACCCATAGCAACTGATCCATCGCCAGTAAGGTCACCTTTTACCTTGTCACTTACTGTAACATTTCCCGCTGCGAAAGATACAGGCACTTCTACCCCGTTATGGTCAGTAAAGTTTGCCTTATCATCATTGAGCAATCCTACTGTAACTTCATAATTGCCTTTTGCTGCTGATGAATTCACGGTAAATACCGCAGTAAACATTACGCCATTGGTCTTTATGCTATCTTCCCCCGCATAATACCACTGCACAAGAGCGCTATCAGTTTTAGGCGAAAATGTTCCGCTGCTGAATACAGTTCCGGCTTTCAATTCATCAAGTGTAAGCGCTGTCTTATCATACTTTACAGTGAATGCTGCTCCGGCAATTCCAGGATTCCCACTGATGGATACAGGTATCTCTACCTTTGACCCTGCACAGCACGAAGTATTAGCAACAGTAACTTTAGCTGAACCTGTCGGATTGGTAACAGTCACAACACAATCAGCAGTATATTCTCCATCTGCAGTTTTAACAGTAATCGTTGTTGTACCAACAGCTTTAGCTGTAACCAAACCAGCATTATCAACAGTAGCAACGCTCTCTTTACTGCTGTTCCAATTTATTTTTTTGTTTGTAGCATTAGTAGGAGTAACTGTAGCAGTAAGCGTTTCCGTTTTGCCTATCTCCAATGTCATTTTTGTTTTATTAAGAGTAATTCCAGTAACTGACACTGTTGGATCTTTCACAGTAATTGTAGCTGTCGCACTTACTCCTCCGGCATCCTGAGCTTTGGCAGTTATGGTTGTTGTACCTGCTTTTATTGCTGTAACAACACCCTTCTGATCGATTGTGGCAACACCACTATTTGACGAAGACCAGGTAACCGCTTTATTTGTTGCATTTGCTGGAGTTATGGATGCTGACATAGTAATAGTACCGCCAACCACTAATTCCTTAGTTGCAGGGCTTACGGCTATCCCGGATACATATACCGGAATTACAGTATTAATATCACTGAACGAATAATTTCCAGCCTTATCATATGCGTAAATATGTGTAATATATGTTCCTTTTTCGTTATTATGATCAGATATCTTTACTTGATAATAGTAAGTACTTCCAACCACAGATGTAGCCTTACACTTATTTCCCCAATCAGGATTTAAATCATCCTGATCATTATATGCTGTCCATGTAGGAAAACATACTTTGTCAACTCCCACATTATCAGTTACATCACAAGCAACTGTATAGCCTGTCGGAGATAATTCCGTAATACGTGTATTTTTTATTGTCGGTGGTGTAGTATCACTTGTCCCTTTAGTTACAAATGAGTCAACAGAAGAATAGTATTTCGTTCCACCAGCAACTAAATATATTCTATAATAGTATGTCGTTCCAGGTTTCAACGCTTCTGTCCATTTCCCGGTACCAAGATCATACCATATATCTCTTGTCGTCCCCGAAGTATTTTCAGACTTTGTAATAGTCAATGCGCCAGACGAAGTTCCTAATTCAAAACCACACACTGTGGAATTTGTAGCAGTAGGACTAACCTGTGCATTGATTCGAGCTGAAGTTTCAGTAATGCTAGTAACGCCTGTATTAGTAACAGTATATGTTGCTCCGTTACTATATCTAAAATAAGCTACGCTTCTTGAACCTACTGAGCCATTTTTATCACCGTATGTATATCCATCTCCTTTTTCCCAGTGACGATTCTGCTGAATCAGAATAACCTTGCCATCTGATTGAACGTAAGCGCATAAAAAAACGGTGTATATAAATTCGGACAGATTTCCTTCATAATAACCATTGACAACTGACACACTTTTACTGTCAACATCAAGAGTGGTGATTGACAAAGTGACATTACTTTACTGTCAATGCTATTAATA
>JAFRXH010000092.1 GCA_017437785.1 Lachnospiraceae bacterium
TGCTGGTGTTCTATATCGAAGCCCGCAGCATAAAGTGAACCAGGGGGACGGACCTCGTGGTTATAAAGAACCATGTGGTCCGTCCCCATGGTTTTCCAAAATAGTTAAGGTTAGCATAATGACGCCCAGCAGTATCGCTTATTGGACATTTGAGGAAGATATACCGTATCTTGCCGTGATCGCTGTATTTGCGGTCTTTTTTGTGTTGTCGCTGATATTTGAAAGAAAGAAGATCGGCTGGAAGAAATTCTGGCATGCCTTCGCCGTTGCGGGACTGGTGGCCTGGATAGTGCTGATACTGATGCTCACCATCATATACCGCAAGGATAACGGATACAGGACTTATAACTTTGATCTGCTGCGGACCTATCAGCGCATTATAAACGGCAGCGACCGTACTTTTAAGGATGTGGGCTACAATATGCTGATGCTTTTGCCCATGGGACTCTTCATCCCCATCATTTGGGATAAAGCGAGATTTATCCATGTGCTGCTGATATGCGGCGGATTCTCAATGTGCATAGAGATAACGCAGTTCATCACCTGCCGCGGCAGCTTAGAGCTGGGCGATCTGCTTCACAACACGATGGGTGCGCTGATCGGGTACTGGATATGCGCGGCGGCGAAAAAACTTACCGGCCATACATAAGGGTCACAAGACGATCTTCCCACCTTTTAAGCGGCATCAGGTACCTACTGCGATGCGGGTCCCTCCTGATACCCAAAGGCGGGCCCCTTCTTGTGACTTTGTCATTCTGAGCGAAGCTAGCCGTGTCATTCTGAGGGCGAAGCTAGCTGTGTCATTCTGAGGGCGAAGCCCGAAGAATCTTGCGGCGCAAGCCGCATTTTGTTATAATATATAGTCAGTTTTTTATTGAGAGGATATAGAGATGATCATAGGTATCGATCTGGGGACCACCAACAGCCTGGTGGCATATTACGGAGATGACGGCCCCCATATAATACCCAACCGCTTAGGCGGCAGGCTCACCCCTTCGGTAGTGAGCGTGGAGGGCGAACATATATATGTAGGCGACGTTGCGAAGGAGCGCATGCTCACGCACCCCGAGGACAGCGCGGCTGTATTCAAGCGCACCATGGGCACAGATGCGAAGTACCGCTTAAGCGGCAGACTTTTCCGTTCGGAGGAGCTGTCTTCCTTCATACTGCGCTCTTTAAAAGAGGATGCGGAGGCTTTCCTGGGTGAGGAGATCACCGAGGCCGTTATCAGCGTGCCCGCATATTTTAACGACGCCCGCAGGAAGGCTACCAAGCATGCCGGCGAGCTGGCAGGGCTTAAGGTGGAGCGTATCATCAGCGAGCCTACGGCAGCAGCTGTGGCATATGGCTTATACGATATGCAGGATGATGCAAAGGTGCTGGTATTCGACCTTGGCGGCGGTACCTTTGACGTATCCATACTTGAGCTTTCCGGTACCATACTGGAAGTGCGCGCCGTGGCAGGCGATAACTATCTGGGCGGCGAGGATTTCACGGCTGTCATAGAAGATATGTGGTATAAGAAGGCTGAAGTTGACAGGGACGTCCTTGACGAAAAGACTCTGCGCCACGTGCATAAGCAGGCTGAAAACTGCAAGCTCATCATCGATAAAGAAAGAATAGTGAGCATGAAGTGCATGATAGGCGATGAGGAAAAGGAAGTCCGGATCAGGCTGGATGAATTTGAGAAAAACTGCGAAGAGCTGCTTGAGCGTATCAGGATCCCTGTAAGGAAGAGCTTATCCGACGCCAAGCTTAAGCTTTCCGAGATAGATAAGGTAGTGATGGTGGGCGGAGCTACGCGCCTTCCGCTGGTGCGCCGCCTGGTAGGCAAGCTTTTCAGGAGCCTGCCCGAAACATCGGTAAATCCGGATGAAGCCATCGCTGTAGGCGCTGCCATTCAGGCAGCCATGAAGGAGAGGCGGGAGAGCATACGCGAGGTGATCCTTACGGATGTCTGCCCCTTCACATTAAGTACCGAAGTGAGCATAGAGCGTGAGGGCGGCGGCTTTGAGAGCGGCCATGTATGCCCGATAATCGAGCGCAATACGGTGATCCCCGCCAGCCGCACGGAAACGCTTTATCCCCTCTACGATAACCAGAAGAGCATAAGGGTTAAGGTGCTGCAGGGCGAGAGCCGCTTTGCGGAGAATAACTTAAATCTGGGCGAGCTGGAGATACCGCTTCCCAAGCGCAAGAAGGAGGAAAACAGTGTGGATGTGACTTACACCTATGATGTCAACTCCATTCTTGAGGTTCAGGTGCGCGTTAATCTGACCGGCGAGGTGACCAAACAGATCTTAAAGGGCCGCGACGTGGATATGAGTGACGAAGAGATAGCGGCGCGCATGGAGGAGCTGGCTTATCTTAAGATACCGCCCCGCGAGCAGGAGAAGAACAAGCTGCTTCTGGTAAAGGGCGAGCGCCTTTATGAAGAGAACTTCGGCGAGGACCGCCAGGTCATCGAGCACTATATAAGGAAGTTCGAACAGGCCCTTAATTCCCAGGATCCCAAGCGCATCGACGCTGCCAGGGAAGAATTCCGGGAATTCCTGGAGGAGTGGGATAAATAAGTAACGATCGATATTAACGCGTCGGAAGGGAGATCTACGTTCATTATACAGGCAAGGAGGGATGCATATGCTTGAATTTCTGCAGACATACCAACTGACTATCATGCTGATGCTGATCGGCATGTGTATACTGACGGGCTTTTTTGCACTTCTGATGGTCAATACCAGTACCAAAAGAAGGATGATCCTCTTTGTAATGGAGATGGGTGCGGCGCTTTTACTGATAGCGGATCGCTATGCTTATATATACCGCGGCGATGTGAGCGATCTTGGATACTGGATGGTCAGGATAGCCAATTTCATGGTATTCTTCATGACCATCTTTGAATCGCTGGTATTTAATTTCTATCTGGAAGATCTGTATACGGATGAAGGCGGACTTGAGAAGATACCGCGCAGACTGCGTCTTGTGAGCTGGATACTGGCAGCAGATATAGTCATGTTGGTTGTATCTCAATACACCGGGATGTATTATTATTTCGATGAACTCAATCTGTATCACAGAGGCAGCGGCGTCTGGCTTAGCTTCGTATTTCTTTATGCTTCCCTTATACTGCAGGTGACAGTGATCATACAGTATTATAAAAAGCTCAGTCCGGGTATTTCCATTTCACTCATACTCTTCAGCGTCCTGCCGCTCCTTGCGGGGATAGTCCAGTTTTTTGCTTATGGTGTTTCCATCATAAATATGACTATAGTGGCCATGGTCGAGGTCATATTTGTATTCGCGCTCCTTGATATGAGCAGGCGTCTTCTGGCTCTCAATGATGCGGAAGTGGAACATTTCCGTGATCAGAACGAAAAGATGAAAAAACTCTTTGAACAGACTGCGGAAGCGCTTGCCAGCGCCATCGATGCAAAGGATTCATACACAAGAGGCCATTCGGCCAGAGTGGCGGAGTATTCGGAAAAGATCGCGCGTCTGGCCGGCAAAACGGAAGAAGAATGCGAGGAAGTTTACTATGCGGGCCTTTTGCATGATGTAGGAAAGATCGGTATCGATGACAGCATCATAAACAAGGACGGAAAACTGACTAATGAAGAATATGCGCAGATCAAAAGGCATCCTGTTATAGGAAAACAGATCCTCTCAAGTATAAGCGAATCGCCCTATTTGAGCATAGGCGCAAATTATCATCATGAACGTTACGATGGCAGAGGCTACCCGGAAGGCTTAAAGGGTGACGATATCCCCGAGATCGCCAGGATAATAGCCGTGGCCGATGCCTACGATGCCATGACATCCAGGAGGAGTTACCGTAAGACCATACCCCAGCAGATGGTGCGTGAAGAGCTGGTAAAGGGGATGGAGACACAGTTTGATCCGAGGTTTGCCAGGATCATGCTGCATCTTCTGGATGTGGATGAAGAATACGTAATGCAGGAGCGCGATGAGAAGGAAGGCCTGGCAGGTAAGATCGAGCTGTCTGTTAAGGAACCGCACTCCGCCATATCTGAAGGAATACTGGTAGATACATCTGTGACTAAGGTCAGCTTACGCTGCGAGCCTGTGGAAGGATTTGTAAAAGGCAGCTGGGGACCTTCGTTCCTTATCTTTGATGCACTGGATGCCCGTACACATGAGCAGGACGGGAAAGCAAAAGAAATGGTCTATGATGTGTACGGCGAGATAAGTACCGACGGAACGGTAAAGGACGGCCTGATAAGGAAATCGCAGAGTACGACGACCAAAGATGAAAAGAGTGCGATGATAGGAAAGAAGGGCTCTGCTTACGAGGTCGAATGTGTAAAGTGCAGGGACCATGCGATGTTTAAGATAAGCGACGGGGAAGAGCAGCACCGGGTCATCTTTGCGCTTAATAACAGTTCGCGTTACGTATATCTGGGACTGACCGGTGAGAACTGCCATATCTATGATGTGAGGATAGATAAGGCGGATGAGAAGATCGGAGCGGATTATATCCCCAGGATCGCAGAGGAGATCAGCTATATCAACGTGCCGGAAGGCGATATCCCGAATGTGCAGATCGACGGATGGAGAACCGCGGCATCAAAGGGGATCGAACTGGATGGGGATATGGAGATCACGCTGCACAGCTTAAGCCTTCCCACAGCAAGACTTTTGTGGCATTGCCCTTTTGTCATACTGTATTATTCTGCAAACGGCGAAATGAACGGGCCGGACTTTCAGGAATTTGCCCTTATGAGAATGGACGGCGAAGGCTGGGAGATGCATGAAGGCGTTGCTTCAAAGATATCCGTGATCAAAGAAGAAGACTTTGAAGACTGGGATACCTGGAAGGCAAAACAAAAGCAGGGTGTGGACTGCAGCATAAAGATATACCGCAAAGATAATACTGTTACGGTATATACGTTCAATGAGGGCATACGTTTGAAAAATACTACGAGGATCGATGTTAAGGTGCCTAAGATCTATGCGGCTTTAAGCGGCGACCAGTGCGCGATCACCGGCATTAAGATCCGCAGGATAAAGGAGCAGGACTGATGAGTGACAGGCTGATACACGGGCTTTCGGGAAATAAAGAATTAAGGTTTGTAGCGGCATATACCAGGGATACCGTAGAGGAGGCAAGACGTATACATAACACCTCTCCGCTCTGCAGCGCCGCATTGGGCCGGCTGCTCACGGCAGGTGTTATGATGGGCAGCATGTGCAAGAGCGAAGAAGACCTGATCAATTTAAAGATAGACGGGGACGGCCCCATCAGGCAGATAACGGTGAGCGCGGATCCGCAGGCAAATGTAAAAGGACTTATGTACGATCCTTCGGTTGAACTGCCCTTAAAGGCAAACGGTCATCTTGATGTGGGAGGAGGCATAGGCTCAGGCATGCTTACTGTCATGAAGGATCTGGGCCTTAAAGAGCCGTATACGGGACAGACACCGCTTACTTCCGGAGAGATAGGCGATGACCTTACATATTATTTCGCGGTGAGCGAGCAGACCCCCTCGGCAGTGGGAGTGGGAGTTTTGGTCGATACGGACGGCAGCATAAAGCATGCGGGAGGTTTTATAATACAGCTTATGCCTTTTGCGTCGGAGGAGACCATCAGCATGCTGGAAAAGACCCTGGCAGGCATGAGCTCCGTCACCGATCACTTTGCCGCGGGAGAGACCCTTGAAGATATTATGAGGGGTCTTTTAGGTGATATCGAGGTGGAGGGGGAGTTGGTGCCCCGTTATCACTGTAACTGCAGCCGTGATCGTGTGACTAAAGCTCTTATCAGCCTTGGCAGGGACGAACTTGATAAAATGATAGCGGAGGGTAAACCTGTTACCCTCCACTGTGATTTTTGTAATAAAGATTATGTGTTCGAAACGGACGAGATAAAAAAACTGATCAAAAACTAACTTACTTTAGGCAGATCTGCAGCTGCCAATGTCAATTCATAATAATTTTGATCGTTCATCAGTTCGCCTTCTTTCTTTGTAAAAATATCCATTTTCGTCCGTAACATGAATAAGGAATAAGAGCAGAAAAGCTTTACATAGAGGGATAAAACCTTTACAATGTGCAAGTGTCCGGGGGGCTGGCCCCACTTATGTAGACTGTAAATGGAGAAGAACAACATGACTATAGATCAGGCGTGGAAAATATTAAAGATGGAGCCGACAGAGGACGAAGCTGCCATTAAAAAGCAGTATAAGGCACTGCTTCCTGAGCATAATCCTGAGGATGATCCGGAGGGCTTTAAGAATCTGCGTGAGGCTTATGAACTGGCAGTAGATCCGCCTAAGGAAGAGGCACAGGCAGAACCGGATGATGATATAGCACGCTGGCTTAAAAAAGTGGAGGCTGTATATAAGGATATCTATCTGCGCCGGGACAGTGCGCAGTGGGAAGAGCTGCTTTCCGATCCGCTCTGCCAGGGGCTTGATACCGCTTATGAAACGAGAGAGCGCCTGCTGGTATTTATAATGAGCCATCAGTACCTGCCCAAGAATGTATGGAAGCTCTTAAACGATACTTTCCGCTTTATCGAGGAGAAAGAGGATCTTCTTGAAAAGTTCCCGGAGAATTTCCTTGATTATATAGTGTATCAGGTAGAAAAGGAAACCTTCGGCGATTACGAGCTGTTTGAGCAGAAAGATGGTGAGGATCCCGATTATGACGGCTATATCAATCTGTTCTATGATATAAACAGAATGATCACAGGCCTTGATAATGATGTTGAGCAGGAGCGTGTGGAAGGCGGCAACAGCGACATGCGTGACGGCCCGGCTGTTTTTCTGGATGGCGCTCAGATATTTGAGCGTAACGAAGATCTGGAAGAGGCAAGGATTAAGATCCATAAGAAGTTTGATGAGCTGCATTCAAAGGGCGTATATCATCCGTATGAGGATGTGGAAGCCATGCGCCTGGCACTTCTTGAGGAGAAAAAGGAACTTCCGGACGAGCGCAGGATAGATGATGTGGCCCGGGAAATGAGCGGGAAATATGATGACGCTTATGTATACAGGGTGGCAGGAGAGGCACTTGCAGCCTGTGATATGTGGGATGAGGCGCTGGAGTTATGGAACAAGGCGCTTGAAAAGGTGCCCGATCATGCCATGGTACATTTTGATATGGCGCGTTACCAGCAGCATCTGGGCGATTTTGAAAAAGCCGAGAATATAATACGCGACCATATACAGCATTTAAACGGTTCTCCAAAGGTAAAGAATTTCTTTATGATGGTGCAGTATTCACGCGAAGGGAGGTTTCTGGAGCGTGTCGAAAAGGATCCGGATGACCTGGATGCCTGGGTGGAGCTGTGCTGGAGCCGTTTCCACTCTGACCGTATCAAAGAAACTCTTGAGATGCTGGATCAGAAGACCTTTACCCCCGGAACATCCGAGTATTACGATTACGTGGATATGAAGGGCCGCTGCCTTCTGGAGATGGAAGATTATGAAGGGGCACTGGGTTATTTAAAGGAGTGGGAAAAGGCGCTTGAGGAATTACCCGATGACGGCAGTGAAAAGTACAAAAAGAGGAAGAAGACCTTAGGCTACCAGCGCTTTGTGTTTGCGCAGTGTTACGGTTTCCTGGCGATATACCGTGAGGATCCGTCACTTTTTGATACTGCCATAGATTATATCAAAAAGGCCATAGAGGTGGAGTGGGATGAATCCATGCTGCTGCCTTACCGCGACCTTTTGCAGAGACTGCGTCTGCGCTGCGGCAGATATAAGGAAGTGGTGGACGACTGTGATGAGCAGATAAGGGAGGACAAGAATAATCTTCCCGCATATATGCGCCGCCAGGAAGCATATTATAAGCTGCATGATGCTCAGGGTGTGGTAGATGATTATCATTCGATACTGGCTCTTTACAGGGATTATTACCGCCCGTATCTGCTGGCTTTGCGTGTATTCATGATATACAGACAGTATGAGGATGCTGCGGCTGTACTTAAGGCTGCAGAAGATAATAAGGTATCGCATCCGTCCCTCGATCTGGAAGAACTGAGGTTCATGCACGAAAAAGGCCTGGGCGATGATCTTGAGCTCTTCTGGAAAAAGGCCCGGGCTCTTATGGACGAGGTAAAGGATGCAGAGCCTCCCAAGCCGGAAGCATACGAGGATGAGGTAGTGACCGAGGACATGGTAGGCTTTGAGATGGCCAGAGTCCTCACTGAGCAGGAAAAGTATGATGAGGCACTGGAGCTTATCAATAAATATATAGAAAAAGGCACGAAGCTCCGCAATATATATATGCTGCGGGCAAATCTGTGCCGTATGAAGAAGGAATATGCAGAGGCTATAACATATTATAAAGAGATAGCGGAGAAAGAACCCGATAACCCGGCACCGCTGTATTATCTGGGTGAATGCTACAGAGCTACCGAGGGTGACGATGAGTCGGCGATCTCCTGGTATAAGAAGATACTTGAGATGGATCCCGAGGAAGACCGGGCCGTATACGAGCTTGCGCGCTGTTACCAGCGCCGCTACGAAAAGTACGAAGCGCTTAAGGATTATCAGGAATCAAAGAAATACTTTGACAAGCTGGTCGAGATGAACCCTTCTGCCTTCGTGATGGCGGCAAGAGCGGACCTTCTTACCAACAGCGGCGATCTGGATGCTGTCATAGCGGATCTTAAGACAGCGCTTGAAAAGAGCGAAGGCGGTGAGGATGCCGATTACGATGATTCCTATCGTCTGTACAGGATAGGTGATATGCATTATCTGATGCGCCGTACGGAGGAAGCGGAGAAGATATTCCGTGAGTGTATAGAGAAGTACGGTTCGCTGCAGACAGCCCCCATTTTCCAGATGGCGGATACCTTAGGTACCAGAGGGGAGTGGAGCGAAGCGGTAAAGATCCTTGAGAAATATCTGGATGAATACAAAGAAAAAGGAAATTACTTAAACAAGTTGGCGGAGATGTATATCTGCTGCGGAGACGGTGATACTGCGAATAAGTATTATCAGAAGATGTATGAGATCAAATACTTAAACGACTGGCAGATCCACGATGCCATGTTTGAGACGATGATGCAGACCCATCCGCAGGACTTTGACGAATACTTTAAAGAGTATGACGAAAATATGAGAAAGATCCTGGGTGTCAAGTGGACGCATATCCATATAACGCCCGATCTGTGGTACAATAAGGACAAGCCTGATGAGATGAAGGATCTGGCTAAGTACTTCCATGTAGTGGGAGACAAGCTCTTATATGCCAGGAAGTACAATAAGGCATATAAGTATCTGTTAAATGCCAGCCTGCTGAAGAAGAAGCTGGGACAGAGCCGGGTGGGGATATTCCGGAGTCTGGCCATCTGCTGTAAACTGGCGTCGTTAAGGCCGGGCAGCGGCGGTACCAAAGTCGGCGACTGGAAATGGAGAGCCAATCTGTACGCTGATGCGGAGATAAGGGACTGCATTAAGGCAAAGAACCCGCCGCGGCATATCAGGGAGATGCAGGGCGAGGATATGGCGACTGAGGAGTATTATCTCAGATCCAAAAAAGCAGATAATTCCATACGCTACGAGCGCCTCGCGCTTATGTATCTGATGAAGGGCGATACCGCAAAGTGTGAGGAGTATCTGGAACACATATATGACGGGTGCTTCTGCTTATCCTGCCGTTTCCAGGAGTGCTACGACAAGCTGATAGTGCTGGGATATATGGCGGAGATAAACGGTGATAAGGCAAAAGCCAGGGAGTGCTTTGAAAGAGCGGTAAAGATAAACCCCACCGACATAGAGAATACAATGGGGCTGTGGGCAAATTCCTGAAAAAAGGAAGTGTTATCCTGAGCGAAGCGACGGATCTTTAATACAAGGAGGAATAAATCAATGGTAAAACTGTACGAAGGCGGAGCGTTCCTTGCAGGCGGTGAACTGTTCACCGATGAAGCTGCCGCAGCCGCTAAATGCGGTAAGGAAGTAAACGCAAAAGAAGCAAAGAAAGGAACGATAGCTTACGGGATACTGACCGGACACAATAAGTCTGGCAATGACGAAAAGCTCAATATCCGTTTTGATAAGCTCACTTCCCACGATATCACTTTCGTGGGCATCATCCAGACTGCAAGGGCTTCGGGACTTAAGAAATTTCCCATGCCTTATGTGCTGACCAACTGCCACAATTCACTCTGCGCCGTAGGCGGCACCATAAATGAGGATGACCATGTATTCGGTCTTTCCTGCGCAAAGCGCTACGGCGGCGTATATGTTCCGCCTCACATGGCTGTCATCCACCAGTTTGCAAGAGAGATGCTGGCTACCGGCGGCGGCATGATCCTGGGCTCCGATTCCCACACCCGTTACGGTGCGCTGGGAACCATGGCTGTAGGCGAGGGCGGCCCCGAGCTGGTAAAGCAGCTGTTAAACCAGACCTATGATATCGATATGCCTGATGTTGTGGCTGTATATCTTAAGGGCGAGCCCGCAAGAGGCGTAGGTCCCCAGGACGTGGCACTCGCTATAATCGGAGCAGTGTTCAAGAACGGGTATGTAAAGAATAAGGTAATGGAATTCGTAGGCCCCGGCGTAGCAAAGCTCTCCGCTGATTTCCGTATCGGTGTGGATGTAATGACCACCGAGACCACCTGCCTTTCATCTATCTGGCAGACAGATGAGCAGATAAAGGAATTTTATGATATCCACGGCCGCAGCGGCGATTATAAAGAGCTTAAGCCTGCTGATGTGGCATATTACGACGGAGTGGTGGAAGTGGATCTTTCGAAGGTAAAGCCCATGATAGCCCTGCCTTTCCATCCTTCAAACACATATACCATAGACGAGCTCAACGCAAACCTTGACGACATCCTTGCAGACTGCGAGGCAAAGGGCAAGGTAAGCCTTGACGGCGCTGTGGACTTTAAGCTGCGCAACAAGATCCATAACGGAAAGCTCCTTGTGGACCAGGGTATCATCGCAGGCTGTGCAGGCGGCGGATTCGAAAACATCTGCGCTGCAGCCGATATCATGGACGGTGCAAATATCGGATCGGATGAATTCAACTTGAGCGTTTATCCCGCGTCCGTGCCCATATATATGGAACTGATAAAGAACGGCGCCGCTGCCAAGCTTTTAAAGACCGGCGCGATAATAAAGACGGCGTTCTGCGGTCCCTGCTTCGGTGCAGGCGATACTCCCGCAAATAATGAATTCTCGATCCGTCATTCAACCAGGAACTTCCCTAACCGCGAAGGTTCCAAGCTCCAGAGCGGACAGATCGCATCGGTTGCGCTTATGGATGCGCGTTCCATCGCAGCTACCGCGGCAAATAAGGGTTATCTTACCCCTGCTACAGAGGTTCCGGAAAAGATCGGAAAGTACAAATATTTCTTCGATAAGAGCATATACGAAAACCGCGTATTCGATTCAAAGGGCGTGGCTGATGAGAGCGTAGAGGTCAAGTTCGGTCCCAATATCAAGGACTGGCCGGCTATGGTTGCTCTTACCGATAACCTGCTGCTCAAGGTAGTAAGCGAGATCCACGATCCCGTTACCACCACCGACGAGCTGATCCCTTCGGGGGAGACTTCATCCTACAGGAGCAATCCTTTAGGACTGGCAGAGTTCGCCCTTTCCAGAAAGGATCCCGCATACGTGGGCCGCGCAAAGGAAGTATATGCACAGGAAGAAAAGAGGCGTAAGGATGTGGCTCTCGATCAGATGAGCGACGAAATTATTGAGGCTGTTAAGACCGTATGGAAGCAGTTCCCGGATGTAACAAGTGCAAACTGCGGCATAGGATCGACCATATTTGCGGTAAAGCCCGGTGACGGCTCTGCGCGTGAGCAGGCTGCCAGTTGCCAGAAGGTACTGGGCGGCTGGGCAAACATAGCAAACGAGTATGCTACCAAGCGCTACCGTTCAAATCTTATCAACTGGGGTATGCTGCCCTTCGTTATCCCCGAGGGAGAGCTGCCCTTCAAGAACCTTGACTACATCTTCCTGCCCGGTATAAGAAAGGCCGTGGAGGAAAAGGCAGACGTTATCAAGGCTTATGTGATAGCAGACGGCAGCTTAAAGGAATTTGACTTAAAGCTTGGGGCTCTTACGGATACCGAAAGAGAGATCATCCTTAAGGGTTGTCTGATAAATTACAATAGGGTATAATAACTCATTATAGGCCGCAACGGGGTGGTCCTTACCCCGGGGCGGCTTTTATTTTTGCCCTGAGGACGCGGGTGAGGACACGGGGACGATGAGGACACGGGGACGGTCCTTCTGTCCTCATCAAAATATGAGGACAGCA
>JAFRXH010000093.1 GCA_017437785.1 Lachnospiraceae bacterium
CCGGCCTGGCCAGGGCGCGCCAGAATATAAGACTTGAAAAGCTCAACAGGATACTTGCGGATATATCGGTAAGGGATGAACTTACCGGTCTCTATAACAGAATGGGGTATGAGAAGATAGTGATCCCCTATCTGGATGAGCTACGTCACGATAAGCAGAAATCCGTGATCATGGTCGCGGATATCAACAGGATGAAGGTGATAAATGACGAATTCGGGCATCTTCAGGGGGATGCAGCTATAAAGATCGTTGCAAATGTGATAAAGAGTACGGTTCCCGGAAGCTGGAAAGCCGTGAGATACGGCGGAGACGAATATGTCGTCATAGGAGAGTATGGTATAGCCGGAGATATTGAGGCCGTAAAGAACGGCATAATAGATAAAGCCAGGCGTGTATCGGAAGATTTAAACCTGCCGTTTAAGCTTAGCGTGAGCGTAGGCTATGTAGTGATCGATCCCGAAAATGCGCTGGGTAACGAGGAATACTTCCGCATGGCCGATGAAGCCATGTACGAGATGAAACAGGAAGCACACAGGAAGGATCAGTAGATGGACTTACATACGTGCCAAAGATATGCCATAGGGATTAAGTGCATCCCTGTGGCTTTTTTATTTTTTTATGTTGAGAATTATGTGTGGTTTTGGTAAAATAAATATGTATTTTGTTGGGCTAAACCCATATCGAAGAAAACAAACGATCAGTGTGTTTGTGATATACAGAATAGTTGTTTAGGGGTTACAAACGAATGCCGGACAGTATAATGATCAGAGTCAGGATTTTCACAGATAGACTGCCCGCAGGGAAGTCCACGCATATAAACGGTTTACATAAATTTTGAATGAAGTACGGAGCGTAAGCTTCGTATTTTTATCGTATTGCGATCATATTATTCGCAAGACGAAGGATTAAAAAATTTTCATGGAGGAAAGAAAATGAAGAGAAAGATCAACAGATTATTGGCAGGACTGGTTGTAATAACAATGGGTATATCCGGATATGGAAATACCTGTGTGTTTGCCGCAGATGGAAACGATCCGGTGATCGGATCGGTATCAGAGTCAGTTATTTCGGAGGAAGATCCGGAAGAAGATGAAGAAATTTGTGAAATGGAATTCATGTCTTTATCAGAAGACGATCTGGTTGATTCGGAAGAATTAAACAGGGATATAAGCGAT
The DNA here is from genome assembly GCA_017437785.1 of Lachnospiraceae bacterium. Classification (GTDB taxonomy): domain Bacteria; phylum Bacillota; class Clostridia; order Lachnospirales; family Lachnospiraceae; genus NK4A136. Next base: position 1,176 of record JAFRXH010000093.1, read on the forward strand.
CAGGAAGAGGTTATCCTGGAAGCTACAGCTAATTTTACACCTCGTACTACCGCGCCTACATCAGACAATCCCTATTTCTTTAACTCAAAATATAATCCTTTCGTTGGTACCAGTTATGGACCGCCTGCTACAACTTCAAACTGCACATGGTACGCATATGGTCGTGCGAGCGAGATATTAGGCAGAAAAGCCGGATTATGTACAGCAAATGCAAGTAAATGGTATGGCTATACAAAGGATGGATACCAAAGGGGGGATACGCCACGTCTTGGGGCAGTGGCATGCAAAAAAGGAAAAAACCATGTTGCCGTAGTAGAGGGGATCGACTATGCCAATAATACCGTAGCATTGTCGAATTCAGCCTGGGGAGGCGACTCTTTTTATATGGTATGGAATGCCAAAGCCAGTGATTATCAATATATTTATCTGGGGGATTTTTCCACAGATAATACTAATCCGCCCTCAATTACAAAGACAGAGATCACAGAAGTAAACCGTGTCAGCGGTTATTATAAAGTAAAGGCAACAGTTACGGCAGAAGCCGGTCTGGACAGAGTTCAGTTTCCTACATGGACAGCATATAACGACCAGGATGATATCATATCCGATTGGGGTACATCGTCAAGAGCTAGCGGGAACGTAACAGATCTTGGGAACAATACATATTCAGCGCAGTATACAGTATATATATCCGATCATAACGGTGAGAGAGGGACTTATTATACCCATGTTTATGCTTATGATAAGTACGGAAGGACTTCAGAAGCAGGCGGGGTGAGTGCAGATATGAATATGGAGGGTAATGCTCCTGCGATACTGTCTGCAAAAGTTACTGAAGTAAACAGAAGTGGAGGGTACTACAATGTCGTCGCAAAAGTTCACGCGGATGCGGCTCTTGATCGTATTGAATTTCCTACATGGACAGATTATAACGGACAGGATGATCTGCCGGCAAGCTGGCCCAAAGGAACTGTAACATCACTTGGGAATAATGATTATGAAGCTACATATACAGTACATATTTCAGATCATAATAACGAAACAGGAAAGTACATTACTCATGTATATGCATTCGACTGTTACGGAAGGTATTCGAGTGCAGCTATTGAAAGTGTTAATATGAATGAATTCCCGTCAGAGCCTAGGATCTGTGCAAAAATAAATTTACAAATTATACAATATGTGGTACCATGGTTATACGGAGGATACAACTATGGAAAACAGGATCAAAACCATGTTACCACTATTGGACGAACGCCAGCGGCGTATATACCTTGCCGCAGAAGCCCAATCGTACGGTCGCGGAGGCATCTCCCGTGTATGCGAGATCAGCGGTGTATCAGCATTTACGATCAGACAAGGTATTGCCGAAATCAACGGCAACGAACCGCTTAAAGCAACTGATCGCTTAAGGGCGCCGGGCGGCGGACGTAAAAGCCTCGAAACATCTATGCCAGATTTGGATGAACACATTCTTCAGATCGTTGACGGTAGTACATATGGCAACCCTGAGAAAGTGTTATCCTACACGACCATGAGCCTTCGCACGATCCAGCAACTGCTACATGATAATTATGACGAAGACATCAGTTTTCGCTCCGTTGGCAGCATCCTTGAAAGGCTTGGCTATAGCAAACAGACCAATCAAAAGATGCTTCAGGTTGGTGATGCACACCCTGATAGAAACGAACAGTTCGAGTTTATCGATTCCAAATCTGCTCGATTTTTGAGGCAGGGTCTGCCGGTCATTTCGGTTGACACAAAGAAAAAAGAGAACATTGGCAACTTCAAAAACAACGGGCAGGAGTACCGTAAAACCGGTGATCCTCGTAAAGTATGGGATCACGATTTTCCAATTCCCGAACTCGGGAAGGTGGCACCATACGGCATATATGTATTAAATGACAACACCGGTTTTGTAAATCTCGGTACCGATCACGACACCGCAGAATTCGCAGCAGAAAGCATCCTGCGCTGGTGGATGTCGATCGGAAAACACACATTTCCTACAGCGGATAAAATATATATCACCTGCGACAACGGAGGAAGCAACGGAAGCAGGCTCCGCTTGTGGAAATATGAATTACAGCAACTTGCAAATATCACTGGCCTAGAGATAAACATTTCTCATTTTCCGCCTGGCACATCGAAGTGGAACAAGATCGAGCACAGGCTATTTTGCTATATATCAAAGAACTGGCAAGGTCAACCGCTCATTGATATAGAAACTGTAGTAAATCTAATCTCCAGCACTACGACATCGAAAGGATTAAAGGTTGTATGTCAGGTTGACGATAATACATACCCGCTTAATCAGAAAGTGTCTGATGAGGAATATAATAGCATACGTCTTTTTCCGGGCAGAACTCTGGGAGATTGGAATTATATCATTAAACCACAGGCATGATTTTGTGTAATATTATTTTTGCACAGATCCTTACGTTACTTTGCGGCATTTCCGGATGGAAGTGCCGCTTTTTTATAAAAAAGCTGAAGGAGGACACTATGTCTCATTTTTATGTTAAGGCTGATAGATTGAATTCTAATTCGGCTATTTTGGAGCGTTATTCTATTTCATTAAATAATTATGCAGATGAGATCAGAGGTGTGGACCTTTCAAGTCTTTCGGATTCTATTGAAGAGCGTATACGACGGACTGTCATGGCTTTGGGGGGATCCACTGAATGGGGCGCACAGGTAATGAAGAGTATGGCCTTAGGGCTTGATGGCATCTTTGGATTATATCGTGATACAGAGTACCGTCTGTTGGGGAAGGAAACAGAGAATGGTGACTTGGGTGATTTGGTTGGTGGACTTTTGGGAGAATTAGAAGCCAGCGGTGTAGATACTACTGTTTGTTGGGACACTGAAGGCAGGAGATTGTTAACGAATACATCAGATGAAGATATGGATGCGTTAATAGAAGAATTTGAGAATGAGCATCCATCTGTTGGTGAAGAATTTAACAGATTCTTAGCGACAGATAATAATGGTTTGCTTTCCGAAGATGATATAAGAAACATTAAGTATTTGGTATATACTGCACCTGAGCCATACAGATCAATATTTCTTTCTAATCTGGATAGTTTTTTGATACATAATATCCAAGAGTTTACAGGGGCAGATAATGGTAAGGCTTATTTTAGTACGTGGTTATTTAACTCTGGTCTTACATATGATTACCCTGATAGTTTTGGCGGGGACCCTCGGGGGCCATATACGACCTTTTTTCATGAATGTGGCCATTCGATAGATTATTATGCTGATCAGTCAAATGATTGGGGATATGAAACCGGAAACTATAGATATTATAGTTCGGGTATGGGAAGAAACGTGACACTATGGGATACAATAGAACATGATGTATATTATAATACGAATAATCCGCATAGTGTTGTTAGTATAGCAAAAGGTATTATAGATAGTGGTGGCGCGGGTTCGGGTGGAAATGTGGACCATGTGATAGATGCACTTCGTATTAACAATACAGGGGAATTATGTGGAGAGGATCTATTACTGTATAACGCTATTTGTAATGAGCAAAGGAGCAATATAGGCTCTAATCCTCCATTTGAGGCTGTTTCTGATGTTTATGGAGGGGTAACACATAATGCTTTTCGATTTGGATATGGTCATGATAATAGCTATTGGGCATTTGGGCCTTATAAGCCTGCGGCAAAAGAATTGTGGGCTGAGTTTTTTGCATATAATATGGCTAGAGACGATGAAGCATTGGCTAATTTGAGGGAATACTTTCCAGAATCAGCGGCACTGTTTGATGATTATGTGAATAATTATGAGTGGTCTTATGAGTAAGGAGCTTTTCTATGAAGAAAATGATTAGATATTGTGTGATTACTATTTGTCTATGTGGAATTCTTACGAGTTGTACAAGAAGGGATTACACAGATTATACGGAGGAAGAGAATATGGAAAGAATTGATAATATAGAAGAGCAGAATAATGAAGAGATGGATTACAGATCGCTTGATGATAGAGAGTATCTGATTAAAATGTATGGTTTTACTTTGGAAGAACTTGAAGGAATGGATATAGAATGGTTGAATCAAAAGGCACATTTTAGGGATTCCGGAATGAGTGTTGAGAGGGTAAGGGAATGGGTAGATGCAGATAAACCGTATGCTTCCGATACATACAAAGATACGTATTTATTTCTTACCGCGCAGCCTAATATTGATATACCGCAGGGGACAAAAGTAAAAAAGATTGGTTTTTATTATAATCCCGGGACATTTGTTCAAAGATCTGTTTTTGATATCGAAAACAAGGTGTTTTATGTTGATGATGATATAGAGCATCAGTTAGATGAGGATCTTAGTGCTGTTGTAGATGAATATAATATATACGATTGGAATACGGAGAATTTAAGCAGGAAACTTGGCTCTACCGGTTCTTATGGATGGAAACTTGTATTTGTGGCAGAAGATGAGCATAAATATGTATACGAAGGCTTTACGCAGGATGGATCGGCGATTCCTGATGGTTATACAGAGCTTAGCAATAAGCTGATTGATATCATAAAGAGCCGTTAGTAAACAGATACGAAGCAGATGGAACATCATATTGGGTTTATGATCTAACGAGAGTATCCAATGAAGCATTGTTTTATTGATAATAAGATTACTGCTGTTATAAGAGGTGATTTTTCTGCTCATACATTATGAGTCAGAGGATAATCTTATGCGGCTTATAAAATGCTGATAAGACGATAAGGGGCTGCTGACAGCCCCTTTATTGTTTTGCGGGGGGATTGATTTACCACGACTGATTTTTGGGATTTCGTCTGATTAATATGCAATCCGTCAGAAATCAATAAAAATGTTCTGTAAGCAAAGTATGATACAAATGATGAAATAACAGATCGTAAAGTCCTAAGTGGGCTGAATAACAATATAAAAACGGAGAGGAGCTTTCTTGGAAATCTGTATGATAAATTCTTTGGGCTTGAAGCTAGCGGAGAATTTGAAGTTAATCTTTCGAGCCTTCAGGTTTTCCCTGATGAACTGGAAAGTATAGCTGGCCGTAGCGAAGATATTGCTGATGATATAAGAACGATAGTTAGTTCGCTTAAGTATCATTCAATCTCAGGCGCGTACTACAAGAATAAGCTCCGCAGGATCGCTAGAAATATTGAAAAGGCCGGGCGCTTTGCAAGAAACAGTGGAAATGTACTTGCAGATGTTATAAGCCTGTACAGGACAAGGGATGCCGATGTGGCGGCAAGCTATACCTAAACATGGTTGTTTATCACAGGAAGTTGCATTCTGTCAATATCATATGATAAGCTAAATAAAAGCAATTATGATAGGAGCATGTAATATGCTCCTATTATTTTGGGGAGATTAGTGATCATGAGAAACAGGAAGACAGGAAAAGTGACAGGTATTATTTTTTGTGTTCTGTTCTTCGTCATTTTTGCGGCAGGTGCGGTTATTACTTTTCCAAAAGGAGCATCTGCCTATTTAAATGACCTGAGTATCAGAGAGATAAAGAGAGCGGCCGGGGATAAGAAGTTTTATTGTATAGAACCGGGAGATTACCGCGTTATAGATCAATTTGAAGAGAAGAAGATGCGTGTAAACCAGGGAAAGGGCTGGGGGAATAACATAACATATGCATACTATACTGTACAGATCCGGGATAAAAATGATGATGCTGTGGTAATAGCAGTAAGAACGGATAAGAAACAAAAAGACCTTAAGAGGGATGATAATACTCAGTTGATGGGACTGGTAGCGAAGCTGTCGGCTGATCTGCAGGATAAAATGGAAGGTTCCTATACAGGAAATAATCCCCTGGAAGAGATAGTATTAAATGATACTCCGGAACTGAATTCGCTTCCTATTGCGGCAGCTTTAGCGGTATTTGCATTATTATCACTTGGAATGCTGGTATTGATAATAGTCCGGTCACGATGATACAATATATGAAAAACAAAAGATAAGGAATATGGAAAAGGATGCTTTACGGCAGCATGATCTGCCGCTTGTTATAAAAGCAAAAATATGGGAGGGAAAACAATGAGAAGAAAAGGGATCGGAAACAGGGTAGCATCATTAATGCTGTCTGCGCTGCTTCTGGCATCGGAGGCCGGCGGCACAGGCATGCAGCTGTATGCGGCAGAGCCATCCGGAGATGAAGCGACGGAGGCAGTATCGGAAGATGAAGCAGATGAAGCAGCTGTATCTGAAAACGAAGCAGACGAGTCAGCTGCGTCGGAGAATGAATGCCCGGAAGAGAGTGTATCGGAAGATGAGGCCGGCGTGGATGCATGGGATTATCTTTCTTCAGCCGACGGGAGCATGAACGCGGACTTACGCGCTAAAGCAGATCCGTCTGTTCACGAGGAGGAAGATACAGGGGCAATAAACTATACCAAAACCATCAATGCCAGCAGCTTAAATACAAACGGTAAGCTGACACTTACAGAGAATACCAGGCTGGTAATGGATACCAACCTGACACTGGCAAAAATATCGGGCGAGAAGTACGCCCTGTGTGTTGAAGGCAGCGGCAAGCTGAGTGTTCGCGGTGAAAGTCCGGCTATCTATACCAAGAGTCTGGAACTGTATACCGATGCATATTTTAATTCCAGCAAGGGGACCAAGTTCACTGCGGTATTTGATGATACACTGGCAGTTTACAGCGGCAAGCTGGAGCTATATGGCGGAGCGGGCGCATGGGCAAGCGGCGGTATACAGATCGATTCGGAGGTCTATGGAGAGTGTGCAGATACCGCTGCACTCATATCGAGTAAGGATATCTATATCAGCAAAACAGCTAAGGTTCATGCGGTAGGCGGACGCGATGAAGACTGTGATTTTCGCTTTGGTATAGGCGCCGGAGAAAACCTCGTTATAGAAAAAGGAAGCGAGGTCTATGCGGACGGCACATACGGTATTTATTCCCAGAGCGGTAATATATTCTTATATGGCGATGTGGAGGCTGCCGGAGAAGACTATGGTATTTACGCCATGGGTGATGAGGGCGGCGGAAGCGTATTTATTGATATGCCAATTGAGCTTAATACTACGGCAACCGACGGATACGGTATATGGGCTCTTAATAAGATAGATATCAAGAGCGGTGTATACGCAAAGGGGCCGGATGGTGCACTTTGGTCAAAAAAAGGTTCGCTGGACCCGGCTGCGAATAACATGACGGTTGTCGTGCCTCAGGGCGGCAGGGTAAGGGATGATAAGAAGACAATCGTTACATCTGCCGGTAAAGTAGCTACGGAAGTTAAACTGCAGCGCCTGCTTACGGGCGGAGTGACATATACTTCGACGATAAGATATGGTGCCGAGATAAGTCTGGGAAGGACCGGAGAGCTGGGAAAGGTTGATGAGGACAGGCTCCATTATCAATGGGAGATCAGTAAGGACCTGAACGGATGGAATAAGATAAGCGGCGCAACCCGGGATGCATATATGCCACAGGCATCTCAGGTGGGAATGTATATACGCGTTTGTGTGACTGCAGACGGATATTTGGGCACTATATACAGCGATCCGAAAGTAATATCAAAACGCAGGCGTGAGGATATGCCGCAAATGCCTTCGTGCACCTGTTCTGCGGATTACAAGACATTGACTGTAACTGATGCAAAGGCTGAGCAGGAGTATGTTTTAACAGATTCGTATAACGTCGATGGCAACAGCAGTGTATGGAAAAATGCCAAGTCGCCCGCAAAGGACGGCAGCTTAAGCTTTAGCACCAATCCCGGTGTTTTATATTACATTCATACCAGATATAAGGCCGGTGATACGGATGAAGCGGGTACAAAGATCATATACAGATCGGTATATACCGGAAGTTCAAAGAGCCCTAAATACCTGGAACTGGACAAAAAGAGTTTCAGTACCAAAGTGGGAGAAGTGACAGAGCTGACAGTGAAACCTGTTCCTGCGGATGTGGAGGGCTGGAATGCCTATGAACTGTATTGGTTTGTAAACGGTACGGGAGTCGATATTTATCAGGACAAGGCATGCACTAAAAAGGTTCCGTTAAGCAGTACTCTCGTTCCCTATAAAACGGTATACGTAAAAGGAACAAGCCAGACAAGATCCGTGGAGGTAGGTGTAGAGAAACAGGTTGGATATGCGGAGCTGATCCATGACAGCTGTTTTGTGACGGTTGCGGACGCCAAAGGCAATTATGTGCTGGACCACCTTAAGTTTGAGAAGCTGATACTGACTCCGGGTGAAGAGTGTGAGACAGAGTTTACTACGTCTCCGGACCCGGCAACGGTGGGAACTCTTTCCTTTGTGATCCCGGCAAGTGCTCCGGCTTTTAAGATCACTTCCGAAGGAGGACGGAAGGTAAAGATAAAGGTGCCGGAAAACGCCAAGACAGGGAATTATTCTGTGTCGGTTAAGGTAAACGGAAAGGATACCCCTTCGGTTTCTTACATTGATATAACTATAAGCGAGAAGAAGATGATATCCGTGAATTTTAATGCCAATGGCGGAAGCGGATATATGGCACCGGTTGCGATACAGCCGGATACTGACTATATTCTGCCGGAATGCATTTTTAATGCACCGGGTGAGAAGGTGTTTGCAGGCTGGGATAAGGGACAGCCGGGAGAGATAGTACATTTATCGGATAATGTAACGCTTAAGGCGCAGTGGACCGATCATCAGCACAGCATCAGAAAGATGGAAGCCAATGAGCCGGGATGTACCACGGAAGGTAATATCGAATGCTACATATGTATCGCCTGCGGTAAATATTTTTCTGATGCTCAGGGTAAGAATGAACTGGCCGAGAACAAGGTGGTGATACCTCCGGCCGGACATAAGCTGAGTCAGGTTAAAGCTGTGGATGCCGGCTGTGAGAATGATGGACAGGAAGCATATTATGAATGCAGCAAATGCAGCAGATGCTTCTATGATAATAAGGGTAATGATCCCGTATATGATAAGACTGCGCTTATCATCCCGGCTAAGGGGCATGACTGGAGTGCATGGAAGACAGAAAAGGAAGCCGGCGATTATGAAGCGGGACTCAGATCCAGGACCTGCAAGAGGTGTGCAAAGGTTGAATATGAGGAGATCCCCCCGCTCAAGGCAGAAGAGTTTCTGATTAAATTTGCCGATGGCAGCATAAAGATGAACTCCGAGGGCGCATACGAAGCAGAGTATACCGGTGATGAGATAAAGCCGAATGTGATCGTCAAACATAACGGGATAGCACTGGTGGAGAGCAGGGATTATACGCTCAAATATACAAAGAATAAGAAGGCCGGAAGCCTGGCAAAGGTCACCGTCAGCGGAAAGGGACGTTATTCAAAGAGTGCAAAGCTTGAGTATAAGATAGTTCCTAAAGATGTAGCAGCTCTGGAAGTGGGTAACCTGATAGTTAAAGATGGCCAGAAGGCCGATCCCACACTGATCCATAACGGCAATATGCTTAAGGAAAACAAGGATTACAGCCTGCAGCAGACAGGATCCGATCTGACCATAAGCGGAATGGGCAATTATACCGGAAGCGTTACAGTGAAGCTTACCGAAGTGGAAGCTACCGATTATACCAATCGCCTTATAAATGTGAAGCTTAATAAGACAGATAAAGTATATGACGGTAATGATAAGTACCTGACACTTGAGGAACTTGTGGTCACCGATAAGGATGGGAAAGAGCTTATCCCGGGGACGGATTATGTCGTGTGCTATTCAAATAACATAGACGCCGGCATGGTGAGAGTAACAGTTACGGGTGCGGGCAAGTATGTGGGTAAGGCTAAGAAAAGCTTCAAGATCAAGCCTGCAAAGGATGCCAATATAACTGTAAAATTTGATAAACCATCCTATACATATAAAAAGAGCGGAGTAAAGCCTGAACTTACCGTAATAGCCGAAACAGGATATACCACCACGCTGCTTTATGAAGGCAGGGATTATAAGCTGAGCTACAGCTCAAATAAGAAAGCGGGCGAAGGTAAATTTGCGATAAACTTCCGCGGGAACTTTAAAGGCGCTAAGTACAGCGGCAGCAAGAGCTTTACGATAGAGCCTGCCAGACCTTCAGCCGGGAATGTTACTGTTATCGCAGGCGATATGCCTTATAAGAAGGCGGGCAGATATAAGCCAAAGGCGTGGGTCATAGTAAACGGAAGCCTGCTCTCAAAGTCTGATGTTAAACTTGAGTATGCGGAGGAAAAACTGACGGAAGCAAAGACCGGGCTTAAGATAAACATATCTTCAGCAGGTGGAAATTATGAGTTCAGCGGTGCTGAAGGCATATATAACGTAGTTGCATCGGAAAAGACCGATGTCAGCAAGGCTAAAGTAAGCTTTATGCAGGGCAGCAATAAGATAAAGAAGATGCAGTACAGCGGCAGTGCTATCGTATTTTCATCCGCAAAGCCCGATGCTCCGCAGATAAGCGTGAAAGTGGGAGATAAAGTTATAAGCGGTGCGGAAGTAGAGAAGAACTTCTATATCATATACGCGGATAATGTTGAGAAAGGCAGGGCTACCGTGATACTTAAGGCGAAGGAAACTTCGGATTATATCGGTGCCTGTGCCGGAAGCTTTAATATAGTCAGTTATCCGATCCACAGATAAGCTTTTCCGGGGCGGTGGTTTCCACCGCCCTTTTTTTATGATCACATTGTTTCACAACCACCGGCCTAGCCGGTGGTTTCCACCGCCCTTTTTTGTGATCACATTGTTTCGCAACCACCGGCTTAGCCGGTGGTTGTGATTGTTGTATTTCTGATGCATATATAGTATAATAATCCGCTGAAACATATCACAATAAACAAGGAGGTAAGTGTTTATGCACAAGTTTTATACCCGTAGAAAAAAACTTGCGCGTAAAGCGGCTGCATTCATGAGTGCGGTTATGCTTTTTTCCTCCGAAGCCGGAGTTTTCATGCAGGACATGGCATATGTGTCAGCTGCTGATGATGAGGCAGAGGGTGGAGATGTGCAGGCAGAGGAAACACCGGAAGATAAGGGCGCTGTTACAACAGCAACTGACGGTGCTTTCACGGTAACAGCAGGCGAGCTTCAGTACGGTGAGGACGGAAGCAATGCAAACGGCAACCTGGATGCGATCTTCGCACCCGAACTGACTGTTGACGGAGTAAAGAAGGTACTTGGTACTGATTACACCGTAAGCTATAAGTTCTTTACCGATAAGGCAGCAGCCGAAGCCGTAACAAAGGAGAATTTTGATGAAGCAGAAGGCGTAGAGCTGGCTTCGGTCAACGCCGGAACAGAGATCTATGCGGTGGTAAAGGCAGCAGCTGCTGATACCGACTATCTGGTAAGCCTTCAGCTGAGTATAGCAAAGCGTCTTGTAAGCGTAAGCTATAAGGGCTCTGCAGATGCAGCTATCGAGGGCCGCGATGTGGCAGAGGACGGCAGCTATGTGATCGCAGCGGAAGATGTCGACTATAGCGGCTTTGACTTAAGCTTTGCGGATGGTTTTGTTTATACGGCAGATGCAAGTGCACTTTTTAGCGGTGATATCACACTTGATCTGTCCGCAGTGGATCTGTCGGAAGACAGCTTCAGTAATGTACCTATGGAAGTAGAGCTTGATCCTGCGTTTGACGATAATTACGAGCTGGACAAGAACATCCATGGTGATTACTACATAGTAAAGGCACAGTATTATGTAGTGTTTGCTGCAAATAATAACGGAGAGACTTTCATGCAGACCTATGCATTCCCTTCCTATGATTATAAGGGTACTGCAGCAGAGCTGCTTGATAAGCTGGGCAAGACTGATGAGGTATTGAGCAAGGAAGACGGTGCTTATAACCTTAACGGTTTCCTTGATCCCACTACCGATACCCTGGTAGGCTGGACTGCTTATATTGACGGTTTCAATGCAAGCAAGGCACGTGCTCTGTCAGATTATAAAAGTTCTGACTCTTATTCCACGATCAACGTGAATGCGGATGCATCCACCTATGAGGAGTACAGTAACGGCAAGAAGCTTGAGCTTAACGGCAGGAGAGATTATCTCTTTGTTGCACAGATAAGCAAGGCAGCAGCTGATAATATTTATGTATCAGTTATCCCTTCGGTATTCTATGATGCGCGTGCGCATGTGGCTCTTGGCAGCAAGACCAAGCGCAACAAGGAAATGGCTGATCTGCGAGTTAAGGTTAATTATTCCATGAGCGGTGAGCAGAGCGGTGTAGAATATTATACCGAGCTGCGTAACGGTACCGATTATACGCTGGAATACTTTAACAATACCGATGCATCCATGGCGGTAAGTGAAAATGGTACATATGTGCCTGTAAAAACCGGCGAAGCGCGTCCTCATGTAAAGATCACAGGCAAGGGCAGATATGCCGGCTTTGAAGCAACAGTGTATTTTGATATACTTCCGACTAATCTGGGTGCCAGCGAGTGGACTTATGAATATCTGCACGAAAAAGACAGCACATATATCGATGGCCACAATTATTACGGTGAGGATTATCCTTATACCTACACCGGATCAAATAAGGCTGATTTCTATGGTATCAATAAAGCAACATATTTATTAAAGAAGGGTAAAGTAAGTGGTATAAACCCCAGGGTAACAAAGCACTTCTATTCGTATGGCTACGATAGAGATTACAGAAGGACCAGTAATTATACTTATGCATACTTAGATCTGGTAAAGGGCAAGGATTACCAGCTTGAACTGTATAAGTGGAATACAGAGGGAAGCTGTTGGGAGTTAGTTGAAGGTGTTACCGACCCCAACAAGCTTACCGAAGCAGGTGACTACCTCGTCCTTGTAAGAGGTATGGGCAACTATTGCGGCGCAGTATATGGCAGTGGTGAGAATGTTTTTGCAAGCGGTAAGGATACCGAAGGATACACCAATCCGCCTCATGACCTTTCTAACGGACATCAGTTCCGTATTGCGGACAGTATGGATTATGATCTGTCTACCGCAAGCATAAGTATAGGCGTAAAGAGTGTTAACTGGGACGGCAATATGCGTGATTCCGCAAGCTTTAATATCGTGGTAAAGGATAAGAAAAAGAATGTGCTTACGGAAGGTATTGATTATCATGTTGATTTCGTGCCTAAGTACGCAAACCGTAACGGTGCTTACGGCGGTCAGAAGATCAGTGCGTCAAATAAATACACCGTACGGATCGTTGGGATCGGTGATTACTATAATTCCAAGCAGGGCGGTAAAGTCACGATCAAGGGAAGCAAACTCAACAAGAAGTGGTTTGAACTGAGTGGCACTTCCATTGTCCTGACTGAGGCAGGTATCAGCGCCGGCTTGACTATGAGCGATCAGAGCGATCCCAAGTTTGTTGGCTATTATACAAAGACGAGCGGCAGTAACAGAAAGGTGATCGCAGGCGGTATGAGGTATACTTATTCAACCTACAGCGGTGACAGCTACAGCGGCGAAGCTTTTGAGCCTACATCCAGTGTAAAGTTCAGCATCAAGACAGCTAAAGTTAAGAAGATGAAGCTGGCCGATGCCATAAAGAACGGCTATATCCGCTTTACCGTATCCGATAACGGCGTATATAATGTTAAGGGTGCTGTTCCGGATAGCATTAAATATGAAACGGGCAAGTATAGTAGTGGAACCTTTAGTGACTATGATCTTTACGATGGATGGACCTGTGGCTTTAGCGTATATGAACCCGATAGTACCAGTTCTATTGGTAATGTTACTCTGAAGTTTAGCTTTAAGAACAATAAAAAAGTCGGACAGAAAGCTGAGGTTACGGCAAAGGTAATAAACAGCGATATCCTGACAGGCAGCGCAAAGATAGGAAACTTTACGGTAAGCACAAAGAACGTGAAAACTGTAGGGGATTATCATTATATGCCGGATGTTTATGATATGGCAACTTCTGAGGTATTTGCCATTGTGACCGATGAGCTTAAGTCAAAGGGCAGGCTGGATAAGCCTAATGTAAAGCTTTATCAGGTATACCGCGATAAGAATGGCATCAAACATGCAGCAGCTCTTAATGCAAAGCAGTACAAAGTAATTGCCGGAGAAGAGCTGGGTACCAATCATATAGCTGTATCCACTTATGCTGTAAACGGTACTGCAGCAGGATTCAACTTTGATCCCGGATATGAATCTCCCGGAGCATATGTAGGTATCTATGCATTATATAATGCAGAACTGAAACCTGCTGATATAAAGGCGGTTAACATAAGCGGGCTTGAGCAGGAAATAGCAGTAAATAACGGTGTGATCGATAATTCGTATGCACCTGTATTTACCGGAGTGTCCATTACTCCTTTCGTGGATAAGGTTAAGGCTGCCAATGCAGAGCTTGATTATGAGGCTGATTATGAGCTTTGGTTTGGTGATAATACTGCAGCAGGCGATAAGAGCGGCATGATATTTGTCAATCCGAGATATAACAAGGCTTTGGATACTTATGAGTATGGCGGTTCTGCTATGATCAACTTTAAGATAACACCCGCAGACGCTATCAGACTGTAATACCCGACAAATTACAGTAAGCCCCCGACAAAGTACAGGCCGGGGGCTTTTTTTGGCCATATGCTTGAAATGAAAGCGTTTTTATAATATAATCTCTGTCGTTACCCTATAGAAACAAATCTTTGTAATAATCTAAGGAGGAAAAAAATGAAACGCAGAAAAGTTTTGGCTATGCTCATGACTGCTGTGATGACATTCACTTCCGTAGCACCGCAGACCGCACTGGTCGCAAATGCAGAGGATGGTGAAGAAGATGTAGTCGTAGAAGAGCTTCCCTTTGACCTTAAGGGTATGCCCGATGGTTACACACTGAGCGAAGAGCAGCTTGAGATGAAGGCTGCAATGAAGGAACATGACGTACTTGGCACATTTGCCGGATTGACCGAAGGTGTTGATTATGAGGAAGGTACTGTTATCTTCCTTGCAGAGACCGAGGAAGAGGCACAGGCAGTTGCGGAGGCATACAATTCAGAGCTTGTACGCTTTGAGTACGGTGTAGCGGTTGCAAAGCTTCCCGAGACACTTACCGTAGAGCAGGCACTTACCGTAGCTGAGGATCCGGCATATCTTATGCCGGTTGTAGCACCCAACTACATAAGCTACCTTATTGATGATGCAGATGAAAGTGTTGAAGATTTTGATCTGGGTGAGTTTGAGTCCGAGACCATGGCAGCTACAGAGGCTCATAAGTCTGCCTGGGAATCATTTGTACAGGGCGGAAAGCTTGCAAATCCCGATCCTTATATTAAGAATCCCGCGATATCCGAATATCAGTGGATGCATGACATGATAGGAACCTATGAAGCATGGGGCGCAAACATGGGTAAGGCAGAGATCACAGTAGCTGTCCTTGATACAGGCGTTCTTCCTGATCATCCCGATCTGAAGGGAAGAGTAACCCAGGTTCCCGTAAGTGATATCCCTGTTACCCTTTATACCAGTGATCACGGCACCCATGTAGCAGGTATAATCGGCGCAAGTGCCGGTAACGGTCAGGGCGGTGCAGGTATCGCACCCAATGTGAGCATCAGATCTTATGGTGTGTTCAGATATTTTGGCACCGGTTCCAATAAGTCTGCCGGTTCAGATGATGCTGACTGGCTGATCGCACTGGGTGATTGTGCAGCCAATAAGGTGCCCATTGCAAATATGAGTCTTGGCGGCCCCAGCTATAGTCCTGTAACTCAGCAGAAGATTAAGCAGATAGCAAACCAGGGCGTTAATATTATAGTAGCAATGGGAAATGACGGATCTAACTTAAAGTCTTATCCTGCTTGCTATGACGGAGTTATTTCCGTGTCATCCATTAATCCCTCAGGAAAGGCTTCAAGCTTCACAACCTATGGTAAGGATGCTGATATCTGCGCGCCCGGAAGCCATATAATGAGCTGTGATAATCCTAAGGCAGATGATTATAAAAAAGAAAATGCAGATTCTACCGGATATTATACTATAATGAGCGGTACTTCAATGGCTACTCCCGTGGTTGCCGGTGTATGCGCACTCTATATGAGCCAGTACGGCGTACAGAAGCCCGCAGATATGCTTAAGATCCTTCAGAAGAATGCCAACAAGACATCTTCCAAGCAGATCGGAAAGATCGTAAATGTAAGCAAGATGTTTGCATCAGGAGCAAAGGCAAAGGCTAAGAGCGATGATAACAAGGTGTTTACCTTTGATATCGAGGGTGCGGATGAAGGTGCATATGTAGTATATACCACAGACGGAACGGAGCCTGCACTTGTTGACGGACAGATCTTTAACGGCAAGGTATTTGAAGGCGCTGTAGAGTTTGATCAGACTCAGAGTGTTGTAGTAGTTAAATCTATCGTTGTTACTGCAAGCGGAGAGATCGGTGATGTTGAGACAGCAAGCTTTGCTGTATCCGATAAGAACGAAGGTGAGATCGTAGGCGCTAAGGCAGCTCCCATTGCTGTATCTGGCGATAACAACAGAGTTGCAAATAACAGTGCACGTATTTATACCACTAATGTAGCACAGACTGCATTTGATGATACTCAGATCACACTTACTGCTCCTTCAAGCGTTAAGTGGAGTGTAAGCAAAAAGGATGCAAAGGTTGTTGAGGTAGTGACTGCAGAGGGCAATTCTACCGTTATAAAGGCGATTAAGACCGGTAAGGCTACCGTTAATGCAGTAGCAGCAGACGGAAGCAAGGCAAAGGTCAAGATCGAGGTTATCGTACCCGCTTCAAGCATAAACATCACTCCTGATGGAAATGCCGGTGGTGACTCTGCAGGACAGATCGCTATAGGCAAGAGTAAGACCGTAGAGCTGGTTCTTGGTAATACTTACGGAACTCCCAGCGTAAAGAACGTTGAATGGGACTTCCAGCTTCCCAATGGCAAGACGGAAGCTGCTAAGAACAGCAAGGCAGTTAAGATAAGCAACAAAGGAAAGCTCAGCATCAATAAGAAGAACTGGGCAAAGGCAGGTTTACCTTCGGAAACAAGCATACTTGTTACAGCTAAGACTACCGACGGAACCAATCTTTCAGCTACAGCTGTATATCAGGTATGGGAGCCGGCTAAGGAATTTACTTCTTGTATCTTAAATGCTAATACAGGTATGATCGGTAATATCGGAGCGAAGAATATCAGGATTACCGGTAACTGGTATAACAATGATAGCGGAACATATCGTATGTATATGGGTGTCATCACCGATAAGAAGATTACACGTAAAACCGATATCACCATCACGAGCAGCAATCCCAGTTTTGCAGGAGCTAAATTTGCCGGTATGGATACGTACAACGGTAAATATGTATACTTCTACTATGTATTTGCCGGTGAAAAGAGCAAGGGCAAGGCTAAGATCACACTTACCTTAAATGATGGCAGCAAGAAGAAGGCAGCTATAACCTTCAGTCATTGACAGGTAAGGCGCTAAACAGAGTTAGTTTTCAAAACCGGTGGCGAAAGCCGCCGGTTTTTGTTATAATAATGCTGAAGGGAGGTGTGTTATGAAAAAGTCTTTTTTGCTGGTCAGTACATTTATTTTATCGGCTGCATTGCTCACGGCCTGTGGAGAGGTAAAGGTTGATACAGGCAGCAGCACGGGGGAAGTAAATGTGGATGAGAACGGATCGGGGCCTGACGATGATAGAGGCAGGCTGGTTGATGACAAAGGAGATAATGAAGTGGGATCAGGAGATATCAGCGGAAGTATCGTACCGGCTGTTTCGGGTAATATATCGCCGGTTGAGGATGAAGAGAAAGAAGTTGAAGTGCAGAGCACTTCAAGCAGCAATGAGTCAAAAGGCAGGGAGCTTATGGCCATAGTCTCTTCTGCTGAAGAAGCTCAGGAGATAGCAAAGCTGTACGGGATAGAGCTCCTGGAAGAACAATATGGTGTGGCTGTGTACCATACCGATGAGGATCCGTCTGAAGTGGTTAAGCGTGGTATTGATAACGGCTGGCCGCCGATAGGCATAAACCACACAAGCCAGCTTATTGATTAGCTTTCAGCCCCGCCCTTTCGGCGGGGCGTTATCTTGCCCTGCATCGCAGGGATTGAAAAAGAACATGTTTTCTGTTAATATATCAAACGTTGCGAAAGAAGTGATCATATAGGATATATGGCATACGCTTGGCGGAGGAGGTAATGGGATGCCGGCGAATAAGAGTTTTAAGATGCTTCCGGCTTCGGAGTGCATACGCATAACCGGGGCAAGGGAGCATAATTTAAAAGGGGTCGATCTGACGATCCCGCGAAATAAATTTGTGGTATTTACGGGGCTTTCCGGATCGGGAAAGTCCTCTCTTGCGTTTGATACCATTTATGCGGAGGGGCAGAGGCGCTATATGGAGAGCCTCTCTTCCTATGCCCGCCAGTTCCTTGGGCAGATGGAAAAGCCCGATGTTGAAAAGATAGAGGGCTTAAGCCCTGCGATCAGTATCGATCAGAAGTCTACCAATAAGAATCCCCGCTCCACCGTGGGTACGGTAACGGAGATCTACGATTATTTCCGTCTTCTCTACGCCAGGGCAGGTATACCACACTGCCCCGAATGCGGCAGGGAGATAAAGCGCCAGAGCGTTGACCAGATGTGCGATCAGGTGATGGAACTGCCGGAAGGGACTAAGATACAGCTGCTGGCCCCTGTGGTACGCGGCAAGAAGGGCCGTCACGAAAAGGTGCTCGAGCGCATGAAAAAGAGTGGCTATGTCCGTGCCCTGGTGGACGGCAACATGTACGAGCTTACCGAGGAAATCACCCTTGATAAGAATATCAAGCATACCATAGAAGTGGTGGTGGATCGTCTGGTGGTCAAGCCCGGGATAGAGCGCCGCCTTACGGATTCCATAGAGAATGTATTGCAGCTTACCGACGGACTTTTGGTGGTGGAGCTTGCAGGAACGGATGAGCGCCTTAATTTCAGCCAGAGCTTCTCCTGCCCGGATTGCGGCATCAGTATAGATGAGATAGAGCCCAGGAGCTTCTCTTTCAACAATCCCTTCGGTGCCTGCCCGGCGTGCGCGGGTCTTGGCATAAAGATGGAATTTACCGAAGGTTCGATGATACCCGATCCCACAAGGTCGATAAATGAAGGCTGCATACAGGTTATGGGCTGGCAGAGCGCATCATCGGAGGGCAGTTTCTCCAACGCCCTGCTGCAGGCGCTGGCAAAGAAGTTTAAGTTCAGCCTGGATACGCCCTGGGCAGATCTGGATGATAAGATAAAGGATATACTCATAAACGGTACGGATATCGAAGTGGACGTGCATTATCAGGGACAGCGCGGCTACGGCGTATATCCCATAGCCTTTGAGGGCCTTATACGTAATGTGGAGCGCCGCTATCGTGAGGCGGGATCGGAGATGAGCAAGGCGGAATATGAGAAATATATGTCGATCACGCCCTGCACCGAATGTAACGGCATGCGCCTTAAGAAAGAATCGCTGGCGGTTACTCTGTCCGGTAAGAATATCTACGAGATAACATCCATATCCATAGGCGCGCTTAAGGATTTCTTAGACAGTATGGAGCTGACAAAACAGCAGCATCTGATAGCCGATCAGGTTATACGTGAGATAAAGGCCAGAGTGGGCTTCTTAGTGGAAGTGGGCCTTGATTATCTGACGCTTGCAAGAGCTACCGCAACCCTGTCCGGCGGTGAATCCCAGCGTATACGTCTGGCTACGCAGATAGGATCGGGCCTGGTGGGCGTATGCTATATCCTGGATGAGCCTTCGATAGGTCTGCATCAGAGGGATAATGATAAGCTGCTGGGGGCGTTGCGGGGCCTTCAGAGCCTGGGAAATACACTGATCGTTGTTGAGCATGATGAGGATACCATGCGTGAAGCGGACTTTATCGTGGATGTGGGTCCCCTTGCAGGCGAGCACGGCGGTGAGATAGTGGCCACAGGTACCGTAGAGGATATCATAAAAGAGAAGCGCTCCATCACAGGACAGTATCTAAGCGGTAAGAAAAAGATCGCTGTTCCCGATGTGCGCAGGAAACCTTCGGGCTGGCTTAAGATACAGGGCGCTGCGGAAAACAACTTAAAGAATATCGATGTGGATATACCTCTTGGTATATTTACCTGTGTTACCGGTGTTTCAGGCTCGGGTAAATCTTCGCTGATAAACGAAGTGCTGTATAAGGTGCTGGCAAGGAAACTAAACCGCGCCTATACCGTACCGGGCAAACATAAGAAGATAAGCGGCCTGCAGGCCCTGGATAAGGTGATAGCGATCGACCAGTCGCCTATAGGGCGCACCCCCAGATCAAATCCCGCAACTTATACGGGCGTGTTTGATCTGATCAGGGATCTGTTCGCATCAACCCAGGATGCAAAGGCAAAGGGCTATAAGAAGGGGAGATTCTCTTTTAACGTTAAGGGTGGACGCTGCGAAGCCTGCAGCGGCGACGGTATCGTTAAGATAGAGATGCATTTCCTGCCCGATGTATATGTACCCTGCGAGGTCTGCGGCGGGAAGCGCTACAACCGTGAGACCCTGGATGTGCTGTATAAGGGAAAGAGCATATCCGATGTACTGGATATGACAGTGGAAGAGGCGCTGGAATTCTTTGCGCCGGTAAAGGCCATCAGTACCAAGATACAGACGCTCTATGATGTGGGACTGGGCTATATAAGGCTGGGACAGCCTTCCACACAGCTTTCCGGCGGTGAAGCGCAGCGCATCAAGCTGGCAACGGAATTATCGCGCCGCTCTACCGGAAAGACCATATATATACTGGACGAGCCCACTACCGGATTGCATTTTGAGGATGTCAACAAACTGATAGGCATATTGCAGAAGCTTACCGACGGCGGCAATTCCGTAGTGGTCATAGAGCATAACCTTGACGTGATAAAGAATGCGGATTATATAATAGACATGGGTCCCGAAGGCGGTGACGGAGGCGGCACCGTGATAGCGACCGGTACGCCGGAAGAGGTGGCAAAACAAAAGCAGTCCTATACGGGACAGTTCATAAAGAGGATGCTTGGAAAGTGAGACTAAATGCCCGGGGGCACTCTCCGGGTGTTTTTCGTATAGCGGCCTTCCTTGACCATACAAGTGTCGGGGAATATAATATAGCGGTACGTATGAATACGGAGGATCGTGGAAATGAAGTTTTCTGAAATGCCATATGAAAGACCGGACAGGGAGGAGCTTTTAAAACAGCTTTCGGAGCTGGCCGGCCGGATAAAGGATGCAAAAAGCGGCGAAGAGCAGTTTGAGATACATAAAGAGTTCTATAAGATCTATGGGCATTTTGTTACCGCGCGTGCTCTGGTTGAGGTACGGAATGCGATCGACACCACCGACGGATTCTATGAGAAAGAAAATGATTTCTTTGATGAATTCATTCCGGTGATCCAGAATGTTAAAAATGAATACGATAAGGCTTTATATGATTCACCCTATAGGGCATATCTCGAAGACAGGATAGGCAGGGTGGCTTTTAAGAATACCGAGTTGTCATTAAAAGCATACAGCGAAAAGATAACGGAGCTGATGCAGGAAGAGAATGCACTGATAAGCAGGTATAATAAGCTGATCGCGACTGCAAAGATAGAGTTTGAGGGCGAGGTTTATAATATCAGCCTTCTGCGGCCGCATTTGACGGATAAAGACCGCGATCACAGGAAGAAAGCCTGGAAGGCGCTCGCGGATTATTTTCTGTCTGTGACCGCCGAGATCGATGAGATCTTTGATAAGATGGTGAAAAACCGTACCGCGCAGGCGCAGGCTATGGGGTATAAGGACTATGTGGAGCTGGGCTACTACCGTATGCAGCGCAACAGCTACGACCGTGATATGGTCGAGAATTTCCGCCGCCAGGTAAAGTCTGAATTTGTACCTTTTGTAAAAAAGCTTGAGGAAAAGAGAAAGCAGCGTCTTGGACTTTCAGAGCTTAAGTATTATGATAACGATGTTTTCTTCTCCGAAGGAAACCCCGCACCCATAGGCACTCCGGAGGAGATCCTTAAGAAGGGGCAGGAGATGTATAAGGAGCTTTCCGCCGAGACAGGGGAGTTCTTTGATTTTATGCTTAAGAGTGAGCTCTTCGATGTGCTGGGCAGGAAGAATAAACGTGCCGGCGGTTTCATGACCTATTTTCCCGATCACAAAGCCCCCTTTGTCTTTGCAAACTTTAACGGCACCAGTTCGGATGTGGACGTGATCACTCATGAATGCGGCCATGCTTTCCAGGGTTATATTACCAGGGATGATGAGATAATGGAGCATAACGATCTGACCATGGAAACGGCAGAGATCCACTCCATGAGCATGGAATACTTTACTTATAACTGGATGGATAAGTTTTTCGGAGAGCGTAAGGACGATTATCTTACCATGCATCTGGAGGATTCGGCGGAGTTTCTGCCCTACGGCTGTATGGTGGACGAATTCCAGCATATCGTGTATTCAAAGCCGGATATGACGCCTGCGCAGCGCAAGGATGTGTGGAAGAAGCTGGAGGGAGAATACAGGCCCTGGCTGGATTATGGCAACGATCCCTTCTTTGGCGCCGGCGGCTGGTGGCAGAAGCAGCTCCATATATTCTGCTATCCGTTTTATTACATAGATTATGTTCTTGCCAGCGTATGCGCTATGCAGTTTAAGATAGCCATGGATAAAGATTACAATGATGCCTGGGAGAGATATCTTAAGCTGTGTAAGCTTTCGGTCAGAGATTTCTATGTACCGGAGCTTAAGGCTGTCGGGCTTGAATCGCCTTTTGAGGACGGCTGCATAAAGCATATCGTGGAAGAGATGGAGAAGAAGATCTAAACGTAAATCATCCTAAGCGAAGGCGAAGGATCCCCGGGGTGTCATCCTGAGCGAAGCGAAGGATCTTTATTCTATAAAATATAGACGGCATCATAACGTTATGTAAACCTATATTTGTGAAAAAATATTCTTTCCAAAATTGCGGATTTACCGTATAATCTTTATTCGGACGTTTATACCGTTTCGATTTTGGAAAGGGGTTTTGATATATATGGCAGGCACTGATATAGGTATAGATTTAGGTACAGCCAGCATACTGGTCTATATAAAGGGCAAGGGAGTCGTGTTGAAGGAACCTTCTGTGGTGGCCTTTGACCGTGATGATAATAAGATAAAGGCTATCGGCGAGGACGCCAGGCTTATGATAGGACGTACACCCGGCAACATCGTGGTGGTCCGTCCCCTCCGTCAGGGAGTTATCTCCAATTATACCGTTACAGAGCAGATGATGAAGCATTTCCTGGACAAGGCGCTGGGAAAGAGGAGCCTGCGGTTTAAGAAGCCCAGGGTTGCGGTCTGTGTACCCAGCGGCGTTACCGAGGTTGAAAAGAAGGCTGTTGAGGATGCTACCTACCAGGCAGGAGCAGGCAAGGTTGCGATAATCGAAGAGCCTATAGCTGCGGCTATCGGCGCAGGTATCGATATAGCCAAGCCGCAGGGAAATATGATAGTCGATATAGGCGGCGGTACTACCGATGTTGCGGTCATCTCACTGGGAGGAACTGTTGAGAGCGCATCCATAAAGATTGCCGGGGATGATTTCGACGAAGCCATAGTGCGTTACATGAGAAAGAAATACAATCTGCTGGTGGGCGACCGTACAGCAGAGGATATCAAGATAAACATAGGAACGGCATATAAGCGTGATGAGGTCGATTATATGGATGTAAGGGGCCGTAACCTGGTTTCGGGTCTGCCCGAGACGGTACGCGTTTCATCCGATGAGACCACCGAAGCTTTAAGGGAGACCACATCCCAGATACTGGATACCATCTGTGCGGTGCTTGAAAAGACTCCTCCGGAACTGGCAGGGGATATAGTTGACAGGGGAATAGTGCTTACGGGCGGCGGCTCCATGCTGCGCGGCCTTGAGGAGCTGATTGAGGAGCGTACCCATATCAATACGATGACGGCTGATGAGCCCATGACCTGCGTGGCTATAGGAACAGGCAAGTATATCGAGTTCCTGGCAGGATATAACGACGAGGCATAGGAGTAAAGTTTTTTCAGCATCTGCCGATAAAGATATCAGGATGATATTTGGCACGGATGCCGTTTATGAAGATGTTATGGAGGGCTATCCATGCTGAAAGGACTTTATGTAGCATATACCGGCATGCTCCAGGAGCAGAAGCGAATGGACAATCTGGCCAATAACCTGGCCAATGCCGATACCACCGGTTTCAAAAAGGAAGGGTTGTCTACCCAGTCTTTTGATTCTGTTCTGGTGGATAAGATCAAAGACGGTTCTGAAGGATACCAATACGCAAGAAGAATAGGAAGCGCCAATCCGGGTGTTAAGATAGGCGAGAGTTACGTGGACTGGTCGGAAGGCTCGCTCCAGGTGACTGACGTGCCCATGGATATGGCCATAGGCGGTAAAGGCTTCTTTACCGTGGAGTTTACCAATAAAAACGGGGACAAAGCCACACTTTATACCCGCGACGGTAATTTTCAGATGACAACGGACGGCTATCTGGTGACAACGGACGGTGATTACGTGCTGGGAAAGGCCGGTAACGGCACCGACAGGATAAAGTTGGATCCCACAAAGGAAGTGCTGGTCAATGAGCAGGGCGAGATCTATCAGGATGGAAGAATAGCGGCGCGGCTGGCACTTACGGATTTTGAGGATTATGATTATATAGAGCATTACGGGGAGAATTACTATTACCCTGTAGACGGGGCAACAGAGATCCCCGCCACGGGCAGCGTATACCAGGGATATCTGGAAACGAGTAATGTTAGCGTGGTCAGGGAGATGGTGGAGATGATAAGCGTTTCCCGCCAGTACGAGGCAAACCAGAAGGTGATACAGACTTATGATACTTCCCTGCAGACAGCTACGCAGCTGGGCAGGATCAACGGTTAAAGACTTAACGCTTCGGTAAACAGACGATAAGGAGGATAGGCATATGGTACGTTCATTATGGTCAGGCGCAACGGGAATGCTGGCACAGCAGACAGCGGTTGACGTCATCTCAAATAATATAGCAAACGTCAATACGGCAGGTTTCAAGACCAGCCAGATGGAGTTTAAGTCACTGCTGTATCAGGAGCTGCAGGCTAAGACCACCAGTGCCAATGGCGATACCAAGCCTATAGATTCGCAGGTGGGTCTGGGTGTGCGCAATTCATCCATAACCACTATATTCACCCAGGGCGCCTTCCTGGAAGCAGGCAGCGACAGTGCCTTTGCCATAGGCGGTGAGGGGCTCTTCGGAGTGAGGCTCAGGGACGGCAGCACAGGCTATACCCGTAACGGTGATTTCCACTTCGGTATCACTACACAGGGACTGGAACTGACGGATTCAAACGGCAATGCCGTGCTTGATACCAAGGGTAATCCCATAAGGCTTAACGGCGATTATACGACCAGTAAAGTGAGCATTTCCGGTGACGGCGAGCTCTACTATCCCAATGAGGAGGGACAGCCGGAATCGCTCAACATCAGGATAGGACTGTGGCAGTTCAATAACCCTGCGGGCCTTGAAAAAATGGATGGTTCCCTGTACAAAGAGACAGCAGCCAGCGGAAGGCCTTTGAATGAAGCCGACAATAACACGCTAAGCAAGAGCAAGGTGGTACAGGGCTATCTGGAAGGCTCCAACGTGCAGCTTGCGGATGAGATGGTAAACCTTATCATCGCCCAGAGAGCATATGAGGCAAACAGCCGTGTCATCACCACATCCGATACCATGATGCAGCAGGCCAACCAGCTGAAGCAGTAAAGTCACAAGGAGGTACCCGCAACGCAGGAGGTACCTGATGCCACTTAAAAGGTGGGAAGATCACCTTGTGACCCTTGTAAATGAGGAGAAAGACTTATGGACATCACCAACATTTCCGCAATGAACGAATATACCCGGTCGCTTGCGTCCGCGCAGAATACCGATAAGCTCAGATCAGATGCAAAGTCGGCTCAGACGGACGAGGAGATGCTTAATGCATGTAAGGAATTTGAGACTTATCTCTGGGAACAGGTCATAAAATCCATGAAGAAGTCATCGGAGGTCTTTTCCGGCGAAAAGCAGGATCAGACCGTGGATTACTTTATGGACAGTGCGATAACGGATACGGCCCGCAAGATGACCGAGCAGACCATGGGAAGCAACAGTCTGGCCATGCAGATGTACGAACAGATGAAAAGGAATGCCGGCGGCCTTACGCTCGAAGAGATAGAAGCAAAACAGGCGGCGTCGGGTGCAGTAGAAAACAAGGAGTAAGGCGGGATCCTGAGCGGGGCAGAACACTCAGACGGCAGATCTGTGATCTGCGCAGTCCGATCTTCCCCACGCAGGGATTTTTTTGTATTTATGGAAGAATTAAAAGGATATATCGATCACATCACATATCAGACCGAAGACGGCTATACCGTAATGACGATTGCTTCGGCAGACGGCAGCAGCACCGCCGTGGGACCGGCAAAGGATTACGGCAGCGGTGAGACTGTAGTTCTGGAAGGGGACTGGGTCGAGCACAGCATATACGGCAGGCAGTTTAAGTTCAGCGCTATCCGCGCAGTACCCCCCTCTGACAGGATCTCCATGATAAGGTATCTTGGCTCCGGTGCGGTAAAAGGCATCGGTGAGAAGATGGCTGTGCGTATCGTGGATAAGTTTGGCGATGATACCTTCAGGATAATGGAGGAGGAGCCGGAGCGCTTATCCGAGATAAAGGGGATCTCCCTGCGTATGGCCCAGGAGCTTTCCGGGCAGCTGGCCGGAAAGCGCGACAGGCGCAATGCCATGGTCTGGCTGCAGCAGTACGGCATCAGCCTTACCATAGCGGACAGGATATACGAGATATACGGCACGGAGCTGTATAACGTGATAAAGAACAATCCCTATAAGCTGGCGGAAGACGTACCGGCCGTGGGTTTTAAGAAGGCCGATGCCATAGCGGTAAAGGCCGGTATCAGCATGGATTCGGAGTACCGCATCTGCAGTGCGGTGCTGTATGTGCTGGGGAGCCTGTCGTCCGAAGGACATTGTTTCTATCCGATGGACAGCCTGTGTCCGATGGTCGCAAAGATGCTGGAGCTTGATGAGGAAGCGGTGCGTGAGCAGCTCCCTCAGATGGCGGCGGATCACAGAGTGGAGATAAAGAACGGCCCTGAAGGGGCGCGAGTATATTCCGGAGGATACTACAGGGCGGAGAGATACTGTGCGGATAAGCTGATAAGTTTAAGGGATGCCTTTCCGCCGGCGGCCGATGAGCCCTGCGACTGGATAGCCGCGCTTGAAAAGGAGCTGGGACTTGAGCTTGATGAGCTTCAGAAGAAGGCGGTGGCCTTGAGCGATAACAGCGGAGTACTTGTACTTTCGGGAGGGCCCGGGACCGGCAAGACCACCACGATAAATGCGATAATAAGGCGCCTTGAGGATAAGGGGCTTTCGTTCATGCTGGCTGCACCTACGGGAAGGGCAGCCAAGCGCATGTATGAAGCCACCGGATATGAGGCAAAGACCATACACCGCCTGCTCGAGATGGGCGCAGCGAATGACGGGATGTATTACAACCGCAACGAAGATGAACCGCTGGAGGCCGACTGTATCATCATCGATGAGATGAGCATGGTCGATATCTGGCTGCTAAAGGCGCTGCTGGCGGCGATAACTCCGTCCTGCAGGCTGATAATGGTGGGCGATGTGGACCAGCTGCCAAGCGTCGGACCGGGGCAGGTGCTCAAAGACGTGATGGAAAGCGGTGAGTTTGCCGTGGTGCGCCTTCAGCACATATTCAGGCAGGCAAAAGACAGCCATATCATAGAAAATGCCCATAAGATAGACAGGGGCGAGCATATCGATCTGTCGCAGAAATATGAGGATTTCTTCCTGCTGGAAAAAGACAGGCCCGATGTGATCCGGGAATACCTGGTGAGGCTGATATCGGATGTACTGCCGCGCAGGCTTTCCTTATCGACAGGAGATATACAGGTGATGACGCCCATGCGCAAGGGAGTGCTGGGCGTGGAGAGCTTGAATTCGATGCTTCAGGAGCGGCTTAATCCTCCGGCAGAAGATAAGGCGGAGGTAAGTTACGGTGATAAGGTATTCCGCTGCGGAGACAAGGTAATGCAGATACGAAACGATTATCAGCTTGAGTGGGAGATCTGCGGCGACCATAATATAGTCGTGGCAAGCGGTATGGGCGTTTTTAACGGTGATGTAGGTGTTATAAAACAGATAAATTCATATCTTAAGCTGGCGGAAGTATGTTTTGATGACGGCAGGGTGGTCTATTACCCCTTCGGACAGCTGGACGAACTGGAACTGGCTTATGCAGTGACCATACACAAATCCCAGGGAAGTGAGTATCCGCTGGTGATCCTGCCCATATTATCCGGGCCGGAGATGCTGATGTCGCGTAATCTTCTCTACACCGCGGTCACAAGGGCAAAAAAATGCGTGATACTGCTGGGGAGCGGAGAGAAGATACAGCAGATGATAGATAACGATCATGTACAGCGCAGATATACTTCACTGTGTGAGCGTCTGCAGGAAGCGGGGAGGATGGCGGATGGTTCTTAAGCGGCTTCACGATAAGCTGTGTGATCTGCTGTTCCCGCCGCGCTGCGTGGTCTGTGACAGGGTAATGGGCAGAACGGACGTCCCAAAGGGGACCTGCGCGTCCTGCAGGGATGTGCTTAAACTGATAAAAGAGCCCAGATGCTTAAAATGCGGGGCGCAGCTTGAAGCGGACGAAACGGAATACTGCAACAGCTGTAAGAACCGCAGGCATTATTATGATAAAGGCCTGGCTTTATACGAGTATACATCGGTGCGCACCTCCATATACCGCTTTAAATACGGCGGCAGGATGGAATATGCGCATTTTTTCGGCCGCGAGATGGCCAGGCGCCTGGGAGGCGCCATAAAGGAATGGGGGGCGCAGGCTTTGATCCCGGTGCCCCTGCATCCGTCCAGACAGAGGCGCAGGGGCTATAATCAGGCTGCCGAGCTCGCAAAAGCCTGCGGAGCCGCACTGGGACTGCCTGTAGAGGAAAAGCTGATATGCAGGGCCCGTAAAACAAGGCCTATGAAGCTTTTAAATGCAAAAGAAAGGCAAATTAATTTGAAAAATGCTTTTCTTATGCTACAGGATGTAGTAAAATTAGATACAGTAGTAGTGGTTGATGATATATATACCACAGGCAGCACCGTGGATGCCATGGCTAAGCTGCTCAAAGCTGCGGGGGTAAAGAAGGTATACTTTATCACGCTGTCGATAGGCAGTGGGGTTTGATCTTGCATTATACCGGAGGTGAGGCTTATGAACGCAAGAAACTGTAAGAAATGTGGCAAGATATTTAATTATATCGCGGGCCCTCCCATATGTCCGGCCTGCAGGGAAAAGGCTGAGCAGAAGTTCCAGGAAGTAAAGGAATTTGTGCGTGCGAACAAGTCGGCCAGCATGAAAGAGATATCGGAAAACTGTAATGTTGAAGAGCATCAGGTAAAGCAGTGGGTCCGTGAGGAAAGACTGGTCTTTGCCAGTGATTCGCCTATCAAGCTTTTCTGTGAGACCTGCGGCGCGCCTATATTTACCGGGCGCTACTGCGGCAAGTGCAAAAAAGACCAGGCAAATACCTTCGGCGCCGCCGGCAGACAGGAAAACACAGCTAATCCTGCGCCCACGGGAATAAATAACAGTGCAAGGATGTACTCTAAAAAGTAGATAATATGCTTAACGAATCAAGAATAAAACTGATGACGCGCCTTGCTTCGTTTGAAACGGGGGAAGGAAAGAGGAGTATGGCCATCGGATCATACTTTAGGGGGGACTATATTGCCAAAGAGATAGTAAAGTCCATCATATACGGGACTGTTGCTTTCTGTATAGTCCTTGGCCTGTATCTGGCCTATGATTTTGAAATGTTCATGGAGAATATCTACGAGATAGATCTGTGGGCTTTCGGCAAGGCTATACTCATACGTTATCTCATCACGGTGGGCGGATATTCAGTTATCACCTATATTGTTTATGTAGTGCGTTACCGCAGGGCCAGAAGGAACCTGCGTGTATATAATAATAATCTGCGACGTCTGGCTTCGATGTACCGCAAAGAGGCCGAACGCGCCGAGATGAATAAAGGTGGATCATGACTTATTTATTGATGATCAGGGAGAGGATCAAGAGCTTTTACAGCCGGTATGAGGGGTTCTGCAATCCGGCATTGAAATTCATACTGGCTTTTGTTTCCTTCCGTATGATAAACAAAAGCATTAATTTTGCAGCTGTCCTCACTTCGTTGCCGATCTCGTTGATACTTTCGTTACTGTGTTCGTTCTTCCCGATGAACTTTATACTGGTGATGAGTGTATTGGTGATAATTCTGCATCTTTATGCACTTTCGCTGGAGACGGTACTGATAACGGGCGTATTTTTCCTGATAATGTTCCTCATGTATTTCAGGTTCTCGCCCAAGGATACGATCCTTTTGATAATGACACCTCTGTGCTTTATCTTAAAGATCCCCTATGTGATCCCTATCTGCGCGGGACTTGTAGGCTCGCCCACTTCCGTTATATCAACGGGCTGCGGCGTTGTCACTTATCATCTTCTGCATTATATCGCGGGTAATTCTTCCGCCCTTATGACACAGGAAGAGGATCCGGCATTTGCACTTGAAAAGCTCAGGGTCCTGATAGATGCGTTGATGAGCAACAGGGAAATGCAGGTGGAAGTTGCGGCTTTTGCCATAACCATACTGGTGGTGTTCATTATCCGCCGCCTGCCTGTGGATCACTGCTGGACCATAGCCATGATAACGGGTATGCTCATCGACATCGTGGTAATACTGGTAGGCGATCTGCGTTTCGAGACCAGGATCTCCATAGTGGGCCTCATCGTCGGAAGCATTCTGGCACTCGTGGTCGCCATCATACTGAAATTCTTTATCTTCAATGTGGATTACTCGCGGACGGAGCGGGTGCAGTTTGAGGATGATGAATATTACTATTACGTTAAGGCGGTTCCGAAGAATACCGTTTCACTTACAGAAAAGAAAGTCAAGAAGATAAAGGGCAGGGAGAAAACTTCGCCGAATACCCCCGAAGAAGCGGAAAATACACCGGCCGGAGCCCAGCTGGATGCCCCTGAATACAGAGTCAGAAGAAGCGGTAATACCGCAGGCAATAAAAACCGTACGAGGCGCATTATAATACCGGAGGGTAAAGACAAAACACCGACATGATAAGTTCGTTTACTTCTTTCATACAGGATTATATTGCCAGCATACACATGCCGCGTATCAGGATCACCGATATCATCGAGGTCCTGATAATCTCGTTTTTGATATATCATGTAATGGTATGGGTAAGAGGTACAAAGGCCTGGTCCCTTTTAAAGGGGCTTATAGTTATTTTGGGCTTTTTGCTGCTGGCGGCGATCTTTAACATGTCTACTATCCTCTGGATCGCAGAGAAGAGTCTTTCCGTGATGGTGATAGCGATAGTGGTAGTACTTCAGCCCGAGCTGCGGCGTGCGCTGGAACAGCTTGGTCAGAAGAATATCCTGTTTTCGTTCATGAACAGCGATTCGGGAAGGGCCGGAGGCCGCTATTCCGACCATACCATCAACGAGATAGTAAAGGCCAGCTTTGCGATGGGCAGGGTAAAGACCGGTGCCCTTATGGTACTTGAGAGGAACGAATCCCTTGCCGAGTACGAAAAGACCGGTATAGCCATTGATGCCGCCGTATCAAGCCAGCTGCTCATAAATATATTTGAGCACAATACGCCGTTACATGACGGTGCGGTGATATTCAGAGGGGACAGGATAGTATCTGCGACCTGCATACTTCCTCTTTCGGATAACAGGAATATCAGCAAGGCCCTGGGTACCAGGCACCGCGCAGGCGTAGGTATATCGGAAGCTACGGATTCACTTACCGTGATAGTATCAGAGGAGAACGGCAAGGTGAGCGTGGCATATGGAGGAGAGCTCTACAGCGCTCTTACCCAGGAGGGGCTTCGCGAGAAACTCGAGATAGTACGTGACCGTCCCGCAGAGGATACAGTGAAGCAGAAAAAGAGTCTGTTTGTGCGGCAGAAAGGAGATCTGATTGCTGATAAAAAAGCTGACGCATAATCTGGGGCTTAAGATACTTGCCTTTTTTGTGGCATCCGGGCTCTGGCTCATAGTGATCAATTATGCTGACCCCGTAGACAGCATCTCTTACAGCGGTATCCGTGTGGAACTGCAGAATACGGAGAGCCTTACGGATGTGGGGAAGGTGTATGAGGTCCTTAATGACAGTGATACCGTAAATGTTACCGTATACGGCAAGCGTTCTTTTCTTGAGAAAATAAGCCAGGAGAATATACACGCGGTGGCGAATCTTGAGAACATCACCATTATGAACACCGTGGCGATAGAGGTATATTCGAACAAGAATAATTCCGAGATAGACAGCATCAAGCAGTCCAGGGCAGCGGTGGAACTGGAGGTTGAGGATCTCAAAGAGATGCCTCTTACCGTTCTGGTGGCCACTACCGGGGATCCTGCTGAAGGCTATATACAGGGTAATGTTACCCAGAACCAGAACACGGTACGTGTATCCGGCCCCGAGTCAGTTGTCAACCGTATCACCAGGGCTGCCTGCAGCGTAAGTATCGCGGGACGTACCTCCGATCTGTCTACCAGTGCGGATATAAAGCTTCTTGATACCGATGGCAAGATCGTGACACACAATAACTTAAAGATCAATGTGGCTACCATCAACGTGGGTGTTGAGATACTTCCTGTCAAGGAAGTGGGCGTAGCGTACAATTACACGGGTACACCGGCCGAAGGTTATGTGGTGACCGGTGATCCCCAGGCAGACGTAAGGAGCGTTAAGATAGCAGGACGCGCCGAGGCACTCTCTCCCGTAAAGCAGATCAATGTTCCCGGAGCGGATCTTAACGTGGACGGCGCCACCGGTCCCGTGGGGGCGCAGCTGGATATCAATGATTATCTGCCTGACGGAGTGCGCCTGGTAACGGACGAAGATGAAGGCTTTGACGGGCTGGTGATGGTAAATATACCGATAGAAGAGCTGATATACAGGCATTTTAACGTGCCTATAAGGAACCTGAAGGCGATGGGAGTACCCGAGGGATATGACGCGGAGATACTGCTGCAGCATGACGGTGAAGAAGATGACCACAGACCTACGTACTTAAAAGTTGAGGTATACGGGATAAAGGAAGACATGCAGGATCTGACGGCCGGTGTGATCAAAGGCGCAGTGGATGTAGCTGCATATCTTGAAGCCAATAACCGCGGCGAGGGCAAGGAAGGTACCTTCCAGATGGAACTTGAACTCGAGCTTCCGGATGGTATCAGCGCAAACGGCAGATATTATGCCGATGTGCGCCTTACGGAGACGGAAGATTAAAGGGTTTTCGGAGAAGATACGGCTTATGTAATCGCTTGAACTATTCATATTCAGGTGATATAATATACCTTTAACAGGGGTTATGGGGTTAAACATTACTGTAAGTGTATTTGGAGGAAGTGCCAATGGTAAGGCAGAAGGTTACGATCAAAAATCCGACCGGCCTTCATCTGCGTCCGGCAGGTAATCTCTGCAAGGAAGCAATGAAATTCAGGTCGATGACCACGTTCACTTTTCGTGACAACACCGCCAACGCAAAGAGCGTTTTGAGTGTTTTGGGCGCCTGCGTCAAGTGCGGAGACGAGGTAGAGTTTGTCTGCGAAGGCGAAGACGAACAGGAGGCTCTTGAGTGCCTTGTCAAAGCCATAGAAAGCGGACTTGGTGAATAAATCACAGCCAAGGAGTGAAAAGCAATGTTAAATTACAAACGTTACCAGCGCGTTCCCGTGGACCGCTATCCGGAAAGAACATGGCCGGATAAGGAGATAGAGAAAGCACCGGTCTGGTGCAGTGTGGATTTAAGGGATGGTAATCAGGCTCTTATTGACCCGATGATAGTGTCGGAGAAGATAGAGTTTTTTAATTTTCTGGTAAAACTGGGCTTTAAGGAGATCGAAGTAGGTTTCCCCGCAGCCAGCCAGATCGAATATGATTTCCTCCGCCAGCTGGTGGAGCGGAAGATGATACCCGATGATGTAAAGATCCAGGTACTTGCACAGTGCCGTGAGGAGCAGATAATCAAGAGCTTTGAATCGGCAAAGGGTATCAAGAAGATCGTCATGCATATCTATAATTCCACATCCACCCTTCAGAGAGATGTGGTATTCAATGCCAGCAAGGAAGAGGTTAAGGAGATCGCCTTAAAGGGTACCCGAATGGTCATGGACCATATGAACGAATATGACGGTGAGGTAACGCTTGAGTATTCGCCCGAGAGCTTTACGGGGACCGAGCTGGATTATGCGCTTGAAGTGTGCAATGCGGTGATCGATCTGTGGGATCCCACTCCCGATCATCCCATGATCATAAACCTGCCCTCTACGGTAGAGATGACGACACCCAACGTGTTTGCTGACCGTATAGAGTTTATGAGCAAGAATCTCCACAAGAGGGATAGCGTGATCTTGAGCGTTCATCCCCATAACGACAGGGGTACCGGTGTGGCTACCGCCGAGCTTTCTCTTTTGGCAGGAGCGGACCGCATCGAGGGTACACTGTTCGGAAACGGCGAGCGTACAGGTAATGTCGATATTGTTAATCTTGCATATAACATGTTCTCACAGGGCATAGACTGCGGCCTTGAACTGGATAATGTAAAGGAAGCCGCCGAGATCTACGAAAGATGCTGCAAGCTCCCGATACATCCCCGTCATCCTTATGCAGGAAAGCTGGTGTTCACCGCTTTTTCCGGATCACACCAGGATGCGATCAACAAGGGCGTGCATGCCATGCAGATGCGCAATTCCCAGATATGGCAGGTTCCTTATCTTACCATCGACCCTGCGGATATCGGCAGGGAGTACGAGCCTATCGTGCGTATCAATTCCCAGTCAGGTAAGGGCGGTGTGGCCTTCGTAATGGAGAGTTATTTCGGATTTAAGCTGCCCAAGCCCATGCAGAGGGAATTTGCGGATGTTATACAGAAGCTTTCCGAGAAACAGGGTGAGGTTTCACCCGAGACGGTTATGGAGAAGTTCCGTGAGGAATACCTTAAGAAGAACGAGCCCATTCACTTCAGAAAACTTAAAGTGGATGATCTGTCCGGAGAGACCGAGTCGGAATTCGATACCGGCGTACATCTGACTTATACCGATCATGATATCGAAAAGACCTTTGACGCCGTAGGAAACGGACCTCTGGATGCAGTACAGAGAGGACTTAAGGAGACCTTCGGTATCAGGATCAAGATACTTGATTATGAGGAGCATGCGCTGCAGAGCGGATCCAATTCCCAGGCGGCTGCATATATTCATATGCTCGATGAGGAAACGGGAGATGTTACCTACGGCGTAGGTGTGAGCTCAAATATCACACGTGCATCTGTAAGGGCTATCTTCTCCGCTATCAACAGACTTGGGCTGGGGGATAAATAATGAGCTTAAAGCTGATGGTTACCGGCTGCAACGGCCAGCTGGGCAGGGCATTATACGAACTGACAAAGGATGATACCGGCTTTGAATATGTGGGCAGTGATGTCCCTGAGCTGGATATAACCGATTGCGAGGCTCTGCTTGCCTATGTAAAGGAACTTAAGCCGGACGTGATCATAAACTGCGCCGCTGCCACCAATGTGGACGGCTGTGAGAAAGATGAGGATCTTGCATTTAAGATAAATGCGCTGGGACCGCGTAATTTGGCGGTTGCGGCTAATGAAGTTGATGCAAAGCTTATACATATCTCTACGGATTATGTTTTCCCGGGGGACGGAAATGTGCCGCGTACCGAGAATGATCCGGTAGGGCCTAAGAGTGCGTACGGCCGCACCAAGCTTGCCGGAGAGGAATTTGTTAAACTCTTTGCAAAGAAGTGGTTCATAGTACGTACCGCATGGCTTTACGGTGAAGGCAAGAACTTTGTCCGCACAATGCTTAAGCTTTCCGAAACAAAAGACAGTATCAGCGTGGTCGACGACCAGCTGGGAAATCCTACCAGTGCGCTCGAACTGGGCAGGGCGATACTTAAGCTGGCACCTACGCAGCTGTACGGTATCTATCACGGCACCTGCGAGGGTGTATGCAGCTGGGCGGACCTTACCGAAGAGATCTTCCGTATGAAGGGTATCGCGACCAAAGTCGTGCGTATCAGCTCTGAGGAATATAAAAAGAATTATCCGGATTCTGCGGACAGGCCTTCGTACTCCGCTTTGGAAAAAAGGATGTTTAAGCTGAATCTGGATCACAGATTCAAAGACTGGAAAGATGCCTTAAAAGAGTATCTTCTGGGCTGATCAGTAAGGAAGTACTTTCAGGCAGATCAGACAGCCTAAAAATATGCCTATTATTATACCGACGATAACCTGAAGAGGTGTGTGTCCAAGGAATTCCTTAAGACGGTCATCGGGAGAGAGTTTACTCCAATCCACCTGTTCCATCTTTTCCATGGTATCCATCATCTCGTTGAGTACCTGGGCATGTTTACCTGCCTGCCTGCGTATTCCCAGTGCATCGTACATAACGATGATGGCAAGGCTTGCGGCAAGGGCAAAGTCCACCGAGCCGGGACCGCTTTTGATAAAGACAGCGGTTGCCAGACCTGTAACCGTCGCCGAATGGGAACTGGGCATTCCGCCGGTCCCTATAAGCCTTTCGGCATTGAAGTTACGCGTGAGGACTGTGTGCAGTATGGCTTTCATTATCTGGGCTACAAACCAGGCCGATACTGCGGACATCAGGATAGGATTGTGAAAGATTTCAAATAAATAATGCATGGGTATATTATATAGGTTAGGTAAAAAAAACACAAGCAGATAATGATATAGGAGGGGCAGGAAATTGGCTAAGTTGGAGAAAAAAGACAAGATATATGTGGCCGGCCACAGAGGACTCGTAGGCAGCGCCATCGTTCGTGCATTAAACCGCAAGGGATATGAGCATATCGTTGGACGTACCCATACGGAGCTGGATCTGACGGAGCAGTCGGATGTACGTGCATTCTTTGAGGTGGAGCGTCCCGATGTTGTGGTACTGGCTGCCGCAAAGGTGGGTGGTATCAACGCCAACAATACGGCGCCTGCGGAATTTGCATACAGCAATATGCAGATCCAGTGCAATGTCATTGAATGCTGCCACCGTTACATGGTAAAGAAGCTGCTGTTTTTGGGCAGTACCTGTATATATCCCCGTATGGCTCCCCAGCCCATTCCGGAAAATGCACTTCTGACCGGACCGCTGGAGACTACCAACGAGGCATATGCCATCGCAAAGATAGCCGGACTTGAGATGTGCAAGTTCTACAAGAGACAGTACGGCAATGATTTCATCAGCTGCATGCCTACCAATCTGTACGGCCCTCATGATAATTACGAGCTTAAGGGCTCCCATGTGCTGCCTGCTATGATCAGGAAGTTCCATGAGGCAAAGATGAGCTATGCTCCTTTTGTGGAACTGTGGGGAACCGGCGCACCTTTAAGAGAATTCCTTTATGTTGATGATATGGCTGATGCCTGTGTATATCTTTTAGAGAATTATTCCGGCGAGGAGCATGTAAACATCGGTACCGGAAAAGAGATATCCATAAGGGATCTGGCGTTTTTAGTAAAGCGTATAGTAGGTTATCAGGGAGAGATCCGCTGGAATACCCAGATGCCTGACGGAACCCCCAGAAAGCTCACGGATGTTACCAAGCTTCACAAGCTGGGCTTCTATCACAAGGTAGAGCTTGAAGAAGGCATCAGACGTGCCTATGAGTGGTTTAGGGAGAATATAGATACGGCCAGGATGGGGGCGCGATGAACCCCTCTCCGGTAAGCATTGTCATGCCGGTACATAATGCCGAAGCTGTTCTTGAGGAAACCGTTAAAAGCGTACTTGAGCAGAGCTTTGGGGATTATGAGCTGATAATGGTCGAGGACGCTTCGACCGACGGCAGCCGGGATCTGATGTATAAGCTTGCAGGCGAAGACAGCAGGATCAAAGTACTGGTCAACGAAGGGGAACATGGTGCGGCTCATGCCCGCAATATGGGGATAAAGGCGGCAAAAGGCCGTTATCTCGCATATCTTGATGCGGATGATCTGTGGCATAAGGATAAGCTTAAAAAGACGCTGCGCTTCATGCAGGAGCGCGATGCGTCTTTTGTTTTTACCGCCTATGAATTCGGTGATGAAAACGCAAAGGGTACCGGAAGGGTGGTGCATGTGCCAAAGGAGCTGGACTATGCCCATGCCCTGACCAGGACGATAATCTTTACATCGACCGTAATGCTTGATCTGGATAAACTTGGGAAAAAGAAGGTGCTCATGCCGCCTGTTCCCAGCGAAGATACGGCCAGCTGGTGGCGCATATTAAGAAGCGGAGTCAGTGCATGCGGGCTTGATGAGAATCTGGTGACCTACCGCCGTGCGGGAAAGAGTCTTTCTTCCAATAAGCTGGTGGCGGTAAAGCGGATCTGGTATCTGTACCGCAGGCAGGCTCATCTTAATCTGATAAAGAGTGTATTTTGCATGTTCGGCTGGGGATGGCGTGCCCTGGCCAGGAGGATCTGATATGTATATAATAGCAGGCCTTGGTAATCCCGGCAGGCAGTATGCGGATACCAGGCACAATGTAGGATTTATGGCCCTGGATCTTCTGGGGCAGCGGCATAATATAGGTTATCCCGAGGATGGACACAAAGCGATGTTCGGCAAGGGGCGTATAGGTTCTGAAAAGGTGGTGCTGGTAAAACCCCTGACTTTTATGAACCTGAGCGGTGAAGCTCTGCTTAGCATCTGCAGTTATTACAAGATAGATGTGAGCAGCGAGCTGATCGTTATATATGACGATATAGACCTGGATCCCGGTGTGCTGCGTATAAGAAAGAGCGGCAGCGCCGGCGGGCACAACGGCATGAAGAATATAGTGAAACTCCTGGGAACACAGGAGTTTATGCGTATACGCATAGGAGTGGGAGCCAAGCCACAGGGCTGGGACCTGGCGGATTATGTGCTGGCACATCTGACGCAGGAGGATCTCCCACCTATCAGGGAAGCGGTAGAGAAAGCGGCAGATGCCGTAGAGGTCATCCTTTCCGATGGCATCGATACCGCGATGAACAGGTTTAACTGAAGGCCGGCAGGTTACATAATTTCTATGGATATAAAGGACTTTTTTTGATATAATCAATAGTTATGAGGAAATTGGAAACTTCCAGAAGGGTGATAATGCTGTTTTTATCTTTCCTGGATCTGGCAGCGCAGGTCGCAGGCTTTGCGCTTTGCTGGTTCTGGTATTATAAACCCTTCTTAAAAGCTACATGGGGCATTGAATTCTGGATAAAGGGTGATATCACGCTTATCGCTGTGTATCTGGTTATCCTGTTCATGTTCTCTCATATGTACGGCGGTACACGCGTCGGATATCTTAAAGCCTGGGAGGTATTCTTCTCCCAGATCTTCTCGACTCTTATAGCCAATGTGATCGCATATGCGGTGCTGGCACTGATGGCTACAAAAGTCATCCCGGCCAGGGAGATCCTTATACTTACCCTGATACAATTTGCCTGGATAGCCCTGTGGACGGTATCTGCCCAGGGGATCTATAAGATGCTCTTCCCGCCCAGGGATCTTCTGCTGGTCAGCGGTGAGCGTTCCACCGACGGTATACTGCAGAAGTTTGCCAGCCGTCCCGATAAGTACAACATCCTTAAGTGCATGGATATAGCCGAAGGCACGAATGCCATATGCGAGGAAGTGGAGAAGGGCTACGACGGCCTTGTCCTCTGGGATATCCCCACAAAAGAAAGGAACAGGCTGCTCAAGTACTGTTATGCCAGGTCTCTGCGGGTATATATCATGCCCAAGATCCCGGATGTTCTGGTAAAAGGAACGGAGGAACTCCATATTTTTGATACGCCTATCTATCTGATACGCGAATATGCGCTTACCGTACAGCAGCGGGCTGCCAAGCGCATAATAGATATCGTATGCTCACTGATACTGCTTATAGTAACGTCTCCGTTCATGCTGCTGGTAGCGCTGGCAGTAAAGCTCTATGACGGCGGACCCGTTCTTTACAAGCAGGTCAGATGTACCCTTGGCGGAAAGGAGTTTAAGATACTTAAATTCCGCAGCATGAGGGTTGATGCGGAAAAGGACGGCGTGGCCAGGCTGGCTGCCAAGAAAGACGACCGCATTACTCCCGTGGGCCGTTTTATCAGGGCGTGCAGGCTGGATGAGCTGCCGCAGTTATGGAATATATTTAAGGGTGAGATGAGCTTTATCGGGCCCAGACCCGAACGCCCCCAGCTTATCAGGGAATACGAAAAGGAAATGCCCGAGTTTGTCTTCAGGATGAAGGTTAAGGCGGGGCTGGCAGGTTATGCCCAGGTTTATGGCAAGTACAATACCACTCCGTATGATAAGCTTAAGCTGGATCTGACATATATCGAGAATTATTCTGTATGGCTGGATCTTAAGCTGATGCTCCTTACATTAAAGATATTGTTTAAACCGGATGCAACAGAAGGCGTAGATAATACGGTGAAGGCGTCCGAGTCTTCGAAAGAGGTGGATAAGAGTGAAGGATGATATTAAAGACAGGGGATTCGATCTGCGCCGTTTTATGATGCTTTCGGTCCGCAGGGTATGGATACTGATACTGGGAGCATTGGCCGGAGGGATCCTTTTCGGGGGCTTTGCCTACATCAAACAGGTGATCAAGGCGCCCGAGCCGGTATATCGTAACGACAGCCTGTATCTGATAAGTTTTACGCAGGGCGAGGCGGAAGCTGCCCAGGCACAGTTTAACGATTATACCTGGAATGATGTGCTGGATACCGATGCCATAGCAGGCATCGCGGCAAGTATTCTGGGTGATGAGATAGACAAAGCTTATGTGGCTGCATCCACCACTGTTCCGACCATGTCGGACATAAGCATGTTTCATGTGTATGTAGAGGATACCGATCCGGAAAAGGCGGATCAGATACAGAATGCGCTGACTCTGGCGCTTGGCATATTCCCGCAGTACATCACCGGTATGGAGAGCATTACCGTACTGGACAGGGGTAAGGCCGAGCTTGTTATCCATACCACCACGATAACACGCTGGATGGTCGCGGGTGCCATCATCGGAGCACTTGCAGCGCTATTTATACTGGCATATGTATATATCATGGATGATACCGTAAGGATAGCCGAAGATATCAAAACTGCCGGCGGACGTTGCCTGGGCATACTTTTTAAGGATAAGACGGATGAAGCGGAAGAAGAAAGACTGCAGGAAGCCGTTACTGACAACTTTAAAAAGGTGCAGGAAGTAAGGATGATAGATCCGGCCGGTACCGCCGTGAGCGCAGAGGTGGCCGGAAAGATAAAGGCTATGATGCCGGATGATGTTAAGTTTAATACCGGAAACAAAGATGCGAAGGTTTTATTGTGTGTGGCAGCAGGCAGTATCTCTGTCGCCGAATTAAAGCGTTTTACGGATGAGGGAAATACAGATGTGGTGCTGTGTGATGCATCGCATAAACTTCACCGTATCTATTATTTTTATGGGGACCGCAAAGGAAAAAAAGGCGCAAGGAACAGGACAGGATCTGAAAAAACAGAGGAATAGCCTATGAAACTGTGTGTTATGGTATCTGCACTTGAACAGAATGTATCCGAAATGCCCCGTAATATGAAGCTTAAGAGCGATGCGGTGATCGTGAACCAGTGCGCGCAGGATGATGAGCAGGAGCTGTCATATGCCGGAAAGAGGATACTGGTAATAAACCGGAGTGAGCGCGGCGTGGGCCGCAGCCGCAATCTGGCTATGGATAATGCCCGCGGGGATGTAGGGCTTTTTGCGGATGATGATATCGTCTACGAGGATGACTACGAGGCGCGTATCATACAGGCATTCAGACACAGGCCTTCGGCGGATATACTGCTGTTTAACGTGAGGGTCAATCCCGAGCGCAGGACATACTGGAACGAAAAGACCAAACGTGTACGATGGTATAACTGCGGCCGTTATCCTACTTTTTGTGCGGCGGTAAAGCTCGATAAGATAAGGGAAGCGGGAGTACGCTTTTCGCATCTGTTCGGCGGCGGCGCACCTTACAGTAACGGTGAAGACAGTCTCTTTTTCATGGACTGCATCAAAAAGGGACTTAAGATATATGCGGTGAGCGCCGTGATAGGCACCGAGCGCAGCCGCAAGTCCACCTGGTTTAAGGGTTATGACGAAAAGTTCTTTTATGACAGAGGAGTGCTTTTCAGTTTTCTTTATGGGAAATGGGCGAAGCTGTGGGCACTGAGGTTTGCGCTGGTCAAAAGAAAGGTCATGTGTAAAGATATCGCGCCGGCTAAGGCGCTCAAACTGATGAACGAAGGTATCGATAAGGGAAGAACGCTATGCCGGGAATGATGCTTTATACCATGCTGCTGGCTATAGGAACGGCTGTAGCTGCATATATATCGCCCCGTATGGTCACGCATAAGGGAACACGCAGGGAAGCTGTCAACAGACTGCTTCTTCTGGTGCTTTTCTTTATGCTTTTTATTCCTTCGGCGCTGC
The DNA here is from genome assembly GCA_017437785.1 of Lachnospiraceae bacterium. Lineage (GTDB taxonomy): Bacteria > Bacillota > Clostridia > Lachnospirales > Lachnospiraceae > NK4A136. The sequence continues at coordinate 43,730 of JAFRXH010000093.1, forward strand.
GTCTTTATACGGGTAATGATTATTATACCTATATCGAGCATTTTCATGATGTAAGATGCGGGCATTATGTGGTAACCGAACCGGGCTTTAATGTCCTGGTCAAGCTTATATATTCCGCGCTGGGAGGAGAATACTTTCTGGTGGTCTTTGCGGTCTTTGCATTCTTTACCGTAATGTTTTTCCTTAAAGGAATATACCGCTTAAGCAGTGATGTTGCACTTTCGTTTTTTCTGTTCCTGTCCCTGGGACTTTATTTTCAGAGTTACAATTCGGTAAGGTATTATCTGGCCCTGGCTATAGGCCTTTATTCGCTTTATTTTGTATGGCGCAGGCAGTGGGGCAAATTTGTGATCTGTGTACTGGCGGCGGCACTGTTTCATAAGACGGCGCTGCTCATGCTTATCCTTTATCCCGCATCACGCATAGAGTGGAAGAAATGGTTTGCTGTTCCGCTTACACTGCTGGGCATATCGGGGCTGGTGTTTAAGGATCTTTACATGAAGCTTTTTGTATTCCTTTATCCTTCGTATGTAAATGAGGAGGAATACTTAAACGGTGATTATTTCAGCATAGTGAACATCGCGCGCTGTCTGGCGGTCATAGCTTTGTTCCTTATCGTGATGCAGTTTGAGAAGAAGGAATTAAGCGATCATCCTGTGGCAAATATGTATCTTAAGATGAACATACTGGCCCTTTTATTGTACAGCTGTTTTTCTTTTGTGCCTTTTGTATCAAGGATAGGATATTATCTTAATGTGTGTCAGATACTTATGATACCCGAGCTTATATGCTGTCTTAAGGATAAGAAAAAGAAGGTATTTACGGCTTTGGTGATCCTGGCGGGGATAATGTATTTTGTGGCATTTCTTTATAAGGCTGATGATATGCTGATAAATATACTTCCCTATACTACCTGGCTTTCCGTGCCTGACGGTATGATGCCGGAATTCTGATAAGGGGGTGTGACAGTGAGATTCTCTATCGTAGTGGTAAGTCTTAATGCAGGTGCTGAACTTAAAAAGACCATCGACAGTGTGTTATGTCAGACCTATGGGGATTATGAGATAATAGTTAAGGACGGCGGCTCGACGGACGGCTCTTTGGAAGAGCTTCCCGGAGACCGTCATATAAAGCTGATCAAGCGTGCCGATAAAGGCATATACGATGCCATGAACCAGGCGCTGGGAAGGGTGAGAGGAGATTATGTGCTCTTCTTAAACTGCGGGGATTATCTGGCAGATGAAAAGGTACTGGCAAGGATGGCGAAGGCCACAGCCGCTTCGGGGGCCGATATCTGCTACGGTGATCTGTACCGCAGGCAGCAGGACAGTGTGGATATATCACCGGGTAAGATAACGGACTTTGTGTGTTTCAGAAACGTCCCCTGCCATCAGGTATGTTTTTATTCAAAAAAAATGTTTTCAGAGAGGGCTTATCTGCTGAAGTATAAGATACGTGCGGACTATGAGCACTTTCTGTATTGCGTATATTCCGGGCGTGCTGTATGCAGGCATGTTGATCTTACGGTCTGCTCGTATCAGGGCGGGGGCTTTTCCGAGACGGAAGAGCATAAAAAGGAAGCAGCCATAGAGCATAAGGAGATCACGGAGCACTATCTTGGAAAGAAGACCATATTGTATAAAGCGGTAATGATATTAACGCTTCAGCCGCTTAGGGAAAAGCTGGCGGGGGATAAGCGCTTTTCTGCTGCCTATCATAAGATAAAAGGAATACTATACTCTCTCATGCCGGGAGGCAGACGTAAATGAGAGCTCTGTGGATATGCAATCATATACCGGCTATGATCGCGCAGGCTGCAAAAATGAAACAGTCCAATAAAGAGGGCTGGGTTGACGGCGCATTAGAGACCTTGGTGAGACACAGCAGGGAAGATAACATCCGCCTGGGAGTGGCGTTTCCTGTTCCTTATGAGGAAAGCGCCCAGGGTAAGGTGGAGGGCGTAGAGTATTTCGGCTTTGTGGAAAATATGGCGCATCCGGAAGATTATGATCCTGCGCTGGTAGCTGCTCTGGGGCGTATTTGTGAAGAATTCCATCCTGATGTGATACATGTATTCGGTACCGAATACCCGCATACGCTGGCTATGATGCGTGTACAGGAATGGAAGAAGCGCGCGGTGGTGCATCTGCAGGGCGTGATGCAGAGCTGTGCAGAAGAGTATCTTGCAAAACTCCCGGATGAGGTGACTACCGATGCCACATTAAGGGATGTGTTAAAGAACGATAACCTTCTGCGTCAGAAGGAAAAGTACGAGCAGAGAGCCGATAACGAAGAACAGGCGCTGATACTTGCCGATAACGCCTGCGGCAGAACTGATTTTGACAGGGCTTTTTTCGCGGAGGTACATCCCGACGCAAGCTATTATTCCTTAAACGAGACCCTGCGCCCCTGTTTTTACGAAGGATCGTGGGATCCCGATGCCTGCACGGCACACAGTATATTTGTATCACAGGGAAATATTCCGCTTAAGGGTGTACATGTGATGATAGAAGCACTGGCACTGCTTAAAGATAAATATCCCGATGTAAGTCTTAAAGTTGCCGGGGAGAATATAGTAAATGCCGGGCCCGTAGCGGCACTTAAGCGCAGCAGTTACGGTGAATATCTTAAGGCACTGATAAAAAGTCATGCCCTTGATGACCGGGTACGGTTTATGGGACAGCTTGATGCCGGGCAGATGAAGGAGCTGTATCTTTCTTCGGAAGTGTTCGTTATGCCGTCGTTTATAGAGAATTCGCCCAACTCACTTGGAGAGGCCATGTTATTGGGAATGCCCTGCATTGCTACGCAGGTGGGCGGTATCCCGTCCATGGCATCGGAGGAGGAGGTATGCTTTGTAAGCCCCGGAGATGCACAGGCTCTGGCGCAGGCGATAGACGGACTTTTCAGCGACAGGGACAGAGCCCTTAAGCTGGCTGCAGCTGCAAGAAAACGTGCGGCACTTACATATGACAGAGAGGCAAATTATAAGATGCTCAAATGGATGTACGAGAGCATCATAAAAGATAACGCATGAAATTTACATTCATAACAAATTATCTTACGCATCATCAGCTGCCATTCTGCCTTGAAATGGTAAGGCGCCTGGGCAACGATTTTAAGCTGATAGCCACCAACAGTATGGAGGAAGAACGACTGCATATGGGCTGGGGGCTTAATATATCCGACTACGATTTCGTGATACAGACGGATGAGTATGAAGGCGAATGCAGAAGGCTTATGATGGAGTCTGATGCGGTGATGTGCGGAGGGGCCAGCGCATATTATGTTTTGGAACGCATGGATGCCGGTAAACTGACATTCCGTTATCATGAGCGTTTATATAAGAACGGACAGATACATGCATTTACCCCGCGCGGGTATATAAAGAAGCTTAAGGAACACACTAAATACAGGAATTCACCGGTATATCTTCTGTGTGCGGGAGCATATGTGCCGTCGGATTTTTCGCTCTTCTTTTCTTATCCGGGAAAGATGTTTGAGTGGGGATACTTTCCGGAATGTATCAAATACAGTGAAGAAGAGTTAAAACGTCCTGAAAGAGAGCGTCTTAAATTATTGTGGACGGGACGTATGCTTAAATGGAAACATCCCGATACGGCAGTGCGCGCAGCTAAGCTTCTTAAGGAAAAATACGGCGTTGACTTTGAGCTTGAGATGATCGGTGAAGGAGAATGCCGCGCTGATATAGAAGAAATGCGAAAGCGCTACAGTCTTGAAAAAGAGATAAGCATAGGTGATTTTATTGCACCGGCAGAGGTGCGCAAAAAGATGCTGGATGCAGATATCTATCTGATGACCAGCGATCATCAGGAAGGCTGGGGCGCAGTAGTAAACGAGGCCATGAACGCAGGATGCGCCGTAGTCGCATCGACAGCAGCCGGAAGCGTGCCTTATCTTTTGATGGAAAGACAGTGCGGACTGGCATATCCGTTTTACAACAGCGAAAAAGAAAATGCACAATACCTGGCTATGCAGTTAAACTATCTCTGCACGGATGCAGGGCTCAGGCAGGAGCTTTCGCATCTGGCTTATGAGAGGATCAACGGAATGTGGAATGCCGATGTGGCGGCGCAGAGGCTTCTGGAGTTTTCCGAAGCAGTGCTTACCGGTATTGAGAAAAGCTGGGATGAAGGCCCGATGAGCAAGGCGCCGCTTATGATGCCGGTGGTATTTAGATGAAGCTTACTTTTGTTTCCAATTATTTTAATCATCATCAGCGACCCTTAAGCGATGCTTTTTATGCGACGCCCGGCGTGGATTATACTTTTATCCAGACAGAGGACATGGAAGAAGAACGCATCAGGATGGGCTGGGGGATCGATATCACGAAGTATCCGTATGTTAAGGAGTGGAAGGGCAATGAAGACGAATGCCGCGCTCTTATAATGGATTCGGATGTGGTGATATGGGGCGGCCTGGAGATGGAAGATGAGATAGAACCCAGGCTTTTGGCAGATAAGCTTACTTTTCGTTATTCGGAACGCATATACAAAGAGGGACAGTGGAAATTCATCTCGCCCCGCGGGCTGAAGAAGAAATATCACGATCATACGCGTTACCGCAGGTCGAACGTATATCTTTTGTGCTCGGGAGCTTTTGTCGGATCGGATTTTAATCTGATACATGCTTATCCCCAAAAGAAATTTGTCTGGGGTTATTTCCCCGAGGTTAAGCATTATGATATCGATGAGCTGATGGCGAAAAAGAGTAAAAAGGGAGAGCGTGTGCGTCTGCTCTGGGCCGGAAGGATGATAGACTGGAAGCATCCCGAGATAGCTGTCATGGCAGCGGACAGGATGCTGCATGGCGGCGGGCGGTTAAGGAGCGGCCTGTCGGGCGATCTTACAGAGGATGGCTTTGTTCTGACCATGGCCGGCGGCGGAGAGATGGAAGAGGAACTAAAACGCATGGTAAAGGAGAAAGGCCTTGAAGATGTGGTGCGCTTCACCGGCTTTATGTCTCCCGGAGAGATACGCACCGAAATGGAAAAGTCCGATATTTTTCTCTTTACCAGCGATCATAAGGAAGGCTGGGGAGCAGTCTTAAACGAAGCTATGAACAGCGGCTGCCTGGTGATCGCCAGACCGGGTATCGGAGCTGTGCCGTATATGCTGCAGCATGGATGGAACGGAATGATAGGCGACGGCGATAACGACTTATACTGCAGCAGGGTGTACGGAATGGCGCTTGACCGTGAAGAATGCCATGAGCAGGGCAGACGCGCCTATGAGACAATGATAAAGTATTGGAACGCGGAGAATGCAGCGGCTCAGTTTTTGAGGGTTACAGAGGGGCTGCTTTCAGGTAAGGGTATCGTATATTCAGAGAAGGAAAAAGAGAGCGGGGCTCTGCAGCCTATGTGCAGGGATCCCGAGATAGGACCGTCGATGGGAGCGCGCTTCGCAAAACGGTGGTAAGGGGTAAAAAATGGGGTTAACGGATAAGGACATCATCAGCGTCATCATACCTGTATACAATGAGGAAGCGCATCTTCCGCGCTGCCTTGATTCTGTTCTGGCGCAGACATACGCAGAGCTGGAAGTGATACTGGTAGACGACGGGTCTACGGACACAAGCAATAAGATCTGCAGGGAATACGAAAAGAAAGACAAGCGTATAAAACTGATCGTTAAGGAAAACGGCGGCGCGGCTTCTGCCAGGAACGCCGGGATAGAAGCTGCCACCGGGGAATACATAGGATTTGTTGATGCGGATGACTGGCTTGAAGAGGGAATGTATGATGTGCTGTATAAATACTTAAGCAGCGCAGACGATAAGTATAAAATGGCAAGGGTATACAGCCGCAGTTATTCGGCTGACGGAGACAGGATAGATACTCCGCTGCGTGAAGACGGAAAACAGGAAGTGATAAAGCAGGAAGATTATTTCCGTGAGCTTATCATGCATGAAGGCGTATTCAGCGTATGCAATAAGCTGTTCAGAAGCAGCTTTATAAAGAACTACCGTTTTATGGACGGACATAGGAATGAAGAGTTTGAACTGCTGCTTCGCATGATGCCGGAGTTTAAGGACGGTGTTCCCACCCTGGGATTTGCAGGATATAATCTGAGGATCCCGCCTGAGGTTGCCTTGCACGGTGTATATTCCAGACAGTATTATGAAGACTGGATGTATAATGCGTTTACGGCCTGCCGTATAGCAAGGGATCATTATCCGGAATACTGGGAAGAGGGCAAGTGCCTGCGTCTGCTGCGGCTTCTGGAGTATATGAAGAATATACCGGTCGAAGAGATGAATAAGGACAATGCTTTTTACATGCGCATGGAGCGCTTCTTAAAGAGCGAAAGAGCAGAGATAAAAAAGAACAGATATTTAAGCAGAAAACAAAAGAATTATCTCTTCCTTCTGTGCGCCTCACCGACAGGAGTAAGGAAGATAGGCGGAAGGAAAAAAGAAAAAGCTCCTTCGGCTAATAATACTTAACAGGTTGCAAAACATATGATCAAGATCCTCAAAAAACTGAACAGGCTGTTGGATAAAAAACAAAAGAGCTTTATGGTTGTTCTGTTTATCATGATGCTCTTTGGAGCCGCGCTGGAAACGGCAAGTGTGGCCATTATAATACCGGCAGTGACCCTTTTAATGGACTCTGACGCAGTAAACAATAATGCGCTGGTGGCAGGTATCTATAATTTTCTGGGTTTTACCTCGAACAGGACATTCATCATTTTTGTGATGTGCTCCCTGATCTTTGCTTTTGTGTTTAAAAACATCTATCTGTATATCCAGCAGAAGGTGCTTTTCCGTTTTATATATACCAATCAGTTCAGAACTTCCGAGCGTATGATGAAAAACTATATGCGAAAGGATTATGAATATTATCTCAATGCGGACACTGCGGTCATACAGAGGAATATCACTTCGGATGTGAACAATATGTATGCGCTTATATTATCGCTAATGCAGCTTCTTTCGGAAAGCATCGTGTTTGTATGCATAGCGGTGGTGCTCTTTATTGCAGATCCCGTAATGACGCTTATGATTTCCGCGATCCTGCTGGTAACGCTTTTGGTGATCAAGTCCGTTTTAAAGCCCTTAATGCATAAGGCGGGAAAAGATAATCAGGATTATTATTCGGATCTGTTTAAGTGGATAAGCGAAGCTGTCACGGGCATTAAGGAGATAAAGACCGGCGGACGCGAGCAGTATTTTGTGGACGAATATATCAAGTGCGGCAACGGATATGTGAATGCCGTCCAGAAATATACACTCTATACCAACATACCCAGGCTTTTGATAGAGACGGTGTGTGTGGTCGTGATGGTATCGTATATGCTGATATTGATGCTCACGGGAAACGATACTTCGCAGATGATGGCTATCATCGGCGCCTTCGGCGGCGCGCTGCTGCGACTGATGCCCTGCGCCAACCGCATCAATAACCAGCTGAACAATATAGCATATTTCGAGCCGTTTTTAATGGGCGTATCGGATAATCTGCAGGATGAGATAAGCGGCGTATATAAAGATAATGAGTTCGATCCCGATGCAAAGAAACTTCCTGTTAAGGAAAAGATCGAGCTTAAGGATATCTGTTATCATTATCCCGGAAGCGATGTAATGATCTATGATCACGCCAATCTGACGATACCTGTTGGAAAGAGCGTGGGTATTGTGGGAAGTTCCGGAGCCGGAAAGTCGACTGTTGTTGATGTGCTGCTGGGACTCTTAAAGATACAGTCGGGTTCGATCAGTGCGGATGGAGTGGATGTGCTGGATGAAAAGAATTACCGCGGCTGGCTTCGGAATATCGGATATATACCTCAGAGCATTTTCATGCTGGACGCCACTATAAGAAAGAATGTGGCTTTCGGCGTGCCGGAGGAAAAGATAAGCGAAGAGCGCGTATGGCAGGTGCTTAAGGATGCGCAGCTGGATGAATTCGTCAGATCGCTTCCCGAAGGCCTTGATACTGGCATAGGCGAAAGAGGCGTGCGTCTTTCCGGCGGGCAGAGGCAGCGTATAGGAATAGCGCGTGCGCTGTATGAGGATCCGGAAGTGCTGATACTGGATGAAGCGACCAGCGCATTGGATAATGATACCGAAAGCGCGATAATGGATTCCATAAACCGCTTCCAGGGCGAGAAGACGCTTATCATCATAGCGCATCGTCTGCAGACGATAGAAAAGTGCGACATGGTATTCAGGGTGGAAGAGGGGAGCATTAAGAGAGAACGATGAAGGACCTGATTCTAAAATATAAAGACAAAGCGGTATATGTCATATCCATGGCATTGTTCTTTGTCATCAGTTATATGAGTGTAAAATACTGTAATGCGGGACATTCGTATGAACAGGATGTTCCTTTCCGTGTGATCTGTATCAGCATCGCGCTCCTTGCGCTGATCCATCTTCCGCTTAAGGATACGCTTACGCTGTGGTCGGTGATCTGGCTGCCGATATGTTATGTTATAACTCATATCGGTTACGAAAAACACTGGATACCGGATAACTGTGATTATCAGTTCGTGGATCTTATACGCCTTGGAAAGCTGGTGGTCCTGACCTGGGGACTGATGCTGATCGCACTGATAAAAAATATAGTCAGAGAGGATCTGGTCCGTAAGTTCCTTGTATGGATGGAAGAGAACGATAAGTTTAAGAAAACGGCTGTGATACTCTGGCTTTTATATGCGGCTGTGCTTACCGTCATTAATCCCGGCTATGAATACGTGATCGTTTTTACAATAGGTTTTCCTGCGGTAATGATATCGTGCCGTCAGGCTAAGCGCGGCAAGGCGCTCTTTAATGCCTATCTGGACGGTATGCTTTTGTGCTTCCTTGCACTTTCATTTAAATCCCTGCTGCACAGACCTTACGATACTGAACGTTACCTGTTTTATTTTTCGAACGAGAATATGGCGGGCATGTATCTTTCCGTTATCATGATAACGATGGTCTACAGGCTGGAAAAAGCCTGGAATATGGCTAAGTCGCGTTTAAGAACGTTATTTCTGATCCTTGGTCATCTTATCATAGTATGGAACGGCATACTGGTCGTATTTAATTATACGCGTACATATCTTCTGGGAATGGGCTTTTCGCTCTTTGTATACTTCTGCGTGAGGCTTTTTGGGCATAAGGAAAAGAAGGGCTTTGTACTGCATTTCTTCTTGCCTGTTGTAATGATCCTTTTATGTCTGTATCCGGGTTATCTTGTCCTGCGTTACGTTCCTGCGTTTTCAAACAGCCCGGTATACTTTACCGGAGAGTGGGGGAACGATACCAGGGTGCAGCCCGATGATCCGATAGATTCTCCCAGATATACCAGCATAAATCGTTTCCTGCGTCTGTCTTTCGGAAAGCTGGGTATCAATCTGGACCTGGATGACGGTGAGGAGAGGGAAGCACAGGATTCGTTCATAGAGATAAGCGAGGACAGGGATGTATCAAACGGCCGTATGTTTGTATGGAAGAATTTCCTGCAGAGGATGACGATCCGGGGCCATTATCCCGGACATATAGTTCTGGACGGGGACTGGGTCATCTATCACGCGCATAATACCTATTTCCAGAATATGTTCCAGTTCGGTATACCCGCAGGTATTTTCTTCGGCGTGATAATACTGGCCGCATATATTTATTCTGCGGTATCATTCTTAAAGAAAAGGGGCGGAAGTTTTGCGATGCTTGCCATGGGAAATATGATGGTGGGTATGCTTACGGAGTGGTCGGGACATCCTGCCTATCCGTTCGGTATGTTTTTACTGATCAGCCTTATCTGCCTTGTTAATACGAAGACCGCCGATGAAAAGGTAAAGGATAAAGCAGACGGTAGCGGCAAAGTCGCCAAAGGATAAGACCTTTTCGATAGCTGCCTGGGGCAGGTTCCCCGCACCGGTGAGTGCGAAATGATATACAAATACGGTGTTTAAAAGCTGCAGCAATGTAAATACCGCATAAAAGACCATATATGCTTTCTTTGTATCGTATACCCAGGCAAGGGCCAGAATCAGAAGGCCCGATAGCATATATCTCTCATGCATGCCGGTAGCGAAACAGAATACCGGCAGTATAAGTGATGCCCCCAGCAGGGGGTATTTTTTTTCGTCATTTCTGTAAAGGAATGCCAGCAGAAAACTTAATGCCGTTATGGCGATTATGGCCAGCTTGCCCCAGATGCCGCAGGATATGCCTATAAATGTTGTATCCATGCCACACCATCCTCTGTTTATCAGCATCCAGAAATTATAGGCGCCTACGCTTACATAAGGCATACCGCTCTGCACTGAAAGATACTGTTTGAGCATTTCCGCAAGACCGAAAGGCAGGCTGATAAGGATCATAACCGAAATGACTGCCAGTCCCTGTGCGATCAGTATGCTCAGCCTGCGCAGAGATGCAGTGCCGCCGCCTTCCGGCGCGGATGTTTTGTTAAGGCTGTCGGCGGGCACAACAGCTGCTATAAGTGCGGCTATCACTACCGGGGCAAAAGTAAGCGTCTGCTGTTTTAACATAAGACCTGCTCCGAAAGCTATAAAAGCCTTAAGATATTTTTTCTCACAGAAAAATACACACATAAGTGCCACTGCAAGCGTAAAGACGGAATCTGTCTGTCCCCACATTGAAGAATTATGTATCGCCGCAGGATTGAAGGCATACAGCGCGGTGACCAGCAGTGCCTTTTTCTCATCAAGCCGTTTCGATGCCACCTTCCATAAAAGTACGGATGCAGCTATGTCGCACAGTATGGGCGGAAGCTCTATTATCAGTTCTTTCAGTCCCGGATTGGTGACATTAAATACTTTTATTATCAGTCCCAGTACCCATAAGATATACAGATACAGCGGAGGATACGGCCATTGCACTTCAGGGCCGTAAAACTTTGCAAAGCCTGTCTCCACGATACGCTGCGCCCAGTCCTTCATCGTCTCAGGATAAGGCGGATAGCAGTATCCCAATATAAGCCTAAGCAGCAGCGCCGCTCCGAGTATGATCAGCAATAGCATCTTTGTTCTTTTATTTTTGCCCATGAGGCAGATTATAAGCCGAGAGCTGCGGGGGTGTCAATCCGGGAGGGATGGGTACAGGGGATGGGTACAGAGAACCGTCCCCTGTACCCATCCCCCTGTGGCCATATTTGAAATCACAGGCGCTTTATGCTATAATCATGCCCGAAGTTTCGTTTAAAAGGAGGATGCAAATGACTTATCACAAGACCATCATGGAATATGCCGAGAAGCAGGTACCCGAGTGTGTATCGCATGATACGATCTCTGACGAGCTGTTTGCAAAATACGGGGTCAACCGTGGCTTGAGAGATATTAACGGAAAGGGAGTACTGACAGGTCTGACCAATATATCCAAGATAGTTTCCTTTAAGGAAACGAAAGACGGAAAGCGCCAGCCCTGCGAGGGTGAGCTCTGGTACAGAGGCTACAATGTGCGCGATCTGGTAGGCACTCTGGCCGGACAGGGAAAGCGTTTCGGTTTTGAAAAAACAGCTTATCTGCTGCTGTTCGGTGAACTGCCTGATGAGGAACAGCAGATGGACTTTTTTAAGCATCTGGCAAAGAGCAGATCCCTGCCCACCAATTTTACCAGAGATGTCATCATGAAAGCACCCGGCAGCGATATCATGAGCAGCATGACCAGGAGTATACTTACTCTTGCCAGCTACGATCCCGAGGCACTTTCATCATCACTGGCGGATAATCTGAGACAGTGCATAATGCTGATAGCTACTTTCCCTATGCTGGCTGCATACGGCTATCATGCTTATAACCATTATGAGAATAACGCAAGTATGTATATACACAGGCCCATGCCCAGAAAGAGCACTGCGGAGAATCTGCTTCGCATGCTGCGTCCGGACGGGAATTATACCCCGACAGAGGCAGAAGTACTTGATGTGGCATTGATGCTTCATATGGAGCATGGCGGCGGTAACAATTCAACCTTTACCACTCGTGTGGTGACCAGCTCGGGAGCGGATACCTATGCGACCATGGCTGCGGCAATGAGCTCCTTAAAGGGGCCCAGACACGGCGGTGCCAATATCAAGGTTATGGAGATGATGGACGATATCCGCGATCATGTCCAGAATTATGAGGATGAGGATGCAATACGTAAATATCTGACCAGGATGGTACGCGGAAAAGCCTTTGACGGCAAGGGGCTGATCTATGGTATGGGCCATGCTGTTTATTCTGTTTCCGATCCCAGAGAGCAGGTATTTAAGAGTTTCGTGACCAGGCTGGCCGAGGAGAAAGGCCGCTGCGACGAGCTGATGCTCTATAACAATATCGAGAAGATAGCGCCGGAGGTTATTGCTGCCGAGCGCAAGATATATAAGGGCGTGAGCCCCAATGTGGATTTCTACAGCGGCTTTGTTTACAGCATGCTGGGGATACCGGTCGAATTGTATACCCCGCTGTTTGCTATAGCGCGTATAGTGGGCTGGAGTGCTCACCGTATCGAAGAGCTGGTGGGCAACAGCAAGATAATCCGTCCGGCTTATATGAGCATCATGAAGGAACGTAAGCTTAAGTAAGCAGGGATCCGGGGCATAAAAAATTATAGATAAATATTGTTGGGTATGCTATACTGTACAATACAGTA
>JAFRXH010000094.1 GCA_017437785.1 Lachnospiraceae bacterium
ACAGAGAACCGTCCCCTGTACCCAGCCCTCTTGAAACCTCCGGGTAATGGTGGTATTATTATGTAAACTATTACACACGGAGGGGAGAAATATGTCTACTAAACCTACACTGGTACTTCTGGCAGCCGGAATGGGCAGCCGTTACGGCGGGCTCAAGCAGATCGACCCGATAGATGAGCAGGGTCACAAGATAATCGATTTTTCAATATATGATGCACTGCGCGCAGGATTCGGCAAGGTAGTGTTCATCATCAAGAAATCCATAGAAAAAGATTTCAGAGAGTGCATCGGAGATGCTGTGGCAAAGAAGACGGAAGTTGAGTACGTCTTCCAGGAGCAGGATGCTATCCCCGGCTGGGTAAAGATACCTGAAGGCCGCGTTAAGCCCTGGGGAACCGCGCATGCTATCCTTTGCTGCAAGGATGTGGTGAAGGAGCCCTTCGCCGTGATCAATTCCGATGATTATTACGGAGTGAGCGCATATAAGACGCTGGTGGAATTCTTAAAGAATCCTGTTGCCTCTGCAGACGGCCTTATGCCTTTCTGCATGGTGGGTTATCAGCTCAAAAACACCCTGACCGAGCACGGCAGTGTGGCGCGCGGATGCTGCCGCATGGATGATGCACAGTATCTGACCCATATTGAGGAGCTTACCAAGATAGAAAAGACCGCCACCGGTGCACGCTATACGCAGGACGACGGCGCCAGCTGGACGGATATCGATATCAATACGCTGGTATCCATGAATATGTGGGGCCTGCAGCCGGAAATCTTCGCAGAGCTTGAGAAGTCGATGGAGCGCTTTTTTAAAGAAGAGATGGAAAAGAATCCGCTTAAGAGCGAATGCTTCATTCCGATCGAAGTGGGCCGTATGGTTAACGAGAAAAAGGCCTCCGTTAAGGTCCTGTCTTCCGAAGATAAGTGGTTTGGTGTCACTTATAAAGAAGACAAGCCTTTTGTGATGGAGTCCATACAGAAGCTGAAGGAGCAGGGCGTATATCCCGAAAAACTGTGGGATTGAGTTAAAACGGATAGGTACAGGCTGGGTACAGAGAACCGTCCCCTGTACCCAGCCCTGCATCACCCGAATATTTTCTTTGCGTGGGGGCGGAGGGCTAAGTAAAGCAGCAGCCCGAGGATGCCTGCGGAAATAACTTCACCGGCGCCTACGGTCAGCATGAATAAGGGAATGGTGCCATCGAGGCCGTAGACCTTGGATAAGACCCAGGGAACTATAAGTGTATTTGAGATAATGGGCGGCAGAGGTGCCGTCCATGCTTTTATGTCCCTGTTTTTGACATAGCGGCCGATAAGGTAGGTGCCGACGGCGCCCAGCAGCGTAGCCAGACTGCCGAATACCACATCCCATGCGGCGCAGCCGGTCAGTATATTGGCCAGTACGCAGCCTATGGTAAGGCCGGGCACAGCGGCATTTGTGAACAGCGGAAGGATGGTAAGAGCTTCCGACAGACGTACCTGGATGGCTCCGCTGGCCAGTCCGGCCAGGTTTGCCAGGTAGGTAAGAACGACGTAGAGGGCAGCGATGACCGCGCCCTCTACAAGATACTTGATCCTGTTTTTTTCTTTCATCATTATTCTCCTTAGTTTTGTTTAATGTGAGGATGGTTTCGAACTCACAGGGAATTTGATAATCAGGCTTCCCCGGCCTGCTCCTTCTTGTATTTGGCCATCAGTTTCTGGATCCTTTCACTGGGATCTAAGAGATCGCTGATGGAAGTATCGTGGTTGAGCGTATCGATGATGTATGCGATGTATTTGCTCAGGTCACAGCTTATGTACCAGTCGCGCTTTAAGAGCTCGGGTGACTGATAGATAAGGTTGGTGGTGAGCAGGCGGTCGATCAGGCCGTCCGCATAAGCTTTATCAAATGCCTCCAGTCCGCCGGAGAAAAGTCCGAAGGTGGAGAAGCAGAAGATACGTGCAGCTTTTCTCTTCTTGAGCTCGCGCGCTACTTCAAGCATGCTCTCGCCGGAAGCTATCATATCATCGATGATGATCATGTCCTTGCCTTCGACATCCTGGCCGAGGAATTCATGTGCAACGATAGGGTTGCGGCCGTTTACTACCTTAGAGTAATCGCGGCGCTTGTAGAACATGCCGACATCCAGGCCCAAAACGTTTGCCATATAAATGGCACGGCTCATTGCGCCTTCGTCGGGGCTGATGACCATCATATGCTGTGAATCGATCTGCAGATCCTTTACATTGCGGCACAGCGCCTTGATAAACTGGTACGCCGGCTGCACGGTCTCAAAGCCGCTTAAGGGGATCGCATTCTGCACGCGGGGATCGTGCGCGTCAAAGGTGATGATGTTCTCAACACCCATGCTCACCAGTTCCTGCAGAGCGATAGCGCAGTCGAGGGACTCGCGGGCGCTTCTTTTGTGCTGGCGGCTTTCATAGAGGAAGGGCATGATGACGGTGATACGTCTTGCCTTTCCGCCCAGGGCTGCGATCACACGCTTTAAGTCCTGGTAGTGGTCGTCGGGCGACATGCTCGCCGTGCGGCCGAAGTGAGAATATGTCATACTGTAATTACATACATCCACCATTATATAAAGGTCGTGGCCGCGGACAGATTCCAACATGATGGCCTTTGCCTCACCGGAGCCGAAGCGGGGCACCTCCGCCTTTAAAATGTAGCTGTCACGCTTGTATCCGGAAAAAGCCAGTGAGTCTGCGTGCTCATTCTCACGCTCTGTACGCCATTTTACCAGATAGTAGTCCACCTTTTCTCCCAATTCGCGGCAGCTTTCCAGCGGGATGATACCCAGAGTGCCGACTGGAATGGTATCCAGGTTGCGTAGCTCGTCTTTGATGGGTGACATGAAAAAAATCCTCTCTTTCTTAATTTGGCTTGTTGTATTCTCTTTCGATCTTTTTCTGTATCCTTATATCGCGTCCGGTCAGGTGGCAGATAAAGCTGTTATCAGCCAGGCGCGAGAATATACGGTCGGAATACGTGCGCCGTATAGTGTCCAGATCCAGGTTTGTGGATATCACCACAGGATTATTGCGCAGTGCGCGCTCGTTTAATATCGTGAAGAGCTGCGTGCGGGTGAACTCGTTCACCATCTCCGTGCCCAGATCATCGATTATAAGCAGATCGCTCCCGTAGATGCGCCCGTACAGACTGTTCAGCTCATCTTTATCCTTATCGTAGAAATGTGCCGATATGGATTGGAACAACTGCTGCGCACTAAAATATATTATTGAACGGCCGCTGTCAAGCAATTCTTTTGCCACGCAGCAGGAAAGGAAGGATTTGCCGGTCCCTACGGTGCCGTAAAATATCAGATTTCTGCAGTCTTTATCGAAGTCTGCGATGAACTGACGGCAGGTCTTTACCGCCTCGCCAAAGCGCCGCAGATCCTCATCCTTATAATAATCGTAGGAGAGGAGTGCAAAGTTATTGCGCGAGAGCAGTTCCTTTATACGCGAAGCATCGTAGAGCGGCTCGAGCTCAAGCTGCTTAAAACAGCTGCATTTTTCACCGTCGATAAATCCGGTGTCACGGCATTTTACGCAGCTGTAGATGGGATCGAGATAATCCCTGGGCAGGCCCTCCGCCTCTAAGAGCTTTTTCTTCTCCATGCGAAGGTCTAAAATGTCCGAATGCAGCTTATCCATATAAGACTTACGCTGCGCGGCATCGGGCATGCGTATCATGGCACGGCTGCATTCCATGGAAATATCGGCGATCTTATCTTCAAGCGCCTTATACCGGGGTATACGCGAGTAGACATCCGCACGCCGCTCCATCAGGGCGCGTTCGTTAGAGAGCCTGCGCTCATCGTATATGCGTTTTATCTTTTCGTATTCGCCGTTGGTAAGTGCCATATCAATCGTTATTTACAAGCTTTGTGCATAAGTCTGCAAAGTCGTAATCCTGCTGTTCTATATCGCAGAAGGTGCCGGGGGCTGATGCGGCAGGGGCAGCAGCAGTACGGACCGCTACATTCCTGTTAAAGCGGGCGTTGCGGAAATCCTCATCCGCGCTGCGTACCTGATCAAGAGAGCGTATGCCCTTTTCGTACCAGGATTTTAAGATGCCTTCCGCATAAGCGGGACGGTTATTATCGACGGCTGCCACCGCACGGTTGCATGCCTCGCTTATCATGTCCATATCAAAACCGTAGACAGTCAGCCATCTGTTTATCAAAAGCTGCTCAATGGGGGCGGGCTTTCCGCTGCGGCCCAAAAGAGTCATGATCTTTCCGGATTCTGCAGAGTGCTTACCCTTATTTAAATAGAGCTTTGCATCCTCTACGCTCTTTATGCCCTGCTCGTACCAGCAGCGGGCGGTATCTTCCATAAAGGAGATACTGTCGTTACCCTGCTCGATGCAGTACTGCATAAGGTAGTCGATGAGAGCGGGAGGCATCAGCAGTGCATCATACATATACAAAAGGCTGCTGATACGGCTGGGGGCGACAGGTCGCCCGGTATACTGCTGAAGAGCCGTGATCAGGTAGGAAGTCTCGGGAGACTTCTTGAATGCCTTTAACATCTCGATGGGGTAGGAATAAGTGCTGTCGGAAACGGGGGATGCGCTCTGGGCTGCAGCCGGTGCCGTATATGCACCTGCGCCGCTTACGCTCGCGGATATGGCAGCCGAAACGGGTGCTGCGGGGGTATCCAGTGATATCACGCCCTTCTTCTCCCAGTATCTGAGTGCACGGTCAATGTCCTTTTCGGGGTAATTGAAAAAATCTGCCAGTTCCGATACAGACGCAGTTTCACCGCTGCCCTGCCTGCGCAGAAGATAGAGATAGAGCTTGATCTGTATATCGTTTGCGTCCTTCATGTAGTTATCTATAAAGTCATTTGAGAGCAAAGTGATATTACTGTTGCCGCAAATGTTTAATCTGATAGCATCCATTATAAGTTTCCGTCCGTTTTGTTATTCTTTTTTCTTTGGGATTGCAAAGGAAAGTATAGCACGAAAGGCGTGAAAATCAATATCCCGCTGTCCACAAGCCCATGTACAATGGGGCTTTGAGGGCTTGTGGATTATGTGGATAAGACGGGTGCATTCCCCGTTTTTTGCTCAAAGAGCGGATAAGTTATAACCATAATTTTGTTGACAAGATTATTTTCCGAGGAGCTTCTCGCCGATGCGGTAAACATCCCCCGCACCCATTGTCATTATAAGGTCGCCGCTTTCGCAGGCGCCTAAAAGGTAAGTCTCCACATCGTCAAAATACTTGTAATAACGGGCGTTTACGCCCTTATCCAGCATTATCTTTAACAGATCCTCCGATGATATGCCTATGGTGTTCTTTTCGCGTGCGGCATAGATGTCGGTAAGGATCACCTCGTCGGCTGCGGAAAGCGCATCGGCAAATTCGTGAAGAAATGCCTTTGTGCGGCTGTATGTATGGGGCTGGAACACCAGATAGAGCTTTTTGTGCGGGTAATTGCGCGCGGCAGCCAGGGTGGCGGCTATCTCGGTGGGATGGTGCGCATAATCGTCAAGGATGGTAATGCCGTGCAGCGTGCCCTTCTTTTCGAAGCGGCGGTCGGTGCCGGTAAAGTCCCTGAGGGCGGAGAGTATCATGCTGCGGTCTACGCCCAGGCGCTCGCACAGAGCGATGGCCGCCAGGGAATTATATACATTATGAATGCCCACGACGCCCAGATCCACTTCGAACTTATCGCTGCCGTGGCAGCAGAAGTAGCGTGCGCGGCCGTTTTCGTCAAAACTGATGTCAGCGGGATGATAATCGGATGAAGCGTCGGGGCCGAAGGTTACTATCGGGCACCTGACATCTTTGGTGAGCGCGTTTAAGCGGTCGATGCTGCCGTTGATGATCAGACAGCCGTCGTCCGGCAGCAGGTCCATGAACTTTTTGAATGAAGCACGGATATCTTCTATATCTTTAAAGAAGTCAAGATGATCTTCCTCTATATTTAAGATGATCTCCATGCGGGGGAAGAAGGAGAGGAAGCTGTTGGTGTATTCGCAGGCTTCCGCCACAAAGTATTCCCCGCCGCCTATGCGCAGGTTGCCGCCGATGCTTTTTAACATCCCGCCCACGGTGATGGTGGGATCGAGCTTTGCATGCAGCAGTATTTCCGATACCATTGAGCTGGTAGTGGTCTTACCATGCGTGCCGGCTATGGCGATGGGGATCTTGTAATTGCGCATAAGCTGGCCTAAAAGCTGTGCGCGCGAAAGCTCCGCGATGCCGCGGCGGCGCACCTCGGTCATCTCCGGATTATCGTCTGATATCGCTGCCGTATATACTGCGAGGTCGATATCATCGGTGATATTTTCTGCCTTCTGGCCTATATATATCTGTGCGCCCAGGCTTTTGAGCTCATTGGTGAGTTCCGAATCCTTCATATCAGACCCCGATACCGTAAAGCCTTCGCTCATCAGTATGCGGGCCAGGCCGCTCATGCTTATCCCGCCTATGCCCAGAAAGTGGACACGGATGGGATGGTTAAAATCTATCTCATACATATTATCATATCCTCCTGTTTAGCCTTCTCTCTGAGAAAAAGCTGCGGCTTTCCCGCAAGCGGAAAGCGTTGTTATTATACATCAACCCTTGAGTTATGTAAACAGGAGGGACGGAGAAGCGCCTGCAATGGGAAATATTGTAAATTTATCCAAAAAAAAGATTTCACTTCCTCAGATATTTGTGCTATAATACTCATCGGGGTTACAAAAGCACAAAAAATACGAGCATAGAGGTGATTTTTATGGTAAAAAAAGAGATGATAGCCATGCTCTTGGCCGGAGGCCAGGGAAGCAGGCTGGGGGTACTGACCAGAAAAGTCGCAAAGCCCGCAGTTAGCTTTGGCGGAAAATACCGTATCATCGATTTCCCCTTGAGCAACTGCATTGATTCCGGTGTGGACACGGTGGGTGTGCTGACGCAGTATCAGCCGCTGCGCCTTAATACGCACATCGGGATAGGCATTCCCTGGGATCTTGACAGGAATGTGGGCGGCGTAACGGTCCTGCCTCCTTACGAAAAGAGCACCAACAGCGAATGGTACACCGGTACGGCCAATGCCATTTACCAGAATTTGGACTACATGGAGAGCTTCAACCCTGAGTATGTGCTGATCCTCTCCGGCGATCACATCTACAAGATGGATTACGAGGTCATGCTGGACTTCCATAAGGCAAAGGGGGCTGAGGTCACACTGGCCGTTATGCCCGTGCCTATCGAGGAGGCAAAGCGCTTCGGTATAGTCATCACGGATGATGATCGCAAGATAGTGGACTTTGAGGAAAAACCGGAGAAGCCGCGCAGCAATCTGGCATCCATGGGTATCTACATCTTCAACTGGAAGACACTCAAGGAAGCACTGATCGCAAAGGCAGACCAGCCCGCGCTGGACTTCGGAAAACACGTGATCCCTTACTGCCACCAGAACCAGTCACCGATCTATGCTTATGAATATAACGGTTACTGGAAGGATGTAGGTACGCTTCATTCCTATTGGGAAGCAAATATGGAGCTTATCGACATAGTACCCGAGTTTAATCTCTACGAAGAGTACTGGAAGATATACACTAAGTCAGACACGCTGACTCCCCAGTATATCTCTTCCGACGGTGTGGTGGAGCGCAGCCTGATAGGCGAGGGCGCTACCGTATGCGGCGAAGTATATTCCTCCATCATCGGCTGCAATGTCGAGATAGGAAAGGGCAGCGTGATCCGCGATTCCATCATCATGAACGATACGGTGATAGGTGAGAACTGCGAGATAAACAAGACGATAATCGCCGAAAACACCGTCATCCATGACGGCGTAAAGACCGGTATAGGCGAGGAAGTGGAGAACGAGACCGATCCGAAGATCTATAATCACGGACTGGTATGCATAGGCGAGCATACCGAGGTGCCTTCGGGCGTTACCATAGGAAAGAACACCGTGATCTTCGGAAAGACCACAGCCGCCGATTATCCGGATAAAGCCCTTGCAGGCGGTAAATCACTGATAAAGGAGGGCAACTGATATGAGAGCGATGGGAATAATCCTGGCCGGGGGCGGAATGAAGAACAGCCGTATGGGCGAACTGGCCAGCAGACGCGCAGTTGCAGCGATGCCGGTTGCGGGCAGCTACAGAAGCATCGACTTTGCCCTTTCCAATATGACCAATTCACACATACAGAAGGTAGCTGTTCTTACGCAGGATAATGCGCGCAGCTTAAACGAGCATTTAAGCTCATCCAAATGGTGGGATTTCGGCCGCAAACAGGGCGGAATGTATGTGTTCACGCCTACCCGTACCATCGAGAATTCCGACTGGTACCGCGGCACGGCAGATTCCATAGCACAGAACCTGGACTTCATAAAAGACAGCCACGAACCCTATGTGGTGATAGCTTCCGGAGACTGTGTTTACAAGATGGACTACAATAAGGTCCTTGAATATCATATTGACAAAAAGGCTGATATTACAGTAGTATGTAAAGAAGTGGGCAATAGCGTGAATGTCGAGCGCTTCGGCTGTGTGAAGACGGACATGGACGGACGTATCACGGAGTTTGAAGAAAAACCCGTAAAGGCCAGCTCGAACACGATCTCTTGCGGGATCTACATCATCCGCCGGCGTCAGCTGGTAGAGATGATAGAGAAGGCAGCCCAGGAGAACCGCTATGACTTTGTTAACGATATCCTCATCCGATACAAGGACATCAAGCGGATCTATGCATACAAGATGACGGATTATTGGAAAAACATATCCACGATTAAAGATTACTTTGATACTAACATGGATTTCCTTAATCCCGATATCCGAAAGTACTTTTTTAAAACATATCCGGATATCTATTCAAAGATAGATGATCTGCCACCTGCCAAGTACAACGTGGGGGTGAGTGTGAAAAACAGTCTGGTAGCCAGCGGCAGTATCATAAACGGCACCGTGGAAGATTCCGTCATTTTCAAGAAGGTATTTGTGGGGAACAACTGTACGATCAAAAATTCCATAATTCTTAACGATGTCTATATCGGCGATAATACTTACATTGAGAATTGCATCGTGGAAGCCCGCGGAACCATACGCGCCAACTCTTCTCACAAAGGAGAGGACGGGATAAAGATCGTAGTGGAGAAAAATGAGAGATATGTGATCTGACAGTCGAATAAACCGGGAACTGTCATTGGGGGACAGCCCGAGGAAAGGAGACATGGAAACATGACCATCACCGACGTTCGAGTCCGTAAAGTGGACAAGGAAGGCAAGTTGAAGGCTGTTGTTTCCGTCACGATTGAAGACTGCTTTGTGATACATGACATCAAGGTAATCGAGGGGGACCACGGTCTGTTTATTGCCATGCCTAGTCGCAAGGCTCAGGATGGGACTTATAAGGATATAGCTCATCCCATCAATTCTCAGACACGCGATGAACTGCAGCAGAGGATTCTCAGGGCATACGAGGAAATGCCTCAGGAATAAGCCTCAAAAAAGATCTGAAAAAGAATCTTAAAAAGAAAGGACCTGTCTTGTGGGGGACAGGTTCTTTTTTTTGCTTGCATATAGGTGAATTCTGTGCTAAACTACCCATTGAATGGACTGATAAGGTCTCTTCATACCACATGACTAATGAGGAAAGGAGGAGAAAATCACATGATCAAGAAAAAGATAATCACAGCACTGACAGTTGCAGCTGTATTTGTTGCAAGTGTTATGCCTGTATGTGCGTCCAGCCCTTCAACCGGTAACACCGGAAACCAGAACCCTACATCTTCTACCGAGATCGATAATTCCAATCGCGGCCAGATGTCTTCTGACGGGCAGTACACCGTTACCAACAATGCTGACGGAAGCTTAGTAGCAGCTGTTCAGAACCTGCTTCTTAACAACCTGGCAGCTACCGGCAACGCATTCGGCAACAGCGCTATCGTTTCAGCAGCTACCAATGCAGGACAGAAGGTTACTGCAAAGGTTCTTGCAGCAGGCGATATCGAGCCTAAAGGCGCACAGAAGGATGCTGACGGATTTTACACCGTAACCCTTAGTGTTCCCGGCGTAGCAGCCGGTGACACCATCGCAGTACTTCACAAGGGTGCAAATGGCTGGGAGACCATTATCCCTACAGCAGTAGCTAATGGTTCTGTTACCTTCAGGGTAAAGAGCTTTTCACCTTTTGCTATTGTTAAGCTGGTAGTAAGCGGTGCAGTTAATGCTCCTCAGACCGGCAGCGATATGTTTGCTGTATACGCACTGGCACTGATGGGTGTTGCAGGTGCTGCATACTGCGGCAAGAAGTATCTTGCAAAATAAGTAACCGTAAACCTATTATATTGTATACAATGAATTATTTCCCTATAATCATGTGGTGATCTGTTAGGAGGTAAGCCGTCGGCGGGCATAAGCGCTTGTGCCCGCCGTGCAGACTGCCTTTGATTTATGCTCATAATAAAAAGCGCAGGAAAGTTAAAGTACCATGGATAAGAAAAAAATACTGTTGCTCGTAAGAGTGCTGGTACTGCTGGTATTTACAGGGGTGACGGTTTATCTATATCTGAACACGGACAGGAGTGAGCCGGTATATTCGCCGGAGACAGGCGGCATAATGCGCCGCTATATGACTGAAGGCCTGTCGATAGAAGGAACTACGGACTATGTGGAGTGCGTGGGAGTCAAGTACTATGATAACAACAGCCCTGTGACCAGGGATGCGGCTAAACGTGCCCAGACCGGAAGCGGAGTATTGGCCGCAGCTGTATATGAGATGACATACGAGCCTAAGGAAGAAAGCGTATCGGCCGACAGCGCACAGCTTATGTGCAGCGTGAGCCTTAAGGACGATATGGCGGCAAGTGAGGGTGATCTGAAGCTCTACCGTATAGTAGACAGGGAAGTGAGCCCTTATCAGATGTTCGTAAAGGATAATGCACCCGCGTGGATATCCGATGGAGCGGGAACATATCTGTTGGTAAGACTGTACCCCGAGGAGCTGCTGGTGGCAGAGGAGGAAACTCCCGAACCCACACCGGAGCCTACCCCGGAAGCGACACCTACGCCTACACCGAAGCCGAAGCCCAAGGCTACGCCTACTCCCGTGCCCGATGACACTCAGGACCAGCCTGCAGGCACCAGGTATGCTACAGCAGATCTTAATGTACGTTCAGAGCCTGACAGGGCATCAAAGGCATTGGGCGTATTAAAGACCGGTACCGCACTGGAAGGTGTGGAGCCTACGGAGAATCCGGAGTGGTTAAAGATCGTATATAAAGGCGAAGTGGGCTATGTAAGTGCACAGTACGTAGGCACACGCGAATAAGGGATAAGAAGTGGAAGAGGAATTCAGCGTAACAAAGCAGAGAGCCGCTAACATAGATGAGATAGACTTAGGAGAGTTACTGTTCGAACTGTGGCTTAATAAGTTGGAGATAATACTCGCCATGGCCTTTGGCGCCGTGGCGGCGTTTTTTTTGAGCACGGTGATAATGACGCCGAAGTACACCTCCCAGACCAGCTTGTATGTGCTGGCAAAGCAGGAGGCAAATACAAACGCCAACACCATCACCACGGCGGATCTGTCGGTGGGTACCCAGCTGACCAATGACTACCAGGTGCTTATGACCAGCAGACCCGTGCTGGAGCAGACCATAGCGGAGCTTGGGCTTGATATGACTACTGAGGAGCTGGCGGATATGGTTAAGGTAACCAACGACAGCAATACCCGTATCCTTAAGATAGAAGTGACCAATGAGGACCCGCAGCTGGCCAGGAACATCGCAGATACCCTGCGTACGGCCGTCAGCGAGCAGATTATATCCGTTATGAATATCGACGCGGTCAATACCGTGGAAGACGCCAGCATGCCGCTTAAGCCCTCTTCACCCAATAAGAAGAGGAACATCCTGATAGGCCTGATGGCAGGTTTTGTTTTGAGCGCGGGACTTATAGTGCTGCGCAGCATAATGGACGATACGGTAAAGAACAGCGATGATGTTGAACGCTACCTGGGTGTACCTGTGATGGGTATGATACCCGATTCGGAGAGCGTGGATATAGCCAAGGAGAAAAGATAAGGTGGGGGAGATGTTATGGAAGAGATAAAGTATGACGACGCCCCCGTGAGCGTGGCAGAAAGCGTGAAAGAAGCGGCCCTGAATGCAGTGCGTGAAGGTGCCGAGCAGGCAGCTGAGGAAGAAGCAAGACGCATAGCCGAAGAAGAAGCGGTACGCGCAGCCGAAGAAGCACAGCGTATAGCGGCCGAAGAGGCAGCAAGGCGTGCAGCTGAAGAAGAAGCAATACGTGCAGCCGAAGAAGCACAGCGAATAGCAGCGGAAGAGGCAGCAAGACGTGCAGCTGAAGAAGAGGCGCAGCGTGCAGCGGCCGAAGAGGAAACAAGGCGTACAGCCGAAGAAGCACAGCGTATAGCAGCGGAACAGGCGCGTGCGGAGCGCCGCACAGAGATATCAAAAGAAGATGCAGAGCAGCAGCGCAGGGATGCTGAGCGTGAAGACGATAAGCGTCATGCAGAAGTGAGCATGCGCCTGCCGCAGTACGAAGACGATTACGCCCTGCGAGAGGCCTTTAAGACCCTGCGTACCAATATAGAGTTTGCCGGAGAGGATAAGAAAGTGCTGGCTATCACCAGCTGTGTGCGTGACGAGGGCAAGAGCTTTGTATCCATGAATCTGGCCATGACACTGGCAGAGAGCGGGCGTAAGGTCCTCTTTGTGGACGGTGACCTGCGTAAATCTGTGACCATAGGCCGGTACCGTATAAAGGGAAGAAAGGAAGGCTTATCAAACTTCCTGGCAGCCCAGACCAACTTAGACAGTATACTTGTGCGCACCAACCTGCGCGGTCTTGATATAGTGCTGGCGGGGCACGTTCCCCCCAACCCTTCGGAACTGCTGGGCGGCAAGCGTTTCCGCAACATGATGAAGGATATGCGCCGCTTTTACGAATACGTGATAGTAGACTGCCCGCCTATAGGCGAGGTAATAGATGCAGCCGTTATAGCCAAGGCATGTGACGGCGTTATACTGGTGACGGCTTCCGGCCACGACAGCGGACGTTTCCTGGCTGATGCAAAGGAGCAGATGGAGAAGAGCGGATCGCGTGTACTGGGAGTGGTTATCAACAAGATGCCCAGAGAAAAGAGGGGCCGCTACGGCAAGTATTACGGCCGTTATTACGGCAGGTACTACGGCCGCTACTACGGTAATTACGGTGGATACGGCAGTTACGGTGAGGACAGCGACAAGAAGGCGGGCAAGAAAAAGAAAGACTCCTGATCCCGTAAACAGGCAGAAGTAAAGAGTTATAAAGCATTGACAGTTAACGGCAGTCTTTTATGGCTGCTGTTTTTATGGTATAATCCCGTCTGATGGGTTGAGGGCGGAAGCATGTCCGTAGAGGATATGAAGAAGCAGCCGTATCTGTGGGTAGTTACGCCGTGTGCTTTGAGGATGTGGCTGTCGCAGGTGCCCCCGCGGGGGAAGAGGGATAATGGATTTTCAGGAGGAGAGCAGGTTGGACAATATACACATAAGACGTGCCGCGGAATGTGATATCCCGGGCATCCTTAAGCTGCTTGTACAGGTGGACATGGTGCATCATAAAGGACGGCCCGATCTGTTTAAGGGGCCCGCGACAAAGTATGATGAAGAGCAGCTTAAAGGCATAATAGCAGACGATGATACGCCGGTCTTTGTATGCGTGAATGAAGACGGAAAGGTGCTGGCGCACGGGTTCTGTATAAAAAAGCAGATCGTGGGTGATAGCGTGCTTACAGATATCAGGACCCTGTATATCGACGATATCTGCGTAGATGAGAATGCGCGGGGAGCGCATATCGGAACGCTTTTGTACAATGAGATATTGAGCTACGCAAAAGAAAACGGGTTTTATAACATTACCTTAAACGTGTGGGCCTGCAACCCGTCGGCGATGAAGTTTTATGAGGCGATGGGGCTTGTGCCGCAGAAGGTATGCATGGAAAAGATACTTTAAGGCAAGTGACCTAAAGGAGGGATGAGGTGCAGATAGCATTGGCATTGATACCGGTGGCCGGGCTGCTGGCATTTATCTATTTTAACGACAAAAAGGAAAAGGAGCCGGTCGGACTTTTAGTATCGCTTTTTTTTGCGGGGATGAGTACTGCGATACCGGCTTTTTTTGCGGAGGTGATCGGGGAACTGATAATAAACCTGGTGCTTCCGGGCGAATCGATGATCAAAGCGGTCATCATCGCGTCCTGTCTGGTAGCGCCCGCGGAGGAAATGGGTAAATACCTGATACTGCGTGCCTTCACCTGGAAAAACAAACATTTCGATTACAGTTATGATGCGATAGTCTACGCAGTATTTACTTCATTGGGATTTGCGGCGATAGAGAATATCGGATATGTATTCAGCCATGGAATAGGAACAGCCATCCTGCGCATGTTTACGGCAGTTCCGGGGCATGCATGTTTCGCTGTTTTCATGGGATATTTTTACAGCAAAGCCAAGTACGCACAGATCACGAACGACGCTCGCAGCTACAGCGCATGTAACGTGCTGTCTTTGGTGGCGCCGATCTTTCTCCACGGTGTTTATGATGCGATAGTAATGGCAGGTGGAGCAACCGACAGTCTGATCCTGTCCGGACTCAGCCTGCTTTTGTGGGGCGGCTTTGTCTTTGTGATGATCGGATCGTCCTGTCTGCTCGTCATATACGCAGCAAAGAATGATTTCTGCTTTGTGCGGATGCCGGATAACAGCTGGACGTATTACAGCCCCGCCGTTGCCGGAAACTGGCAGTGCGCCTGCGGAAAGCTCAATCAGCTGAATTTCTGCGGTAACTGCGGCTCGCCCCGAGGCCGCCGATGGTCTGATCTCCAATCTATGTATGGAGGGAGGCAGGATTGACACTGATGAGCATCCTAATATATACTTATCTGTTGGATTATAATGATCGGCAGGACAAAAGATCGTTTTACACCGGAAGGATGTTATGATAGCAGATGGCGAAAAGAATACCAAAAGAATAAAGAAACAAAAGACGGGTGTTCCTTTTGTTATGCCTACGTATGCCGGCGGTAAGAGTATTGCCGTCGGACGGGTTTATTTTGCTGTGCCGGACGGATGCAAGATCTGCGCCGACGCGGATAATACTTTGATCAAAAACGAAGGCGATCTGCTTAGGATCACGCTGATAAAGAATGAATCCGAAGGGATCGATAAGGATGCAGACAGGGCTGCGCTGTGCGCGAAGCTTACAGGCAGCAAAAAGCCCAAATACATCCTGCAGAACGAAAATATCATCATAGCTTACAGTAAGAATGCCGAGGCCGGAAAGGAAGAGGAACCCTACTGGATAAGCTATTATGTTGTTATGCTTACCATTGCGGCCAATGCCGTGTTTGAACTGCGCTTTAATTACAGGCGCAGCACAGCAAAGAATTACAACCAGGCGGTTGAGGACTTCGGCAGCAGGCTGGGAGTAGACTGGAGAGCCGCCGTTATTGATGAGAGCGAACCGGAGTATGAGGAAGGGACGCGGCCGGAGAGCGAAGAAGCCGCTGAGCCGGAGCGTGCGGAAGAGGTGGCGATCGTATCTCCTGTTCAGGATTATGTGATAGAACAGAGTGCTGATGGTTTGCATCCTGCAGAGCAGCCGGAAGCGCTAACAGAGCAGCAGCCCGACCGGCTTTCGCAGCTTAAGGAAGCGCTGGCAGTCGCAGAGCAGGAATGGAAAGACTGCGTACAAAGACGCGAAGAAACGGCGCGCAAGCTTGAAGAAGCGGAAAAAGCCTGCGTCAGGATGCTGACCGATAAACTGATAGAGGAAGAATCCTATAAGTTACAGATCAATAACAGAAAAGCAGAGCTTAACAGCCGGGAAGAACTGATAGAACAGCTTGAGAACGGCATAAAGGATCTGAAGCAGAAGAGGGAAGGCTATAAAGCATCGCTTAAGCAGATCAGGGAGAACTGCCGCGTAAGGAGCGAAGCAATGTCAATGCAGCGCGTGGAGCTGGTCAAAAACCTCTTTGAGTTAAACAGCGAGATGAGCGGCATCCGCGAAGAAAAGAATGACAAAAAGAATAAGCTGAAAAGCGCCTTTCTCTTCAAAAAGAAAAAGCAGCAGGAATACGATGAAGCTAAGAAGCGCCTGAACGAAAAAGACAGTGAGATAAATGCGATCGACCGTGATATAAAGGATCTTGACGACAGGCTGGAAGCCTTAAAAGACAATACCGAAAATGAGATAAAGAACCTTAAGGAAGAGATATCGCGCGTGGCCGAAAGCGAACATGAACTGCAGCGCCGCGTAGTGGAAACAAAGGAAGAGATCAAAGTTATCAAAGAAGGCTTAAGCAGCCTGGAAGAACAGATAAAGAACTACGAACAGAGCCATGCGAATGATGAGAAAGAGCGTGACCGTTACAGAAAGCAGTATGCTTATTACGATACACTGCTTAAGGATAAGACGTTCCGCCGGGACTCGCTGCTTAGGGAACTGCAGGAGATGACGCCCGACAGCCAGTGACAGAACGGGCGGATCGTAATGTATCGGCATACATAGCAGACGCATCGCAGCGCAGCATCGGATTAAACAGGCATGCGCCGCAGCACAGCGTTACACAATAAAAACAGCGGAGGTAAACCCTCCGCTGTTTCTTTATGCACAGGGTCTGCTTCTGCAAAGTGCTTCCGGAGTATCCTCCGAAAAGCTTATCGCAGATTACTTCTTGATAGTAAAGTAAACTACCTGTGTACCTGAATAGTTATTCTCCTCTGTAGCGGTGATGATCATTGCCATCTTTCCGGGAGCATTATTGTTAAGATAGAATACTTCAACTTCGGAAGCTAAAAGGTTGCCGTTTCCATCGGTGATATCGCTGTATCCCTTGGGAGCCTTGATGGTGAAATCGGTTCCGTACTGGGGCATAACGGGGCCACCCTGATACTTAAAGCTCTTCTTCTTTTTCTTGATCTTGAGCTTCTCAACAACATCCTTTTCCTTAACGTTTAAGTAAACGGCTACGTTTCCGGTAAAGTTCTTGCCCTTTCCGACAAGCTCTGCATAGTAGACGCCTTCTTCCTTCACGCCATCGACGGGTCTTTCTTTCTCATCATAGTATCTTATCTCAAACTCATCGGCGCTTATCTTCTGCTTAGCGCCTGTTTCGGGCCAGAGCATAAGCGGTGCCGGCTTCTGGAGCTTGCCGTTATATGCTACGGCGGTAGAGAATACATACATCGACTCGTAGATATTTACGGGAAGGATCTCAAAGCTTACATTCTGTGCGGCTTCCTTCTTATACTTGCCCTTGAAAGTAACCTTTACGTTTGCGGTGCCGGCGTTTTTGTTGTTCTTATAGCCTACCTTATAATCCTTCTTAAGCTGAAGCACATCGGCTCCGTCGTATACGGTAACTTCGGGCTTAAGAGCGCTGCCGGTGTAAGAAGGGCTGTCGATATAAGCTACCCAGCGCTTGTTGAGGTAACCGTTCTCGTAGAACTCAGCCAGAGTCATGGTTCCGTGCAGAGCTTTGCTGATCTCTTTAAGCTTATCGGTGTAAGCATTGCCGTATTTTTCCTTAAGTGCTGCTTCAAGTGCGGTGATGGAATCGTCGGTTACGGTAACCTTGCAGTATGCCACCGAACCGGCAGGGCCGGTCATGCTGATAACAGCTTCGCCCTTTGCACGTGCCATGAGGTTTCCGGTCTCGGATGCATAAACTATGGTATTATCGCTGCTCTGGTACTTGATGCTGTTGCCTATGTCGCTGTTGAGCTCGGCTTTTAAGAAAAATTCTTCGCCTACGGAGAGGGTCAGTGTTTCACGTTCGGGCTTGATGCTCTCTATCATATAGATAACACGCAGACGCTTGCTGACAGGTCCTCCCGCGTTCACGGCGATAGCCTTAAGAATGCAGCTTTCTTCTATCTTTATGCTGCCTTCATATTTGCTGCAATCCGCATCAGGCTCGCTGCCGTCAAGAGTGTAGTAAACAGTATCGCCTTCGGACAGGCCTTCAAACTTTAATTCGAAAGCTTCAGAGTAAAGGCCTGCGGATGCTGATACGCCCAGCTCCTTTGCGGTTTCGGGATAGAAGTGGATGGGGATCAGCATATCATCTGCGCTCACGCCGTTGGTCGATGATACCATACCCTGAGGAAGGATCAGGCATCCGTCCGAAAGGCGGAAGTCGTCTAACATGAAGTAGTAGGTATTGGACTTTGTGCTGAAATCATACTGCAGGTCTCTTCGTATGCTTATCACATTGCCCCAGTTTTCGTCGGTCAGAGGAGTTCCGGCTGCCATATCGCAGACGAACGCACCGCCTTCGGGATTGATGTTGACCGGCTGGTCAAAGGTAACACAGATATAAGGTGTGCCTTCGTAAGAAAAGCCTGTCGTTACTTCTTTGGCAGCGGGACGGGAGATGTCCTCGGCCATATCAACGTTGAACTTAAGTGTTCCGTCTGTGCTTAAGCTGATATCGCTGACGGATATACCGCTGTTTACCATTGAGGTATAGGCTAAATAACCCCGGCCGCTGTTGTCCCTGTAGAAATCGCTGGAAGGATCGCTTAAGGGAGTCAGGCTGTCACCTTCATGATAA
Organism: Lachnospiraceae bacterium; assembly: GCA_017437785.1. Classification (GTDB taxonomy): domain Bacteria; phylum Bacillota; class Clostridia; order Lachnospirales; family Lachnospiraceae; genus NK4A136. The sequence goes on from JAFRXH010000094.1 coordinate 18,576, forward strand.
AAACCGTAGATATCTTCGTTCTTGCAGTTGTAATTGTTGATGAGAGGGATGATCTGATCCCTGGTGTTGCTTGCTATGAAAGCTGTGCCGTCGGGAGTAAGGCGCGCATAAACATGATACAGACGCAGACCTTCCGTAGGCTCATCCCTAGTCAGGATCTCACCGGTCTCGGGATCGCGGTAACGTCTGTTGTATGCGTTTATAACATCGTTTCCGCTGGGCTTGTAGTATTCTGCCATAATGAACTGGGAGTAGATACCGTAAGCCATCAGTTCGTTTTTGGGCAGGATGATGGCGATGTCGCCTGTTTCGGAGAAAGGACGCAGTGTGATCTCCTCATCCTCGTATGCAAACTGTACGCTTTCTTCGGGCAGCCAGCCAAGGAGCATCTTTGCGAAGCCGTCCTGATCACCGCAGTTACTGCTCATCATAGCGAAGGTGTCGATCTTCGACAGATCGCTTTCGTATGAATAATAATCATCGAGTCCCAGCTGATGACCGGTCTCGTGAGTGAAGACGACCATGTAATCCTGTACATCATCCTTCCCTGATGTCTCATTGATACGGTCTATCATCTGGATGACTGAGGGAAGCTGATATGATCCGATGCTTAAACGGCTTGCACCGGTCCTGTATGCCCACCACTGGCTTGCCCAGCCGGTGTGTCCGCCTGCGACGCACAGATAGCAGCCGTCTATCTTCATATCATTATCGGCGTCGAACTTAGCCAGATACTGGTCGAGATAAGCGCTGTCCGATAAAGCCGAACCTTCGGGCTTTTCGGAGATGATCTGTGCAGCCCATGAGTTAAGCGCCTCCTGATAGAGAGGATCATTGTTCTGCATCGAATTGTTGTAATAGGATCTTTCGTGCTCTGAGGAATACTCAAAGAATTCACCCTTGATATTGAGCTTTCCGTAAGATGCACGCTGGTAATATGCACTTAAGCTCTCAATGGGGTAATTGGGATTTTTGTCGCTGTCGGCTGTAGCATCGGCAAACATCTGCTCTTTGATGGCTGCCTTGAACTCGGGTGCGAATTTGCAGTCGGCAAACTCGGTAAAGATAACCAGAGTGTTTACATCGCCTTCGGCGGGCATTATGGGATTAACGCCGGTAACGGAAAGTCTGGCCTGGTCTAAGCCGGCCTCTTCACCTGTTCCGTCGGGCATGTACTTCTGCAGATTTCCCATAAGGTAGGAGAGTGTGCTGCCCTCCTCATCTGCAGCGGGCGCTTCTGCGCCTTCTTCGGGTACTGTTGTGTCGGTCTCATCAGCGGCTGCGTCAGCTGCCGCATCCTCTGCAGTTTCGCCGTCTTCAGCTTCATCGGCATCATCGGTAAACTGCACATCTTCGGATACCATCGCATCACCGGCGGCTTCCGCGCTTATTGCAGGCGAGAATGCACCCTCAAAAATGAGGAGGCCGCACAGCAGATAAGCAAGAATGTTCCTTTTCTTCATTTACTTACTCCTTTCGTGGAATTTTGTGTTGTGACAGCAGATATTGTAACACAAGAGGAGGGCGGATGTCATTAAAAGTATCCCGAACATACATTCGAAATTGCTTGACATATGATCCGCACCGAGATATGATTCATATAATAGAAATGTGATTGCGGAAACGGGAATTTTATACGGATCAGATCAAGGAGAAACCTTATGACTATCAGTGACAGGATATTTGAGAGGATCAGACAGCTTTCCATCACGCAGAAGGAATTTGCCGAGAAAGCCGGGATCCGCCAGAGCACCATTAGCGAGTGGAAGAAGAATAAAACGAACCCGTCATCGGATAAGATACTGCCGATATGTAAAGTGCTGGATGTGACACCTGAGTGGTTATTATCGGGCGTGGATCCGGCAGCAGGCCGTGTGAAGAACCGTGAATTCTATGTTGTCGACCTGGACACGGACAGCGGGAAGCTGATCATGGAGTTTAACAAGCTTGATAAGACCAGCAGGGACAAGATCCTGGGCTATGTCGAGGCCTTTGTTTCGATGCAGCCGGAAAAGGATCGGAAGGGGAACGAATGAATATAATCTTATTATCGGGCGGATCGGGAAAGCGTCTGTGGCCGCTTTCAAATGATGTCCGTTCAAAACAGTTCATAAAGATCTTTAAAAAAGAAGACGGCAGTTACGAGTCGATGGTTCAGCGCATCTATTCGCAGATAAAGACCGTAGATAAGGATGCCACGGTCACCATAGCTACATCCAAGTCGCAGGTATCTGCCATCCATAACCAGCTGGGAACGGAAGTGGGCATATCAGTGGAGCCATGCCGCAGGGATACTTTTGCAGCCATCGCGCTGGCTGCGGCATACCTGCATGACGTGCGCAGCGTTGATGAAGACGAGGCGGTAGTGGTCTGCCCCGTGGATCCGTATGTGGAGCTTTCGTATTTTGAGCGTGTCAACGATCTGTATAAGGCTGCTCAGTCCGGAAAAAAGAACATCTATCTGATGGGCATCGAGCCGACCTATCCTTCGGAAAAATACGGCTACATCCGTCCGGATGAGAACGGCGGCTATTCTTATACGGAAAAGCCCACCAGGGAAAAAGCGGAGGAATACATGCGCCGCAGTGCCATGTGGAATGCCGGCGTCTTTGCCTGCAAACTCTCCTATATCCTGAAAAAGAGCAGGGAGCTTTTGGGCAGCTGTGAATACAGCTTGCTGTTTAATGATTATGAGAAGCTTGAAAATATCTCCTTTGACTACGCCGTGGTAGAGGCGGAAACATCCATAGAAGTACTCAGGTATTCGGGCGAATGGCGCGATCTGGGTACCTGGAACACTTTATCGGCGGCCATGGCAGACCCCATTGTCGGAAACGGCAAGGTGGATGAGAGCTGCGAAAACGTACATATCATTAACGAGCTTGGTATTCCGGTGCTGGGTATAGGTTTAAAAGACATGGTCATATCTGCCAGCCCTCAGGGCATACTGGTATCCGACCGCGAAGCCAGCTCGCGCATCAAACCTCTGGTGGATGCCATGGACCAGCAGATCATGTTTGCCGAGAAGTCGTGGGGCAAGTACCGTGTGCTGGATGTGGAAGACGGATCGCTAACCGTTAATGTGGCACTGGATCCCGATCAGATGATGAACTATCATTCCCATGAACACCGCGATGAAGTATGGACCGTGATCGCGGGCTACGGCCGCACCATAGTAGACGGCATGGAGCAGCCCGTTAAGGTGGGAGATGTGATAACAATGGCTGCCGGCTGCAAGCATACCGTGATCGCCGGGCCGGAAGGCCTTAAGCTGATAGAGGTACAGCTGGGAGAAGAGATATCAGTATCAGACAAGAAGAAATATGAGTGGAAGCCGTGAGTAAAAATATACCTTACATTTTAAGGCCGGCCGCGAAGGATTATCTTTGGGGCGGTTCAAGACTGAATGATGATTTTAATCTGGGATTCGACGTGGACCCTTTTGCCGAAGCCTGGGTGTGTTCGACGCACCCTGACGGCGAATCGTATGTGCCTGCGTGTGACTGCACCCTGGGTGAGCTGTTGAAAAAACATCCCGAATATCTGGGGAGTCATGCCGCCGGGATAAATCACGGCGAGCTGCCTATACTTATGAAGCTGATCGATGCCAAAAAGGATTTAAGTGTTCAGGTGCATCCCGATGATGAATATGCGGCAAAGTATGAGAATTCCCTGGGTAAGAGCGAGATGTGGTACGTGCTGGATGCAAAGCCCGGGACGGAACTGATCTACGGCTTCAACCTGGATGTGACCAAGGAACAGGTGCGGCGCGCAGCGGATGACGGCAGCATAGAAGTATTGTTGAACCGTGCACCCGTTAAAAAGAACGACCTGTTTTATATCGAGGCGGGGACCGTGCACGCCATAGGTGCGGGCTGCCTTATAGCAGAGATACAGGAGAGCAGCAACTTAACCTACCGTCTTTATGATTATAACCGTGTGGATAAATACGGCAAAAAGCGTGAACTCCATATAGATAAGGCGCTGGAAGTGGCCAACTTAAGCTCATCATCCGATCCGCGCCAGCCCATGCGTGTATTAAGATACAGAGGCGGGTACGCCAGTGAGCTGCTTACACGCTGCAAGTATTTCCAAGTAGAGCGTGTCCTGCTCAATACCGAGGTGAAGCGTGACCTGGTGCCTTTCTCCACGGGCAGCAACAGCTTTCATGCGCTGCTGTGCGTTGACGGCTGCGGCTCCATCAGCGGTGATGGCGTATTCATCAATTTCTTTAAGGGGGATTGTATATTTATTCCGGCCGACAGTGCGGAACTTAAGCTGCACGGAAAGGCGCAGCTGTTAAATGTAAGCTGCTGAATCAATGCTTCCGAATGTCAGTTGCTGAATATAAGCCGCCGGGGATCAATCGTTTTTAAGATAGTGCATGCGGTTATTTTTCTTGGAGATCTTTTTGAGACCGTTATTTTCCGGCTCGGGAACATCGGACTTTAATGCGGCGGCCAGACGCCCTACTATGTTAGACTGGCAGTCCTTGCAATAGCGGCCTTTTTCGATGACACAGCCGCAGCAGTAGCATTTATTGATATCTTCGTAGGGATCGTAGAGCGTACCTTCATGTTGAAACTGCTCCAGCACATCGCGCGGTACTCCGGTCATATGCTCCAGTATCGGGATGGAGGTCATGCCGTGCTCTTCGATGTACTTGCGCACCTTACCGTAATCGCTGTATATGGTCTTTTCGCATTCGCGGCATTCGAAAGCCCCTGCACCCAGGTAAAAGAGCTTACCTCCGCATTCATCGCAGCGGTGCGGGAAACTAGCGGTCATCTTAAGTTTTCTGACCTTTTCGTCTGCCATATCTGCCGCCTTTCTATACCCTTATTTTACCACAGACGGCAGAACATGAAAATACCAAAATGCTGTCTATGCGGGGCAGATGTTATATGATAAAATTAGTGCTGTTGTATTACAGAAGGCGTACGAATACTCTGTCATCCTGAGGGCGTAAGCGTACCCTGTCATCCTGAGGGCGTAAGCCCGAAGGATCTTGATAGAACTAAATTGCGGCAAAGAACAAAATCATATATATAAGGAGGATCCACCTAAATGGACTCAGCTTCATTCCACACAAACCCGATCATCAAAGACTACTATACCGCCGATCCGGCGCCTATGGTGTACGGAGATACCCTGTATCTTTACACCACTCATGACGAGGACACGCTGGTGAATGATTTTTATACCATGTATGACTGGCGCTGCTTCTCTACAAAGGACATGGTAAACTGGACCGATCACGGAAAGATCTTCTCCCTGGACGATATCGACTGGGCAGATGACCGTGCTTGGGCACCCCAGGCCATTGAACATAAAGGGAAATTCTATCTCTATTGCCCCGTACATAAAAAGGACGGCGGCATGGCGATAGCAGTTGGGATCTCCGATTCGCCGACCGGCCCTTTTAAGGATCTGGGCCATCCCCTTGTGGATGAAGGAGACTGGAACGATATCGATCCCACCGTATTTAAGGATGACGATGGCAAGGTATATCTTTACTTTGGCAATCCGGAATTAAGATACGTTATCTTAAATGATGATATGGTATCCTACGATGCATCAGTGGGCGTGCAGAAGATCCCCATGACCGTGGAATCCTTCGGAAAAGGCAGCCACAATACCGGTACCACCTATGGTGAAGGCCCCTGGTTTTACAAACGTAACGGCCTCTATTACATGGTATTTGCCGGCTTTGCGGAGGGTGAGCACAGAAACGAGCATTTCGGCTATTCCACATCGGACTCACCCACAGGTCCCTGGAAATACAGAGGTGTGCTCATGGAGGAAGGCCCCTGCTTTACCAATCACCCCGGTATCTGTGATTTTAAGGGGCATTCGTATCTTTTCTATCATACCGATGAGCTGCCCGGAGGAAGCCTCTTCCACCGCAGCGTGTGCGTAGCGGAATTTAAATATAATGAGGACGGCAGCATCGATACAGTTTCAAAGTGTGAAGGTGTTAGCGCGGTATAAGGCACTGTGAAGATCTATCTGGCTCCCATGGAGGGGATAACCAATTTCATATTCAGAAGAGTATATCTTAAACACTTTGGGGGTATAGATCTGAGCTATACCCCTTTTATCGTGGCCAATCAGACATACAGCTTTAAGACAAAGGAAAAGCACGAGCTGATCCCTTATGACGAAAGGACCGTACCGCAGATACTGTCCAATAATCCGGACGCATTCATCCATGCGGCAGGATATATGAAAGATCTGGGATATAAGGAAGTAAACTTAAACTTAGGCTGTCCTTCGCCTACCGTGAGCGGCAGGGGAAGAGGAGCCGGCATGCTTAAAGACATTGAAAAGCTCGATGCTTTCCTGGATAGAGTATTTTCCACAGAAGGCCTGCCTGCCGTTTCCGTCAAGACCCGCGCAGGCGTAGAGGATCCCGCGGAAGTAAATGCGATCGCGAAGCTGTATAAGAAATATCCTTTTGATAAGATCATCGTGCATCCCAGACTGCTGAAAGATTATTACAAGGGGTGCGTGCGCAGGGACTGCTTCCGTGTTTTCTATGAAAACTTTGAGCCCGGTAAACTTGTCTTTAACGGCGACATCAACACCGCAGAGGATGCTGCGGGTATCGCCTGGGAATTTCCCGGTGTTGATAAGATAATGACGGGAAGGGGACTGTTATCGGACCCGCTTTTACCGGAGAAGATAAGAGCTGCGGGAGCAGATAATACATCCGCGCCCGCCGATGCACCTGTTGATGCACCTTCCGACGCGCCTGCCGATGCTGCTGAGCGTATCTTCGCTTTCCTTGACGAGCTCTGGGATGAATACGCCGCATATCTTTCAGGCGAGGCCGATGTTTTAGCTAAGATGAAGGAATTATGGAGCTATCTCTACCGCTCGTTCGATGACGGTGATAGCATATTAAGAGCTGTACGTAAGGCCCGCACCAAGCGGGATTATATAAGGTGCTGCCGGGAACACCGCTCATTCTGAGCCGGGTGAGCGCAGCCGCGGCCGCGGAAGACGCAGCAGACGACAGCACTGCAGGCACAATTCATCAATCGTTCGTTCGACGATAAATCCTTGACAAAAAAGCAGGATACCATATAATGATATCTGTGGGTGTAAGCGGTTACACAAAGCCGGGAAACGCTCCCGGGACCCCAAACGCAGGATGTGCGTCCTGCGATCCTAAGCCGGCATACATGCGGCTCTTCCGAAGCGGAGTATCGTGACGGGACCGGTGCAGCCGGAAGACAGATAATGACTTTATATATCCCAACCAAGGAGGAGATATCATGGAACTTAAATTACGAGACAGCAGGGAATGCAGATTTGATGCGGTATCATTGGGCGAGATAATGCTGCGTCTGGATCCCGGCGAAGGCCGCATCCGTACAGCCAGGGAATTTAAGGCCTGGGAGGGCGGCGGAGAATACAACGTGATCCGCGGACTTCACAAATGCTTCGGCTTAAACACCGCTGTTATCACCGCATTTGCGGATAATGAAGTGGGTAAGCTTATGAAGGATCTGATAGAGCAGGGTGGTGTAGACACCTCGCTCATATACTGGAAGAAGACAGACGGCATAGGCCGCATCTGCCGCAACGGCCTTAACTTTACCGAAAGAGGCTTCGGCATCCGAGGTGCTGTGGGCTGCTCCGACCGTGCAAATACGGCTATCTCACAGTGCACTCCTTCGGATTTTGATTTTGAATATATCTTCGGGGAGCTGGGCGTTAAGTGGCTCCACACCGGCGGCATCTACGCGGCTCTTTCCGAACAGTCATGTGAGACCGTTATCGCAGCCTGCAAAGCAGCAAAGAAATACGGCACCATCGTATCCTACGACCTTAATTACCGTCCTTCGATGTGGAGCGCCATCGGCGGTCTTGAAAAGGCACAGGAAGTGAACAAGGAAGTGGCAAAGTATGTGGATGTCATGATCGGCAACGAGGAAGACTTCACTGCATGCCTGGGCTTTAAGATAGAGGGCAACGACGCCGATCTTAAGGAGCTTAATATCGAAGGCTACAGGAAGATGATAGGCGAGGCTGCAAAGACTTATCCCAACTTTAAGGCGGTAGCCACCACCCTGCGTACCGTGCGCAGTGCTACGGTAAATGACTGGAAAGCAATGTGCTGGGCGGACGGAGAGATCTATATGTCCAAGGAATACAACGGTCTGGAGATCATGGACCGTGTGGGCGGCGGCGATTCTTTCGCCTCCGGTCTGGTATACGGCCTTATGACCACACAGGATGCGCAGAAGGCTGTCAATTACGGAGCAGCTCACGGCGCACTGGCGATGACCACTCCCGGCGATACCTCCATGGCATCAAAGGAAGAAGTGGAAGCCATCATGGGCGGCGCCGGCGCACGCGTAAAGCGCTGATATGTAAAAACTAAATCTATTAAAAGAAAGGACAACCATGAGCACAAGATCAGAAGAAATATTCAAACAGTTTGAAAATATAGGCATCATCCCCGTCGTGGTACTGAACGACGAAAAAGACGCCGAGCCTTTGGGACGCGCCCTTATGGAGGGCGGGCTTCCCGCAGCGGAGGTGACTTTCCGCACTGCGGCAGCAGAGGGCTCCATTCGTATAATGGCAGAAAAATTCCCGGATATGCTGGTCGGGGCCGGCACGGTACTCACCACCGAACAGGTTGACCGTGCGGTGGCGGCCGGGGCCAAGTTCATCGTATCGCCGGGCCTTGATGAGGAAGTGGTACAGTACTGCCTGGATAAGGACATTCCCGTTTGTCCCGGAACACAGACTGCCAGCGAGATGATGAAGGCCTTAAAGCTCGGACTCACACACGTTAAGTTCTTCCCTGCCGAGAATGCGGGCGGGCTTAAGATGATAAAGGCCATAGGCGCGGCACTCACGGCGCTTAAGTTCATGCCTACCGGCGGCATCAGCGCCGATAACGTGAGCGAATATCTTAAATCGGATAAGATATTCTGCTGCGGCGGATCATGGATGGTTAAGGACGATATGATCAAAGCCGGAGAGTTCGATACCATCAGGCAGAAGGTTGCACAGGCGGCACAGATCGTAAAGGAGTTGCGCGGTTGAAAAAAGATGCATTGAATATATATGATATCGCAAAGATGGCAGGAGTATCCATAGCCACAGTATCGAGGGTGGTTAACGGATCGGACAAGGTGTCGGAGACCACCAGGCAGAAAGTACTGGCAGTGATAGACGAGGTGGACTATACGCCAAACGTGTTCGCACAGGGGCTGGGACTAAAGACCATGCATACCGTGGGAATACTGGTGCCCACCATTGTGGATCATTATATGGCTACTGCCGTGTCTTATCTTGAAAGAGGCTTTAAGGAGCAGGGATATGACTGCATCCTGGGCTGCAGCGGATTTGATGCGGAGGGCAAGCATGCAAAGACCGAGATGATCCTCACCAAGCATATCGATGCGCTGGTATATGTGGGGTCGACCTACGCCGGCGACGGGCGTGATGAGGGTACTACCGATTATATCCGTGAAGCGGCAAAGCAGGTACCGGTCTTTATCATCAACGGCAGCGTTGAAGGCGATAATATTTACTGCGCCGTATGCGAGGACGAGCAGGCTTCTTACGAGGCTGCATCGTTGCTCACGTCACACGGCCGCAAGGATATACTCTTCCTTTCGGATTCGCGCAGCTACAGCGCGATCAACAAAAAGAAGGGCTATCAGCGCGCACTTTCCGAAGCGGGGCTCGATCCCGATGAGGGCGTGATATTTGTCGACGACGATATCCACGCCGTAAGGGATACCCTCTTTAGAATGGACAGAAAGATCGACGGCATCCTGGCCGTTAATGACAAGATAGCAGCGGGGGCAGTGAAATATGCCGTAGAGAGCGGCATCCGCATCCCGGGCGACATCGAGATCGTAGGCTATAACAATTCGCAGCTGGCGATATCGAGCACGCCGGAGATAAGCAGCGTGGACAATTACACGGAGCTTATCTGCGATGATACCGTTTCCCGCCTGATGAAGATCTTAGACGACAGAGAAGCGAAACCGCAGCGCGAGACCCGCTTCCCTTGCACACTTATTTACAGGGAAACTACAGGGTGAGGGAAGGGGATGGATACAGGGGGATGAACACAGGGGGGATGAACACAGGGGACGGTTCTCTGT
>JAFRXH010000095.1 GCA_017437785.1 Lachnospiraceae bacterium
GGCAGCGATGCGGCCATCGAGGCAGCAGATATAGTGCTGATGGATGATGATCCGGCCAAGATAGCTAAGGCTATCAGGATAGCCAGAAAGTGTATGCGCATCGTATATGAGAATATATACTTTGCTATAGGTATCAAGCTCTTATGCCTGCTTCTGGGAGCGATAGGCTTTGCAAACATGTGGATGGCCATATTCGCCGATGTAGGAGTAATGGTGCTGGCAGTCATCAATGCGATACGTGCATTGTTTGTTAAGAAAGTCTGAACCTATGTCATCCTGAGCGTAGCGAAAAAGTGAAGCAGGAAATCTGTGATTTCCGTTGCTGAACTTTCCTACTCGGGGATCTTGAAAGAGGTAAATTATTATGAAAAACAACACTAATACCAACAACATGCCCGAAGCCGAAATACTCTACGACCTTGCCGAGCTTTTTAAGATATTCGGTGACGAAAGCCGGTTAAAGATACTCTTTGTACTGGGAGAAGGGGAACTCTGCGTGGAAGAGATCTCCGACAAGCTTAATATGAGTCAGTCTGCGGTATCCCATCAGCTGCGCATACTTAAGACCAGCCGCCTGATCAAAGGACGCCGCGACGGCAAGCGCATCTACTATTCACTGGCGGATGATCATGTGCATTCGATCATTGCGCAGGGCCGTGAGCATGTGGAAGAAGAGTAACGATCAGGCAGGGATACAGACATGTCATATAAGATAACGATAGTAGAGGATGATACAGCTATAAGCGATCTCCTGAAGGAAGCTTTGGAGAAGGAAGGCTATATCGTATCCAGAGCGTATTCGGGTACCGAAGCGCTTATGCTGCTTGAAAAAGAAAAACCTGATCTGCTGCTTCTGGATCTTATGCTCCCCGGCCTTCCCGGAGAAGAGCTGCTGCCTAAGCTTAAAGGGATACTTACCGTCATCATAAGCGCCAAGACCGATATAGATAACAAAGTCAGGCTCCTGTATGAGGGCGCGAGTGATTATATCACCAAGCCTTTTGTGGTATCGGAGCTGCTGGCCAGGATCGCGGCTCTTTTAAGGCTTTCTAAAGCGCAGAAGCAAACAGAAGCCGAAGACGGTAATAAAAACGTGATCAGTGAAGCAGATCTTGAACTGGATACTTCTCTGCTTACGGTGTCTTATAAGGAAGAGAGCATAAGCCTGACCAGGACTGAAGCTGCCATACTGCATCTTCTTATGTTAAACAGCGGAAGACCATTGGGCAGGAGCACCATACTTGAGCGCATAAGTGAAGATACCCCCGATTGTACCGAACGCTCGTTAAAACAGCATGTGAGTAATATACGTAAGAAGCTGCAGTCACTTGACGGTATTGACCATATAGAGGCTATATACGGGATAGGTTTCCGTTTCGTGGAATCTTGACCAAATCTTGACATTTCTTTTACCCCTTTCTTGACCGGAAAGGGGTATTTTTTATGCACAGGGTCGCCGAAAGGAAAACGTTGCCTGACGGCAACCGGCGACCCGCGCGCGAGCAGGGTGCGACTTCGTCTTCCCTACTCGATTTGTAAGGTAAGAGGAAAGGAGTAAATTATGGAATACGTTTTTAAATGCAGCGGGATCGATAAGAAATACGGGACTTTTCAGGCACTGAAAGACTTTAACATGGAGATCCCCAAAGGAGCTATATACGGCTTTGTGGGCAAGAATGGAGCAGGAAAGACTACATTGATACGTTGTCTGTGCGGTCTGCAGAGACCTACAGGTGGCTCATATGAGCTCATGGGTATTCCTTTTGACGATAAAAGGATAACAGGAGCAAGAGAGAGGATGGGGGCTGTGGTGGAAGCTCCTGCTATATACAAGGATATGTCGGCAAAGTCAAATCTTATACAGCAGTGCCTTTTATTGGGCCTCCCGGATCTTTCCTGTGTTGATGAGCTGCTTAAACTTGTGGGGCTTGCCGATACGGGCCGGAAGAAGGCGGGAAAGTTTTCACTGGGTATGCGTCAGCGACTTGGAATAGCGATAGCTCTTTGCGGAGATCCGGATTTTATCATTCTGGATGAGCCTACAAACGGACTGGATCCCCAGGGCATCATAGAGATAAGGGAGCTGATAATAAAGCTTAACCGTGAGCGTGGCATTACCTTTCTTATCTCAAGCCATATCCTTGATGAGCTGGCACGCATGGCGACACATTACGGCTTTATAGATAAAGGACATATGGTGCGCCAGATGAGCGGAGAAGAACTGCGTAAGGAATGCCGCAAATCCGTACGTATGAAAGTGAGCGATACTGCCATCCTTGCAAAGATACTGGATGATAAAAATATCGAGTACAAAATATCGGACAGCAATACTGCGGATGTTTATGCTGAGCTGGTCTTTTCGGAGATGGCTAAGGAATGTGATAAGGCCGGATGCACTATCATAAACATGGAAGAGCATGATGAGAGTCTTGAAGCATTTTATCTGTCATTGCTTGGAGGAGAAGTAAATGTTTAAGTTACTGTATGCGGATACCAGAAAACTGATCTTTCATGCCGGGCTTCGTGAGCTTGTTGCGGCAATAACAGTTTACCTTGTGGGATATACAGCAATGATGAAGATCGTTTCGCATTTTATGGGCGGTGATATCAGCGCAGACGATATACATACCTGCTTCGCATCGATCGCTACACTTCTGGTGAGCGCGTCAACGCTTATGTGCACTGCCGGTGAGTATTCGGACGGCTGCATACGCAATAAACTGATATCCGGGGCAGTAAGAACGGAAGTGTTCCTGTCGGCAGAGATAACAGCTGCGATACAGGCGATCATCCTTTGCGCGGTGGCTTTCACAGAGTCTGTGGTATTATCGCTCTTATGCACAAAAGGCGGATTGATATCGATGACGCTGAGCGAACTGGCTGATTACTGGCTTATCATTACCATGGCTTGTATATCGATAGCTGTTTTTTCGACAATGCTGGTAATGATACTTGGAGGTAAAAAGATATCGTATGTTGTCGGGATAGCTGTAGCAGTGGGACTTAATATCTTCAGCCTGGAGATAATCGATAAGCTTTATCCCTCACAGGGGAAATGCACACTGAGTGGGATGAAGCTCATGCTCTACATTTTTTATGACCGCTATGTACCATATGCATATCTGAGTATGAGACCACATTATGGGACTCTTACATACCTGGGCGGATCGCTGGGGCTGGTGATCATATCACTTATAGCAGGCATCCTGATATTTAATAAAAAAGAGATACAGTAAACGGAGGAGAGAGAATGTTAAGATTATATAAGGCTAATATAGCCAGGTTTATAAAGAATATATATTTTATCGGAGGCTGCATCATTGCATTGGCAGCAACATACGCGGTGACAGATAATATCATACTGTTTCCTTTCCTTGAAAACAAGGATATCTCGCTGCGGATGTTTTTTGTAAGCGCAGCCATGGTAGCTTTCTTCACCGTTTACATACCGGTATTTACAAACGCCGAATACACTGACGGTACCATCAGGAATAAAATAATAGCGGGCTACAGCCAGAAGCAGGTTTTCTTAAGCTTATATCTGTCTTATGCAAGCCTTTGTCTGATCATGTGGGTATGCTATATGACCGGCGGTCTCATAGCAGGTGCAGATCCTTTCGGAACATGTTTATCAGCTAACATCATCATGCTGTTCGCTCTTATGGCATTTATCGCTTTCATGCTTGCGATGTCGTTCAGGATCACAAAGATGGTGCTGGTTGTAATAGGCGCAGGTGTTGTATTTCAGACATGTTTCTGTATGGTGATGTTTGGAAATGCTATTCTTATGGTCCTTTCGGACGCGGGTAATGACACGGCAGTATTCATAGCATCTGTCATATATAACGTAAATGCATTGGGACAGTGGTTTTCCCATACCGGCTTTGCCGATGATATCACCAATCCCGGCAATTTTCTGCAGATAATCATATCGCTCGGTCTTGTTATGCTAATGTATTTTGCGGGTTCGGCCGGTCTTGATAAGAGAGATGTTTTATAGTGAGAGGTGTACGCGGATGAAAGGGTTTAAAAAAATCTGGTGTGCTTTATTATCAATGGTGATCATATATCTTTCTGCGCTGATCATACTGCGCTTAGGGTTACTGTCGGATACGCATAAAAAGATGGCCGGCATAGAAGAGGCTGCAGTGAGTTTTGAAGAGTTTATGATACCGCAGGATGCAGCGGTGATCGGCATAGGTGAAGCTACTCATGGCAACAGGGAGTTCCAGACATTAAAGAAGCTGGTATTTCAGAAAATGGTGAGCGGCAAAAATGCGGGAGCTATTGCATTTGAGTTATCTGCGGGAGAAGCAGCCATGCTCAATGATGCCATACATGATGAGGAAAGCGATATCATCGCACTTTTGGGAAAGCAGAGCTATCCGTTATATGACACGGAAGAGATAGCGGATCTTCTGTACTGGATGAGGGATTATAACAAGACTGTTTCCTATGAAGATTCCCTGATGTTTTACGGCGTGGATATGCAGGGAGGTTTTGCATCTATAGAATATATGCAGGAGATCGCAAAACAGGATCCCGATATGTTTACTTCAGAAGAAAAAGCAAAGCTCCTTTCTATAGATATGGAGGATCCTGAAAGTTATAGGAATGAAAAAGAGTTCTATGAAGATATGCTTAAGCGGCTTAATGAAAAGAGCGATGTAAAGAGCCAACAGCTGGCAGTACTTACAGAGGTGGTACTCCAATACACGGACGCGCCGTCTTTTGAAGAAACCCCGGCTGAGTATTCGGCATACAGAGACAGATGCATGGCAGAGAATCTGAAACGTTTTTCCGAAATTGAAGATGACAGAGGCTATTCACAGATACTGATCACAGCGCATAACGGTCATGTGATGAAGGGTTCTTCGGCGGCATATTCGGACGATACCAACCTTACGATGGGCGAGAATATAAACCGCATATTTGGCGGAAGTTATTTCTGCATAGGCAGTGAGTTTTACAATGCCCGTGTCAACATCCATACTGCGGGTACCTATGATGAGGAATATGAAAGAGCCGATCATGATTATTGCAGCGACGATCCGCTGGCTTATCAGGCAAAGTTTTTTGATGGCGGATGGTACTGCCTTGATTATACTAAGCTGAGTGATACGGACAGCGCGGTATATAAGACAGTCCACAGCCCGGTCTTTACCGGACTGGTAGGAGAGGGTTATAATGTGCTGAATGATATTGAAAAGAGTTACAGGATGAAGATCGTGCCTGCGGACAGATATGATGCAGTCGTATATTATTACGAGGTGAATCCCATCGATCCGATCCATTACTGATGCGTCAAGGAGACAACATATGAAATATATCCTTATTCTGAGTGTGGCGGTAAA
>JAFRXH010000096.1 GCA_017437785.1 Lachnospiraceae bacterium
ATTCCAACCAGATTATCCTTTAGTATTTCCCTGGATCTTTTTACAAAGCTGTCTATAACTGTATCCATTTCTTGATTATCTCCACATTTCTATGAACCGGAAGGGTTCCGTCCAGTTCGATTACACCGCAGTTGATCTTGCTTCGGATCAAAACCTGAACCGCCACATCGCTCCGAAGCACTCCTGAAAGCATAGCTATTCCTTGCTCTGTAAATGCAAATGGAAGATACCTCCTACCACCTCTTCCGTTTAAGGTTGCATTTTGTGACCTCAAAAGCATTTATCTATTCGTCAAATAATAAAAATGCGATCCATCTCGTATAAAAAGCCAAGATATATCCTACCATAAATAGCACTTGCTTTCAATGAAAACCCGCATGGTTCAAGGGCTTTTGGGCGGGTGAACCCGCCCATCAATCCTATCGTTCCGTCTCTTATTTCTTTTTTTTTCCGGATCTTTTCGAGCAGCGGTTTTTGCTTCCACCTGGTACGATTTCAGTTTTGAGAGAACGCTTTTCTGTTAAGATTAAAAAAGAAGCTTTCCGTACCCGTGATGTACCCACTACTCCATTTCCCGTTTTCAAATTGTTATCTCCTGACGAAAAAAGCTTCCGAGAGCGTACTAGCAACGCTATCGAAAGCCTTTATTTAATGCTATATAATTCCTACCTGCAAACCACTCGGTATTACTCCAGCTCAATCGTTCCGGGCGGTTTGCTCGTCAGGTCGTAGAATACGCGGTTGACGCCTTTCACTTCGTTGACGATGCGGCGCATCGCGGTCTGCAAGACAGTGAAAGGGATGTCGGCGCACTCGGCAGTCATGAAATCGCTGGTGATCACGGCGCGCAGGGCTACCGCGTAATCGTAGGTGCGGAAGTCGCCCATGACTCCGACGGAACGCATGTTGGTAAGAGCTGCAAAGTACTGGGACGGCATCCAGGGCGGATCGATACGGGGCGCATCCTTTGTGGATATACCGGCGTTTTTGTATACCTGTCCGGCGGCGTTCTCCCGGCGCCATGCTTCTGCTGCCTTTGAGATCTCCTCGCGATAGATGGCGTCCGCGTCCTGCACGATACGCACTTTTTCCTCAGTCACTTCCCCGACGATACGTACGCCCAGTCCGGGACCGGGGAAAGGCTGGCGATATACCAGATGATCGGGAATACCCAGTTCCAGGCCTGCCCTTCTCACCTCATCCTTAAACAGCATTCGCAGTGGTTCTATTATCTCCTTAAAATCAACTACCGAAGGAAGACCCCCGACATTGTGATGGCTCTTGATCACAGCGGAATTTCCCAGACCGCTTTCTATTACATCGGGATAAATGGTTCCCTGCACCAGATAATCCACCGCTCCGATCTTTTTAGCTTCTTCTTCAAAGATACGGATGAACTCCTCGCCGATGATCTTTCGTTTGCGTTCCGGCTCTTCCACGCCTTTAAGCTTTTCATAATAACGCTCCGCTGCATTCACGCGGATAAAATTCAGTTCGTAATCCCCTTGGGGTCCGAAGATGGCTTCCACTTCATCCCCTTCGTTTTTACGAAGCAGTCCGTGATCTACAAACACGCAGGTCAGCTGCTTTCCCACTGCTTTAGAAAGCAGGACCGCTGCCACGGAAGAATCCACGCCGCCCGAAAGCGCACAGAGCACTTTTCCGCTGCCGATCTTTTCACGAAGGGACTTAATACTGTTCTCCACAAAGGAGCCCATCTGCCAGTCGCCCTTGCAGCCGCACACATCCAGTGCAAAATGACGCAGCATCTTCATGCCTTCCCTGGTGTGCATTACCTCGGGATGGAACTGGGTGGCATATATCTTTTTCTCTGCATTTTCCATTGCAGCTACAGGGCAGACCGGGGTATGCCCTGTTATACGGTAGCCTGCGGGAGGCCCGGCGATATAATCGGTATGGCTCATCCATACGACCGTAGTATCCTCCACGTCGCTGAAAAGAACGGAACTGCGGTCTATTTCCACTTCGGTATGTCCATATTCACTTACAGGCGCTGTCTCAACCTTGCCGCCAGCCATATATGCTATAAGCTGCGAACCGTAGCAGATGCCCAGGATGGGGATCCCCAGATCAAGTATAGCCGGATCGTAATGTGGCGAAGTCTCATCATAAACACTGTTGGGACCGCCGGTAAAAATAATGCCGCTGGGTTGCATAGCTACAAGCTCCTCCATCGGCATCGTATAAGGCTTTACTTCACAATAAACATTGCATTCTCTTATGCGTCTGGCGATCAGCTGGTTATACTGACCGCCGAAATCAAGTACTATGATCTTCTCCATTTATTATTCTCCTTAAAGGTTTTAGTTCTGTGGAAATATGTCATTCTATCAAGATCCTTCGTCACTGCGTTCCTCAGGATGACACAGCCGTTCGTCGCTGCGTTCCTCAGGATGACTTTTTCTTTAATCCCGGAAGGGTCTTTACCCAGGCTATCTGCTCATCACTGTAGCGGAAGCGTTTCTGCTTGGCTTCGTCCACGCATCCATCCTGCATGCATCCTGCATACATGCGGAAAAGACCTCCCCGCTTGAAAGCCCCGTGTATAAGCTTTCTGCGCTTCTGCTCATCTTCAACAGCCACTACGTGATGTGCAAATTTCTCCACTAAAGCCTTTTCATTATCACTTTTTTTATTCCCAAGATAATATCTGCACATAGCCTCTTCCGAAAGATCAAAATCAATATGATAACGTTTTACAAAATCTTTCGTGATCTTCTCTTCATAGTTCACGGAAATCTTTAATGTCTTATAAAGATCCTTAGCAGGCGGCAGACACTCAGCAGGTATATAAAATGCCAGGCAGAACAGTATCTTGGATGTAAAGAATACCTGTCTTGAAGAGAAAACCTCTTCCGTGATCCTCTTGACCAGCTCCATGTCAACATACTTCACCCGATGGTAATAGCTTTTTACATTTCTTACCATGCCGGTGACGAATTCTTTATCTTCTTTCTCCATCACCTGCTCAAAGATCAATAAAATATCCTCCGGCTGTGATGCCTCAACAAACATCTTATTCAGATCACGGTCCTTGCAGATAATATGATAGAGATCCTGTCCGTAGCCGTAAGATGCCATGAAAAATGCTGCGATATTCCTTCGCTTTTCTGCACACTCGATCACCCATTTTTCCGCTACCTCTGTCGAAGGCTTGTATTCCCTGGGCACTTCAAATGATGTATATGTCTGCATTTTAAGCTCCGATGGCATAGCGGACGCGGTTATCTTTCCGATCAGCTCTTTAATACCCTCCTGATCTTTATACGCAAAGCCCTTATGCTCCGTATAAACACGCGAGAGCAGACTGAAAAGCTTCTTGTCATAACCTTCCGTAGCCAGATGCTCTGCTATCTCAAGAAGCTCGATAGGTGTTAAGCGCGATGCGATCTTTCGTATCTGGTATGTACCGGGTACCATCGGATCCGCATTCTGTAACTCTGTCTGTGCGTTTGTGATCTGTTCATCAGCCATAAACGTTTACCTCACATCACCTGGGGGAGTATATCACTTACACGGCCATGAATAACTACGTCTGCATATCTGTCGGTAAAGTGATCTTCCTTTGTTATCAGTACCACACGGTCACTCTTGTAATCTTCCGTACAGAACTTGACCATGTTATCATACATATTCGTTCCTAATACCAGTATCAGATCCGCCTCCTCACAGGCATTTACTGCCTCCGTCATCAGATCGTTATGGATAGTCTCGCCAAAGAGCAGTATCCCCGGACGGATTGCAGATTTACACTCGTCGCAAAGCGGCACACCCTTGGCTTCTTTTATATACTCTACAGAAAACTCCTTGCCGCACTGGCTGCAATGATTGCGCCTTATGTTTCCATGCAGTTCCACAACATCTCTCAGTCCGGCCTCGTTATGCAGATCATAGTAGCTCTGGGTTATTATCTTATGTATCTTTCCGCGTGCCTGCAGACGTTTAAGATCATCATACAAACCGGCAGGCTTCAGATCCACACTGATGATCTCGCGCTTGTAAAAATCGAAGAATTTATCCCTTCGAGCGCTGTAATAACCTACACTCATCATCTCATCCGGTGATTTGTGATAGATCCCTTCTATACGATAGCATTCACGTGATGACCACAGATTCTCCCCGCCGCTCTCAATTACGGCCCCCACGCCCAGCATAACTACTATACGCGAGGATTCCTCGATCATCTGTTTTACCTTGCTGATCTCTCCGCTCTGATCAGTCATTCTCTCCTCCGTTCCGGGCCCCCACAGCCCTGACTTTTCATCGCCTTGCGTTACGACCCTCCGAATATCCATAGTTGATAAAATGCAGATAATACTGCTTCCAGTCGTTACCGAAGGCGTTTCTTAAATCAGCATAATTATTCTTGTAAGCAATCGGATCGAAGTTTTCGCAGCCCTGTCTGCCCTCTGCCATACCATTGCTGACAAAGTGCTGAAGTGCTCCGGCGGGGTTGCTCCCGTACAGCACGCGCATGTCGGGATACCTGTTGATATAGTAAGCGAAGTCGTAAACTTTTGAGTAATCCACACCCTTGTTAACAATGGCTGCCCTGGCCGTATAACTGGGCGCCACTCCCGAATTGGATGCGGAAAACGAATAAACGGTACAATTAGCCGCATTGGTGGTATACCAGACTATCTTGCCGTTAAAAAGTATAGGCTGACAATCGGACAGGCATCCTGTCATTGAATATATCTGGCTTGTAAGCTGTCCCGATCCGTTGACAAATACCCAGTTGACCGTATTGCTCTCTGCATACCCGTTACGGTTCTCCCAGATCACAACAAACTGATCGCTGTTTATCTTAACCACATACGGCGTCATTGCCGATTCCATGTCACCGTATGCGTAACCTGTAGCATACGCAATACGTACTTCATCGGAATAATAGCTGTTTTTAGGCACCGTAGCTATGAATATATTCCTGTTGGGAGAACTCCCGTCATATGGATCTGTAACACCGAATATCAGTCTGTACTGTCCCGATACTTCATAACCGCCTATAGATGTGCCGGGAGTATCGGTACCTGCGCTGCCCCGCAAAGATAATACATCCGCATTATAACACCAGGATGCAAAATCTGCTCCGGCAGGGATGGTATATTTACCGGCTGTTACGGCACGGGGCGATCCCAGACAATGGTCGACAAAACTAACCTCACCGTCACATGCTTCGATAAATGTTGCCGCGCTGTTCTCAACGGTCCCGTAGGTAGTACCGCCGATATCGCATTGTACCTGTAAGAGAGCATTATCACTGTTACGTGCCGCAATGGTCATGACTGCCTGCTGTCCGCTGTAAGTCATATGCCCCATACGCACATATACCGCATCCCCATACTCCGTAAAATCAGTATTACATCCGTAAAAAGGATATAAGGTATTCGCGCCGTATACCGAAACAGAGCCCAGGCGATTCCATGCTTTATCAAAGCGCACCAGACGCAGAACTTCCTTATTGTTATCCATCTCGGGATTGTCCTGACCGAAGATCACGTAGTTATACGCTGCTCCACCCCAGAATCCGCCGAATACCGGCAGTTCCATACCGATAAATGACTGTCCCAACAGGGTAAGTCCCGAATTATAGGTCTCTATCAGGACTATGTCCCCCATGTTCTCAACACGGCTGAAAGTAGCGTTCTTATTATCCACAACATAGCAGTTAGCCACACGCTTGCGCCCGGTATAGTCATTATCATGTATGTTATTGGTCACGATACTCTTGCCGTTTATCTTAGAAGCTGCCCCGGCTATTATGGGGGCCGCTACCAGTATGCACAGCAGGACCAGTATCGGAGCCAATATCTTTTTTTTGCGCGATTTAGCCATGTTCTATCCCTCCGTGGATAAGTGCACATTTCATTGTAACACGTTTTCCGGAAAAATACCAGTTTTCTGTCCGGCCGTCTATCGGACCTCAACCGATATGGTAAGGGTCTTACCGTTTATCTTTGCGGTAAGCTTTGCTTTTCCGGCTGAAACTCCGTGGATCACACCGTTTTCGTCAACATATGCTACCGCAGGCTTGTTACTCTTATATGTAAGAGGCTGGTATATTGCATACATATCGTTATGTGTGTACTTAACAGGCATGCTATCCCCCGCACTCATCACCAGGCTGTATTTGTTCTTTTCCTTTACGATACCGCTCATTTCGGAAAGATCCGGATTCTCAACATAAACCCTTGTAAGATAAGTAAATCCGGCTCCCTCAATATCGTACGCCCTGTATGTGCAGCTGATCGTTGTATAACCTACAGCATTGGCTACCACTACACCCTTCTGATTTACGGAGGCTACCGATGCATTGCCGCTCTCCCATGTGGCTGCGGCGCTCTTTACGGATTTAAACTTAAGCGTCTTGCTCTTACCGGCGCTTATATACTGTACCTGTTCAACGGGTGCGCTCACAGAAACAACTATATCCCTGCCATCAGGTGCATGCAGCGTAGTGCTTCCGCTTCCTATCGCAGTTATCTTTCCGGATTTTGTAACACTTACTACAGCATTTGCATAAACCGGCTTCTTATCCGTGCCTACATTCTCCATTCCTTCATCAGCAGTCCATTCGCCTTTTGCTTTGGCGCTCACACTCTGCATAGGTGAAAGAGTGATATTTATCGTACTCTTATCTACCTTGGTCTTTTCCGTATCATATACCTTTACGGTGCAGCTGTATGTTTTACCGTTTACTGTAGCATTTATCTTCGCACTGCCCTTGGATATACCGTACACTCTGCCGCCGGTCACACTGGCTATAGCGGGTGCGGAACTGCTCCAGGCCACAGGATACTGCTCCGGATAAGCTCCCAGGTCAAGGTCCAAAATTCCTTCGCTGCCTGCCATTAACGATATGTTTTTCTCTAAGAAATAAGGCTTGCATACGTATACATAGTAGACCACGCTCATATCTTCCGAATATACACATGTAACGATACCTTCATCCTTTGCTGTCAGCACGCCTTTCTTTGATACCGTTACACAGGACTTATCATCACTGTACCACTTGATGTTGCTGTCCAGCTGTACCTTCTGTCCTTTTACCAGATACAGATCCTCTTTAGTAAGATCAGGTACGCTTTCATATCCGGATCTGTTTTCTTCTCCCTCAAACCTCGCATTGAGGATCATATCCCTGTATACAGGTGCAGAAGTGTTCCATACCGCATCCGTCTCCTCGTCTATCCAGCATAAGAAGTTTCCTTCCGGATCATCGGGGATCGTATCCAGCGTATGTCCCTTTATTACATCGCCCGTATAATATACTGCACCGTTTACCTTAAATACTACTGTATGACTTTCTTCTATATCTTCGTAAGGATCATCATCTGTCTCAACGATCACACTGCATTGTGCGCTTACTTCACCGCTCTTTACGGTTATGACTGAAACACCGGCTGCAACAGCCTTTACCAGACCGCTGTTATCTACCGTTGCTGCGGCAGTGTTACTGCTGCTAAAGCTCAGCTCGGGTTCTTCCATGACCAGCCCGTACTGATCCTCTACGGTAACCTTAAGCTGACATGTCTTACCTTTGCCGCTTAATACTATCTCATCGGGAGAAACCTTGATCTTACTTGCTACCGAAGGATCCCTGTTTTCTATAATAACCACTGTTACTTCACATTCAGCTGTGAGCGTACCGCTTACTGCTTTGATCACTGCGTTACCGGAAGCCACTGCTTTGACAGTTCCGTTATCTACCGTGGCAACCTTTGTATCGGAGCTGCTCCAGCTGATAACTGCATCTTTGTTCTCCTTACCTGCAGCATCATAGACTGTAGCGCTCAGTGTCTTTTCTTCACCTTCCTCGGTAAATGATATCTTGCTCTGCGAAAGCTCTATAGCCGATCTATCTTCAACTGTATATCTGTATTCCGCTACATCACTCAGCTCGTAGCCGGATGCAAAAGCGCGCAGCTTTATCGTAATGCTCTTGCCCGCCATATCTTCCGTAACGGCGATCTTTCCTTTTGCGACAGCCGAACTCTCCACAGGGTCCGATCCATCCGTAGTGTATCTGATCACTGCTCCCTGCGTACTGCATTTGACCGTAATATACGAGCCTATCTTAAGGATGGTATCTTCGGACTGCTCTGCAACAGGCGTCGCTGCCTTAGGTAACGAAACGCTCACCTTGCAGCCGGTCGATATGCTGCCGCTGCTCACAGTTATCACCGCGTTACCTGAAGATACCGATGTTACCAGACCGCTCTTTGTCACGGTAGCCACCTTAGTATCACTACTTTCAAATTTAAGGTCCGGATCGCTGATGACCAGTCCGTACTGATCCTCTACGGTCACCTTAAGCTGCTGTGTCTTACCTGCCGCATTGAAACTTATAGTATCTGGAACTACGATAATGTTGGTGGAAACCGAAGGATCCCTTTGTTCAACGATGATCACCGTAACTTCGCATTCCGCTGTGAGCGTACCGCTTACTGCTTTGATCACTGCGTTACCGGAAGCCACTGCTTTAACAGTTCCGTTATTTACCGTGGCAACCTTTGTATCGGAGCTGCTCCAGCTAACGCTTGCATTGCTGTCTTCATCACCGGCTGCATCATATACCTTAGCTGTAAGAGTCTTCTCTTCACCTGCTTCCGTAAAGGATATCTTTGTCTCGGAAAGCTCTATCTTCGATCTGTCAGCCACCTTGAACTTATATGTCAGGATATCACTTGCTTCGTAATTTGCTGCATATGCACGGAACTTAAGCGTTACATTATCCTTTGCTAACATGTCGGTTGTAACCTTAATGCTTCCGCTGTACAGCGCTGATCTATCTGTAGGATCGCTGCCGTCAGTCGTATAATAGATCTTTGCTCCACCGGTCACGCAGCTTACGGATATCTGATCGCCTACATTCAGTGTATCAGCTGTTTTATCAGCAACAGGGGTTGCTGCCTTTGAGAACTTAACCGTAACCGTGCAGGTTTTTACGTAGTTTCCGCTCTTGGCAGTGATGGTCGTGCTTCCGCCTGATACTGCTGTAAGCTTTACGGTCCTTCCGGCGGTCTTATCTACAGAAACAATACTGCTGTTTGCTGTTACCCAGCTTACAGTTGCAGAAGTATCTTCACTTCCGTCATCCTTATATACCTTTGCTGTAAGCGAAGCAGAAAGCTTTGTCGAATTAAGGCTTATCGTATCCGCTGTAAGGCTTATACCTGCTTTGCTTTCTTCCACGGTATATGTGTAGCTTGCCACTGCACTTGCCTTGTAATGATCGGCGTATGCGATAGCTTTAAGTGTAATACTCTCTCCGGCATACTTAGCGTCTACCTTTATGCTGCCGGAATATTTTGTCGATGAGCTTGTAGGATTACTTCCGTTGATGGTGTAGTATATAGCGGCATTCGGAGTGGTACTGCTCAGTGTGATCAGATCACCTATCGAAAGCTTGCTGTTGTTTGCTTTATCCGATACGGGTGTTGCTGCATTTGAAAGGCTTACCGTAACAGCGCAGCTTGCAGTTTTTGATCCGTACTTAGCTGTTATTGTTGTATTTCCGTCTGCCACTGCACTTACAGTACCTTTAGTATCAACGGTTGCTACACCTTTATTGGAACTGCTCCATGTTACTTCCGCATCTGTTATCTCACTTCCGTCATCGCCGTATACTGCAGCATTCAATGTTGCACTGTAATCCCCGGATGTCAGGGTCAGTTTGTCTTTATCCAGAACAATACCTGCCTTGCTGGCTATGGTATAAGTATATGTAACAACAGAGCTGGGGTCGTATTCATCCGCATATGCTATCAGTTTAAGCGTAAATGTACCCATAGCTGTTCCGCCGGGGATAACAATGCTTCCGTTCGCTTTGGAAGATGACTTTGAAGGAGCAGCGCCGTTGGTCGTATAATAAATCTCTGCGCCTGCGGTCTCACAGCTCACTGCAATACTGTCGCCGATATAGAGTGTTCCGCTTGAAGGATCCGCTACGGGATCGGCTGTCTTGGGAGTTACTATACTTACCGTAATCTTACATGTCGCTGACAGACTGCCGCTGGTAATCGTGATATTGGCACTGCCGTTTCCTTTTGCCGTTACAAGTCCTGTTGCAGAAACAGTTGCAACAGATGTATTGCTGCTGGAGTAACTTACACTTGCGTTATTATCAAGGTTACCGTTTTTGTCATATACCTTTACGCTGAGCTGCTGTGTCTGGCCTTTGGCGTTCATAGATACGCTTGCAGGTGTGACAGTGATCTTGCTCTGGTCGATCGGTGCTTCGGAAAGGTCTGAGGTAAGCACCCCGATAACAGCATTTCCTGTACGTCCATACACATCTGTCCACGATATACCTGTTGAGGAAATGAAACTCTGCCCGCTTTGACATCCCGCGCTGAATGATACTCCGTTATTAACCGTATACGGTGTGGCGTACTCAAAGCATACTGTAGTTGAATCATTACGTTTTACTACTACGGAAAAATACTCTCCCTTCTCTACCGTTACAGGAGCTTTCAGTTTTACTGTATACTGCCCGTCTAGATTAATGGTTCCCGTCGTAGTAGCGTTGCTGCATAAATTCCCGGAAGAAGGTCCTTTAGAAGGATCTACACCTGTATATATCCTCACTTCATAACCTGTTCCTGTGGATTGTATTTTGTTGGCAGCAAAATTGACAGCCTCTATCTGTTCATAATCGGCGCCTCCAGATACCTTATATATATTTGCTGCATAAGGACATCCCCAGGTACTGTTCATATGTATCTGCGAATCATAATAATATGAGTTTCCGGGATACTCGGAAGCCGGCATCATTTCATAGGTCCATGCGGCTTTTTCATTGTTGCCGTTAGGCTGGGTAAGGCTGGTATCGTAATAGGAGATCCAGAAGTATTCATAATAACTCATCATGTCAGTACTCGGATAATTCCAGCTGTTTCTTACCAGCCATGCTCCATTTCCCTCAGGTGTATTTCTGAAATTACTTTTAGGGAAATCATCATCCCATCCAACCAGGGCTACGGCATGATTAGTAGAAGTTATCGTTCCGCAATAGAAACTGTTATATGCAGAATTATAGAATGAATCATCGGCAAAGATTGAAACTCCTACTATTCCGTTATTAACAATACATTCCTTGATAAGCTCAGGATTTTCAAAGCTTATTTTTTTAGCATTTTTCAGATAAACAGCATCTTTTCTTTCTAACGAAGGATCGATCCCGTTTGCAATAACAGTTTTGCAATCCGAATACGGAACATCGCTCTCAAGGCAGACCCCGCGCTGGCGCATCAGTGTCTGGGCTGCCCACTCAAGATTACCGCCTGCATTTAATATATTTCTGTCATCTCCCTCACTGGAACTGTCATTTGCCGGATCATATTCTACGGTATCTCCCGTATATCCTGCTATTGAAGGTGTTCCCTGTACATAAGTATAATTCACCAGATGAAGTTCGCTGTAATCAACACTTGTATCAGCCATACCGTGATTGATCATGTAAAACTCGGCCAGGCCCATAGCAGAGTGTGCCCAGCAGGATCCATAAGGGTTCTGATTACGTGCTACGGGATATTTAGATGAAAAATAATCCCTTATCGAAGAAGTTTCCGTATAGGCATAGGGGAACGCGCTGTCCTGGGCTTTTGCCAGATCATCCGGATACTCGGGTTCCTCGTCCGAGTCTATCAATCCGGATTCTATTTCCCTGTATCCTATCCCGTCCGCAACAACGCTAACCGTATGTTCCCCCGGCACTTCAACATAACCGGGAACAAAAACAAACTCTTCATCCTCTGCATCCACATCCGGCCGGTCATCATCCGCAGTTACATCTTCTGCATCCTCAATCTGAAGCACATCCGTATCGCCGTCATCTGCTTCTTCTGCCTCATCGGCACTTACGATGCTTATCTCAGACTCTGGCGCATCATCACCTGCCGCAAATGCAGGCAGGATATCGCCGCTTATGAGAGTTGCACTCAGCATAAATGACATCAGTCTGTTTATTGTTCTTTTTTTCATATCATACCTCCGGTCTGTTCTTTACATGTATATCACTCTTCTACAACCACAGTGATACTGATCTTCTTTCCGTTTACGGAAGCACTCAGTTTTGCCTTTCCGGCAGTGAGTGCATGTATCACGCCGCTTTCATCGGCATAAGCTACTGCAGGCTTGTCGCTCTTAAATACAACAGGCTGATACAGTGCGTAATTCTGCTTCTGTGTAAATCTTAAAGGCAGAACAGAATCCTTTGAAAGCTGCAGTTCATAGCTGTTTGTCTTTATGCGTCTGATACCCTCGGTTGCTGTAAGGTCGGGATTCTCAGCGTAGATCCTGGTAACAAAGGTAAAGCCCGATCCGTCAACATCGTAAGGTTTATAAGTGCAGCTTATCAGTGCAGAACCGCCGGCTATGGCAGTAACCTTGCCTTTCTCATTTACAGAAGCGATAGTAGGCGCGCTGCTTACCCATTTAGCAGAAGCATTCTTTACTAAAGTAAACTTAAGCGATTTCTTCTTGCCCAGAGCAAGGTACTGTACCTGCTCTGACGGTTTATCAACTGTTATGACCAGCTTCTTTCCGTTAGGAGCCGTAAGCGTAGTCACACCGCTTCCTATTGCGGTGATCTTTCCTTTTGCAGTGATGCTCACTACTGCATTGGCATATACCGGAGCTTCAGCGGTTCCTATGTTTTTAAGCTCTTTATCTGCCTTCCATTCACCTTTTATTTTTGTGCTTACGCTCTGCAACGGAGGAAGTGTTATCTTATCCAAAGCGCTGTCATATGTCACCTTTCCGGGCTCTTTTACCTTAACGGCAGTGCTGTAGCTTTTTCCGTTTATCACCGCGGTAATGGTTGCGCTTCCCTTTGCAATACCATACACTTCACCGCCGTTTACTGCAGCCACTGCCGGAGATGAACTGCTCCATGCTACCGGATACTCATCGGGATATGCCCCCAGATCGATATCCAAACGGGCTGTATTGCCTGTCAGTATCGAAGGTGCAGCGTTTTTAAACTTAGGCTGTACAACATACACATAATAAGATACAGAGCGGTCTGCCGAATGTATCATAGTTACAGGGCCCGCTTTTTTAGCTGTCAGCACTCCCTTCTTTGAAACGGTCACATAGGTTTTATCATCACTCTCCCAGACTGTGTCTTTATCAAGCTGTACTTTCTGTCCCTTTACCAGATACAGATACTCCTGTGTCAGATCGGGCAAGGTATTAAACGCAGACCGGTCACTGTCATTTTCAAAACGGGCATCAAGTATCATCTCTGTATACACAGGAGTGGATGTATTCCATACAGCTCCGGTCCGCGAGTCCACCCAGCTTGTGAATCCGCCTTCGGGTTCTTCGGGGAGTTCTTTAAGTGTTGTTCCCTTTACAAGCTCTGTTGTAAAATACTCTGCACCATCTACACGGAACTCTACCTTAAGAGTTTCTTCATCCGCAGCAGGATCAGGCGTATAAGGTTCATATTCTTCTATATCATGCCCTACCTTGTATGTATATGTCACGACATCACTTGCTTCGTAACCATCGGCATATGCGCGGAGCTTGAGCGTCACGATCTTTCCTGCCATATCTTCGGTTACCTTTATCGCACCGTTTACGGATAAAGATCTCTTTGTGGGGTCTTTTCCGTCAAGCGTATAGAATATCTGTGCTCCTTCCGTTGCACATCTTATCTCTATAGATGATGCCACCTCCAGTAATGCGCCGTCCGACTGTTCTGCCACCGGCTTAGCTGCCTTAGACAGGATTACATTAACCCTGCATGAAGCTGCTGTATTGCCGCTCTTTACGGTAATTACACTGCTTCCACCCGTCAGTGCAGTAACCAGTCCCTTCTCATCAACAACAGCCACTCTGGTATTGCTGCTTGAAAATACCAGCTCCGGCTCCTTTATCACCAGACCATACTGATCCTCGACAACAACTTTTAACTGTCTGCTGCTGCCGGCTCCCATAAGACTTATCTCATCTGCATCAAGCACGATAGTCTTAGGAACGGAAGCTTCGCTTACGCTCATTATCTTTACCAGCACTGCACAGTTTGCGGAAGCACTGCCATATTCAGCAGTTATCACTGCATTACCGGATGCAACTGCAGTAACAAGGCCGTTATCGACCGATGCAACAGCGGGATCGGAACTGTTCCAGCTTACTGCGGCATTCTCACTGACATCACCTGCCGCATCATAAACCAAAGCAGTCAGCAGATGTTCCTCGCCTTCTTTTGTAAACGATATCTTGAAATCCGAAAGCTTTATCGCCGTACGGTCTTCAACACTGTAATGATACTCCGTCACATCACTGGGGTCATAATGATCCGCAAATGCACGCAGCTTAAGTGTAAAGCTCTTTCCTGCCAGGCTTTTATCCACTATGATCACACCGTTTGCGGAAGCTGAGCTCTCTGAGGGCTCGGATCCGTCAAGTGTGTAATATATCTTTGCGATACCGGTGCCGCAGCTTATATATATCTCTGTTCCCAGAGACAATTCCGTACCTTCCGCCTTGTCTGCCTCAGGTGCGGCTGCTTTTGAGATAACAACCGTTACGTTACAGCTTGCGGTATAACCTGCAGCCGTTGCAGTGACTATGGCATTACCGCTGCAGCCTGCAGTGAGCCTGCCGTTATCGACAGTAACTACATCGGTATCGGAACTGCTCCATTCTATCACGGCATCTTCACTGACGCTTCCGTCAGGCCTGTAAACTGCAGCATTCAATTCAGCTTCAGGCTCCGCTGAGGTAAGTCCGATCTTTCTCTTTGAAAGAACCAGCCCCTCCCTGCTCTCCACTTCGTATACATAAACCGAAATATCACTGGGATCATAACCCTCTGCATATGCGCGAAGCTTTAATGTGAAGGTCTTTCCTGCCATATTTGAAGAAACCGCTATAGCGCCGTTTACACTTACGGCGCTCTCATCGGGATCACTTCCGTCAAGTGTGTAGCGTACTACCGCACCGTTGGTAGAGCAGCTCACAACAATATTTGATGATATCGGCAGGATATCATCATCCGCAGGATCAGCCACAGGTGCAGCAGCCTGAGGCAGCGTGACCGTTACTATACAATCTTCTGATAAACTCCCGGCCTTAATACCGATCACGGCATTTCCGGTCGATACCGACCTTACCACACCGTTATCCGATACAACTGCTACCTTTGTATCGCTGCTTTCAAAGCTTACTTTGGGCGTATTTATCTTATCACCATACTGATCGGTAACAGTTACTTCTATAGTACGTTCCTGACCGGCACCGTCAAAGCTGATACTGTTGGGACTTATGCTAAGACCGGTGTAAACCGCACGCTCCTTTAATACACTTACGCTGCATTCCGCACTGAATGCACCGTATTCTGCGGTTATCACCGCATTACCGGATGCTGTTGCGGTAACGATACCGTTTTCTACCGTTGCTACCGAAGGGTCGGAGCTGTTCCAGCTTACGACTGCATTTTCACTTACCTCACCTTCATCATCATAAACAGTTGCCGTGATCGTTTTTGTCTCATCAACTCTTTCTATCACTATGCTGCTGTCGGAAAGCTTAAGCCCCGAAAGACTCTCTACAGTATAATTACAGCTCACTACATTACTGGGATTGGCTTTGTCCGAAAATCCACGAAGTTTTAAGGTAAAACTCTTTCCCGCAAGTTTCTTGTTTACTGAAATACTGTCCGTATATTTAGTGGATTTTTTAGTAGGCTCGGAACCGTCAAGCGTGTAGTATATAGCTGCCCCGTTTGTAGAACAGCTGACTGTAATAATATCTCCCGCGCGCAGGCTGCCGCCATCGGGATCTGCCACAGGATCTTCAACTTTAGGGATATCAACAGTTACATTGCATTCGGCTGTATGCTTGCCATACTTTGCTATAATCTTTGTCTTACCGCTGGCCACTCCGCTTACAGTACCGTTATCAACGGTTGCTACCGATGTATCCAGGCTTTCCCATATTACATCGGGATCCTTATCTTCTGTTCCGTCAACGTCAACAGCCGTTACACCAAGCTTTGCAGTGGGCTTGTCAAAGGTTAAAGTGATATTGCTCTTTGAAAGTGTGATACTTCCAAGATCCACATCTTCTGCGGAAACATCGGAGGTCAATGCTCCGATGATAAAGTTTCCGTGGGGATAATAATCATTGGTCACGTCAGTCCAGCTGCTTCCGTCATTTGACTTAAAGCTCTGGCCTGCTTTTGCATATGCATAATAAGTGATACCTCCAAACACATTGGTTGGATTCTGGTAATTGTACTCATAGCCTATCGAACAATTATCATTACGCTTGATGACTACTGCGAAATTCTTTCCCTTCTTAACATAGACAGGATTTTTAAGCTTTACCGTATACTGTCCGTCGAGGGAGAGAGTACCTTTGGTGGTAGCGGCGCTCTGCAGTTTGCCCGAAGCAGGCCCCTGTGAAGGATCAACACCGGTATAGATACTGATCTCATACCCGGTTCCGGAAGACGAAAGCTTTTCAACCGCAAATGTAACGGCTTCTATCTTTTCGTAATCCGCGCCGCTGTTTGCCTTATATATATTTGCGGAGTACGGGGCAGATTCGGATATCATCAGATGTATCTGGGAATCATAATAATATGAGTTTCCCGGGAATTCTTCTGCGGGCATCATCTCGTAGGTCCATGCGCATTTAACGATCTGTCCGTTTTTCTGGGTAAGGCTCTTATCGTAATATGATAACCAAAAATATTCATAATAACTGAAAACATCATCATAATAATTCCAGCTGTTCCTTACAAGCCATGCTCCGTTACCGGGTGCTTTAACGCTGAAATGATCTGCAGGGAAATCATCATCCCAGCCCACTACGGAAACCGCATGATTGGTCGCTGTGGTATTACTGCAGTAAAAACTGTTGTATGCGGAATTGTAATATGATTCACTCGCCTGGATTGAAACGCCTACAAGGCCGTTATTGACGATATATTCCTTGATTATCTCCGGATTATCAAAGCTGATCTGCATCGCATTCTTAAGATAAGCCGCATCTTTTCTCTCCAGCGAAGGATCGATCTTCTGACCATAATATATTACATTTGCGGCATCCTCATACGGGACATCACTTTCAAGGACCGGTCCTCTCTGCCTCATCATAGTCTGGGCAGCAAATTCCAGATTACCTCCGATATTAAGAAGATCCCCTCCGTTGTTAACGACTTTATCGCCCGTATCTCCGGCAATGGAGGGAGTACCGTTATTGTAGCAGTAATAAACAGTATGAAGCTCGCTCAGATCGATGCTCTTATCGGCCATACCGTGTTTGATCATGTAAAATTCCGTAAGACCGATAGCTGAGTGTGCCCAGCAGGTACCATAAGGATTCTGATTACGTACCGGAGGAAAATTTTCCGTAAGATACGACCTCAGTTCGCCGGTCTGGGTATACGAACAGGGATAAGCTGAGTCGTAAGCCACCGCATAGTCATCGGAATATTCCGGCTCTTCGTCGCTGTCCGACATTGAGGATTCTATCTCGTAATAACCGATGCCATCTCCGGCCACAGATATCTCTGTTTTGTTCGGTACCTCAACATAACCGGGAACAAAAACAAACCCATCATCTTCAGTATCCGGCTGAGCGTCATCCGCGGTCCCGGTCACTTCATCCCCGGGCTCCAACTCTTCCGTATCGCTATATCCTGCCTCATCAGCACTTACCATACTGATGTCCGGACCGGCCTCCGGGACGTCAGATGCCAAAGCAGGCAGCACTTCGCTGCCTACCATACTAATACTCAGTATTAATGAGAGTACTCTGTTGATACTGTTTTTGATCTTCATATGACCTCCATTCCCTGATCGGTTTTTATTGTTGACAGTTAACTATCTGTTCTTAAGAAAATGCCTGATGACCTTTGCACTGTTGGCTGCCGCAAGTTCCACAAATGCAGGATAATCCATCTTCGCACTGTCGTCTGCAGAATCGGATATTGCGCGTAGTACGCAGAAGGGCAGCTTGTTTACATAGCAGACCTGTGCAATGGAGGCTCCTTCCATCTCGCACGCGATCGCATCAAATTCTTCCACTATAAGCTGTTTCTGTCCTTTTGAAGAAATGAACTGATCCCCCGATGCTATGGTCCCCTGCAGAGCTTTGACCTCGCGCTTTCCGAATGCCCCTTGTGCATTGAGCATCATGATCGAGGAAAAGAGGGCATCACGTATCTCTTCAGATGTAAAGATATACTGTATATCACTGCCAAGTATCTGTCCCCTGGGTACGCCCAGTGCGGTAACATCCATATCATGCTGCACCAGCCTGCGCGCTATCACGATGTCTGCCACGCCCAGGCTTTTAGACAAAGACCCGGCAACACCCACATTTATAATAAGCGAAGGATGGAATTTGAGTATCATAGTCTGCGCACAGATAGCGGCAAAAACCTTGCCCACACCGCACACGGCGCACACCACTTCCTGTCCTTCAAGTTTGCCCAAATAAAAATCAACGCCGGAATAACTGAGCTCTCCATCGGGCTCCATACCGGCTTTGATCTCCTTAAGTTCCTCCTGCATTGCACAGATGATACCTATCATATTCACTTCTCCTTTTTGTTTTTAAACACCCACAACTGTTGAACCTTATAACTGATAAAGAAAAGTATCACTGATACCAGTATGTACGATACGGTATAATTTATCTCAAGCTTATCTACCATGAACTTGATACTTCCTGCTGTAAGAAGCATCTGTACAAACCATACGACAAAATATTTAACGCCGCTCTTTGCTTTACCTTCCCTGCTCGAGAAAACCCGGCGGTTTAAAGAGAAGTTAAAGATCCCTGAACACACCCTGGCAACCCCCACCGAAGTTTCGGTGATATGCTCTTTAAGAAAAAGCGGCAGGATCCCCTTTTCAATACCCATGGGAAGAGCCAGCTTCAATAGCAGCAGTGATAATGCATAATCAAGAACATATGATGCAAGTGAAGACAGGATGAATTTGATAAATACCTTATAGATCTTGATCGAATCCTTTATCGGATTGAAATGTGAACTGGAATTATTATCAAGGTATATGACTTCAATAGGGACCTCTACGAAAGGAACGCCCATGTCCTTTAGCGCGAATATGACATTCATCTCATATTCATAACGCTCACCCGCTACC
The DNA here is from genome assembly GCA_017437785.1 of Lachnospiraceae bacterium. Taxonomy (GTDB): domain Bacteria; phylum Bacillota; class Clostridia; order Lachnospirales; family Lachnospiraceae; genus NK4A136. Next base: position 19,155 of record JAFRXH010000096.1, read on the forward strand.
TCCGTCAGTTCTTTAAGGTATTTCATCGAGTGTACACGCAGTCCCGTCTGTGTATCGGAAAGCTTTATATCACAGAAAAATTTCATCAGTCTGCTGGTAAGTCTGTTTCCGAAACGGCTGCGCGGCGGTATCTTCTCATCGGATTCAAAATCCCTGCAGCCAAAGACTATGCTGTCCGTATCCTCAAGGAATATCTCACAGCAATGCAGGGTATCCTTTACCGTGTGCTGCCCGTCCGCATCAAGCGTTACCACACCCTTCGCGTCAGGATGCTTCTCCAGCACATATTTAAAACCTGTCTTTAATGCACAGCCTTTCCCCATATTCCGGGGATGTTTAAGTATCACCACTCCCGGCAGATCGCGTACAGCATCAAAAACAGGCGCATACTCATCGGAGCATCCGTCGTCTACGATAACTACAGCCGGGAATTCCCGGCTGAGCGCCTTTACCGATTCTACCATGCTCTTTTCCGGACAATACGCCGGAACAAGGGCGATCAAACTTTCCATGCCCTTCATATCCTCAGCCCTGGAGTCCTCTCGACTGTCTGTCCATATCTTCCACAACTATATCGTATATCTCACCCAGGCTGCGGCAGTATTCCAGGATCTTCCAGGGTTCGTTGGTATGGAAGTGGATCTTGATCGGGTCGCCGTCGCCGCCTACTGCCAGCAGTGAATCGCCCACAAAATTCTGAGTGATATAATCGTTTATCTCATCCTCATCCAGATCGTCTCCATCGATCAAAAGCTGTGTATCATAACGAAATTCTATTGAGTCCATTTTCTAACCTCCGTAATATATTTAGCTACAAATATTTTAGCAGAAACTGTGCATATTGCAAGCGTTTGAAAATTGTGATAGAATGCATTAGTTGTGCAGAATAGCAGGGGATCTGCCCCAAATGACATTATTAAAGGAGATTTGGAAATGCCTACATGGTTGATCGTTTTGTTAATCGTGCTGGTCGTAGTGATCGGCCTTATAGTATTACTCTACTTTGCCGGAAAGAAGCTCCAGAAGCAGCAGGCCGAGCAGCAGGCAATGATGGAGGCCAATAAACAGACTGTATCGCTGCTTGTCATTGACAAGAAGCGCATGAAGCTCAAAGACGCAAAGTTACCTGATGCGGTAATGTCGCAGATGCCTAAGATGGCACGCAATGTAAAGACACCCCTGGTAAAGGTTAAGATAGGTCCCCAGATACTTACGATGTTCTGTGACGAAAAGATCTTTGACCAGGTTCCGGTAAAGAAAGAAGTAAAAGCCGAGATCTCCGGCATGTACTTAATGAGTGTAAAGGGTATCCACGGTACCCAGATCCAGAAAGAGCAGAAAAAGAAGAGCAAATTCAAAGAGCTGGTTGAAAAGGCTCAGGAAAAGGCAGGAGCAAAACCCATCAAGTAAACATGGTCTGCCCCATTTCCTTTGAACAGGCTTTAATGGACACACGACAGTCCGCAAAGTATTCGTAATTCAGATCAAGATGGTAGATAATATTTACCGAAATATCATCTTCATTTTCCGCAATATCAATATCAGTGGTATCAAGGCCTACCATAAGGCCGCCGAAAGGGGTGTTGTAACGACTTAAGTTCTTCTGCCCCTTTTCAAATACCATGGAAACCGCCATGGCTCCCGTCTTTGACAGTTCCACCCTCTCCGGGCGCAGTTTCATCATCGTGCGTATCTTTTCCGGCATGCCTTCCGCATCTTCTTCATAGATAAGATATTTGGTACCGTTCTTTTCGTAATACGTTCCGGGAACTATAAGTTCCACATTTTCGTGATGTTTGCTGGCCGGATCCTCAAATTGAAGTCCCTTTATCGAAATCAGTATATCTTTAGTCATGATCCTCCACCATTGACAAAGCCGCATACGGTAACAAATGCATCGGGATAGTCAGACTTCATGACCGCAGCTGCATCCCAAGCCTTGTTTTCGTCCGCAAATATGCCAAACACCGACGGGCCGGATCCGCTCATAAGCGCTCCCTTTGCCCCCTGCTTCATCATATCCGTTCTTATATTCTTTATCTGCGGATGCATAACTTCCGTCACATCCGCCAGCACGTTCATAAGGCAGGCCCCGATCGCTTCAGGATCCGCTTTGCCCTCCGTTAAAAGCTCCGTCAGACGGCCGCCTTTATCTTCATGTCCGGCTGCATCAAGAGCATCATAAGCCTGATAAACTTCCTTTGTTGATACCTCTATCGGCAGTTTCACAAGAAGTATCGGGGCTTTCTGCGGTGCCGGCAACACACTCAGCTTATCACCGATCCCTTCTGCCATGGCTGTAGCACCCATTATGCAGAACGGTACATCCGCTCCTAGTCTGACACCCAGTCCGCAGAGCCTGTGTGTGTCATAGCCAAGTCCATAAAGCTCATTTATCCCTTTGAGAACCGCTGCCGCATCAGTACTGCCGCCGGCCAGTCCTGCTGCCGCAGGGATATTTTTATGCAGTGTGATCTTAACTCCTTCACTGATCCCCGCTTCCTTAAGTATCAGCTCTGCAGCTTTCCAGGCTATATTATGCCTGTCGGCAGGTACCACCTCATGACTGCAGCCGGCTTCATCCGCCGTCAGAAGCTCCATGGTGATATCACCGGCCCTTCTCAGTTCCACGACATCATAAACGGATATCTGCTGCATGATACTTCGCAGCAGATGATATCCGTCTTCACGCCTCCCCGTTATATCAAGGGTCAGGTTTATCTTTGCATATGCCTTAATACTTACTTCTTCCATGGTTTAATCCGCGTATGCACATGCAGCCAGAGCAGCCACTGCCCCGTCTGCCGCAGCCGTTGTCAGCTGTCTCACAGTCTTCGTACGGCAGTCTCCTGCTGCGAAAATACCGGCCACGTTGGTCCTGCAGTCTTCTCCTGCCACTATATATCCGCCCTTGTCAAGCTCGATAAGCGGAGCAAATGCTGCATTTTCGGGCATCTGTCCGATGGCTATAAAGAGACCATCCAGCTCTATATCCTTATCTTCACCGCTCAGCTTATCATGCACCCTCACACCGCTAAGCTCATCTTCTCCCAGAAGCTCTGTAATGGTAGCATTAAGGACAAATTCGATATTCTCTTTTTCCTTAAGCTTATCCACCTGCTTAGCTTCACCACGGAATTCGTCACGGCGGTGTATAAGATAAACCTTTTTGCAGTAATTCGATAAGAAGAGAGCATCCTCCAGCGCAGTATTACCGCCGCCGTTTACGGCTACTACCCTGCCCTTAAAGAAGGCTCCGTCACAGGTAGCACAGTAGGAAATACCGTTTCCTATGAATTCGGTCTCCTTATCAAGACCGAGCGGTCTGTTCTTTGCTCCCGTAGCCAGTATAATGGCCTTACACTCGTATTCTCCGCTGCTTGTCTTTACCTTCTTGACTTCTCCGTCATCTATGCCTGTGACCTGCTCGTATTTGAGCTCTGCACCCAGAGCCTCGGCCTGCTCATACAGCCCCTGGGCAAAGTCGAAACCGGAGATGCTCTTTATGCCGGGATAATTTTCCACCTCGGGCGTATTTATTATCTGTCCGCCGTAGGTGAGCTGCTCCATTAAAAGCACGCTCTTTCCGGCTCTCAACGCATATATGGCCGCGGACAACCCTGCCGTCCCGGCACCTATGATGATGATATCAGTCATTTCCCATCTCCTTATACTTCAAGTAAAGCCTTGATCTTATCCTTAGGTATCATTCCCACAGATTCCTTTACCACTTCGCCGCCCTTGAAAACCTTGAGCGCGGGGATATTCATGATGCCGTATTTCTCTGCCAGCTCACCCTCATCATCCACGTTGACCTTGCCTACCTTAAAGCTTCCGTCGGATTCCTCCGCAACCTGTTCGACCATGGGACCCAGCATCCTGCAGGGGCCGCACCAGCTGGCCCAGAAATCCACCAGTACGGGTATGTCGCTCTTTAATACTTCTTCTTCAAAATTAGCTGATGTTAATGTGATCGCTGCCATTTTAATTACCTCCAATTCTTTGATTAAGATCCTTCGCTTCGCTCAGGATGACATTACCGGGGGTGCTTCGCTCAGGATCTGCGATACTTTACGTATCTGTTAATAAAGTTTATAAACTGCCCATAGGCAAGGTATATTATCGGCCCAAGGGCTTCAAGTACGATTATGATCAATACTATCAGGATCGGGAAGGGAAGGTTTTCGAAGACAGTTCCCGCCGTCAGCTCCCATATATTTCCCACAAAAACCGCATACAGCGCTATAGCCGCTGCCAGAAAAACATTCCACGAAAGCATGGTGATCACTACCGCGGCTGCCTTGGATACCGGCTTATCCGTGCGGCTCCGCTGCAGTAAATACTGGCATATAAGCGTAAATACCGCCAGCCCCAGAAATGTGAGGCAGTGCAGTTTAAAAGGTGAAACTATCATCCCCAGCAAAAAGGCGGCCGCCACGCTGCCGATGCCAAACGGCATTCCGCAGAGCTCTGCCGTATATCCGCACGCAAATGCGGCAAGCATAAAGCAGAAGCCGGAACTTTTTATAAGCAGGTTGTCTGCCAGGATAAGGCAGACCACCGCAAGTGCAGTAAACAGTCCAGAGAAGGCCAGCGCCTTTGTTTTATTCATACGCAATTGCAAAGATCGCCGCCCATGCACTCACAAAGTGTATCGGCGCACCACAGGTCGCAGCAGAGATTGCCTGTTCCGCAGCCACTCATTCCGTTATAGTTTGCCGGACGGCCGTAATACTCGCCCTGGTTCTGATAATTCTGCTGATAAGGCTGCTGATAACTGCCGGGGCCCTGTTGGTTATAGCCGCCCTGGCCATATGCTCCCGGGCCGCCGTAATTACCCTGAGGGCCCTGAGGCCCGCGGTTATAATTGCCATGGGGCTGCATGTTCGCGCCGTCTTCATTCAGCGGCCCGTAATATCCCATGCTCCTGACTTTCAGTATCTCGTTATAGGCTTCCTGAGCCTCCTTGAATTTTTCCTCAGCCAGAGGCGCCAGCGGATTATTTGTCCCGGCAAAATTATCCGGATGATACTTGCGCAGCATCTCCCTGTATGCCTGTTTTACTTCGTCGTCGCTGGCCGTATGGCTTATGCCTAAAACCTCGTATGCGTCTTTCATGATTACCTCGATATGTATGTATTTCTTTCAAACCTGTCGTATACGTTCCATACTCCCGCATAAAGGATATTTCTCAGGATATCCCCGTACTGCAGGCAGGGCAGTTTTTCAAAATAGTAGCTGCATTTAGCCATCTCGTCAAAAAGCAGCGCCTCTGTATCTTCATCGCCCTTTAATGGGTTATAGCGTCCCTTCTGTGCGTCTTCTTCCTTATCATCCCAGGCATCCATAATGTATATAAAGCGCCCAAGATGAAAGGCCATGCCTTTTAAGTCGTGCTCAAAGACATCGCCGGGCCTGTAGGCAAAAAGACACATCATTAATCGCCCGAAACAGTCTGCCCCTTTATCAAGAGCATCCTCCGCAGCCGCCTTTTCCACTGCGGCCAGCTGTTTCATGGCTTTGGCGATCCCGCGGGACTGATATGGATACTTATCCTTTATCTTTAAAAAATCGCTGCGGTAGAGCGCAAGCCCACCCGCAGCCTTTATACTCTTTTCATCTTCATGGTCATCCTTAAAATGATACCATGATAATAATACGTTCATATCCGCACAGTAGCGTGAAGCATCGGTGATGCTTAAAGCATGCTTCTTTGCGGGATGCACTATACAGCGTGACTTGCTCTTATCAACATCCAGCTCGTAGAGTGAACTCAGCAGCATCACAAGAAAAGTACAGTCATATGTAAGGGTGATCTGTCCCTTAAGGCCGTGTCCGTCTTTTAATGCATGGCATAAGCCGCAGTAAAAACTGTGATACAGCTCATAATCCTTAACTTTTAATTCCGCTTTACGGATCTGGACGTAACCGAACATTTATACCTTCTTAAATACCGGTATCTGGTCTATCGGTGCTGCCACCGTGACACTCTTTCCGCCGGCAAGGGTCTTCTTTGTGAAGATGTTCTCCCATTTGCCTTCGGGCAGGTAGACGCTGCGCTCTCTTGCACCATATTCAAATACCGGCGCTACCAGATAATCGGGTCCGAACATGTACTGGTCCTCGCATTCCCAGCACTTCTCATCTTCAGGGAACTCGTAGAACATGGTACGGATCACGGGTGAACCGTTCTTGTGTGCTTCCTTCATAAGTCCTGCGATATAGGGCTTTAAGCTCTCACGAAGACGGATGTACTTCGTCATTATCTTCTGCTCTTCCTTGCCGTAGCTCCATATCTCGTTATCCTGACCTGTATGCAGATAACCGCCGCCGAAATCCCTGTTATCCAGAGGAGGGATATCGTAAGGCCCGCGATCTCCGTGAAGACGCATAACAGGGCTGAACACGCCGAATGCGAACCAGCGCATCAAAAGCTCCTTAAACTCGGGATCATTTACATCATCCGTCATGAACCCGCCTATATCCGTATTCCACCAGGGAATACCTGCTATACCTGCATTGAGTCCGCCTGCAAGCTGGTCACGGAATGCTTCAAAGGTAGACGGCACATCGCCGCTCCACAAAACGGGGCCGTATTTCTGGCTGCCTACCCATGCGCTGCGGATAAGTGATATGGGCATCTTTTCGCCGTCATTCACTGCACCTTCCGATACAACCTTAAGATAGTTCTTGGGATATTCAAGACCCACCTTGGCGCTGCGCCCGGTATAATAACGCATATTGTCGAACTGGTAGACCGCACTGTCGGGCTCCGCATTATCAAGCCAGAAATAGTCTATGCCCAGTCTCTTGTAATTCTCTTTAAGCTTGTTCCAGAGATACTCTCTTGCCGCAGGATTGAAAACATCTATCGTAGCGCATTCACCCTGATAATCATAGGTCTCGATAGTCCCGCGGTCTGTCCTTGTAAGATATCCCAGATCCGCCATCTCCTGATAATTCTCGGATCTCTTGTCAACCGAAGGCCAGACGCTTACAATGATCTTTGTGCCATAGCTGTGGATCTCGTCCACCATAGCCTTGAGCTCATCCTCAGGCCAGTATTTCTCATCAAAACGGTAGCTGCCCTGATAAGGCCAGTGGAAGAAGTCGATGATGATAATGTCAAGGTGAATATTAAGCTCCTTGTACTTACGTACTACAGAGAGCACTTCTTCCGGCGTACGGTAACGCAGCTTGCACTGCCAGAAGCCCAGAAGGTCGGATGACATTACCGGCGCACGTCCCACAACAGCCGTATAATTCTCAACTATCTTTGCGGGAGTATCGTCTACTGTGATCCAGTAATCCAGCTCATCCGTCTCATCCGCTACCCACTCGGTAAGATTGCGTCCGAAGGCCACGCGGCCCGTAGCAGGGTTATTCCAGAGGAAACCGTAGCCCTTATTCGAAAGCGCAAAGGGGATCGCTACCTGTGAATTGCGCTGTGAAAGCTCCAGAGTACAGCCTTTAAGGTCCAGATAGGGCTGCTGGTACTGGCCCATTCCGTATATCCTTTCGCCTTCGTTGCGCTCAAAGCGCGCGGTTAGCTTATAGCTGTCTGATGCCAGTCCCACAAACTCCCTGGCGACATACTTAAGGCAGCGGCTCTCTTTGGTAAGAGGGGTACCGTAGCATCTGTTGTATTCATACAGCACGCGCTCATTGTCTTTAAAGAAAGCGATCATGCCGCTTTCATTCACCTCGGCGCGTATATGACCGTTGGTGATACTGCTTATCTTTTTGCCGATCTTTATTTTGCTCTTTGTGCTCTTGACCGGCTCCGTCAGGGCTTTGTCATTTGCGGAAAACTCCGGAAGAACGGTAGCCCTTACTCTGAGAGCATTCTTCCCCCAGGGCTCTATGCGCAGAGTCTCATTAGCTGCACAGACTATGAGTGCGTTATCCTTTTCTGTAAATATCATATGTAACCTCCGAAATATAGTTTCCCCTCATCCGTCAGGCTTCGCCTGACACCTGTCTCCGCTCCGCTCCGGTCGGCGCAGATCTGGCGCCCCCCAGGGGGGGAGGCGCGGTAATGGTTTATTTTTTCTTTAAGTTTACTTTGTCAAGGTGCCAGATGTCATCAACATACTCCTGGATGGTACGGTCGGAAGTGAACTTGCCGGAGCATGCGGTGTTGAGGATCGCCGATCTTGCCCAGCCCTTCTCATCCTTATATGCTGCTTCCACTTTCTTCTGTGCCTCGGCATATGATTTGAAATCCTTGAGGATAAAGTAAGTATCCGCTCTGGAAGTATTCTGTGTATTAAGCAGTGAGTTGTAAAGAGGGCGGAACAGATCCGGATCGTGAGGTGCGAAGCTGCCGTTGATCAGCTGCATGAGCACCTTACGTATATCGGGATCGTTGTTGAATATATCCATAGGATTATATCCGCCGTAATTCTCGTACTGTATTACTTCATCTGATGAAAGTCCGAAGATGAAAGCGTTCTCCTCACCAACCTCTTCAACGATCTCAACATTTGCTCCATCCATGGTACCTATGGTGAGCGCACCGTTGAGCATAAACTTCATGTTACCGGTACCGGAAGCTTCCTTACTTGCGGTAGAGATCTGCTCCGATACATCGGATGCTGCAAAGATTATCTCCGCGTTGGATACACGGTAATCTTCGATGAACACAACCTTTATCTTTCCGCCGATAGCAGGATCGTTGTTTACAACATCTGCGACGGAATTGATAAGCTTGATGGTAAGCTTTGCGTTCATATAGCCTGCTGCAGCCTTTGCACCAAAGATAAATGTACGGGGGAAGAAGTCCATATCCGGATGCTCCTTCAGCTCGTTGTACAGATACATAACATGCAGGATGTTGAGCAGCTGTCTCTTATACTCGTGCAGACGCTTTACCTGCACATCAAAGATAGAACGGGGATCTACTTCCACGCCGTTATGCTCCTTGATATATGCAGCCAGACGCACCTTATTGCGGTACTTGATGTTCATGAACTCCTGCTGGGCCTTCTCATCGTCGGCATAAACTTTAAGCTTCTTTATCTTTGACAGATTGGTGATCCATTCGTCACCTATATGAGCCGTTACCCAGTCTGCCAGCAGCGGATTGCCGTGCAGCAGGAAACGTCTCTGGGTGATACCGTTTGTCTTGTTGTTGAACTTCTCCGGGAACATCTCGTAGAAATCCTTAAGCTCCTGCTTCTTTAAGATCTCGGTATGCAGACGTGCCACACCGTTTACGGAGTAGCCGGCGCAGATAGCCAGATGCGCCATCTTTACCTGTCCGTCGTATACGATAGCCATCTTGCGTATCTTCTCCTGATCGCCGGGGAATTTCCTCTCGATATCAAGAATGAAGCGGCGGTTGATCTCTTCGATTATCTGATAGATCCTGGGCAGCAGACGTGAGAACAGCTCGATAGGCCACTTCTCGAGTGCCTCTGCCATGATCGTATGATTAGTATATGCACAGGTCTTGGTGGTAACTTCCCATGCCTCATCCCAGGTGAGGTAATACTCATCCATGAGGATACGCATAAGCTCTGCGATAGCCACGGTAGGGTGGGTATCGTTAAGCTGGAAGGTAACCTTCTCATAGAACTTGCGGATATCGCTGTGATTACGCATGTACTTTGCAACAGCTTCCTGTACGGATGCGCTGATAAAGAAGTACTGCTGCTTTAAACGAAGCTCTTTTCCTGCATAATGGTTATCATTGGGATAGAGCACCTCAACGATATTGCGTGCCAGGTTCTCCTGCTCCACAGCCTTCTGATAATCACCTTTATCGAAAGAATCAAGGCGGAACACATCGATGGGCTCCGCATCCCAGATACGAAGGGTATTAACTATGCCGTTTCCGTATCCTACTATAGGCAGATCATAAGGAACAGCCTTTACTGCCTGATATCCTTCCTGATAATAATTGTTACGTCCATTTTCATCGGTGCGTACATTAACGTAGCCGCCGAAACGTACTTCCTTAGCATATTCAGGGCGGCGCAGCTCGAAGGGATTGCCGTCCTTAAGCCAGTTATCGGGTGCTTCAACCTGATAGCCGTCCTTTATCTTCTGCTTGAACATACCGTAACGGTAACGGATGCCGCAGCCGTATGCCGCATAACCGAGTGTAGCCAGCGAATCCAGAAAGCATGCAGCCAGACGTCCCAGACCGCCGTTACCAAGAGCAGCATCGGGCTCCTGATCCTCTACTACGTTAAGATCCAGCCCCAGCTCATCAAGAGCCTCGGCCACATCCTTATATGCTTTCATATTGATCATCATATTGCCCATGGCACGTCCCATAAGGAACTCCATTGACAGATAATAAACAGTCTTGGGATCTTTCTTTTCGTACTGTTTCTGGGTCTCCAGCCACATATCCACAACCTGGTCCTTTATGGCGTAGGCTACAGCCTGAAAGATCTGCTGAGGTGACGCCTCTTCCAATGTCTTACGGTAGAGCGTCTTTATATTGTAAAGTACGCTGCGCTTAAACAGTTCCTTGTCAAAACTGTCTCTGATAGTGGCTCCCGACTCGGATGTGGTAGCCGTTACACTCTTCTTTGCTGCCATTTGTACTTCCTCCTGTAAATTGATAGTGTCCTGTCACACCAATGACGGTATTATACTATAAACAGGGCTATAAAGCAACTTTTTAAAGATCCCCGAGCAGGAAAATCCGGCTACGGAAATCAAAGATTACCTGCCTCAGTCTTCCCCGGTCTCTTCTATGATCTTTGCGTTTTCTTCCTGGATCTTCGGATCATAGGAAAGCATGGGTTTAACGTCCTTCTCTCCCTTAATGCGGCGCTGCACGTAATTCCTTGTAAGCTTCATTACCAGCGGGCTCATTGCCACTACACCTATCAGGTTGGGGATCATCATAAGGCCGTTAAAGGTATCGGATATATCCCATGCGATGGAGCTGGTCATCAGTGCGCCGGAAAGTATCATAAGCACAAAGATCACTTTGTAAACCTTTGTAACTACAGGAGCGCTCTTTCCTGCCAGGTACTCCACGGCCTTGGTGCCGTAATGCGACCAGCCCAGAACGGTGGTAAACGCAAAGAGCAGTATGGCGATCGCTATGAAATAACGGCCGTATTCTATATTGCCTATCTTAAAGATGGTATTGAACGCTTCTGCCACCAGGGTAGCGTCGTCGTATTCGGTTACGCCCTTATCCAGATCGATAACACCGGAGGTAAGGATAACCAGTGCTGTCATGGTACATACGATGATGGTATCGGCAAATACTTCGAAGATGCCCCAGAGGCCCTGCTTTACGGGTTCTTTGACGTTTGAGTTGGAATGTACCATAACCGAGGAACCAAGACCTGCCTCATTAGAGAACACGCCCCTCTTGCAGCCCTGGGTGATTATCGTTGAAAAAGCCACACCGGTCGCGCCGCCCCATGCAGCCTTTGGCGTGAACGCCATGCTGAAGATATGTCCGAAGGCTGTTCCCACATGGCTGATATGTGTAAAGATTATGATCAGTGAACCTATAACATACATCCCCACCATAAAGGGAATGATGGTCTCTGCCACTACAGCTATACGCTGCAGACCGCCGATGACCACGATGCCCACCAGTATCATGAGGATTATGCCCACGATCAGCATATAGAGCGTTACATCCTTATCTCCCGATGAATACAGGACCACATCCGAAAGCGGCTTGATATCAAAGGCTGAGGTAAAGTTGATGACTATCTTGTTGATCTGGCCCATGTTACCGATGCCGAAGGATGCCAGTGCTGCGCAGATGGCAAAGATTACCGCCAGAGCCTTGCCTACACCCTTCATGCCCTTATATCCGCCCAGTCCGTCCTCAAGATAATACATTGCTCCGCCGGACCATTCGCCATGATGATTCTTACGACGGAAATAGATGCCCAGGATATTCTCTGAATAATTGGTCATCATTCCAAAGAATGCTGCCAGCCACATCCAGAATACCGCACCGGGTCCACCCGTGATTATGGCTGCCGAAACACCGGCGATATTGCCTACACCCACAGTAGCCGCCAGAGCCGTGCACAGTGCCTGGAACTGTGATATGGATGCATGCTCCCCGGTATGCCCCGTTACCTTCTTGTCAAAAAGGCTTCCCACGGTCTTCTTCATCCAGTGACCTATCTTTGTCACCTGGAAAAAGCCCGTGAGTACCGTCATCAGCAGGCCCGTAGCTATAAGCAGCCATACGCCCACCTTAGTCCAGACAAAGCTGTTGACTACGTCATTTACTTCTGCTAAGCGTTCCATAATACTACCTCCTTAATAAGCATTTGAGGACGCGGGGACGATGAGGACGCGGGGACGGTCCTTGCTGTCCTCATATTTTGATGAGGACAGAAGGACCGTCCCCG
>JAFRXH010000097.1 GCA_017437785.1 Lachnospiraceae bacterium
CCACGCGTGATCTATAAGGAGCTCTGCATTGATACCGAATTCCTTATATAACAGGTCTTCGTTGTAGAACTCATCGGGCTTGCCGATAGAGCAGCGTGCGATATCGCCCATGGTGTACAACCCCAGTTTTTGCAGCCGCCTGTTATATCCGGAACCCAGCATCCAAAAATCAGTCAACGGCTTATGGTTCCAGAGTGTCTTTCGGAATGACATCTCGTCAAGCTCTGCTATACGTACGCCGTCCTTGTCGGCAGGCATGTGCTTGGCGGTGATATCCATCGCGATCTTGGCGAGGTACATATTGGTACCTATGCCGGCTGTGGCTGTGATACCGGTCTGAGACAGGACATCGCGGATCATCTTGATGGCAAGCTCGTGGGGCGTCATATTATAGAGCTTGCTGTACTTCGTCACATCCATAAAAACCTCATCAATGGAGTAAACATGGATATCCTCGGGAGATATGTACTTCAGATATATCTCATATATAGCGGTGCTGGTATCCATATACAGGCGCATACGGGGCGGGGCTATGATAAAATCTATCTCAAGTCCGGGATCTGCGGCAAGCTCCGAAGCATAGTAGGACTTGCCGGTAAATACTCCGCCGGGAGCATTGGCCTTCCTTAAGGCATTAGCCTCGGATGTCTTCTGTACCGCTTCAAACAGACGGCAGCGTCCGCTCAGTCCCAGAGATTTAAGCGACGGTGATACTGCCAGACATATGGTCTTTTCCGTACGCGTAGGGTCTGCGACCAACAGGTTGGTATTAAGCGGGTCCAGCCCGCGTGCCACGCATTCTACAGATGCGTAGAATGACTTAAGGTCTATGGCGATGTAGGTCCTCTGTTCTTCCGACATATAAAACTCCCAAATCCGAATAGCGATACTATGTTCATTATAAATGCATTATACACGAAAAGATGTTCGAAATCAAGTGCTTTTTCTTTTTAAGATATGGTTGTTAAACGGGCGGAAGAATGATATACTAAAACATGATAAAGACAGAAACATTCAAACTTTCCTCGGTGACGCAGCAGGCACGTCACCGAGGTGCAGCCATGCCTGCGGTAAAGGACGATATATGAAAGAACTTGTAATGTGCGTAAGTAATGCTTATACGCAGCAGTATTATCTTGATAAAAAATTTGACAAGCTGCCTAAGGAAGTAAAGGATGAGCTTAAGATCATGAGCGTGCTTTATACCGAAGAAGTGGGCGGCATATTTACCATGATGTTTGATGAGGATGGCAGCCTCCAGCTCATATCCTCGTGTGATGAAGGCGACCTGCTCTATGATGATATCGGGAGCGAGCTGCTGATAAAAAAGATGCGCAGCAGCAGGCAGGAGCTATTTGAGAGCCTGGAGAAGTACTATAAGGTATTTGTGCTGGGGAAGCCATTAGAGAGTGATTTAACAGATTCTTCGCTTCGCTCAGAATGACACAAAGGGTGCAATGGTAAAAGCATAAAAAGTATGAAAGGACATAAAATGTCTGTCAGG
>JAFRXH010000010.1 GCA_017437785.1 Lachnospiraceae bacterium
ACATAACGCAAAGCTTCTGATAATGGATGAGGCGACTACAGGTCTTGATCCGGTGGTCAGAAACGAGATCCTGGATATCTTCCTTGAATATCTGCAGGACGGGGAACGCTCCATACTCATGAGCTCGCATATCACTTCGGACCTTGAGCATATCGCTGATATGGTCACATTTATAGATAAGGGAAAGCTGCTTATCAGCGGCATCAAGGACGAGATCCTGGATAACTACGGCATGGTAAAATGCAGTAAGACTGATTTTAACGGATTTGCAAGAGAGGACTATATCGCGGCCAGGCTCACGGACTTCGGAGCGCAGCTTTTAGTAAGCGACCGCGCAGCCACGGAAAGAAAGTATTCCGGTGTAATGATAGAAAAGACGTCGCTTGAAGAGATAATGCTTTATTACGTGAACCGCGACAGGAAAGCTTCAGATAGGGATCAATATACGAACCTGTTATCCTTAAGGAGAGCAGCGACGAATGATCTTTTCTAAGAAAGGAGTCAAGCCATGAAACAACTTATCTGCCGCGATCTGTGGCTGTGCCGTAAAAGGATCGCGCCGTATATAGCGATCGGGCTGATCTTTATGGTGCCTTTATCAATGGTGATATTATCCGCGCGTTTCGGAAATATCGCAAAATACTCAGGGGGAGACAGCGCCGAGCTCCTGGATGCTATTGTAGTTTTAGGTCCCTTCTGGGGGATACTGGCTTTATGCTCGATAGAGACCGTAGCCGGCCTGAATCTGTCCGATCATCTGAGCGGATGGTATAAGTATCTTAAGGCTTCGGGCTTAAGGAGCAGCCTGATCGTCGGGCAGAAATATATTGATGTTATAGTGATCTTCGTCATATCCGGCCTGATCGGAGTTTCCGGCAATCTCTTTTTGGGGGCGCTGGCAGGCAGAAAGAGCGCGGATATCGGACTGATGTGTGTTGCCATGGGAGTAATGCTCATCTATCTGGAATACAATATCATGATCGGCTTTGCCACAAAAGGTAAAAGAAGCGATCTTTTGATGACCCTCCCTATGCTGGTAATTGTGGGCATATCGATCCCGTGGTCTGTATATGCGACCGGGCACAAGGAGGTAGTGGAGCGGCTGGTCGAAAAGATCAAGCTTTTTATCGGGAACCGGTCATTATTATGCATTGCTGCATTTGTTATGGTGGTTCTGTTTTCGGTACTTAACTATCTTCTCTCCGTATACTTTTTTGATAAAGAAAAAAAGATAAAGAGGAAGGAGGAGAACAGATGAGAGGCCTTTTATACAGAGATATGAAATGTGTCGTTTACAGGACATTTTGGATGTTCCTGTATTTTATCATCATGGATCTGATCGTGACGTTATTATTCAAACTGGCAAACACTGATGAGGCTTTTAAGATCTATCCTGTGTTGATGACGGGGATGGGCGCATTGTTTTTTATAATGATACAGATGATCCCGGGTGAGATTATGAAATCGGAAGAAAAAAAGGAGTGGAAGTATTATCTTATCTCTACGGGGCTGGGTGTGGAAAAGATCGTTGCAGAGCGCTATCTTATGACCTTTCTGATCAACTTTGCAACTTATGTGTTTGCATATCTGCTGATGATCATCTTCTTTCAGCTGGCAGACAGCAGTACAACGGCACTTATTTTTTCACTGGCAAACGGGTTGTACCTATGTCTGCTTAGCCTCAGTCTGTTCATCCAGGCTTTTGAAATGCCTCTGGGATACCGTTTCGGAGGTGCGCAGTCTGATAAGATGCGTGTGGCGATCTTACTGCTGTTTTTGCTGCCTTTTGCAGTGTATTTTCTTTTCGGGGATATTGAGTGGCTTGCAGGAGAAAACGGATTTTACTATCGTTACCGGGAATATATGGAAAATCCGGAGCTTTTGACGAGCGCAGCTTTATCTTACATGGAGAATATATCGAGGATAGCGGTCTTCATCTTTACGCTGATCCCGCATCTTCTGGTGCTGTGCTATTACCTGTCCTATAAGATATCCTGCAAAGTATATATGAAGGGGGTGAAGGATAATGGATTCCGTGAAGCAGCATAAGCTCATGAGCGCAAAAGGAAACGCTGTGGGAAAATACAGAGACCTCATTCAGATCGCGTTGTTTGTAGCGATAGCGTACACGTTGATCCTGGTTTTCGGCCCGCAGGCGTATTCGTTGGAGTCGGAAGCTAATATGAAGATGCAGGTCTTCTATCATATGGCTGCGTTCTCACCGGCCATTGCCTGTGTGATCGTGCGTTATTCTTTTAAAGAAGGATTTAAGGATGATATACTGTTTCCTAAATTTATAGGACACGGAAAAGCATACCTGTTTTCCATAGCGCTGCCGCTTATCTTCGGACTGATCGCCTGCGTTCTGGTAACTATAGTGCTTGGAGCAGGTTTTACATTTAAGTCGGAAGGCGGAGCGTTTGATGCGGTACTTAATAACATGCTTATGTCGGTAAGGTTTTATTATGCCGCCTTTATCCTGCTGGGAGAAGAGCTGGGCTGGAGGGCCTTCCTTTATGATAAGCTGGAAAAGCACTGCGGACTGCACGGCGCGGTCATAATAGGCGGTATCATCTGGGGCGTATGGCATCTGCCGCCTTTAGTCTGCATAGGACTTAACTTCGGCATGGACGCACCGGGCTTTCCCGTGACGAATGTAGTGCTGATGTGCGTATTCTGTATCCCTGCCGGCGCAATGATGCAGCTGCTTCGTAAGATGTCAGATTCCGTCATCGCACCGCTGATCGCCCATGCCGTGATCGATACGGTATGTAATGCATTGATAAGCATGTTCCTAAACGAGGAACTGGTTGCAGGAAAACAGTTTGCTATAGGCTGCTGTCTCGTCGCAGCATCCCTGCTCACCGGCATCCCTTGCTGGATAGCGATGGTGAGAATGAATAAAAAAAGCCTTCCCCTTGAGGGGCGCATGGCGTCTGGGGGACGCCAGCTCTGCGCCGACCGGAGCGGAGACAGGTGTCAGCCGAAGGCTGACGGATGAGGTGTGAATACAAAGGATAAATATTATGGACATTATAATTTCAAATTCTTCGAACGATCCGATATATCTTCAGATCGTGAAGCAGATAAAGGCTATGATAATGAGCGGGGAGCTTAAAGCGGGCGACCCGCTCCCTTCCATGCGTAATATGGCCATGCAGATGAGGATAAGCCTTATCACGACAAAGCGCGCTTATGAGGAGCTTGAACGTGACGGCTTTATTGAGTCGTACACCGGAAAGGGCAGCTTTGTAAAAGCGCAGAATCAGGAACTGTTGCGTGAGGAGAACCTTAAACAGATCGAGGAGCTGCTTAAGACAGCTTTGGATAAAGCAAAACAGGCAGGGGTGTCTGTCGATGAACTGGTCGATCTTATCAAAGCGCTGGAGTGATGTGATGGGTACGGGAGATGGGTACAGGGGACGGTTCTCTGTGTTCATGAACTTCAATGAACACAGAGAACC
>JAFRXH010000098.1 GCA_017437785.1 Lachnospiraceae bacterium
CAGATCGTCGGCATCCTCAATGCCCACACTTACACGAACTGTATCTTCATATACTCCTGCCGCTTCTCTCTCCTCGATACCGGTATGTATATACAGTGTTGAAGCGGGATGTATCACCAATGTGCGCAGGTCTCCGATATTGCTGGCTATAAATGCATATTTAAGCGAATTGATGATACGAAAAGCTTTTTCTTTTGATCCTGCCCTGAATGTCAGGATGCCGCCGGCATAACCGTTAAGCTCTTTATCAACATATTCATGATAAGGATGATCACTAAGACCTAAATAATTGACATCTATGCCTTTGGTAAGATCAAGAGCTTTTGCAAGCTTTAGCGCATTATCGCAGATCTTTTCCATCCGCAGTCCCAATGTATCCAGTCCGATATAGCTTAAGAACGCATTCGCCGGAGCCATACATCCACCGAGATTCTCCCACAGATCGGTGCGCAGTCTTAACAGAAAGGCCATTTTTCCATACTTTCTGAATTCCGAAAGAGCACTGTGTTTTTCAAAATCCCAGTTAAACTTTCCACCGTATACGATCATTCCGCCGATGGCATTTCCGCCTCCGTTTATATACTTAGAGGTGGAATGCACTACGATATCAGCCCCCATTGATAAAGGTCTGGCAAGATAAGGAGTAGCTGTCGTAGAATCTACGATCAGTGGTATACCGGCACTATGTGCAGCCACAGACGCTCCTGCAACGTCCATCACGTTAAGGGAAGGATTGCTTATGAGTTCACCGAATACTGCCCTTGTCTTCTCATTAACAAGCTTTTCAACATTCTCACGGTTTATTACATCAGCAAATACCGTATGTATCCCGAACTTTTCAAGATCATGAAAAAGATTTATGCTGCCGCCGTATAATCCTCTTCCGGCTATGATCTCGTCTCCGCTTTCACACAATGCGAGCAGAGCGCAGGTTATCGCTGACATGCCGCTGCTGCAGCTGACAGCACCCGCACCGCCTTCCAGCTCATTTATCCTCTGTTCAAAAGCTGCAAGCGTGGGATTTCCTATGCGTGTATATGCATATCCCATGCTCTTATGAGCAAAGACTTTTTCAAGCTCCTCCATACTTTCATAAGAAAAAGCAGTAACCTGTGAGACCGGAGGCAGGATCTCTCTCTGTGAATATCCTGTCGAAGTCTTTCCATGAAGAAGCCCTGTATTAAATCCTGAATTTACCATCTTCCTAAAACTCCTCAGATAACATAATGATCCCAGCCACCGGCAACTTTGTTCCGGCATAATCCGGCAAATTCGCTCAGTTTCATTTCGCCGGTATACTGATTCAGGTTCTTATTGATCTCTTTCCAGAAGCAGTTCTTGATTATCGAACGCAGTCCGTCATTTCCCTTATCGTCGTCCATATCTGCCAGAATGGTATTATCAAGGGCATTCAGCACCTCTCTCATGCTGATCTTATCTGCAGGCTTTGCAAGAGCATATCCTCCTCTTATTCCTTTCTGGGCTATGATAAAACCGGCCTGACGCAAAAGCAGCAGGATCTGCTCCAGGTACTTATGTGATATATTTTCCCTCTGTGCTATATCCGGTGCGGAAACAGCAGAACCGTTCTCTCCATATAACACAATATCAGTCAGAGCGATCAGTCCGTATTCAACTCTTGTAGATACTCTCATTTGTACTCCTCTCCCGGATGCAACTTATCATATATAACATAACTTACCTACTATGTCTATAGGTTATATGATATTTTTTATGGCTGCCATCGGCAGCCATAAAACAACGTTACTTAAATCAAATGTCAGTTATTCTCTTACTCAGTAAACAATGCCGTCGAATAATATCTGTCACCGCTGTCGGGAAGAAGTGCAACGATCACCTTGCCTTCATTCTCAGGCTTCTTTGCATATTCGATAGCAGCGAAGAGCGCTGCGCCGGAAGAAATACCTACGGAAATACCTTCCTTCTTTGCCAGAAGCTTTGCCGTAGCGAAAGCATCTTCATTGGCAGCCTTGAATACTTCATCATATACTTTGGTATTCAGGACATCGGGCACGAATCCGGCACCTATACCCTGGATCTTATGTGCGCCTGCTTTGCCTTCGGATAATACGGGGGAGTCGGCGGGTTCGAGGGCAACGACCTTCACATTGGGATTCTGCTCTTTTAAGTATTCACCTGTTCCGGTAACGGTACCACCGGTACCTACACCTGCGATGAATATGTCTACCTTACCATCGGTATCCTTCCAGATCTCAGGACCGGTAGTAGCCTTATGGATCGCAGGATTGGCAGGATTAACGAACTGCCCGGGGATAAAGGAATCAGGGATCTCTTTTGCAAGCTCCTCAGCCTTAGCGATAGCACCCTTCATACCCTTTGAACCTTCGGTAAGTACTATCTCCGCTCCATATGCCTTAAGGATACTGCGTCTCTCAACGCTCATGGTCTCGGGCATGGTAAGTATTATCCTGTAGCCTTTTGCTGCAGATATGGCAGCCAGACCTATACCGGTATTTCCGGAGGTAGGCTCGATGATAACCGATCCCTCCTTTAATATACCTTTCTGCTCGGCATCTTCGATCATAGCCTTTGCGATCCTGTCCTTAACGCTTCCGGCGGGATTGAAATACTCAAGCTTAACCAGTACGGTAGCCTTAAGCCCCAGCTCCTTCTCAATATTGGTAACCTCTACAAGAGGTGTGTTTCCTACAAGTCCCAGTGTTCCTTTATAGATATTGCTCATCTTTTATTTCCTCCTATATTCTTTCATGATTCTTCGGGCTAAAGCCCTCAGAATGACACGGGGTACAGTCATTCTGAGCGAAGAATCTATTATCTTCACTAAACTACTATCTTACACCGCTGCAAAGCCTTTTTCAAGGTCTGCGATGATATCGTCAATGTGCTCCGTACCAATGGACAGACGGATGGTATTTCTTCCGATACCCTGATCAGCCAGCTCCTCATCATTAAGCTGTGAGTGAGTGGTCGAAGCGGGATGGATAACAAGGCTCTTAACATCAGCAACGTTAGCAAGGAGTGAGAAGATGCTTAAGTTATCGATGAACTTCCATGCTTCTTCCTGACCGCCCTTGATATTGAAGGTGAAGATCGAAGCTCCTCCGTTGGGGAAGTACTTCTGATAAAGTGCATGATCGGGATGATCCGCCAGTGAAGGATGATTTACCTTTTCTACCTTGGGATGTCTGCTTAAGAATTCCACTACCTTCTTTGTATTCTCTGCGTGACGCTCCAGTCTTAAGGAAAGGGTCTCTACACCCTGCAGGAGAAGGAAAGCGCTGAAAGGTGAAATGGTAGCACCGGTATCACGCAGGAGGATCGCTCTTATAAAGGTTACAAATGCTGCGGGGCCTACCGCATCATAGAAGGATACGCCGTGATAGCTGGGATTGGGAGCTGCAATATTGGGATACTTGCCGCTTGCCTTCCAGTCGAACTTGCCGGATTCAACGATGATACCTCCAAGAGTGGTTCCGTGACCGCCGATGAACTTGGTTGCGGAATGTACTACTATATCTGCACCGTGTTCAAAAGGTCTGAACAGATAAGGAGTACCAAAGGTATTATCAACTACCAGGGGCAGTCCGTGCTTATGAGCTATTTCTGCGATCGCATCGATATCTGGAATATCGCTGTTGGGATTTCCAAGAGTCTCCAGATAGATTGCTCTGGTGTTATCCTGTATAGCGGCTTCAACTTCTGCAAGATCATGTGCGTCCACGAAAGTGGTATTGATGCCGTACTGGGGAAGGGTGTGAGCCAGCAGATTGTAGCTTCCGCCGTAGATGGTCTTCTGTGCTACGATGTGACCGCCGTTTGCTGCCAAAGCCTGAATGGTGTAGGTAATTGCTGCTGCGCCGGATGCAAGTGCCAGTGCTGCGCTTCCGCCTTCAAGCGCTGCCAGTCTCTTCTCAAGTACATCCTGGGTTGAATTGGTAAGTCTTCCGTAGATGTTACCTGCATCTGCCAGACCGAAACGGTCTGCTGCATGCTTGCTGTTGTGGAATACATATGAAGTTGTCTGGTAGATGGGCACTGCCCTTGAATCTGTTGCGGGATCAGCCTGCTCCTGTCCTACATGTAACTGTAATGTTTCAAATTTATACTCGCTCATTTTTTTATCTCCTTTTTTATTTTTTTAAATTTTGGTACAAAAAAACCGGGGCTTCTTCTTTGGCTCCCGGACTGCTGGTCTTTCATATGGCATCAACATCGTGATCTGTCAGAGCGGACGAAGATACGTTCATACGCTCCGGCCATTGTACCGGCCCGGGAGTGACGCATTCGGCAACAACACATTATGCTGTTTATCTTCTTAAGCTCTGTTCTAAACATCTTAATCTCCTTTGATCTGTCCGTATTCCTCAGCGGATGGTTGAATCTTAACACGATTAACCCACTATGTCAATAGGTTTTTGTATTTTTTTATATTTTTTTTGTAAACCCTTGCAATTACAGGATTTGTACTTGATTTACCTATCTGGCACTAGTATAATCAAAGTAACCTCAAGCATGCGATATATCGAAAAGACTAACTATATGACACGGGGAAGGAAAACAAATGATCTCAACAAAAGGAAGATATGCTATACGCGTTATGATAGATCTGGCTCAGAATGATGACGGAAGCTATGTACCGTTAAAAGATATAGCAGAGCGTCAGGACCTGTCAAAGAAATATCTTGAGATAATAGCAAAGGAACTGGTAAGCGGCGGTCTCCTTACCGGCGCCAGCGGAAAAGGCGGCGGCTACAGATTAAGCCGCAAGCCGGAAAAATACACTATCGGAGAGATCCTTGAACTTATGGAAGGATCCCTGTCTCCCGTGGCATGTATAGCCGATAAAAAATACAAATGCAACCGAAGGAAAAAATGTCCTACCCTTCCCATGTGGCAGGAATACGATAAACTGGTACACGATTTCTTCTACGGCAAAAAACTAAGTGACCTTCTCTGATATATGCTCAGTCTGCAGCACTTGTCGCATCCTCCGATCAGTCGTATAATAAATACGACCGATGCGGAGGTGTTTTTTAATGGTTTTAGGTATACTCGCACACGTTGATGCCGGAAAGACTACAATGACAGAGGCGCTTTTATACAAAAGCGGCTTTCTTCGGCAGGCCGGACGTGTCGATTCCGGCAACAGCTTTCTTGACAACGATCCACAGGAACGCGAGCGCGGTATCACCATCATCTCCAAGCAGGCAGAGCTGGCTTTCGGAGACAGACACATAACCCTGCTCGATACTCCGGGGCATGTGGACTTTTCCGCCGAAGCCGAAAGCGTACTGCAGGTACTCGACTATTGCATACTTCTTATCAGCGCCGCAGACGGTGTCAAAGGCCACACACTCACGCTCTGGTCGCTTCTTGAACAATACAATATCCCCTGTTTCATCTTTGTTAATAAAATGGACCAGCCCGGCGCAGATAAAGACCGGATCCTTTCACTGATAAGGGAAAAGCTCTCCGATAACTGTCTTGATTTCAGCAACTTAAGCGATGAGCTGATAGAAAGCATAGCCACCTGCGATGAAGATCTGATGGAAGCATATCTTGACGATCCTTCCGCAGTAGACAGCCGGCAGATAGCCTCTCTCATCGGCAAACGCGCCCTCTTCCCCTGTCTGTTCGGCTCCGCCCTTAAATTCGATGGTATAGACGGGCTTATAAAACTGCTTGAAACATATACCCTTGAGCCTTCTTACGGCGAAGAGTTTTCCGCACGTGTATTTAAGATAAGCCGCGACACAAAGGGCGAACGCCTTACGCATATGAAGATACTTGGCGGAGAGCTTAAAGTTAAGGATATTTTAAATGAAGAAAAGATAAACCAGATACGTGTCTATTCGGGAGAAAAATATGAAAGCAGGAATTCTGTTTCTGCCGGCTGTATATGCACTGTAACAGGTCTTAACGAAAGCCGTATGGGAAGCGGCTATGGCGCTTTATCCGACAGCCCGTCCCTGTTACTCGAACCCGTACTGGGTTACAGCGCATTTGCCACCGATACTACGGACAGTTCCACCCTGCTTAAATATCTGCGCGTGATCGAAGAAGAAGATCCCCAGCTAAATATAAGCTTTAATGAAGAACACAAGGAGATCCTCGTACAGGTAATGGGTGAAGTACAGCTGCAGGTACTAAGGCGCAATATGCACGACCGCTTCGGCGTTGATATCGATTTCGGCGAAGGACGCGTAGTCTATAAGGAAACGATAAACGGCAGTGTAGAAGGCGTGGGGCATTTTGAGCCCCTGCGGCACTATGCGGAAGTGCATCTTCTGATCGAAAGCGCCGAAAGAGGCAGCGGTATGCACTTTGATTCGGTATGCAGTGAAGATATACTTTCAAAGAACTGGCAGCGGCTGATCCTCACTCATCTTAAGGAGAAAATGCACCGCGGTGTGCTTACCGGCTCGCCGCTTACCGATGTAAAGATCAGCATACTCACCGGCCGCGCACACCCCAAGCATACCGAAGGCGGCGATTTCCGCCAGGCCACATACCGCGCCGTAAGGCACGGACTCATGTATGCAGACAGCATCTTACTGGAGCCCTGGTATTTCTTCCGTATAGACCTGCCCGCAACAAACGTAGGACGTGCGATGACTGATATAGATGCGATGAGCGGCAGTATGGACCCTCCCGTCACCGAAGGTGACAGAGCCTTTCTGACCGGGCGCGCGCCGGTGGCCTGTATAAGGAATTATGCAAAGGATCTGGCTGCCTATACCGCAGGCAGCGGCAGCATTTCCTTAAGCCTGGCCGGATATGATATCTGCCATAACGCCGGGGAGATCATCGAAGAAAAAGCCTATTCACCGCAGGCTGATCTGCGCAATACTCCCGATTCCGTATTCTGCGCGCATGGTGCGGGCTTTGTCGTACCCTGGAACGAAGTATACGACTACATGCATGTCGAAAGCCCGCTGATGCACCCCGCTGCCGCAGAAGACAACACGTTAACAGAGCACTTATCGGAATCTTACGACGGCCCGTCCTTAGGTACTGAAGAAGTGGATGCAATTCTCAACAAGACCTTTTATTCCAACAGCACAAGCAGCGTCAGATCTGCCGCCGAAAAACGCAAAGGCGTGGGAAAAAGTGCTGCTCCCAAACCTTTTGAAACCGATAAATATGATGATTATCAGTACAGACCCATCGAAAAGAAAACACCCTTTTTAGTGGTGGACGGATATAACTGCATATTCGCCTGGAGCGAATTAAAAAGCCTGGCTGCAGATAATTTAGACAGCGCCAGGGATAAGCTTATCGATCTGTTATCGAATTATCAGGGATATAAAGGCTGTGAGCTGATGATAGTATTTGATGCTTACCGTGTAAAAGGACGCGGGCACATGATGCATTATCCCGTGGATCTTCAGGTAGTATATACTGCAGAAAATGAAACAGCGGATCAGTATATAGAACGCTTTACCGCAAAGAACAATAAGAAATATGATATAAGCGTGGCCACCTCCGACAGACTGGAACAGAATATCATCTGGGGACATAACTGTCACCGTATCTCCTCAAGGGAACTGGAACTGATGGTAAGAAACGTTTCGGCTGACAACAACAGCTGAATCGCCTTTCAATAGATAAGGAGCCGCGATCTAGCGCAGCAGTTCCCAGAAAGCCACGGCACTGGCCGCGGCAACATTAAGCGAATCTACGCCGTTCATCATCGGTATCATCACGGTCATATCACATTCCCTTATAGTCTCATCCGACAGACCGTCGTTCTCATTTCCAAGAAACACTGCTGTTTTTTGGCCCTTATCTGTCTCAGCGCCAAGTTTAACGGAATCTTCCTTAAGCGCCATGGCCACGGTGGTAAAGCCGGCCGCCTTAAGCGCAGCCACATCCGCTCTGCGGTCCTTTCCGAAATACGTCCAGGGCAGGGATACCACCGTTCCCATGGATACCCGGGCAGCCCTTCGGTAAAGCGGATCACTGCAATCGGGAGTCAGCAGCACCGCCTCCGCTCCCAGCGCCGCGGCACTCCTGAATATGGCCCCGACATTTGTCGGATTATTGATGCCTTCCAGAACCGCCACCTTACTCACACCGTTTAATACTTCGGAAATATCCGGAAGCCTCCTGCGCTTCATAAGACAGAGCGCGCCGCCGGTCAGTTTATATCCGGCCAGTTTACTGAGCGTATCATTACTGCCTACATAAACAGGAACATCCGCGCAGCGCTTTACCACTTCTTCCTGCGAGTGCCTTTCTTCTATCAGCAGAGAGACCGGTTCGTATCCCGCATCCAAAGCTCGTCCTATCACCCTTAAACTCTCTGCGATAAAGCATCCGGGTGCAGGCTCATTGCAGCGCCTCAGCTGCACCTCCGAAGTCTCCGCATACACCGAAAGTTCCGGTCTTTGCATATCCTCTGCCGTTATATACATTCCGATCATCTCCGTTTCCCTTATCAGATCTTAAGCCTGTAGATCCTGTGTGCATTGACCCAGGCATGTTCCCTTACTTCCTCTTCCGTAATACCCTTTATCTGTGCCAGCTTAGTGATGACATACGCAATATTCGGCGATATATTACGCTTTCCCCGAAGCGGCTCGGGCGAAAGATAGGGGCCGTCGGTCTCAAGGACTATACGCTCCATCGGTATGGCCAAAGCCGCCTCCACCAGTTTCTTTGCATTCTTATAAGTAAGTACTCCGCCTATACCTATATAATAGCCCATATCCAGAAATTCCAGCGCCATCTCCTTCGAATAGGAGAAGCAGTGAATGATCCCGCAGCCGTTATGGTACTCTTTAAGTATATCCGCTGTATCCCTTGCTGCTTCACGTGAGTGGATCACCACCGTTATGTCTTTGGAAGCAGCCAGCTTAAGCTGCCATATAAAAGCCTCTTTCTGATCTGCGGGATCCACATCCTTCCAGTGATAATCAAGCCCTATCTCACCAAGGGCTACGCATTTATTATCATCCAGCGCGCTGATCAGCCACTGCCTGCCTTCCTCATCGAACGAATGCACCTCCTCCGGATGCACTCCCAGCGCACAGTATATATGGTCGTAAGTATGTGCCAGCTCAAGCGCCTTCTTGCTCGAGGCTATGCTCGCCCCCACATCCACGGCCTTTGCCACTCCGCTTAAAGGAAGGCTTCTTATCAGTTCATCCCTGTCCTCATCAAAGGCATCATCATCATAATGAACATGTGTATCGAAAATATCTCTCATGATCTGTCCTCATCTAAACTCATTTTACGGCTTTTCACATTATACCACCCGTCATTAAGTGTAACAAGCGCCTTATAAATTGTGAAAATTGCATAAATCTGACTAAAGCCGGCGCACTTGCGGCGTCTTTTTTCGGAAATAAGTTACATTGACGAATAAGCCTAATTGGAGTATCGTATTTGCTGTCAAAAATTCAAAACATATAATTAAGTAGAAAGGAAATATATTTATGGAAAACACCATTGTCGAAAAGGGTCCCATTACCGACGAACTCCTGCAGAACATGGATAAGTACTTCCGTGCAGCAAACTATCTTTCTGCAGGCCAGCTCTATCTTTTAGAGAATCCTCTTCTTAAGAAGCCCCTGACCGAAAGCATGATCAAGAAAAAGATCGTAGGTCACTGGGGAACCGTTCCCGGACAGAACTTCATCTTCACACACTGCAACCGTGTGATCAAGCGCTACGATCTGGATATGATCCTGCTCTCCGGTCCCGGACACGGCGGAAACTTCTTTATAGCAAACGATTACATCGACGGATCTTACAGCGAGATCTATCCCAATATCTCCCGCGATGAGGAAGGTATGCAGAAGCTTTTCAAGCAGTTCTCCTTCCCCGGCGGTGTTCCCAGCCACTGTGCACCCGAAACTCCCGGTTCCATTCATGAAGGCGGCGAGCTCGGTTATTCGATCGCACACGCATGCGGCGCTATCTTTGATAACCCCGAGCTGATCGCTACCGTAGTTGTAGGTGACGGCGAGGCAGAGACAGGCCCTCTGGCTACTTCATGGCAGTGCAACAAGTTCATCAACCCCATCGGCGACGGTGCTGTTCTTCCTATCCTTCACTTAAACGGATACAAGATCGCAAACCCTACCATCTTCGGACGTCTCGACAAGCAGGAGCTTATCGATTTCTTCCACGGTAACGGATGGGAGCCTTACTTTGTTGAAGGCAGCGAACCCATGGAAATGCACCGCAAGATGGCAGAGACCATGGATATCGTGATCGAGAAGATCAAAGAGATACAGAAGCATGCACGTACCAGCGGCGATGCTACACGTCCCGTATGGCCCATGATCGTACTTCGTACACCCAAGGGCTGGACAGGTCCCAAGGTAGTAGACGGAAACCGCATCGAAGACAACTTCTTAGCTCACCAGGTTCCCGTAATGATGGACAAGCCCGAGCATCTTCAGATCCTCTCCGACTGGCTGCACAGCTACAAGCCCGAAGAGCTCTTTGATGAGAACGGACGCGTTCTTCCCGAGATAGAAGCTCTTGCTCCCAAGGGAGATGCAAGACTTGGTATGAACCCTCACGCAAACGGCGGTAAGCTCCTGCGTGATCTGCGCCTGCCCGATTTCCGTGAGTACGCTTTCAATACCGAAGCACACGGTTCAAAGGAAAGCCAGGATACAGCTAATCTTTCCAACTATATCCGTGACATATTCAAACTCAATGCGGATGCTAGAAACTTCCGTATCTTCTCACCCGATGAGAACAACTCCAACCGTTTCTCATCAGTATTCGAAGTTGAGAACCGCGACTGGAACGCACAGCAGAGCGAGATGGACGATCATCTTTCACGATTCGGCCGTGTAATGGACTCCATGCTTTCCGAGCATATGTGCGAAGGCTGGCTTGAGGGATATCTGCTTACCGGACGTCACGGCTTCTTCAATACCTACGAAGCATTCTCACGTATCATCGATTCGATGGGCGCTCAGCATGCTAAGTGGCTTAAGGTCTGCAACCAGCTGCCCTGGAGAGAGGAGATCGCATCACTCAACCTCCTTATGTGCTCCACCGTATGGCAGCAGGACCACAACGGATTTACCCACCAGGATCCCGGATTCATGGATCACATTGCAAACAAGAAGGCAGACGTTGTACGTATCTATCTGCCCGCAGACACCAACTGCCTGCTCTCTACCATGGATCACTGCTTAAGAAGCCGCAACTACGTAAACGTTGTTATCGCTTCCAAGCATCCCCGTCCCCAGTGGCTGTCCATGCCTGAAGCAGTTAAGCACTGCACACAGGGTATCAGCATCTGGGATTGGGCTTCAAACGATCAGGGACAGGAGCCGGATATCGTATTCGCTTGCGCAGGTGAGACCCCTACCCTTGAGGCACTTGCAGCAGTATCCATCCTTCGTGAAGAGCTTCCCGATATCAAGATCCGTTTCATCAACGTTATCGACCTCTTCAAGCTGGTTCCCAAGACAGAGCATCCTCACGGACTCTCCGATGCAGAGTACGATATGCTCTTCACTACCAATAAGCCCGTCATCTTTAACTTCCATGGTTATGCAACCCTGGTACACGAGATGACTTACCGCCGTCACAACAACCGTCTGATGCATGTACGCGGCTACAAGGAAGAGGGTACCATCACTACAGCCTTCGATGTACGTGTACAGAACGATATCGACCGTTTCCACCTTGTACAGGATGCACTTAAGTTCCTGCCCCAGCTTGGAAACCGCGGCGCATATCTGTATCAGAAGATGAGCGATAAGCTGGTAGAGCACAAGCAGTACATCAGCGACTACGGTGTAGACCTTCCCGAAGTAGTAAACTGGAAGTGGAAAGACCTGCACTGATAAGCGGTCAGATAAAGAAGTATAAGAAAGGGGACTGTGATCGACACAGTCCCCTGCTTTTTTACCGGTTTATACTTTTTATACCATGCGGTGCCTTCTGTGCCGCATCTTATAATTGTACATCTTCTCATCCGCCTCGCTCAAGGCGTTATCCAGATCGACTTCTTTACAATCCTCAAAGACCATACAGCCTATGCTGGCAGAAACATTATACGGTTTATGCAGGGCGGCGGATTTATTGGCTACCGCAGCCGTAAACTCTGCGGCCCTGGCAGCTTCGTCCTCTCTGGTGTATTTACCCACACCTATAAGGAAGAATTCATCACCACCGCTCCTGACCACTATCTCATTGGAACGCGCTATGCTCGAAAGAACCGAATTTAGACACCTGATGCCTATATCACCCTCACTGTGGCCAAAAGTATCGTTGATATACTTAAGTCCGTCCATATCGATAACGCCGACAAATACAGTATCGTCTTCCGAAGCTTTAGCCTGCATTACAGAGAATTTTTCGTACATTCCCCTGCGGTTTAGCGCCCCTGTCATCTGATCACGTATGGACAGGGTCTGCAGACGTTCTTTTGAACGCACCAGTTCAAGACCGTTATTGATATAGCGCAGCCAGTTACGATAAACCACATTTATCACCGGCTGGTTTAAGAGTGCACGCTGAAGTACCGCATATCCAAGCAGCACTCCGTCAAAGTGAAGCGGTGAAAAGTAGAATACCGAAGGCTCTTTGCGTTCTTTATACAGCTGCGGATGCATGATGGCGGTATCAAAGCTTACGGCTTTATTAAAACCGTAATATTCCTCTTCATCTATACAGGAGCTGGATACAAAGGTACTCATTTTTTCGGGATAGCCTTCATAGGTCATATCGGATACTTCCAGCCAGTTGTCCTTAAGACACAGGTAGAAATTCTGAAAAGGTCTCAAAAGATCCTTAAACCCTGCTATAGAGCCAAGACATTCCTCCGGTGAAGCAGAAGCGGTAAAGATCTCCAGCGAATAGCTCTCCATAAGCGAACCTATGCTTACATGATCCACCATCTCTTCATCCGCATGATTATAGGAACAGATATAAAGCGAATCCCTGAACCTCTTCATAGCATAGATGGGATCCAGGCAGCAGCCGCAGCTGGCTCCGGGATGGAAATACATATTGCTGCTCTTTTCAAGCGGTATTATATCCGCTTCCGGCTCCATCACACTGCGCAGATAATCAACGGCGTCAGCCCCCATGGCCACATCACCGGTATCGTAGGAACTTAAGGTGATGGGATTTATAGCCGCCTCGTCCGTGGCATCGATGGCTATTACCATTATATCTTCGGGGATCTTTATCCCTCTCTTTGAAAGGCGCTCTATCAGGCCTATAGCCATACAGTCGCTGGCACAGATCACGGCGTCGGGCATCTCTACCTCTCCGTCGCATATCCGGTTTGCCAGTGTATCCCCGCTGAAGTACCAGAAATCCCCGTAAATGATATGCTCGGGCAGCACTTCCAGGCCATGTCTGTCTATTTCATCCAGAAATATCTTAAGTCTCTCCTCGGCTACTTCGTTACCTTTATAGCCGGTAAGCAGACATATCTTCTTTCTGCCATGCTTTTCTATCACATGACGGCACATTTCCCTCAGTACCGCTTCATTGTCATTCTTTATCAGTTTTGTATTTTCCACTGATATCTCTAAGCTGCACCTGGGCAGACCGGGATGCTCAAACAGCCTCTCCATAAGCCTCTTAAGAGTATGATCATCCTTATCGCCGGTCATGGTTGACTGGTCGATGATCACTCCGTCGATCTCATCGAGATTAGCCAGTTCGAAAATATTCGTCTCACCTCTCATATAATTCACATGCGGGAACGAAAGATGTGTACTGGACGCAAATACGCACAGATCATAATCGTATTTCGCGCATTGGGAACGTATGCCATCCATGATCCTGCGGACATGCACGAGCTCCGGGAATGATGCAAACAATGCAATTCTTTTTCTTCTGCTCAAATCGCCACCCCTTCCTGATAGGATGAAACGCACTATTTATCATTGTATCAGATTATATACTTATTTACAAAACATATCTCCGTTTTATTCTCCCTGTGTCTTCAGATACTCTGCCGCATCATCGGGGATATCATCCAGGCTCTCGCTGCCGGTATTGACATCAAGCGGCTGCTTCTTAAAGAGTATGTCGTACATGACAGGAATGATGAACAGCGTCATCAAGGTGGCGTACGCCAAACCGCCTGCGATTACCAGAGCCATACCGCGGCCCATCTGTGCCGCCATATCATCTCCCAGTATCAAGGCAGATTCCGCAAGGATCGTGGTAAGCGCCGTCATCAGGATGGGACGCATACGTGTCTTACCGGCGAGCACCAGAGCCGTGGTACGGTCAAGGCCGCCCTTCCTTAACTGGTTCGCATAATCCACGAACACGATACCGTTATTAACGACAGTACCCATCAGCACTATGATACCCAGTATACTGATGACCGAAAGGTTCTCGCCCGTCAGCCACAGCGCCAGGAAACCTCCCGTAAATGCCAGTGGCACGGTAAATAGCACGATGAAGGGACTTAGGAGACTCTGAAACTGTCCTACCATTACCAGATACACCATTAAAAGTCCAAGAATCATTACCAGTGTCATCTGTTTGACCATGGTCAGTACTGAATCATACTCACCACCCAGTTCCAGGGAATAGCCCTGGGGCATTTTGTAGGAATCCAGCAAAGGCTTTAACTTCCTGGTGAGCAGCGTGGTATTGTACCCTTCACCCACCGAAGCGGTAACGGTCATATAACGGCTCTGGTTCTTTCTGTTGATGCTGTTTAGTTCGTCATTTACCACAACCGTGGCGAACTCACTGAGCTTATGTTCCTCATGTATGGTGTCGCGGTCATCATCAACCTTCTCTATCAGGAAGGTATAATCCAGGATATTCTCATAAGTAAGCGGCTGCGTTTCATCCACTACCACTATATCCATATCAATGCCGTCCACTGTTATGTTTACTGCACTCTTTGAGTGGGTCAGCTTCTTATTGATGTCCTGATAGATCTGCACCACGCTGAGGCCCATGCTCATAGCCTTGTTCTTATCTATCGTGATGTGCATTGCCTTGCCTGCATCTTCGGATCCGTTTGATATCTCCTCATATCCGTCGATGGTATCCACTATATCGCAGATCTCCTGTGTGATACGTGTGAGTTCAGGGATCTCGGGACCGTAGACATTGATCGAAAGACCTGAACCGCCGGTAAGCGAATCCATCTCCGAAGACATGTCCGAAAGGGTCATATCTATATTGAGTTCCTCACCTATAGCCGCTATCTCATGATTGATACGCGTTATCTCTTCTTCTCCGGCATTCTCATTCTCTGTCTTCATCATAAACGACATATGTCTGAATGCTCCGGAATCGCTGGCAGCCTGTGATACCAGAAGTGCACTTCCGTCGCCGCTCATTACGCCGATGCTTCCGATGCCCTCTATCTTGAGCAGACGCTCTATAACCTTATCCGTAGTCTCGTATGCTTCTTCCCTGGTGATATCTTCGGGATAGCTGATATCGGCCTGTATCTGGTTCATGGTCATCTCGGGAATGACCACTATACCCATGCGAAGTACCATGAATCCCGAGAATATCAGCAGTCCCAGCGCTATCGCGATAGGTACTATCTTGATCCTTAAGCAGAAGCGCAGTACCTTCTCATAAAGTACCATTACCTTATCAAAGAGCGCATGCTCCTTGGGCTTTGCATTCCTGAGCAGTGTTGATGCCGACGCAGGAACGACCGTCATAGCCATAAAGAGCGAAGCCATAAGACAGAATACTATAGTCAGGCACATAGGCGCGATCAGGTCACGCACAAGACCCGTGGTAAATACCATGGGAAGGAATACGCAGACTGTGGTAAGTGTGGATGCAATGATCGAACCTGCCACCTGTCTGGTTCCCTGCACAGCCGCACGCGGTGCTTCAATTCCGTATACACGCATTCGGTATATGTTTTCCATGACCACTATGGAGTTATCCACCAGCATACCTATACCCAGCGCAAGACCTGATAACGACAGCATGTTGAGTGATATCTTGGTAAAGTACATGCAGATCAGCGCTCCCAGTACCGAAACCGGGATACTGATCGCTACCACCAGTGTAGGCTTAACATCCTTAAGGAATATGGCCAGGATCACTATTGCCAGGATGGCGCCTATGACCATGGACTGTAGCACGCTCTTGACTATAAGGTCGATGTAATCACCCATATCCACCAGAGTGGTAACATTCATGCCCGGATGAGCTGCCATCAGTTCCTTTGAAGCTTCATCTATAGTCTTTGAAAGGTCATTGGTACCTGCAGTACTGCTCTTAAAGATAGAGAGGATCACGGCCTTATTGCTTCCAAGACGCACATAGCTGTCCTTTGAGTTATCGATCACCGTGATATCCGCCACATCACCCAGTTTTATATCACCCACTTTATCGATATTTGTGAGCACTATGTCGGACAGCTCACCTACTTCTTCGTAGTTCTGTCCAACCTTCACCAGCCAGGATGTATCCATGGTATCGTCCACATATCCTGCAGGCATCTCAAAATTCTGCGCATAAATAAGTCCGGTCAGCGCATCAAGAGTCAGCAGCTGGTCTGCATTGGCAGTCTTCATTGCCTCCGCTTTCTGCTTGTCAAACTTCTTTAATGCATCCTCATAATCTTTCCAGCCGTCATCTATCTGCTTCTGTCCGTCATCTATCTGCTCGATGCCGTCCTTTAACTGTTTCTCACCTTCTGTAATGCTGTCCCAGCCGCTGTCTATCTGTTTCTGTGCACTTTCCAGCTGATCCTCAGCACTGTCAAACTGTGATCCGGCGCTCTCAAGCTGCGTCTTTCCTATAGTAAGCTGCGCATCCGCGCTGCCCAGTGCTGCTGCCGCTTCCAGCTTGCCTGCCTCCAGTTCCTTATAGGCGCTCTCCACCTGGCCTTCCGATTCGGCTATGGCAGATTTAAGACCGTTTATCGTAGCTTCCGTTATCTGTATCTGTGATTCAACGGAAGTCTTCTGATCTTCAAGTGTTTTTTTCTGGCTTATGAGTGTCTCTTTCTGTTCCAGTACGGGCTTCGCCTGTTCCAGTACGGCCAGCTGTGTCTTTAATTCTTCGAGCTTAGTCTTAAGCCCCTCTATGATCTGATCATATCCCGGCGTATCGGGATCAAGAGTCGCTATCTGTTCTTCTATCGCCGCTATGCCGGCTTTAAGTGTCTCTATCGTAGCATCGATGTTTTCTGCGGTAATGCCTGCTGCTTCCAGCTCTTCAATAGCTTTAAGAGCTTCCTCTATCTTTGCCAGACCGTCTTTTATCTTTTTAAGACCGCTCTTTAATGCAGGCAGTGAAGCCTCATCCTGAGCCAGCTGCGCCTTAAGCGCCGCAAGTGATGCCGATGCCTGGTCCAGCTGATAACTCAGATCTGCCAGCTTGGCATTTGATTCTTTCTTCTTATCTTCAAGTTCCTGTGCGGCCTTTTCCAGATCCAGCTTGGAGTCTTCCCATTCTTTCTTGCCGTCGGCAAGCTCCTTCTTACCGTCTTCCAATTCCTTCTCGGAATCCCTCAGCTCCTTCTTGCCGTCTTCTATTTCCTTTTTGGAATCTTCAAGCTTTTCGCGGTTCTCATCAAGGGTTACCTGGGAATCATCCAGCTGCTTCTTTGCATCATCCAGCTGTTCCATCGCATCCGCAAATGCATCATCAACTGTAGCCAGGATTCGATCGTTAAGCTTATCTATCTTCTCCTCGTTAAGCCTTACTTCCACGCTTTTATCTACCAGACCCAGCGTGGTCACCGAAGCAACGCCGTTCTGCTTTTCATACTGGGGTGTGATATCGTCACGGACGAACTGTGATAGCTGCTCTATCTCCATTCCTTCCATACTTACGGCCAGGTATACGCTGGCTACCATATCGGTACTTATCTCTATTATGGAAGGAGTACCCGCATCATCCGGCAGATACGGCTGTAAAGTATTAAGCGCGCTGGAAACCTTCACCATCGCGCTATCCAAGTCGGTATCATCCGTAAATTCCAGCTGTACCATGCCGTAGTTTTCACTGCATACACTCATTACATTCTTTACGCCGTTGATCGTACCCAGCGATGCTTCCATAGGCTCGCAGATCTCTGCCTCCACCTTTTCGGAGCTGGCTCCGGGATAGGTGGTCAGCACCATAAGATAAGGCAGTGAGATATTCGGTAACAGATCGAGCTGCATGTTGGTGAGGCTCACGATACCCAGAACTATGATCGCGATCACACCCACCAGTACGGTAAACGGTTTTTTAACACTAAACTTTTCCATAATTTCCTCTCTTAAACCTGTGCTGATACATCAGGTATTGGTAAAGAGCGCCCTGTATTCACCGGGCGCCATGCCCTTCTCACTTCTGAAGACCCTGTTAAAACTGGGTATACTCTGGAATCCGGAGAGCATTGCGATCTCTGTAAGGGATCTGTCATTTGTGGCCAGCAGTTCGGTAGCCTTTTCAAGTCTTATCATATTAAGCCATTTGCTGTAATTCATGCCGGTAACACTTTTGAATATCCTTGAAAAGTAGTCCTTACTGATGCCCGCCATCTCGGCCATAGCTCCCTGTGAGAGGTCATCCGAAGTAAGATTGTTCTTGATATAATCGGTAACAGCCATCATACGGCGCATTACATCATCTGTATAGCTGCCACTGTCTTCCATGCTCAGCTCCGTAGCAAATTCTCCTCTGTGCTCATCCATGGTAAGCATGAATTCCATCAGGAGCATACAGCATTTGAGCTCACGGTCATTGGCATTTGAATAAAAGATATCGGTCATCTTCTGCACTATACCCTGAAGCTTCATTACCAGCTCCCTGTGGGCGTTGATACAGATCACATGGAGATTCCTGTATAAATGCATTATCCTCTGCAGGTCGAAGAGGGAATTCATAAAGGCATTTGAAAACTGTATGACCATGGCCTTTTCCCTGTCCGCATCTATTATGGCATGCATCTCCATGGGCCACATCAGCACAAAATCTCCGGGCACCAGCTTATAGGTATTCTGATTGACCATAAAGATATTGGTATCTCCGGGGCCCACCAGCACTATCTCCCCATAAGAATGCCAATGCATATGATAACTGCGCTCCTTATTTCCCGTGTACATATTAAAAGCACTTCTGCTGTCAAAATCGTAGGTTTCGTATTGACTGTAATCCATATTCACCTGCACTTTCCGCCCTTTATCCCCGGAAGAGGGGAATTATACCATCCCCGGTATAATCCGGCTTATTATTTTTTGTTTAATAACAATATCATTTTTTGTCAAAAATCACAACAAAAACTGATAAAATTTACATCAAAGAATAAGAAGATGATACCCCTTCCCTGAAGTATATTACAGTTGTTACTTACAAATGACACATTATTTTTTTGGTGAAATTGCTATGAAGAATGCTTTAACAACAGATATGACAAGCGGAAATACCGTCAGACACATAATATTTTTTGCCATCCCGGCTCTGATCGGCAATCTGTTTCAGCAGATATATAATATAGCCGATTCCGTTATAGTCGGAAGGGTCGTAGGCCCCAATGCATTAGCAGCGGTAGGCGCCACGTCTTCCATAACCTTTTTATTCTTTGCCCTTTGCAACGGCATAGGAAACGGCGGCGGTATCATCGCCTCCCAGTATTACGGATCCCATGATGACGATAAAGTAAAGAACTGCATCGTGAACACCGGCTTCATCATGCTGATCGTCCCTCTTTTATTCGGGATCACAGGCTTTATCCTGGCTCCCGATCTGTTAAGGATCCTTGGCACACCCGCAGAAGTATTTGCCGATGCCACTATGTATGTACGCTATATGTGTGTGGGGCTTTTGTTCGTTTCCCTCTATAATTATATGTCCGCTATGCTAAGGGCGCTGGGGGATTCAAAGTCTCCCCTGTATTTCCTGATCATTTCCACCGTAGTGAACGTAGTCCTGGATATACTTTTTGTCTACTACTTAAAGATGGGTATACAGGGCGCGGCTCTGGCTACCGTCATATCACAGTTTATATCGGCTGTAAGCTGCGGTATCTTTGCCCGGATGACCAATACCTATTTCAAACTCACAAAAAGCGATTTTAAATTAAATGCGGATATGTCATTTAAGGTCGTACGTCTGGGCGTACCCATGTCCTTACAGTTCGCGCTTATCGCCATCTCATCCATGGCCGTACAGCGTATAGTCAATTCTTACGGCCCCACGGTACTGGCTGCGTTTACGGCCACCAACAGGATAGAGCAGCTTATCCACCAGCCTTATATGACCCTGGGTGCTTCACTCTCTACCTTCTGCGGACAGAATTACGGAGCCAAAAAATATGACCGCGTCTATGAAGGATACCGTAAAGGCACCATGATCATGATCGCGATCACTGCAGCAATGATGTTTGTTATGCAGTTTTTCGGCGGAGCCATCACATCCCTCTTTGTTCCCGAGCCGGAAGTCATCAGGCTGGGAGCCATGGGACTTCGTATAAACAGCTTGTTTTACGTAGCTCTGGGAATGATCTATGTGGTACGCGGCGTGCTCACCGGAGTGGGCGATGCATTCTTTGCACTCTTTAACGGCATCGTAGAGGTGGCCGGCAGGTTTACGATCCCCCTGCTGATGACAAGCTACTTAGGCTTCGGAGCATCAGGTATATGGTGGTCTACCGGCCTGGTATGGGTTTTAAGCGCTGCCGGTGCCGTCTTAAGATATGTTACCCACCTTAATGTAAAGACCGGTATCATGGCCAAAGATCTCAAGAGAATAACGGTATAGACTTTCTTATGATGTCTGTTTCCTGCATGCTTCCGAAGACCGCATTTACAAGACTTCTGGACAGCTGGCTGCTGCCGGCATCGGTACGCTGCAGGCACAGCATTATCCCCGTTTTGCTTTCCGGATGTATCAGCATATAAGGTCCTGTCCAGCCATCCCAGCCGAAGGCGCCTGCGGGTGCGAAACTCCCGGAGAGACCGGGATTTTCATGGCATCTTAAAAGATTGCCGTATCCGTATCCTTTTAAGGAATCCCAGTTCGCAAATGTACGCTGCTTTCCGTCAAGGCCATTGGTCCTCATAAAATCCACCATAAATCTGTTTGCGATCCCGGCCTTCCCCGATGACAGTTCACAAGCCAGCTTTGCCAGATCCTGCGGCGTGGAGAATAATCCCGCACCGCCCGACTGGAACGCAGGCCGCTCTTTAACATCATAAATACACAGATTAACAAAATCCACTTCATCAGGATCTTCACCGGCATTCTTATATAGCACAGCCAGCCTGTCCCTCTTTTCCGCCGGTACATAAAAGTCCGTATCAGTCATACCCAGCGGATCCGTTATCTCCTTCTTCATAAAATCCGCCAGTTCCATATCGCTTATCTTTTCTATGACCGCACCCAGCACATCCGCAGATGATCCGTACATCCACTCGCTTCCCGGCTCAAACATAAGCGGCAGCTTACCCATCTCATGCACAAATTCCTGCGTGCTCATGCTTTTTCCGCTTCTTATGCTCTCATCGAGCTTTGCCCATAATTCATTTGTCTGCGCGGCACCTTCATGTCCATCGCCCGGATAAGCCAGACCCGAAGTCATATTGAGCAGATCTCTTACAGTCACCTGTCTGCAGCCTGTCTTCTTCCAGCCTTTTATATAATAGGCATTTTCAAATTCCGGGAAGAAACGCGACACTTCCCAGAACGTATCAAGCTTCCCCCGGCTCATAAGTATCATCGCGCTAAGGGAGGTAAATATCTTCGTACATGAATATATGCGGCAGATGGTATCATTCGCAAAAGCTCTCTTTTCCTTTACATCCGCATACCCGGCCGCCTGCTCCAGAACCTTTTCCCCATCCTTATAAAGGATGAACACACCGCCGTTTTCTTCACCCGCGGCTATCGCACGCTCCATTATCTCTTTTACATTCTGCTTAAGATCGTATGCCATCTCTTTATCTCCCTTTTGATCAGAATTTACTCCTTAATATCCTATCATGAATGCTGGTCGTTTTCAATGGAGGCACAGGAAGGCTGATGAAGGCGGCCGCGCTTGAAACAAAAGCCTCTGCATGGTATAATTTTACGGAGTGTGCCAAGCGGCATGGATGCGTTGGATCCGTTTTACGGACACAGAGTATAGTAGGGAGATTTTTATGACGATTTATCTTATAGATTTTGAAAATGTCAGCATAGGCGGTCTTAAGGGCGCTTCCGAACTGGGACAGAACGATCTGGTATTTCTGTTTTCATCAAAAAATGCCGCAAGACTTACTACCGCCACTCTGGCTACCTTTAACAGTACCACTCTCAAATTCGTAGAGGTTCCGGTTAAAAAGCAGTCGCTGGATATGCACCTGGTTTCCTATCTGGGATATCTGATAGGTACCACGGACGCCGAGCACTTCATCATCATAAGCAATGATCACGATTATGATAATATAATGGCCTTCTGGAGAGCCAACGGACGCAATGTTACCGTTGAGCGCAGAGGAAGTATCGCCGTTAATCCCGCGCAGGATAATAAGCCGTCCGAAAACAGACGCAGACGCCGCAGCAGTTCAAATACCCAGGCTGCCCCTGCTGTCCAGACAGAAGCCGGAAAAGCCATCGCGGGTGACACAGCAGCCGAAGAAAAAAAGCCTGAAAGCAAAAAGCGCGGCAGATCCGTTTCCACAGTAAATACAGATCAGAAAGCTGCCGGTACAGTGTCTGAAGATGCAAAGAACGATAAGGCTGCAGCTATACGTGAGGAACTCAGTAAAGTATATGATGAGGCCGTATGTAAAGACGTACTCCGCATCATTTCTTCCCATTCGGATGAGCGTAATCCCTTGACCTCCATACATAACGATCTGAGGGATACTTACCAGGATCCCGATTATCTGGATATCTACAAGATAATCAAACCGATACTGTCTCCCGCTCCGGGAAGAAGATCAAGACACAACACAAAGACCGCAAACACGTCGCAGAAGCCGGCTTCGGATAAAGCCCCCAATTCCTCCGTGACCCGTATCAACAACGAGGTACAGAAGATACTCAGCAAAGCAAAGTACGAAACCGAGATAATAAGCCATGTTGCCGGCCTGGCAGCCAAAAGCCACGGCGTCAAAAACGGTAAAATGGCTGTTTACAGAGGGATAATCTCCAAATACGGCAGGGAAAAAGGTTTAGAGATCTACGATAAGCTCAAGGCCCTGTTATCCGATCCCGGTCTTTGGGAATAAATCTGCCGGATAAAGGATCATACATCAATGAACGTTTACAGAAAACTTAAGATAGTCTTAAATTCCAGACAGAAGAAGCGTGTCGTCCTTCTGTGTATACTCATATTCTTCAGCGCACTCATGGAACTGCTGAGCGTCGGTATCATAATCCCGCTCATTACTGCCGTAGTCAGCCCCGATACGATACTGGAAAATGAAAAAGTTAGATTTGTGCTGGGTCTGGCAGGGCTTGAAAATATAGATCCCGGCATCTTTGTACGTATCCTTCTGCTGACCACCATGGGGATATTCTTTTTTAAGAATGTCTATCTTTTTATCCTGACTGTAGTGCAGAGCCGCTTTATCGCCAATGCACGCAGCATGACTTCCATAAGGCTTATGGGTGATTATTTAAACCGTCCGTACGAGTACTATCTTAATGCGGATGTTAACATGATGCTCCAGACAGTCAACAAGGACATCCCGCATATCTTTGAGTTGCTGCAGGAATGCATGCTGCTGATATCCGAGTCTGCAGTATCCGTATGTATATGTACGCTGCTGCTGATCATCGATCCTATCATGACCTTAAGCATGGCTGTTCTCTTAGGTTCCATGCTCTTACTTATAGCGCTGATATTAAAACCCAGACTGGCAAGGATAGGTAACAAGCGTGTCAACGAGCAGAACAACATGATGAAGTGGATGCAGCAGGGTATCTTCGGTATCAAGGATGTTAAAGTGGCCGCAAAAGAAAAGTATTTCCTGGAAAGATTTGATGAGGGCAGCCGTGCCCAGTCCGATGCACTCGGAAAATACACGATATTCAACCAGTTCCCCCGTCTTGTTATCGAGACCGTCTGTATAGTGGGGCTTTTGTTCTATATGTTTGTTGCAGTAATGATGGGACATGACCTTAAAGACATGCTGCCGCAGCTGATGGCTTTCGGAGTGGCAGCCGTACGTCTGATGCCTGCGGTCAACCGTGTTTCAACGCATTTATCGGCTATAGCTTATTTTGAACCTTCACTGGATGTGGTCGTAGATAATCTTGACCTTGATCTGGCGGGACTTAAGGATGCAAAGATAGAAGACAGATCCGCTGACACCCAGGATCTTAAGAAGGATATACTCTTAAAAGATATCTCCTATCATTATCCCAATACGGAGAAACTGATATTTGACAATGCCGGCATGAGTATACCCGTCGGGGCATCGGTAGGTGTTATCGGCCCCTCCGGCGCGGGAAAGACCACCATCGTGGATATACTGCTTGGTCTATTACAGCCCCAGAAAGGACAGATACTGGTGGACGGAAAAGAAGTAACTCCGGGGGATGCCGCCTGGTTTTCGAACATAGGCTATATAGCCCAAAACATTTACATGCTGGATACCACCATCCGCGAGAATGTAGCCTTTGGTCTGTCTGATAAAGAAGCCGATGAAAAGCGTATATGGGAAGTACTGGACGAAGCACAGATGGGCGATTTCGTACGAAAACTCCCCGAAGGCCTTGATACCGTGATAGGCGACCGCGGCGTACGTATCTCCGGAGGACAGAGACAGCGTTTAGGCATAGCCCGCGCACTGTATAACGATCCGGATCTGCTGGTATTTGACGAAGCCACCAGCGCTCTTGATAATGAAACAGAGGCTGCTATCATGGATGCGATAGGCAGCCTCAAAGGTCGTAAAACTATGGTCATAATAGCTCATCGTCTGAAGACGATAGAGAATTGCGATATCGTCTACCGCGTGGAGAATGGCAAGATCACAAAAACCGATAAGGCCTGATCCTTACATTTCCTTTTCCATGCGGTCTATCTCTTCCTGAAGGGTCTTTATCTGCTCTTCATTTTCAGCAATCCAGCCCTGTATCTGCTCCTTCTTCTCATCGCTTACGGTAGTCTCAAGACGCTCCTTAAGCTTAGTGATGTTGGCAGTTATATTTTCGATACGCAGTTTGCGGCGCTCGATAGCACCCTTTGTATTCTCGACCCACTGCTCGTGACGCTGGGAATCGCTGCTGCGTTTGCCGTTCCAGAAAGCATCCTGGGCTTCTCTGAGCTGTTTCCACAGATTCTCCTCAAAACGTTTTCCTGCAGAACCTATCTTCTTCCACTCTTCATTAATGGCTTTCATACGGTCTGCTGCAGTCCTGCTGTAATCGCCGGACTCTGCATACTTCTTTGCCTCTTCGATCAGATCCTTCTTTGCATCCCTGCGTGCGTTATACTCCGCATCACGCTCCTTGCGAAGCTCATTACGCTTTGCATAAAAATCGTTACGTACCTGCTGGAACGCCTGCCACAGTCTCTCATCATCGGCATGGCCGGCCTGGCCGCTCTTCTTCCACTCTTCGAGCAGTCCTTCCAGTCCCTGATGAACCTTTTCCATATCGCTAAGATCTTTGGTAAGCTCCGAAGCCCTTGCGATTATATTTTCCTTAACACTGATGCGCTCGTTTCTCTGCGCCTCGTAATGATCATGCTTCTTATCATAAAATACCTGCTGTGCGGAATGGAACTCCTCCCAGAGAGCATCATTATCAGCGCCTGCTCTTCCGGTCTTTTTCCAAAGCTCCATCAGCTCCTTCATCCTGTCCGTAGCCTTATCCCAGTCTTCGGGAGCATTAAGGCTCTTTGCCTCTTCGATAAGGGCTTTCTTCGCCTCGGTATTCTTCTTTACAGCCTCTTTCTTATCCAGATCAGCCTTGTTACGGGCTATCAGGCTGTTGCAGCGTCCTGCCAGATCCTGCTCCTTGGGAGTATTATGATCCGGAAGAGCGGCAAACTTTGCCAGTACGGCGTCTACTGCCGCATTATCATATTCATCTCCCTTCATCAGCTCCCTGGCTTCATCCAGTACCGCATCCTTTTTCTTTATATTCTCTTCGATAACAGAGAGCGGATCACCACTTAATCCTTCACCGTATTCAACCGTGGCGCCTTCTGCAGCAGAATGCTTCCAGCATAAGAGACGGTATCCGCCGTCTGCCTGTATAGCCAGGAAAGTACCGTGACCATCCTCTGCAGCTGCATCGGGGCTTATCGCATTTCCCTCTGCATCCTTTGCACCATACAACACCTCAACGATCCTGCTGCCTGACGGATAATGCATTCTCTCACGGGTAACAGAAAGCTCATCATTAAAATCCGGTAAACTGCTGTAAGTGATAGCGCTCATGTTCTTGTCTCCTCTTTTAGTTGAAATGTAGATATTTTAAGATGTTTTGCACTGCAATAATAATTGTATTTAATGCCCTGTAATTTGTCAATCGACTTTTGATGCCTCATCTTCCGCCTGCGCCTTTTCTGCAGCGGCTTTTGCATGCATCTCTTCCATGTTCTTACGCATACGCTCTTCGTATTCCTCTCCGGGCATCGGCTTTGCAAAATAGAATCCCTGTATCATATCGCATCCCTGCTTTGCAAGGAAATCTACCTGCTCCTTTTCCTCAACACCCTCCGCGACCGTACGCATGTTAAGGCTCTTTGCTAGACGTATGGCCTCGGCCACAACTATCTCTTTCCTTTCGGAATCGGCGTCACCGCGGAAGAATTCCGCATCCAGCTTGAGCACATCCAGCGCCATATCCTTTAATGAATTAAGTGAGGAATAACCTGCACCGAAATCATCCATAGATACCGAAAAACCATAACTCTTTAATCTGTTTATCGTATTGATGAGCGCATTCTTATCATCAAAGAAAGCACTCTCCGTAAG
This sequence comes from Lachnospiraceae bacterium, assembly GCA_017437785.1. GTDB lineage: Bacteria > Bacillota > Clostridia > Lachnospirales > Lachnospiraceae > NK4A136. The sequence continues at coordinate 26,853 of JAFRXH010000098.1, forward strand.
CTCTATCTCTATCATGTCCCTGGGAGCTCCGGCTTCATCGACCATATCCCTTATCTGCTCGGCCAGGTCATTCTCGATAAAATGCGCACGTGAAACATTTACCGAAATAGGAACACAGGTATATCCCGCTTTGATCCATTCCTTCTGGTCACGCGCCACATGGCTGATCATATAATGGTCTATCTCAGTGATAAAGCCGTTCTTTTCAAATATGGGGATTATCCTGCCGGGGCTGACGAAACCGAATTCGGGACTCTGCCAGCGTATAAGTGCTTCCGCACCGCGCAGCTCGTTGGTATCCGGAGAATACTTGGGCTGATAGTATACAACAAACTCTTCGTTCTTAAGCGCCTTCTCCTGATGCTCGGTAACGATATCTACCCACTTCTGTTCCTCCATGAGCCTGTCATCATAGATGACTATGCCGGACTCTCCGCTGAGCTCCATGGTCTCTCTTGCGGTGCATGCATCGTTATACTCTTTCTCCAGATTAACGCTCTTTCTTTTCCTGATCCTGCCGCGTCTTACCGAAACATCTATTATCGCTACTCCGGCCTGGAAGCGGAACTTATGATCATTACCGGTCTTTTCAAGTTCCTTTATCACGCCGTCCAGCTGCGACTTAAGCTGTGCCTCATCGGTAAACTCCATAAGCAGCGCAAAGCTCGAAGATGTCACATGGGCTATCAGTGCGCTCTTTCCAAGATATCCGCCCAGCGTATGATAAACTTTCCACAGAGCCCTCTTGCCGGCCTCAAGCGAATGGATCATACAGTAATTTCTGTACTTTACAAAATACAGATTGACCAGAGCGTATCTGCGTCCCGCGTTGCGCCTCTTGCACAGGAGCTTCTCGGCATAAACCAGAAACCACAGCCAGTTATTTCCGTCCGTATCATCATCCATGAACAGGAGATTGGTGATCTCTTTCTGCCTGCGTATGCTCTTTATCACACTGAAAACAAGGATAACGAATATCAGAAGGTTGATCAGTATGAACGCCTCTACCAAAGCTACTATCAGCTCCATGTCATCGACATCCATACCTATTGTGACTTTTGCCACCAGTGTCTGTCCGCGGCTTATCCTTACAGGCAGCCACACCGGAATGGAATCCGCCATGTCTTCCATGTTGAGCAGACCGAATCCCGGCTTGCTCACGGATATATCCCGCAGTATCTCTTCGCCGCTCTTTACGTTGAGATCTTCATCTTCACCGAGCGCCTCTTTTATATGCTCTTCATGCTCCTTCACTGCTTCCGCAAGAGCGGATCCCTCATCCGCGGTATCACCGCCGTCCAGCCTAATGCCCACAAAGCCCCACAGGCCTTTGTCAAAATAATCATTTTCCGTATCGGTATATACAAATATCTTCCGTCCGAACAGGGGCATGCCCAGATCGACGCCTTCGTTGCTGCAGGTGATCTTTCCTTTTTGATAGATGATCTTTCCGTTGATGTCCCTGACAAAGAAGGGTCTGTCATCGGCATCCAGTATCTTTAAGGTATTTGCATCGCCCAGCCTCTCTGCCTCCTGGTACATATTAGCCAGGTATTCGATGGAACTGTACTGGCCGTTGACCTTGGCAAAGAGGATGTTATAAAAAACGATCGCGAGAACAGCGATAAGCAGTAAAGTCACCACATGGTAAGCAATAAAATAGAAAACTATAGACAGCCATGCATGTCCTTTGGTGATCCTGCTTATCTTTTTCTCGCGCTCTCTGGCCATTGATTATGCCTTTTCTCCCAGTTCAAAAGCCTTCCTGTTCATATCCAGGAATTTGGCGGGTACCATTGCCTCCATAGCCTTCATCCAGGCATCGCGGGGCATATCAAAATAATGCGAAAGTCTTCCCATCAGCACTATGTTTACCGCCTTTGACGATCCGGCTTCTTCAGCAAGCTTAAGGCAGTCCAGTGCATCCACCTTTACACCTTCATCCGTCATCTTCTTTACCAGTTCTTCCGGATAGCTCATAGCTCCGGTGATCACCGGCATGGGATCTATCTGCTGTATATTGGTAACGATCTGTCCGCCGGGTTTAAGATATTCCATCCAGCGTGCAGCCTCCAGTAATTCAAAACTTACGATAACATCAGCCTCGCCCTTATCGATAACGGGTGAATAGACCTTATCACCGTAACGTACATATGTCACCACGCTTCCGCCGCGCTGGCTCATACCATGCACCTCGGATACCTTTACGTCATATCCCGCATCCAGCAAAAGCTTTCCAAGAAGCTTGCTGGCAAGCAAAGATCCCTGTCCGCCGACACCTACTATCATTACATTCTTAGTTTCCATGATCCTTAAGTCCCCTCCTTATTCGAATGCGCCCACAGGGCAGAGCTGACTGCATACTCCGCATCCTACGCAGAGAGTATTGTCCACATGAGCCTTGCCTGCCTTAATGCTGATGGCAGGGCAGCCTATGCGCATGCAGGACTTACAGCCTATGCACTTATCGGTATTCACCTTAAGAGGTGCATTGTGCTTAACGTATTTAAGCAGGGCGCAGGGCCTGCGTGAGATTATCACCGAAGGCTCATCGGCCGCAAGCTCTTCCTTAACAGCTTCATCGCACTGCTTTAAGTCATAAGGATCAACCACACGTACCCTGTTAAAGCCCATGGCACGGCACAGTGCTTCCAGATCTATCTTCCCGGCGGGATTGCCTTTGATATTGTATCCCGTCGTAGGATTCTGCTGGTGTCCGGTCATACCGGTTATGGAATTATCCAGTATTATGACAGTGGAGTTCGACTGGTTGTACGCGATATTTGCCAGGCCGGTCATACCGCTGTGCATAAAGGTTGAATCACCTATTACCGCAACGGTCTTCTTTTCGTTTTCGCCCTCCCCTGCGATATTATATCCGTGAATAGCAGAAAGAGATGCGCCCATGCAGAGCGTCATATCTATTGATGAGAGAGGCGCTACCGCACCCAGGGTGTAGCATCCTATATCACCCAGCACCGTGCACTTGTTCTTGCTGAGCGTGTAGAACAGGCCTCTGTGAGGACAGCCCGCACACATAACGGGAGGACGCATGGGTATCTGATCCTTAACTGCCTTGCCGGCCGGAACATCCTTACCCAGTGCCTTTCTTATAAGGTTCTGTGAGAATTCACCCTCAAGAGGCAGAAGATCCTTGCCCTCAACCTTAAGTCCCAGTGCTTTGCAGTGGTTCTCTATGATGGGATCCAGCTCCTCAACTACCACCAGTCTGTCGACGGAAGCGGCGAAATCCTTTATCAGCTGAACAGGCAGGGGATTGACCATACCAAGTTTAAGAACGGATACGCTGTCGCCGAATACCTCTTTCACATACTGATAACTGGTAGATGAAGTGATGATACCCAGTTCCTTGCCGCCCTTTTCCACGCGGTTTATCTTTGCACTCTCAGCCCATGCGGCAAGCTTACGTGTACGCTCTTCCACAAAAGGATGGCGTCTGATGGCGTTGCCGGGCATCATGACATACTTGGGGATATTTTTCTCATATGCCTTCTTTTCAGGAACAACACGCTCCGAAGTCTCCACTACCGACTGTGAATGTGCCACTCTGGTACACATCTTTATGATAACGGGAGTATCGTATTCCTCAGAAAGCTCATAAGCTATCTTTACAAATTCAAGGCTCTCCGCCGAATCGGAGGGCTCTAACATGGGCACCTTTGCCGCGATGGCATGATGCCTCGAATCCTGCTCGTTCTGGGATGAGTGCATACCCGGATCATCTGCAACGCCTATGATAACACCGCCGTTAACACCGGTATATGCCATAGTGTAGAGAGGATCTGCCGCCACGTTAAGGCCGACATGCTTCATGCCGCAGAATACCCTCCTGCCTGCTAAAGACGCTCCGAAGGCTGCCTCCATAGCCACCTTCTCATTGGGCGCCCACTCACAGTAGATATCATCAAACTTAACCGCCTCTTCCGTTATCTCGGTACTGGGGGTGCCGGGATAGCTGGATACAAAGCAGCATCCCGCTTCGTAAAGACCGCGGGCGAAAGCCTTGTTACCTAACATCAGTTCTTTCATTATGTATGCTTCCTTTCATCAAGATTTAAAGATTATTTTATCACAGGGCACATGGTTTCACAAAGCTAACTCTGCCCGGAATACCCTATCTCTCCCACACTATATGCAAAAAACGGCTTATCTCTTTCCAGGCTTCTTTAGCCTCCGGATAAAGATTAAAGCCCATCTGGAAAATATGCCACATACCCGGGTATACATGAACCTTAACGCGGCCGCCGGCATGACGTGCCTTTGCCCCTACTGAGAGCGTATCATCCAGCAGCATCTCCATCTCTCCCACCTGCATAAGCAGCGGGGGAAAACCGCGGAAATTGCCGTTTATCGGGGAAATATACGGATCCATGGGATCATGGTCCGCATAGTAACCTTCTTTATACACCAGACTCTTGCGGGTACCGCCGAAGACCGGATCGGCATCATATTTTTCCTGATAGGAATCGCCGCTCTTGGTAAGATCTGTCCATGCGCTCATCGTGATGATGCCTGCCGGCATGGGCATACCGTGATCTCTGAGATACAGTCCCAGTGCCAGCGACAGTCCGCCCCCCGCACTGTCCCCGGCCACCACTATATGCTCCGGAGAGTAGTCATGTTCCAGAAGCCAGCGGTAGGATTCTACCGCATCTTCCAATGCTGCCGGGAAAGGGTGATCAGGTGCAACCCTGTAATCGGGAGAGAGCACATCCGCACCCCCGCTCATGTCTATATACATCGCTGCCGAATCCCTGTAGGTATTATGGATACGGCCGTAATAACCGCCGCCGTGCAGCTGCAGTATCACATAACGGTCCCACATCATATCATACTGGTCCGCAGGACTTATCATCTCCATGGTATAGTTATCCATGTCGATGATGGTGCGCCGCAGCTCCTCCGGGCATCGCCACTCGGGCTCCAGATTGCTTTTGATATTCTGCAGGTCGCCGTTCACCCTCAGCTGTCCCAGCACCGGAAAATGATTGGCTGCATTTACTATACGCCGGGCAGTCTGGCCACGCAGGCTTGTAGTATCTTTATCCACAGCTCCCTCCTTGTGACTAAACGTGAAACCTTCTCTTAAGCTCTCTCTTAACAGCTCTTTCGCCCAAGAGTATGGTGCCGAAGAAATACAGAACGGTTACTATAACACATATTATGGGCAGGATCAGACTGCTCTTTTTCACCGCTATATCAAGGCTTATTATGCTTACACTGCATACCCCCAGAAACAGAAGCAGCAGCGTGTAGCTCCACCAGCGGCTGCGGTTGAGCATCATAAGGAAGAATACGATACCGTCGCCGAAGAGTATCACGCCGGGTATCGCCCATTGCAGCGCCCAACCGTAATTACCGGTATTCCTGTCTATAACATACAGTATTATCATCGTTGTGACTATCTGGAGCCACACCTTTAAGGCAAAGCCCGAATCGTGCTTGACCCAATACAGAAGGAAAAGATATCCGTATACAAATGCAGCTCCCGTTATCGCAGACCAGTATACATGAGGCGAGGTATAGTGATTGATGACAATCAGTATGGCTTCACTCACCATAAAAGAGAAGAGTATCAGGCGCAGCCAGAACCGCAGTATCCTCTGGCGCCTTTGCGCGTTGGGATAAGGCGCTCCGTTGCCGTAGCGCATGCGTACCGCTTCCTGCTGCTCTTCGCTCAGTTCTTCTGTCACGCAATGGCACAAAGGGCAGGTATCATAATCCTGCAAAAGACTTATGTTACACTGGGGGCATCTGACCATCTTCTTCCTCCTTTCCGTCCTTTGCTTCTTCCGTATTTTTTCCCTGATCAGCTTCCGATATGGGAGGCAGGTACTCGTTGGTCTCCAAAGCAGCCTCTACGCCGTCTTTGGCTATGGACTGGAAGAAGCGCTTCTGTATGGAAACATCCGTAAGACAGGTTGTGAACGTCACTATCAGGGTTCCGTTATAAGATGCTATAGCCGCCTTGATGTTCTGCCCGCGGCTCATGGAAAGCATTCCGTAAAAATGCTCGATATATTTTTTATACTGCTCCTTCACCTCTACATTTCCCACATTGGTCATGGTCGAAGTGGCTGTATCGGCAGAAAGCATGTATACATACTTGATCGCGATATTCTTTATGAATATGGGTATCGTACGCAAAAAACGGTTCTGCTCATTGGATACATTATAAGAGAGTATGTTATCGAGATTCTGCGGATCCATCTGTTCCTTTAAGCTGTCCGCGGCTATCTTAAGCACTTCCTCGCGGGAGTAGCTCTCCTGAGTGGGAAGGAACTTGGATGCTATTATCACGAAGAAGTTCTTCATGGTATGCGATTCGTAACGGCTGCGCAGATCCACAGGCACGCAGCAGCTGATGGGCAGTTTTGAAGTTCCGGCCTTTAAATACTCCCTGTATATTGCATATACGTAATTACCTACCAGATACTGGTTAATGGTAAGACCGTATTTCTTTGCGGCCGCCTTGAGCTCGTCTACTTTAAAATAGCCGTGCATCACATTGAGCTCGCCTTTGGGACGTTTCTCACCTTTTATGACCAGCGCTTTCTTTGATCCGTATGCGGTATCATGGCTGGCGCCTTTTTTGAAATTCTTAAGATAGCTGTCCTCCATATCCATGAAGATACCGGAGCTTATCCTGTCCTTTTCTCCCGCATATTCTTCAGGGTGCGCCAGACGCAGATACTGATACGCCAGCTCCTTTAAGAATACCAGTCCGCCATATCCGTCAGTCAGGGCATGGAACACTTCCAGGTTGATACGCTTTTTGTAATACGTTACGCGGAACATATAATGGTTGTTACGGCTTTTGTTTATATATGCTCCGGGATAAAGCTCCTCTTCCCTCACCCTGGGAACAGGACGGTCGTTTTCCTCAAAATAATACCAGAACAGACCCATACGAAGGCGCATACGGAATATAAGGAACTGTGGCAGCAGTTTCTCAAGAGCCTGCTGCAGCAGCTCTCCGTCCACATCCTCCGTTAAAGACACACTCTCACGGTAAACACTGGTCATTCCCTCCGTACTTATTACAGGGAAGAGAAGGGCAGTGTTATCAAGTTTAGCCCATACCGGTTGTTTTTTTCTGATCTTGGGTATCAATATCTACTCCTGTTTTTTAATGACCTGCTTCTATCAAGATCCCCGCTCAGGAAAGTCCGGCGACGTAAATCGCAGATCTTCCGCCTCACTTTTTCGCTTCGCCCGGGGTGGCTAAGCTGTAAAAACAGATAACAGTTCAAAGCCTGCCTGCACATCATTGCCTTCGCTCTTATGCCATGCCGGACCTCCGCTTACCATTTCACCGACTGTATATCCCAGCTCACCGGGCGTACCGATGATACGTATCTTAAGTTCGTGCTCTTTTGCCTGCGGCTCTGTATCCTTATACTTTGCCAGCGCCTCCGCGCTGTGTTCATATTTTGCGGGGCTGCAGTCTTTCTTCGTCTGGCCGGTGACCACGCAGCCGTGGCGCATTACGGGTATCACAGAAAGGCAGTCGCCCCAGTCCTGGTCAAAATTCGCATCCAGCATCACCGCATTATCTTCATCACCGTCCACAACAGCCAATGCCACGGGAGCCGGACGCTTCACCGTACGCCTGAACTGAACGGATATCTCGCTGCAGTTTAATTTAAATATTATCTCATCGCCGGCTTTCTTTCCCGACCACCCGCCGCGGAAATGATCTGCCGGATATTCTTTTTCCTTCGTATCTTTCTCAAAACCCTTAAGTACCGCTTCCGTATCGGCATGCTGCAGGCGCTTTGCATTCTCCCAGGCATTGATGCCAAGCGGCGCGGGAAGCGGTCCTTCAGCTTCTTCGGCAGCAGCCTCATGCTTTATCGTATCTAAAAAGTCCGCTGCCATCGCGGCTATCATGGCATGCCCGCGATCGTTGGGATGCAGCATATCCTGAGTAAACTCCGCGGCTTTGATGAGGCCGTCTTTAAGCTTAGCATATATGCTGCTGACACAGCTTATACAGGGCAGATCATAGTGCCGGCCTATCTCAAGGTGATGAGGCTGCGCGCTGATACCGCTGTCGTACTGTACGAAAAATAACAGCACCACTGCAGGATGTGAAGAGCTTTTTATGATGCGGCGCAGCAGTCCCTCGTATGTTTCCGCATAGAATTCATTATCGGCGTCGTTTACGGTAAAGTCCACAAACACCACGTCCGGCTCATACTTAAGGACATCCCCTTCGACCCTTGCCGCTCCGTAATCGGAGCCTGTCCCGCCTATGCCGGCATTCACGTAACTGATATTGCTTCCCGGAAACTCCCTGACCCACCAGTCATGAATAAGTTTTGCATAGCATTTATCATGGGAGGTTGATGAATACCCTTCCGTTATGGACCCGCCGATAAAGGCAATACAGAGATCTTCACCCCTGCGGGCTTTATCCATGGCTTTTATAAGCCTTGTGTGGTTTCCGGAATTGATGACCGGGTTGTAGGATGGCATAATGCAGTGTACTCCTTAATAGTCAGGATCCTATGATCTCATCAAACGCCTGCTGGTTCTTCTTCTGGTACTCTTCCATAAAGCTCCGTGCATTGTCACAGAGTTCCTTAGCTTTCTCATCACTCTCAAGAAGCTCTATGATTGCATCGGCAAAGGCTTCATCATCGTCTGTGACCTTTGCTATGGGAAGATCCGATCTGAGACCGCGGACGCCTATACTGTGCGATACCAACGGCTTGGTATAGCTGAGTGCCTCTATTGTCTTTATATTTAAACCTGTACCATGGCGCACCGGATTGATCACCACCCTGGCATTACGGTAGGTCTCACCCACATCGTCCACTATACCCAGCTTCTCGTAATCGTCGCTGTCGGGGATATGTTTGCATATCGTCCCGGCTATCTGGAAATTGTAGTCAACACCTTTCTTTTTAAGAAAAGGAAGTATATCCTGTGTAAAATGCTTTATGCCGTCCCTGTTAACGACATAAAAACTGCCTATAAAAAGGATGTTCTTATTGGGCGCGACAGCCGCCTCTTTAAGGGGCATGTTCTCACCTATTGTACATACTTTGGTGGACTGCGGCACTATAGTCCGGAAAAAGTCCGCTTCCTCTTCCTGTATCGCTACCACCCAGTCGGCACGTGACAGTCCCTTTGCCTCTTCTTCCTTTGTGAGGGCAAATTCATAATTCTTATATCCTACGGCTTCGTACATCTGACGCTTGAAAGTAAATGCATTGTGTGTATCGATCACTTTTACCACACCTTCCGGCACGGAAAGAAGCGGCCTGGAGTTAAATATGTACTCGATCCAGACCACATCGTATTTATGTTCTTTAAAGAATTCCGTCATAAAGCCGTCTATGGCGGGATCCATCTTCTCATCTATTGAAAAATACTTGAACAGCCCCGGGATATGAAGTATCTCCAGCACCTTACGCACCTTGCGTTTGCAGAATACGCCAAAGGAGCGCTTTTTGTTTTCTACGGTATAGAAATGGTCTTCGCCTATCCACTCACGGGTCTTCGCCACATCCTCGTTCGAATATGTATGCAGGTACAGAAAATCTACCGTACACCCCGCTTCTTTAGCCAGATTGATCAGATTGTAGACCCTTTTGCGGTTTCCCCGCTCTATGGGTATCACCACTGTCTCGGATATGAATAAGATCCTCTTGCCCGCCATATAGCGCCTTCATCCCTTCATCCAAAAATACCCATATATTATAACACATTATCGGGGATTTATAAATCCCTTATCATCCTCTTGACTAAACGGGTCTTACTCCGCTTGAAGAAACCATATTTCCTCACCGTCCATACTCATCCACTGATATAAATTGCCTTCCTGATCGGTATAGAACTGCACTTCATAAGTTTCCTCTTTGTATAGATCTTCTACATAGAACCCGTCCGGATCATCAAATGTCATTATCATGCTGTACTCATCTTCCCTCTCCAGTGTAAAGCTGCTCGATTTCGAAGCCGTGGGATAATCCGTTGATAAAAATATCGTGCCGCTGCCATCTCCGTATAAGGTCATTTTTAAGGTTATCCCTTCGGCAGTGATGGGCACAAGCCTGTCAGATTGCGCATGATAAGCCTCCCACCTTGTTATCCTGTTATCATACTCAATGATCACAGGCTCAAGCTCATATTTAGCGATCACATCTTCCTTACCGGCCTCTTCATTATCCTTACTGAAATCCTGCGCGGCACACCTCTTTTCATATTCTTCCCTGTCCGCTACCGTAAGCAGAGAATAATACCGTCTGCTGTTACGCATACCGTCATAGGCGGCTTCGATCTGATCTTTAGCTTTGCAATCCGGTGTATAACATATGAGGATAAGATTCCCGTCTTTTTTATCAAGAAAAGCTTTTTCGTCGAACGTTGTCAGGTTATCGGGTAAAAACACCGAACTGACAGGACAATTGTGAAAAGCAGCCTCACCAAGGATAGTCAGGCTGTCCGGAAGTCTTACAAACTGCAGATCGGCGCAATCGGAGAAAGCATTCTCAGCTATCACACTGCATCCTTCCGGTATCACCACCCTTGTTAATCCGCTCATTTCAAATGCCGATCCGCCTATGGTTTCCAGGCCTTCATACAGATCTATACTCTTTAAGGATCTGCAGCCGCAAAATGCATGATCCCCTATATTTTTAAGTCCCTGTGGCAGAACGATCTCTTTAAGGGTCGAACAGGACAAAAATGCAGAATCTCCGATGCTCTTTACTCCCTCCGGCAAAACGACTCTCTTTAAATTCCTGCAGCCTTTAAATAACTCTTCTGTTATAGTATCCGTGCTGCCCAGTAATGTTACTTCTTCCAGATCAAAACAATTTCCCAATATACCCAGCTCTGTTACGGCATTTGCGGGTATAGTCAGTCTCTTTAAGCCGCTTCCACTAAAGGCATAAGAACCGATGCTTTCAAGACTCTCCGGTAATCTGACTGTTGAAAAAAGCATGCAATCCTCAAAAGCTCTGTCACCTATTGTTTTTAATCCGTCCGGCAGATCGATACTGCTTAGATACCTGCACCCGGAAAAAGCACACTCCCCTATACTTACAACATCACCGAACAAGAAAACTTTTTCAAGCCCCCTGCACTTCTCAAAAGCAGCAGAGCCGATGGAAACCTTATTGCCGTGGATCGTCACGCTTCTGATCGTATCACAGCCTGCAAATGCCCCATCCGAAATACCGCAGTCATTAAGTATCAGCTTCGTCCGGTCCGGGAAATTTACCGGCGTAGCGCATACATCTTTAGCATTCTGTGTTCCGTTTATTTCAAATATCTTTAATGACGGACATCCCTGAAATGAAGAAGCACTTACGTCACTTAAGCTTGTCGTATAAGTAATCTGCTCAAGTTCTTTATAAGTGTTAAAGGAATCGCCGCTGATCCTTTTCACCGTTTCCGGAATGACAACCGAAAGGACTCCGCTTTTTTTCTTTGATGAAGTATTGCCGAAATCATTCAAGGCGACAATATCCACGCCTTCCACACGGGACGGGATCACGATCTCTGTTTTATATCCGTTATAAGCAGTGATCTCTATACCGTCATCTGCAGCCGTCATCTCCCATTCATTTATGATATATCCCCTGTTTGCAAATACTGTCAGCAGAACGATCCCGGCGGCTGCACATATCACGTCCGTGATCCGCGCTATCATAAGCCTCGTCTCTGATCCGTCTTCAGACTTATGCGCATTAGCCCATTCCGGTTTTTCCGTATAATAAGTCTTTAGAATATCCTCTGTATCTTCCTTCTTACGCTCGCTTATACCCACCTCGATCTCTTTGGTGTATTCGGGTACTATGCTTTCTCCCACACCTTTATACAGGATCAGTTTTGCGCCGTTAAAGGTATAGCTGTATTCTTCGGCGTTATACTTTTTCCCGCGGTAGACAAAATGATCCCTGCACAGCTTAAATATGCTGATGTAGTGTAAAAGGATCGTCAGCATCAAAAAAATAAAGAAGGCTCCCAAATATACCAGAGCTGTCTTTTTCGGTATATATGCATTCATGAATATTTTTTTATATGCATGAACAGCTGTCATGATCAGATTAAAGACTGCACCTGCCAGGCATAAAAACTTCTTTATTCTGATATCCTTTAATCTGCAGTAAATGCGTACAGTATATAATTCATCCATTATCGGTCCTTATCGTCCTTTCGGCGGCTTAGCGTTATAAAAGGCCGCCTCATGTTTACAGGACGGCCTTATGTATGTTCTTATGCTTTTGGTTTGCCTTTGATCATCCTTCTTAATGTATTCTTTGTATTCTCCTTGAACACTTCCATTTTGTATTCGGAAAGAGGCTTGGCTTCATGACAGTGTCTGCAGAGCAGATCTTCATCTCCCACGCCGTCAGACTGCATGCGCTTACGGAAAGCCTGCTTCTTTTCACCTTCAGCTATCTCTTCATAGCTTTGTGTATTAAGATTTCCGATGATATTATCAAGTCCCCAGTCCATAGGACATATCAGTACCGATCCGTCCGGAAGCAGATAGTTCACATCCAGCGCATGACCGTGACACTTTGAACAAGCCAGCTTACCCATCTTGGGTTTGTCAACTGTTATTGTCACGCCTTCCTTATCTTCAAGGTTTCCGGCCCTGTCGTATATCTCACGCAGCACCGGTACATCCGGTATCTTCTTCATCATTTCAGCGATCTGCGGATGGAAATCCCCATGAACGGAAACCGTAGTGATGGGAAACTTCTTACTGATATGGTCCTCGATAACAGCATTAAGCTTATCCAGATATTCCGCGTTCACGGGTATCTTTGCATTCATATCTTTATCCGCCACATGCAGAACAAAGTAATGTATCTTCATTTCCCTCAGCTTCCTGTAATCATCCATGGACATACCTACCAAAGTAGTATACATATCCACATCATGACCTTTCTTAAATGCATACTCGACCATATCGATGCACCGGTCATTAAGGAATGGCTCGCACATGCCCGAAAACAGGATATTTACATCCACAGGGATCTTGTCTATGAACTTTTTATAGTTTTCAAGAGTCATCACCGTCTCACGTTTCGGATCATCTTTATAATATCTGCTGAGAGTATGTTTCTGCGGGCAGTATCTGCAGTCTACCCTGCATCCCATTCTTACTGTTATCTCCATTTTTCTTGGCATGGTTGTATTCCTCCTGTTATGTGTAGATAAGATCCTTCGCCGGAATGTTAAACTTTCCCGGGGCGTTTTGGGATCATATTTTTAATATGTCTGCCTAATACCGAAATACCTACAGGCAGAGCTATACCTGCCGCAAGATAAAATATCAGTGAATAATACGGCAGCTGCGGCGGCGTGTAATAATACCACAGATCAGATTTGTATGCAGCCATATCAAAATCAAGGAAGTGCCCCGTATACTTTGCAAACAATGCATATACGGTCTTTACTGCCATAAATCCCATGAACTGGTGTATCATTATCGAATAGCTGTTATCCGCTATCGCATTGACTGTTTTATCCTTTCCAAGCCCCCATTCAAGCCATTTGCATATGCGCAGCCAGAATGCTATACCCAGCGTTCCCGTTATAAAAGGTACCACAGGGCCTTCCGGAAAATCTTCACACCAGGATATGACATATATCGGAATCCTGTGGAATACGAAGAGCATTCCCATCTGTATCAATGCGATGAGCCCGAAGTATATTATGTTGGGCAGCCTGTCATACCTTTCCACCGCACGTTTGTAATATGCACCCATGGCATAGAAAGCAAAGAAATATGCAAAGCGCGGGATCATTAACCACCAGCCCTTATGATAACCCATGTTTGCAAGCTGTAATCCTGCGATACCCACGATGAGCGGCGGCAGGAATACAAGAGTCTCCGGAAGATGCAGCTTAAGTTTTTTAAGCAGCAGTCTGTAAAACATATAAGCTGCTTCCGCCATAAAGAGCGGTACCACAAACCAGCCCGCCAGATTGAATCCAAACTGATGCCCGTCATATAAAGGAGCCAGCAGGAGATTCTTAAGCGTAAGTTCACCGCCTATGGAAAAACCGAAATGCTTAAGTCCCATCACCAGCAGGCCGTATACGAGATTCCATATATACAAAGGGATAAGCAGGCGTTTTGTTTTTTTCCACAGGAATTTAAGCGGTTCCTCCCCGGATGAATCTTTATAAAAATATCCCGAAGCAAAGATAAGTATCGCAAGATGCGTTCCCATATACGGGATCCATTCATAAAAAAGATCCAGTGCTCCGTCCTGACAATGCCCGCTGACGATCTGTATCATCGCGATCGCATAGAGGAGCTTAAAGCGATGATCCGTTGATCTGTCCTTATTATCAGACATCGCTGCTCCTTTCTATCACCGCACTGTCGATGCGGATATCATCTACGGTATAATTCTGCATATTAAACTCCACATGGTAAGTATTTTCAGGCACTGCAATACTGTATATCTTTTCATCACCGGCCTGTGATACACAGTTTATGTCAAGCTGCTCTGCTCCGAAATCCGCGGTAGCCGATACATCGAGACGGTCGAGCCCTTCTCCCGTAATGCGCAGTTCATAACTGCCTGTATAGAAAGTCATGTTGGGGCCGCTCGTTGAAGAACCGTTATGGAGTATCCAGGATCCGTCTATACTCTCTCCTTCGTTAAGATAGTCCTCATCATCCAGATCATAATTATGATCACTCAACGCACAGAGCATATCCTCACGACTGTCAAAACCATATGCGACATACGCATCATTCCTGTATGCCACATCATCTTCAGTAAGATACTCGACCAGCGGGCACAGGGTTTCTTCCTCAGCACTCAGTAATATAAATATCTTCCCGTCAGGTTTCTTATCGTAATGTGATACAGGCTGAAGCCACACATAAAGCTCCTCAACATCAACCTTACCGTCCACATAATCATCCCAGTTAAACATTTCAAAACGGCCTTCCGAAAGCTCCGTCATGATATTTCCGTTCCAGTAGGAAGCATAGCCGTACTGATATCCCTGCGATACCAGTGAATCCGACAGCTGCTTAAGCGGGGTAGTCAGATCGCTGCGCCACAGCCCCGGATATCTGCCGCAGCCTGCGATCAATACTGCCGCACATACCGCTACCGGGATAACGGAAGTACTGAATATCTTAAACTTTTTTTGACCGTCCAAAGCATGCTTAAGCGCAAATGCCGCCAGCGGCGCTGCGAATACGATCACCGGAAGCGCGTAGCGGTCTTCGTAATACATATCCGTAAACAGGTAAAGCAAAAAATATACCGCTGTTATCATAACGGCAGCACCTGCTACAAATATCTCTTTTACATCTTTTTCCTTACGATGGGACAGACTCACAAAATAAAGTATGATACCTCCCGCTATCGCAAAGGCCGCCGCATTCTTTATGAGCGCCGCAGAGAATACCCCCTCCTGAGTATAGCCGTATTCATGCATGATACCCATTATCAGTGTCTGTGCTTTTTCGAAAGAAAAATCCGTGAAGTTTATATTATCCCAGCTGTTAAAATGATAGCTTTTTGAGAGAACGAATTTGTTTATGGCAAATCCGATCGCGCCTCCGGCAAATGATATAAGAGCTCCCGGATAGACAAGCTTTCCCTGCACGATGCTCTGCCATATACATAATAAAAGCAGCGGAAGGAAACAGATGATGATCTGTCTGGGACCGCCCAGTCCTGCGGCAATGCAAAGAAGCAATAGCAGTGCCGTCAGTATATAAGCTTTGCTTTGCTTCCCTGTCTTTGATATATGAAGTATAAGAGCCAGTGTGGTAAAACTGATGGCCACATGAGGGATATAATAAAGTCCGTATAAGATTATGTATGCATAATCGGCAGAGAACGGCAGAAACAATAATGCCCCCGCATAAGGGAAATACTTCTTTACTCCCGCCTGTACGCATAAGTAATAAAAGCTCGCTCCGTATACCGCAAACAGCGCCAGACCCGAAAGAAGGCGTGAGAGCCGGTAGCTTTTAGTCAGCATCAGAAAGAAACTGAAGAATATCTGATTGTTCAATACGCGTATCTCTGTCGAATACTTCCAGCTCTTTGTAATAATACCGTGTTCTTTTGCAAGTATATCAGAAAGGACCATCTCGCTGGACATATCCGCATCCAGCAGCCTCTCAACCCTTAACAGATAGAACAATACCCAGCCTCCTGCCATTGCGATAAAAAACAGCCATGGCATCACATCCCTTAATTGTATCTTTTTCTTTTCAGACTTCATCTTCCTTTAAAAATGCCTCCAGCTCCTTCGGTGTTCCCAGAACATGCACCTGCGCAGGCGGCACATCCGAAATATAGATCTCGCCGCCCTTTGATAAAAGGAAATCATATAAAGGCGCAACGTATTTTTCTCCGTTTACACTATGGCCGCTTTCTTTATAATATTCGTCGTAAAGCTCTTTATATAAAGCGCAGCTCTTGAAATAATAAGCTCCCAGCGTACAGTGATCGGATATCCTCTGCTTTTCCTTTATCTCTGCGACTCTGCCCTTATCATCAAGGCGGACAAAACTCCAGTGATCTCCCTGTGCTTTAAAGCAGGGAATAAAACCGTCTCCCTTAAGCTCTGCGCTGTTCATGCACATGGGCTCGACATAAGTATCTATGTTGTATATGAGCAGTGCATGTGAAGGATCCCAGTATTTTTCCGCCAGCATGGCGGTGGTAGCCTGACCGTCGGTAAGGTGATCCAGTATGATCACCTTGGGATCCCTGATGTTTAACAGTTCACACTTACTGCGGATAAACTGTTCCACATCTGCAGTTTCATCCTGCATGGCAAGGAAGATAAAACGATCTGCGCTGTCACGATAGCCTTCAAGGCTTATCAGTGACCACTCAAACAATGTCTTTCCTTTGGCTTCTATCATGTATTTGGGGACGGTATAGCCGGCCTCCCTGAAACGGGAGCCCAGGCCGCCCATGGTTATGACTATATCAAGTTTTGTTTCCATATTTTCTCCTTCAGAAGCCCCCGCTCCGCTCATGCGCCTTCATTGGGAAGACTTTTGATTATCTTTGCAGCGGGAGTTTGCACAGATCTCCTCAAGTTCTTCCGGGGTTTTATTTAAGAATTCATCGGGACGTACGGTGCGGTCATCGACATAAAAGCCTTTCTTTCCGGGCCACACTTTTCCGTATACTATCTCATCGTAAGGGATATCCCATTTCTTAAGCCACTCGGAAAGCACTGCTGCCGTGTACTTGTTGATAAGTCCCAGATTCCCGTTATAGCTGTTCATATTACGGGAAGTATAGAGGATTATCTTTGCCCCGTTGTCCTTGTAATAACGGATCTTTTCCACTATCTCGGGATATGGCACCAGATCCTCATAGCGCTCGTCTTTAGATTTAATGGGACATATCGTCCCGTCTATATCAAATACGAAGGAATAATCCTCAAACATCTTTTTCTATCTCCTTAAGTATCTTTTTAACATTCAGTATAAAGCCCAGTACTTTGAGCGGATTATCCATATGCAGAGGCAGCATCGAAAGGAATAATGAAGCCTCATATATACGCACGCTCAGCCAGTCAAAGCCGCTCTGCTGCAGCCTTCTCTTAAATATCTCCACATAGGGTGTATTATCAAACGCTATCTCCAGATACGGCGTAAAATCCTCACTCATATGTATGTCAAACAGCGCATTATTAAAGAAATCATAGCTTCCGCATACCGAATGGCTGAGTTTGGCCACATCATAATACGGGTTACTCCACAGCTCATCTTCCGTGACCGCACCTCTCGGATCGATGAACTTAAGCGTCTTGGTGGATTTATTGTATAAAGCATTTGCAAAGCAGGGATCGCCATGACTGATCACCAGCTTAAGCGGATATTTATTTTTTTTCTCAATTTTTTCTTTGAGGGTAAAATACCGCCCTGCAAGCGTATCAACATCATCAGCGCCTGTGGCCGATAATAGTCTCTCGATCTTTTTATAATCCTTATGCGCCTTAAGCTTTTCTATCCTGTCTTTAACCTTATCCGAATACAGCGCCTCCGAAACAGCCCTGTATTCTTCCGCACTGCATTTCTTTTCATGACGGCAGGAGAAGAAATAAAAATACTTATCCATCAGTTCTTCAAATTCCGCTTCATCCATGGAACCGTGAACCCATTTAATGGCAAGGTCCGTCATATGCAGACGCTCCATTGTATAGCTTGCTTCGTCCGCACTCTCCTTATAATCAAAAGGCATAACGAACCAGTACCTCATATCTTCGGGAAGAAGATGATAGAACTGATACTCCGCATGTATCTTTTCTTTATTCTTTGAGCTTTTGACTATCGTATATTCATTGCCTTTTAAAGAATTAAAATAACGCGAATCAAAATTACCCGTAACGCACTGGATAAAATTACCTATCTTTCCTATATCCACCAGGCCTTCTATCTCGCAGCGGTCCTTAAACTCACGTATAAGCTCCCTGGGCTTCTTTCCGGAACTTATCTCCCTGCAAAAAGAAAGATAGCTCTCTGCCGAAGGAAACATTGCCGCAACAGCCTTGTTATCGGCCATCACCGCATAGGGTTTATCTATATAATTAAGCTTCTTATAAGTCAGTCTTGCTCTCTCTCCGTCGGTTATGAGGAAATCCGAAAGGCAGTGCAGTATCTTCATATCACCCGGCACTCGGTATTCCGGTTCTTCCGCCAGATCGGCAAATTCAAAGATCGAATGCAGCTTCTGCCACGACAGATCCGGGAATTCTTTTTTCAGTTCATCACGATAGTATTCTTCCAGACGGCGCTTTTTAACGACCACGTCCGCAAAGCCCTTATCACCGATGATATCCGATATGACCTCGCTTTTCTTTGCGGTATCATCAAACACAAGCGTAACTTTCATTTCTTACTCCTTTTTCCCATAAGGGTTTCCGCCAGCTTGATGCAGGCGTATGCAAATATGAGCAGCAGAATGGTAAATACCACAAAACGTTTAAGCTCCGGCGAAGTACCTATTCCCAATGCTGCAGACAGATAACGCGATACCGCATCGGCGGGCACCCCATCCGGTCCGTGCAACAGATAAAGACTTCCGATCTCTGCCCCCCAGGCCAGCATTGAAAGTATATACAGAAGACTTCCGCGTCCTCTCAGCACAGTGCGTATCTCACTGTAAATGCGATTGGCCGCATCCAAAAGCTTTAGCAGCGAAAGCTTATGTGCCGTAGCTTTTGAAGAAAGCAGGTAATCTTTCCATACACCGTACATCCCGGGAAAAGCCAGATATATCATTACCACCAGGGCCAGGAAGATCAGAAAACCATATACCAGGACCGGCAGTACACCTCCGCTCATTACCCATAGTATGAGCATCATCGTAACCAAAGCCATGGTATCAAAGAAGCGGTCGAGCAATATGATCACCACACCCTTTAAAATACTGCCAAGCTCATTTCCCAGACAGTACATGCGGAAAAACTCTCCCAGCTTCCACGGAAGCACCACGCCAACCGGTGTCACCTTGCAATACAGCTTCATGCATACGCTGCTGTCGATGTCCGATCCGTACAGTGCCAGATACAGACGGCATACTTTAAGCGCATGCACTATCACCACCGTAAGGATCACTACCGGTATGACTTCCATATCCATCAGTTCTGTAAGCTTGCCCGGCAATACATATCCGTACACGAACAAAGCTGCGGATATAAACAGCACTGCCAGATTGATCAGATTGTATACCGCTGTCCTGCGCTGTTTCATTCCCTGTACAGATCCTCTGCTATCACCTCTGCCGAATACTCATCCACTTCTTTATCGCGGTGCTCGGCTTCTATAAATCCTTTTTTGTTTATGATATACGATCCAAGCATTTTAAGTACCGTAAGTGCCTGGTTCATCATCTTCACATTCGATACCTGGTCGTCCTCTCTCCAGCATATGGGGAAGAAGCGTATATTGTGACCGTAATAAGCCGATCCCAGTATCATGCAGTAATTAAACATGAGATTATCCTTATACTTAAGATAAAAACGGTCCTTAAGCATCGCGGTGCTGTACATATTGAGTCCCGAACCCAGATCCAGCACCCTGCGTCCCGTTCCCAGCGAAAAGAGTATGTTATATACCACATTTCCGAAGCTGCGGAATAAGGAGTATCCTTCAAGACGCGATCCGTTCATAAAACGCGCCCCCAAAAGACAATCATACTTTCTGTGTATGCCGCGTCTTAAATACGGTATCAGATCCGTGATACTGCCCTGGTCATCACCATGCAGCATTATCACATAATCAAAGCCCTGCTTAACAGCACGGTCAAAAGCCAGCTTCTGCGATCCTCCCAGACCATAGTTCTCGTTATTCCTGAGCAGCTTGACATCCGTATGTATCTCATGACTGTCAAGGTAGGATATAACAGCCTGCTCCCCGTCATCCGTACTGCGGTTGTTAAGTATTATCACTTCCTGTATGTATTCGCAGACCTCATCGGTAAACTGGTCCAGAACCCTCGTGATCTGTTTTTCGCAGTTATACATCGGTATAAATAAAAGGATCTTATCCTTCATCACTCTACCTCCCTGAGCTTATATAATCTGTATTCTTTAACAGCAGGAAGCGCTGTCTGCTCCCCGTAATACTGTGCGCTGATATTTATCTCTGCGTGGGAATTGAGCAGCCATCCTGCGCCGCTGCCCAGGGGTATCAGCAGTTTTCCCTGCCCGAATGAGCAGTTCATACCGTGTATCTCTCCCGCATCATCCTCCCAGGTCAGCAATATAGTCTTTCCCGGATTATGATCCCTCTTCATCAAAGCAGTGGCAAAGGGTGAATCATCCTCCTGCACCGCATCAAAGATATGATCGATAAGGATATTCTCGTATGTTCCGTCACTATTGTCAAAATCTATGTACAGAAAATCCGCATCCTGTGACTCGCCCGGGATCTTTACCGACACAGCCGATCCGGCATTTTCCGCACTGCCGCCGGGCCTTTGCGTAAACAGGGCGTTTAAGCTGTCCATCGAAAGCCCCCAGGAAGACGGCGTAAGCCCCAGCTCTCTCCACTCCGGCGCGATAGCCGCAGCTTTATTGGCAGTATATGCATCCTCTGCACTGCCCGTATTGGGATAAAACTTTCTGCTTTGTGCCGACCAGCTGTATTCACCGGAAGTCATCAGCCAGTGATACAGATAATAATAAGCAAAAGAATCGATCCCGGAAACAACCGTATGCTGCGAACGGAGTATATCCACTGTTTCCTTCGCGGCATTGAATCCTCTTATCGTCATGGCTTCCATGACCGATCCGCCTTTTATATCATAAAGATAATAGTATCCGAAGTCTCCAAGTCCCAGATAACTCTCATCCGGCTTAAGGGCGATATCCTTTTCACGCCTGGACAGAAGTTTATCATAAACATCACCGCGGATAAAGACCGCTCCCAGCCGTGGTATGGTTTCATCGGAAACTCCCGTATACCCCTCCGGTACCGTATAGGCCGCAGAAAGCTTCTGTGCACCGTCTATTCCGCTTAGGCTCTCACCCGTGACCGCAACTACCAGAAATACCGCAAACGCGCTGATGATGCTGCGCATCAGTGAATTACCGCAATATCTGGCACTTAAGATGATAAACATCACCGCGCAGGCAAATATCATCCCCGCACTGCGGGCATAGATGTCATATACATCCATACGTACAAAAGTGTAACTGAAAGCTATCAGCATGGCAATACCCATGCTTATGCATAAAGCGGCTGCCTCCGGATCGGCTATCCTTAACTTTTTACCTTCTATTCTGATACCGCCGGTCTTCATGCTCATAATCGCAGACACCCATATCACGGCCACCGGGATCAGAAAACTGAACAGATCATAAAGCAGTATCCTCAGTCCGTCGGATGAGATACCTGCAAAGAACTGATCCGGCACACCCTGCCCGAAGCGTGAGAGCCCGTCTGCAAAAACAGTCTGGGAGCTCATCGCCAGCATATGTTTGAGCGTACCCAGGAGCAGCGGTATGCAAAGTACTACCGGCAGTATACACAGCGCCCATCCCAGCCAGAATGCAGGCGTTTTGATGTCTTTTTTCAGACTGCTCTTTGCATAGCTTATTATCTGCCACAAAAACATGGGCATGAAAGCTATGCATACCGCCGCTCCAAAGAGCGGATAATAAAGCCCCTGGATAAAGCTCGATATGAACCACGCCTTGATCCAAAGCCCTTTCTTTTTAATGAGCTCCGGCCATGACAGAAGCAGCATCACCGGCAGGATGAGCGCGATACGGTTATAACGGAGCAGCGGAAACAAAAGTACTATCAAAAGCACCCTGCTGCCTTTAAGCTGCCTTGTCGCAAAAAATACCAGAAGCGCCGCTACCGCCAGATAGAAAAGATTCTCGGTGACATTATAGTATGCATAATATCCCTTTCCGAACACAGCAAGGAACGCACCCTGTATAACGGAATACAGCCCCGATACCGGTATGAATTCCGAAAAGGGCTTCTGCCCCAGCTCAAATATCTGAGAGAAAGCGATGATGTTTTCGAAGGGGTGATGCAGATCCGCGGATATGATCTGCCCGCAGCCGCTGTATCCGTTAAAATTCATGATACAGCAAAGCGTCCCGAAAGAAATGAGCTCATCCGCACCTGCATTCTTTTCGCCGCTCTTTTTGATCTTAAGCGCCGCAAGTATCAGAAAGAAGATAAGCACACACCATACAGGAAGCGCGATCCTTTTAGGTATATCGGGCGTTATAATTTCCTCACCGTATCTGTAGGCCGAGCTTAAAAATACCAGGAGACTTAATGGGATAAACATCTGTATTGCGGGTATGAATGTAAGGAACAGATCTTTTTTGGCCCTGTGCGAACAGATCAGGAGCATCATGGTAACGATAAAGGATACCACGATAAGCTCTCCCAGAGACGTATCCTTATCCGTTCCGGCAAATACACAAAACCTGTATATACCGCATAAAGCATACAGTGTCAGGACATATGATATCATTGCCGAAAATGCATATGCGGAAGCACTGATACTGAGCAGTATCCACAGCATGGTCAGTGCAAAGAGCATAGCATTGACTTCTGAATATATCAGATACTCCGCTCCCATAGCCGTCAGCAGGATAAGGCCGCAGATGTTCATGGATCTGCCGGCTTCGCTTTTTACAAAGGTCTGTGATTTTTTATTGTAAATCAGGTAAAATAAAAAGACAGCGGATGTTCCCAGGATGGACAGAAGATATACCATATCCTGCTCCGCCGATTTATTGCTTCCTTCCGCCGAGGTGAGTTCCTCTACCACATCCGTAAATACCTGCGGCGTATTTCCGAAGCGGGCCAGCCAGAAATATATGAAGACCGCTCCGGAAAGGAACAGAAGCACCAGAAATATAGGCTGCGAACGTTTATTCATAACTCTGTAACTTCAACATCTTAACCGGTCAGACACGCCGTAATATCTCCGGATGTTTTTCGTAGAAGCGCTCCTTATCCTTATACATTTTCTTATCTGCTTCATGCAGTGCATCACGCACATCGGCACCTTCTTCGCAGTAACAGCCTCCCACGGCAAAGCATACATGAGTGAAATCGACCACACTGTCTGCCAGCACCTTAAGCGAATTCATACGTGTATAGAATTCGTATTCATTGATCCCCGGCGCAAATACCATGAACTCATCGCCGCCGGCACGGTATACTTCGTAACCGTCAAAAATATCCTTAAGTATCTCTGCCGCACTCTTTAAGAGTTCATCACCTCTGGCATGTCCTGAAGTATCATTCGTATATTTGAGGCAGTTAAGATCGGCGAATATAACACCAAAGGGTTCATCCGAACAAGTAGTATAGGAATCGATACGGTTGTTCATAGCGTTACGGTTGTAAACACCCGTCAAAAGATCCGTACGGCTCATCTGCTCCATCTTATCATACATCTGTCTGTTTGCTATCTCTGCAGAAAGGATGAAGGTCGTAGCCTCTAAGATCTCCTTAATGGCAAGGGTTCTTTCCGTATCGAAGTTTAATGCCCAGAAAAAGCCTATAACATCTTCATTTGATTTGAGCGGATAGAGTATCACGCTTTTGGCTCCCGCAGCATCAAGCGAATCCGCCCAGGTAGGATTAACTTCCCTGAGAGCCTGCCAGTCGGTAACATTACTGACAGCCACACAATTGCTGCCGGCCATAGTATCCATCCATGTCTCTACAATGCCGAAAAACTCATTATCCAGATATGTCTCCATAGGCAGCATGCCGCTGCCGCCGCGTATAGCCTCACTCAGTACTGAGCACTCACGCTTAGCAAAATCCGTGAGCAGTATACAGCTGTAATCAGCATCGCAGATCTCGCGGATATCTTCTGTAATGGAATCCATGGATTCATTGAAATCACCCGATTCACGCAGCAGGATACAGGTTTTGAGTACCTGTTCCGCAGATTCCGCAGATGTATCCGCAAGCTTGGCCGGATCCACGCTAAAGTCCATATCATAGGAAAACAGGCAATAACTTATCCCCTCGGTATCGGATCTGAGAGGCAGATAAAAAAGTGAGAGCCATGCATCAAACACAGGTGCATTAACATAGCTGTGTATAGGTTTTTTCTCTACTATACATCTTAAGCAGAGACTCTCAAAGTTTAAGTCCCTGTCCATCGCATCGGTATATAACATACCGGGAACGAATTCCTTACCCCTTTCGCTCACGGCTTCTTTATACAGATCATTTCCCGCAACTATCCTTATGGTACCATAAGTATCTCCGGGATTCATATCCACGGAAACAACCGCTGCTATCTGTTCATAGCTGTCCGCGATAGCCTGATAATCCATATCGCATCCCTCCAAAATAATACCCGTCACGAGTTATCAACCACTATATATTGTGCCTTTTTTAGTGCTATTTGTCAACCTATCAATACAGCGGACAAATGTATGTTCGTATGTTACATACTGCGCTTGTACACGGCTTTTTTTTGTTATATAATACTTTGCGGATCTGCGGTATAGCGCATATCGCAGACCGTGATGATCTTACGGTAAAGAAGGGGTTTAAGATGGGTAATTGGGGAGACGACAGCGATTTCGAAGTTAAGGCTCTGAAAGATTTCGAATTCAATTTTACTTTCAATTTCAAAAAAATATACATGTATGTGGATGAGGTTTCCGAGAGGACGCTGGAAGTAAACGAAAAGCATCCCAAGGACTCTCTTATGAAGCTCTGGGCAGGAACTATGCTGGGCTTCTTTATCTTCATGCTGCTTTCCTATAAGCTGCTGGCCCTTGTCATGATCCCTTTCTTCGCCTTTTACATACTGGCACTGGTAAGGATATATAAATGCTGGAAAGGATTCAAGTATAACGGTTTCCAATACTGGGCGATGAGCCTTGTGACACTCATCGCGGTCTTTGCCCTCTCAAGGGTAGCCCAATACCTTGCGCTTCTTATAATAGGATAAACTTAAAGACCCGGTCCTGCGGCCGGGTCTTTTTCAGGCTTAGTCCCATCTTCCCTATTCGTTACCTTCACCATTCGGGAAAAACTCTATCACATCCGCGTCATCATCATCTTCTGCAGACGCTCCGTCTTGTGACAGATCCATGCCTTCTATCAGTGCTACGGTCCGCTTTAATTCTTCTATGAATTGCGGATGATACTCATTAACCTTATCCATATCGCCTTCCTTTGCGTATCTTTCAAGATCGGCCGCCATTTCCGAAAGCTGTGTCGCTCCTATAGTACGTGAAACACTCTTCAGTGCATGCACCTTTATGGCGTATGTATGCATATCGGAATCTGTAAGCGCCCCGGAAAGCTCCGATGATCTTTCCGGATAAGAATCCAGATAATCCCTTAAAAGCTCGTGATAGAAGGCCTCATCACCGGCGCAGTACTTAAGCCCCTCCTCTGTATCAAGACCGGTTTTTTCTGATGATACCGAAGCGGCTTTACCGTTGTCTTTAATGCTGCTGCCCGCCTTATCCGATCTGCTGCGTACTGACCACTTATCCTTTGTAAGATATTTTTTAAGTATGCTCTCCAGCGCCGGTACTTCCACAGGCTTGGACAGATAATCATCAAAACCTGCCTCCAGATATTTCTCCCTGGCACCCACCACGGCATTGGCCGTAAGAGCGATCACCGCACAGCCGCTCTGTATCAGTCCGCCTTCTTTCGCCCGCTGCAGTGTTTCTATACCATCCATCTGCGGCATCATATGATCCAGCAGTACGATATCGTACTTATTATCCTTAAGCTTATCAAGCGCTGCAGCTCCCGAAGCTGCCCTGTCCGGTACGATGCCGTTTAGCTTTAACAGATTGGTGATGACTTTAAGGTTCATATCATTATCATCAACAGCCAGAAGACGTGCATCGGGCGCATAAACATACTTATCATCGTCTTCCTTATCTTTTGCCTCTTTTGCTTTTATCTCGTAGTCACCTATCGGAGCCGCATCCACGATATTCTGTTTTACGGTAAATGAAAACGTCGAGCCTTTTCCGTATTCACTCTCCACCTCAAGAGTTGAATCCATCATCTTAAGCAGCCTGTTGACGATGGCCATACCCAGTCCGGTACCCTCAATGCTCCTGTTTCGTTTTTCCTCAAGCCTGGTAAAGGATTCAAACAGCCGGCCTATATCCTCTTCCTTTATACCTATACCGGTATCCTTAACACTCATCCTTAAGCTGAGCGAACCTTCCGAGTCTCTCTCTCCGCTTATATAAAGATCAACCCTGCCTTCCCTTGTATACTTGACTGCATTTGTAAGCAGGTTGACCGCTACCTGGGTCACTCTCATATCATCACCGAACAGGGTGACCGGCAGATCACTGTCTATATGAGCTTCAAATAACAATCCCTTATCCTCTGCCCTTTGTGATACGGAATTTATGATAGTACTGATCATCGATGAAGTATCATATCTGACCGGTATTATCTCCATCTTGCCTTCCTCTATCTTTGAGAAGTCAAGTATGGTGTTGATAAGCCCCAGCAGATTCCTGCCTGCCGAGCGGATATTTTCCGCATAATCCCTTATCGACTCATCATCGGATTCACGCAGTATCATCTCGTTCATTCCCAGTACGGCATTGATAGGTGTACGTATTTCATGGGACATCTGCGCCAGGAAGCGGGATTTGGCTTTCTCTGCTGCAACCGCGGTATCGGCAGCCTTTACCAGTTTTTCATTGGTCTCCTCCTGCCAGTGGGCAAATCTGTTGATCAGAGTCAGGACTGCCAGGATGGATCCCGTGATCAGAAGAAGGAATACCAGGCCCACTATGATAAGCGTGCCGTATATACTCCACCAGTTCTGTACCACTATGACGGTAAAGCCCGAAAGCGTACTCTTCCGGGCACAGCAGGTTACAGCACGTCCGTCGTGATCCTTCATCCAGAAAACATCGCCTTTATGATAAACATCGGCATACAGTGTATCTTCTATATTGACTGCTCTTGTGGTACTTATCTCATACTGCTTATCGGGATGGTTTATTATGATACCGTCCTGGTCTACCATAAATGCATAGCTGTTGCCGCTATAGCTGTCATCCAGCACGTCGATCAGCTTATCCAGCAGACAGTCGATAGCAAATATGCCAAGAAACTCTCCGTCAGAGGAATACACTATCCTTGAAAACGTTATGCAGTATAATCCGGTCTGGGCATCAAAATACGGTGCGGAAATACTGTAACCGTCGCCGGAGCGCTCCGTATCGATATACCACTGTCTCTCCTCAACCTTATAATCGTTGTCCGGAACCCAGCCGTTGTTCATTATGATCGCATGTTCCGTATTATAAGGATTGGCCATATATGCAAAAGTCATTTCACTGTAATTCTTTGCAACTTCATCAAGCCAGGCTACAGCCGCATCATAATCATCAAGTATCTTAGGATCCGCAGCTATCACATCGGCAAACATCCTAAGTATGCTCTGCTTCTGCTGCATCCATAACGTCACTTCATTATTATATCTGTCAGCTTCCCTGCTTATGCGCGCAGCACCCCATCTGGATGTGGTCGCACTAAACATTGCCAGTCCCAGAAACATCGCCACTATCAGTATCCCGGTCACGGCGTTTCTGATAAACCTGCTGGATGCTGTTCCTTTTATATGCTTTTTCTTATTGACCGTATCCCCTGTTTCATCATCCGATCGCAGTATGCTCGAATACGAAAACAGATTGTCCAGCTTCTCTTTGAGCCTTACACCGGCCGAACTTATCTCCCTGAACGCTCCCTCCTGTTCACTCTGCATGCTGTATGAATCACTGATACGCATTATCTGGTTTAAGGGACCGCGCAGATCTTCCGAAAGGGACGCTATAAAACTCTTGGTCGCGGCAAGGGTATCTTCCGCCCGTTGCTGGTTATTGATACTCACCATATAGAATACTATTATCACAGCCACCATCAGCAGATCCACAGCACCCAGCATTATCATGCGGTTGACCATCTCGGCGAAGAAAGCCGAATGATCGACTACAAGTATCAGTCTCCAGCCGTTGCTGGTCCCGCTGCCAAATACTATCTTGCGGCTGCCGTCTATCTTTGTATTAAAGCTCCTGTGTTCATTAGACGCCTTGACCCTTTCAAATATGTCCGTATATTTAGGCAATACTTCCGAGAGCACAGCGCCCTGATAAGTATCTTCCGAACATCCCACTATCATACCGTTTTCGGTAACTATCATTGCAAACTGTTCTTCGTCACCTGCCATCCTGGACACTATATCCTGAACCCTTCCCAGAGTGTAATCCATGGCAACAACGGTTTTGCTGTCAGAAAGGATATTGGAAAAGGTATAGCAGAGCATACCCGTATCCGCATCTATGTACGGTTCGGAAATATATACCTTTCCGGGGCTTTTCTTTGCACCGGTATACCATACCCTTTCCACTGCATGATACTCTTGTGGCATATCAAAATCGGGAATGATGGTCCATTCCGGAGCTGCGGCATATACGTTAAAGCAGGCTCCGGAGCTCATATCGGCATAATTCTTCTTCTGATCCCTGATATATGTTTCTATATCTTCAAGGGACGCTTCTTCATTTATCAGCTGTTCGAGTCCGATGGAATAACGCAGCAGATGGCTTTCCGAATCCGAGATTGTCTGCTGCAGTTCACCCTTTAAGTTGTTGATCTGGGTCTCACCTATCCTTCCGCCCTGATCGGTACCGGCATGGTAGATAAGGTTTATGTTCATTGCGATCACAGTAAGGAAAATGAGTGCTATCACTATGATAAAGGATTTGTTCATCCTTGGATTTTTACCAAGACGCTCGACCCCCTCCCTTACCTCTAAAAGAAGCATGAACCCAAGGAAGCCTATGGCTTCGAAGAAAAGCTCTACTGTTATAGAGAAGAAGCATTGTATGGCTATACCCAGAACGGCTATGGACATCAGTATGAACGTGGATGTACGATCGAGCTTCGATATGCTGCTCATGTTCTTTAAGAAAAAGCCTATACCGTACAGCACATAAAAGACAGCCACGGCATAAAGCACCCACATGAAGCTGCCCCTGTTATATTGCATGTTTTCGTCTATATAGAATAAGAGTCTTGTGAAAGGATTGGTGATAACCAGAAGCTCGGCAACGATCACCGGCAGGGTAAAGAAATAAAAGAACTTTTTACCCTTTTTTTTCAGTGCCTTAGTCATACTGATGATATACAGTGTGAACATCAGTGAAAGCAGAGTATGAAAAACGAAATAGATCTCGTTAAGAAGATCCATTATCAAAATGCTCTTAAACGCAAAGTATTTTTCCATGCCCACTTCAAGCACGGAAGATACCGAAGAAATCATAAGCGTTACCAAAAGAGACAGATAGATAAAATGCTGGTCTTTCAGCTTATTTATCAATCCCTTTGGCAATGGCAGATAAAGCTCTTTTCTGTTTTTCAGACAATCCACAAAACAGAATAAAGCTACGCCAAACGCGGATATCTCCAGTATCATCTCATTCATAGATTATTTCCCATACTCACCTTTCCGTCATCACTTTCGGAAAAGATCCCTTTTTCTATACCATCATCCAGTGCATAGTTAAGTACCGCTTCCATGGACGGCCCCAGCCTCTGGAAACCGAAGGCTTTAGCGCACAGTTTGAGCAGATCCTCACGTGATACACTGACCTGCTGCTGCAGAATATCCGTCATTGCTACTTTTATCTCCTGTGAAGGAATATCCTCCATGCCCCGCATAGCATTTTCCTTAGCTTCCACACGGTACTTATCGTACTCATCGGGCTTCTGCTCTGCTCCCCAGTAAAACGCCATATCATGTTCCGTTATCACATTACAGGGCACAAAACGGCTGGCCGTCTCAAATGCTTGCTCCACACGCGGTGTGGTACGGCTCACTCCCCAGTCGTTTAAGCACTTCTTCATCAGCAGTCTCCTGCTTATGGGAGCCTCGATATTCAGAAAACGCAGAATGGTCTTAGCTATAGACCTTGCATTCTGCACATCAAACTGTTCCGCACTTCCTGCATTCAGGGCTATGGCATGAACATATTCACTCCTGTGCTCCGATGCCGCGATCGCTTCTTCATCGCGCTCAAAGGTAAAGCCCGCTATCTTAACATGATCCTTATCATCTTCCGGCTGTGTTTCTTCCGGCATTTTTTCCGCTTCTTCTTTAAGCCCTTCTTCCTCTGCTGCGGCTTCTTCGGCTTTAGCTGCCTTAGCCTGCTCTGCAGCTTCCTTTATCCTCTGTATAACAGGTGCCGGATCATCAAGCCATTCAAGCGTCCATATACGAAGGAGTCTCCAGCCCAGCCCGCCAAGTACCGAAGGCTGCACCGCAAAGCGGTCATCTACCGTCGCCGACGCCTTCATATTCTCTCCGTCCAGGATCAGTCCCAGAAGGTAATTTCCCGGATCGTCCGGATCCACGATACCTATATCCATACGGTATGCCGAACATCCTATGTTGGTCCTGGTCTCATATCCTTCCTTACTGATGGCTGCAGCTATATCCTTTACCAGCTCATCATCACGGACCACGCTAAGGCCCTCACGCCCCGCGAGCATGCCCTGACCGTGCTGCGCAAATTCCAGGAAGCCCTTAAGCCCCGCCACACCTTCCGAAGCAGTACGGTTAAGATCGATCTGTTCGGGACGGAGTACCGCAAATACCGTCATCTCCTTACGTGCCCTGGATATTGCTACATTAAGACGTCTCCAGCCTCCGTCGCGGTTAAGCGGGCCGAAGTTCATTGATACCTTTCCGTTTGCATCCGGTCCGTAACATACGGAGAAGAGGATAACATCCCTTTCATCTCCCTGTACATTCTCAAGGTTCTTGACAAATATAGGCTCCGCACAGGAGCGTACATACTCATCCAGTTCGGGATTCTTTGCAAACTCATCGGATAACATATCCTCTATAAGGTTCTGCTGTACCACGCTGAAGGTTACTACGCCTATCGAATCCTTCTTAAGCTTGGGATCACGCAGACGCCTGATCACTTCATTAACTACAGCTTCTGCCTCCGCACGGTTTACCCTGGTCTTTCCGTGATCGTACACACCATCCACATGCACAAGACGTACCTGTGATACGCTGTCATTCGGCGAAGGGAAGGTATAGAGCTTATTATCATAATACTTCATATTGCTGTATGCTATCAGGCTCTCATGCCTTGAACGGTAATGCCACTTAAGGTATTCCTGAGGCATGGATATAGCAAGGCAGTCATCCAGCAGGCTTTCAAGATCTTCCTGCTCACTGTTGTCCTCGTCCTCTTTATTGGACTTAAAGAAGCTGGTAGGAGGAAGCTGCTTGGGATCGCCTACGATCACCACGTTCTCACCTCTTGCGATGGTACCCACAGCCTCACTGGTAGGCAGCTGGCTGGCCTCATCGAATACCACCAGATCAAATTTGGGGAATAACGGATCTATATACTGCGCAACGGATATAGGGCTCATCAGCATGCATGGACACAGCTTGCGCAGCAGTGTAGGTATCTGGTCAAAAAGTTTACGTATGGACATCATACGTCCGTTAGACTTGATAGCCTTCTTTAAGATACCAAGCTCGGATGAAGCAGCTGCTTCTCCGCCGCCTGAAGGTATATTGGCAGAAAGCTTAGCAACCAGTTCCTGTACAGTAAGCTTTCTGAATTCGTTGAGCTTCTGTGTATATCTTTCAATGAGTCCCTCATATTGGACTCCACGGAAATCCGCCAGCTTGGGATCGGCCGCGATAAGCTCGGAAACCAGCCTGTAATCAAGCGCACAGAAAAATGCATCTTCTGCTTCGGTCGCAGGAAGACTGCCCTTTTCAACCTCACAGCATACGCACTCCAGTCCAAGCGATACAGCCTGCTGTTTAAGACGCTGGTATCCCGTCCATTCGCGCAGACGGTGTGTATTTTCCGAATAGCGTTCAAATCTTTCTTTTACCGCTGCTATCCAGTCGGTATTGCCGTTTATGGGATCTATATGCTCTGCCGCTTCGGCTGCATCCGTATCATTTATGAATTTCTTTAAGCAGTTGTATTCTGCCTCAGGTGCTCTTACTCCCGAAGCTGCCGCAGTACTGAATGCCTCAAACACCGAAGCTCCCAGCTCTGCCTTAAGGCTTACGGCTGCCTGCGCCTTATCAAGAGCCTTTTCTATAGCCGCGATGTCACTGTTTTCGCCGTTATAGAGTCCGCATAGCGCCGATGTCACAGCAGGAGGTGCCGAGTTTACGTTCATCCTCAGCTGTTCAAAGGCAGATAAGCGCTCGAGCAGCGCACCTATATTGTTCTTATCAACAACAGTACCGTTCTGTGCGTATGCCTTCAGTTCTTTTACCGCTTTACTTATGCCCATTGCCTTGGGTATGAACCAGCTGCCTTCTGCCGTCTTGTATCTGATCAGAGCGGCACCTGCAGCAAAGCCTCCCGAAGGCATAAAGGCCTGGGGAAGGAACATGGCTGACAGTTCATTATATTCGCTCCTAAGCTGTGATAAGAGCGACAGGTACTGCCTTATCTGCCCAAGGAGCGCCTCGTAAGTCTGCGACTGTACCAGCTCTGCCGGGTATACTCCGTCATTTTTAAGAAAGTCGCATATCCTAAACAGCTTTTCTATACCCTTGCGGTCGGCAGGTATATCTATAGAAAGAGCTGTCTTTATCTGCGAAAAAGCATTGGCAGCCTCCGTCGCCCCCAGCGATAGTCTGCTCCATTCGGACTGCAGTCTGTCACGCTTTTCCATCGTGTATTCCGAAGCATTTATCCCCTTAAGCGGATGATCCTTTAGATCCTCTATGGTTGATGCCGTTGTTTCGTATTCTCTTAATACTTCCTGCCAGCGTGATATCTGCTCTGCGCTGACAGCAGCTGCCGAGAATGAATTCTCCGGAAGTTTTACCCTGCCCTGCGATGACTTAAAGCTTTCATATTCCGATATCAGATCATAGAGGCTCCTGCCGAAAGAACGCTTTTTATGGACTGCATCGATCACATGTCCCAGTTCGGTCCTTAGCTCAAGAAGCTTCTTTGCCGCATCCGCATATTCTTCGGCATGCTTAAGCCTGCCCACTTCCAGGGTTTTCTCAAGCTGTCCCAATACGGCAGTTTTATTGGACTTATTTGAATGCAGTTCCAGACAGAAGGGGTCTAAGCCTATCTTTGCCAGTCTGTTCTGCACAACGGAAAGTGCCGCCATTTTTTCGGCAACAAAAAGTACGGATTTTCCTTGATACAGCGCATTGGCTATCATATTGGTGATGGTCTGGGACTTACCTGTTCCGGGAGGTCCGTGGAGCACAAAGCTCTGTCCCTTGGCCGCCGTTGCCACTGCCACCATCTGCGAAGAGTCCACACTTAAAGGAACAGCCATGTCCTCCGGCTTATACTGCTCATCCATATGCTCCGCACTGATCCCAAGATCCTCTGCTTCCCAGGTCATATGACCTTCCAGCAGGCTGTTGACTACTTTATTTTTCTTAAGATCATCGGTACGGTTACGCAGATCGTTCCACATAACGAACTGTCCGAAGGAGAACAGCCCCAAAAATGCCATGTTCTCTACATTCCACTTTTTCTTATCCATTACCGCCTGGCGTATGGTATGGAATACCAGCGGCAGGTCTATACCATGTTCATCCTCGGGCAGGGGATCAAGACCGCCTATTGCCAGTCCGTGATCCTGTCTTAAATATTCAAGCAGGGTCACGTTGATCTGAGTCTCTTCATTACGGCTCCTGAGTACATAGCCCTTCTTCCTCACGCTCTTTACCACTTCCACCGGGAGCAGGACCAAAGGGGCATAACGCGGCTTTTCGGACAGATCGGTCTCGTACCAGCGCAGGAAACCTATAGCCAGAAAGAGTGTATTTGCACCGTTTTCCTCCAGACTTAACTTAGCAGCACGCTGGATGCTCTTTAACGAAACGGCCAGCTTATCTTCACTCAAGAAAGTGCGTATCCTGTGGTTACGCAGCTCCTCCGCTGCCATAGCCTCAAACATATCCTTCTGATTGTCGATGGCATACATCTTCTCATCACGAAGGCTGTTTTTAAATTCGGACGGCAGCTCAAGAATGCTGTATTCGGAATTGTCTGCCAGTCCGTCTTCAAGTGCCGGCAGATCGACCGCCATCAGCTGTATGGTGTTTTTGGTAACACGGAAATTAAGGAGCGAATTACGCAGGCTGAAGTCCAAAAGCTTCCTTTCCCACATCTGAAGCTTTCCTATGGTAACTTCGCCTTCCTTAAAGCTTCCCTTCAGATTCTGTACCAGTTCCGAAGGGGCCGCCACCATACCCGGCTCTGCGGCTGACGCAGATGCATACGATTCTTTAGCATCCTCAAGTTTTTCCGGGATAGGACGTACACCACTGTTGCGGCAGCGCAGCACATCTATCACGCACTCAAAATCATCGATATTGCCCAGCTTATTCTTTCCATGGGCTACCGCTTTGTCAAAATCGACATCCTTACCATCGACAGCATCCGTCATCTCAATAAGCAGTATCTCCTCTGCGCCCTCGGCGGTACGCTTTGTAAGCGCAGATACATCATCAATGGCACAATCGGCGAAACTCTCCTCTTCCAGCCAGCAGCCGGCAAAGGCATGGCCGCGCGTGATCACTAAAAGCGGCCGCAGTCCCGCAGCTTCCAGACAGGATGCGTACAGCAGTGTCAGATCCAGGCATGTGCCCTGTCTGTGATCGATCACGGTGTGCGCCAGACGCACCCTCTGTCCCGCATTTTCAAAGCTGGCAGGAGGTACCACATAATTGATCGAAAGTGACCTTACCGCTGCATATATCGCAGCCATCTGTCTTTTTACCGTATTAACATTCTGTGTCTGATATGCTGTAAATGAAGGAGATTCATTCCAGCTTTTTAAGAAATCTGCCGCTTTGTTAAGAAGTGCGGCTATCTTAGGATGATTGGGGGTAACAAAGGCGCAAATCAGCTCCGGCATGATGTTAATGCCGCTCCACTGATCACAGGCCAAAAGTGCTGTCTGAGGGCTTAGGGTGGATATAGCTTCCTCTTCACCGTCTTTATATACGGAGATAGTCATATGGCCGTCAATACGCTCTGAGAGTCCGAAGAAATACTCAGTGGAAAGCTGTATCTTGACGGGGCTTATCTCCAGGGAACCCTTAGCCTCTATCCTGTCGATATTGCAGGTATATTCCCCGGCGAATGCCGGGTCAAAAGTGATCTTAAGCTTAAGCGCCTCAAGCGGCGCATCCGTCATATTCTTCAGCGTGATGTTTCGTATGAGCGGTACATAATTCTGCTGCATCGCAAAATTGACCGCATTCATCACTCCTGCCTGTATGGTAAGCTGTTCGTTCATGAGCGTGCCCCCCTTCGTACCGGCCTTCTTACTCCGGGCAAATGCCCTCCGGACCCGCATTTTATCTTATCACACAAGCAGGTAAATGTAAATTTACTATCACTGACGCCGCATTATAAGAAAAAAGCCTTCCGGTGTTGAACGGAAGGCTTTTTGATCACATGTCTGTTATCACGGTTTTCTTATATAAACAGGATCACCAGTTATATTATTTCCCTTAGGAGTAAGTACGATATAGGTAATACCGTCATGTACTTCTGTTGACTTGTAAAACTCTTTGTTAGAAAGCTTTTTCCACTTTTTCCAGCCTTCCCAGGTGCTGCTGCCTGTATCTTCCGGCATATCATACTCTGTCCTGGCACGAAGATGTGAGAACTTTCTTCCGATTATGAATCCCCAGCCGCTCTTAGTCACAGTGATTATGGGAGTCAGTGCTTCATTGGCTATAAGCTGGTTTGTAATAAGAGGATCGATATTAAACTCAATATGTGTTTTCTTAGCTGCTTTATTCAGTTTCTTTAATCCCTTATTGAAGTTCTTAAGTGCTTTACCCTTTAAACCTACGCTCTTAGCAGCGGTCTTATTTACTTTATACTTTACGGTAAAGTATGAACCGGAATTAGCATTGGTATTCTTCTTTGCTGTAAACTTCGCTTCGATCAGACCGGCAGTGCTGCTTACGCCAAGGTCTTTAGCCAGTTTCTCAAGACTTGCACTGCTTGCCTTTGCGTTAAGATCCTCTAAAGGTTTGATCTTTCTGCCACGATAACTTATATTACCGTAATAAGTAACACTTCCTGTAAGGTTATAGGTAGTGCCGTTGATCACAACCGGATCTGCAACGATGGTGCCGGACTTCTGGTTCTTAGCATATATATGAGAAACAGATGCCTCAGCCAGCTCACCTTCCTCTACAACCACATCTTCACCGACAGCTGATGAAATAAGAGCTCTTTCATATGAAAGCTCTTCGCCTTCACCTAAAACGATCTCTTCATCCTCTTCGCCCAGCTCGATCTCAACAGTATCAACTGCCTCTTCAACTACCTGGGGCTCTGCCTCAGCTTCCTGTCCTGCTTCCTCTTCAGTCTCTTCTACTACTACTGCATTTTCGCTTACAACCACATCTGCGTCATCAGCTGCGATAACGGGCAGCATCTGTGCGGTGAGCACTGTGAATGAAAGCAGACCTGCTAACAGTTTTTTCTTCATATCAAACCTCCCTATTAACTGCGGGGCCTGTACCCCGATACTACATAAGCATGTAGATAATATCACAAAGCCCCCTAAAAAAGCAATCCCTATTTCACGGAAAAACAAAGAAATGCGACGATCAGATTTTATATTTGGATCTTCGTTTGTTGTTCAGCCAGATCAAAAGCCGGAGCCATACGGCGTTTTTCTGCTTCGGATATACCATCTCTCCCCCCACAGCTTTGCTTGTGCATACGGTCGTTTCTATTGTATAATGGATCATCCTTATTATTATAGAAGAGGTAGAGATCCACGTCCGAATTAGAACATCTTAAAGAAGTGGTAGAAAAACTGCGCGCAGAGGACGGCTGTCCCTGGGACAGGGCTCAGACCCATACTTCCCTTAAGGCAGCCTGCATAGAGGAAGCGGCCGAGGTAGTCGCCGGCATCAACATCCTGGATAAGACGAAAAATGCGGATAACTTAAAGGAAGAACTGGGGGATCTGCTGCTGCAGGTGTATTTTCATGCCGTGATAGCCGAGGAAGAAGGACTCTTTACCCTGGAAGATGTGGCAAAAGGCATCTCGGATAAAATGATACGCAGACACCCTCACGTCTTTTCCGGAGTGAACTATGCCGATGACGCCGAAAGAAAAGCTGCCTGGGATAAGATAAAGAAAGAGGAAAAACAGGGGAAAGAGTGGCAGGAAAGCTACCTGGCCGAAGCTATGGATGAAGCCATAGCGCTTATAGGTGTCGCAAAAGAGAGGAAAGGTTTTAAGTAAAGGAGGATTTAAGAAATGGACCGTGCCTATCCCAATCTGTTTTCCCGTATAGGGATCAGCGATGAAGAAGTAAACGAACGGATCAACGCCTGCTTTGAGACAATATTCTTTGACCCGGAAGAAAACTTTTATCATGAACATGATACCGATCCGGAAAGTGCCTGCATGGTGGATACCGGAAACATCGACGCACGTACAGAGGGCATGAGCTATGGCATGATGATGTGCGTACAGATGGACAGGAAGGATATATTTGATAAGCTGTGGCAGTTTTCAAAACGCTATATGTATCACGAGGACGGAAAGTACGAAGGTTATTTTGCCTGGTCGGTGGGTCTTGACGGAAAGCACAATGCCGAAGGTCCCGCACCCGATGGTGAGGAATATTATGCAATGGCTCTGTTTTTTGCAGCAGCTCGCTGGGGTAACGGCGAAGGCATTTTCGATTATGAAGCTCAGGCAAAGGACATACTGCGACACTGTATACACCAGGATGAGCTGGTAAACGGCGGCAGAGCCATGTGGGATAGGGATAATCATCTGATCCGCTTCGTACCCGAAGCCGACTATTCCGATCCCAGCTATCATCTCCCGCATTTTTATCAGTTGTTTGCGGAACGCGCAGATAACGCAGACAGGGATTTCTGGAAGCAGGCTGCAGAAGCCAGCCGCGCATATATAGCTTTAAGCGCAGATCCAAGGACCGGCATGTGCGCAGAGTATGCGGAATATGACGGTACACCTATACTTAAGTTTAAGAAAAACTTCAGCTTTTATTCAGATGCCTACCGCGTGGCAATGAATATCGTCCTGGATACGCTGTGGTTCGGACGCCGGGAAGAGACCGCTGCCGTTGCAACACATCTGCAGGATTTCTTTTACGGTATACCCGCCGAAGAATAC
Organism: Lachnospiraceae bacterium; assembly: GCA_017437785.1. Taxonomy (GTDB): domain Bacteria; phylum Bacillota; class Clostridia; order Lachnospirales; family Lachnospiraceae; genus NK4A136. The sequence goes on from JAFRXH010000098.1 coordinate 65,572, forward strand.
AAGGCTTATCAGACAGACGGTACAGCCACTGAGGAACCTGCCATGCACCCTCTTGCCATCACCGCAACACTGGCTGCAGCATCGATCGCAAGCAGCAGTGAACACGCGGATGAATACCTTCGCACTTTCTGGAACACTCCCCTTCGCAAGGGAGTGCGACGCTACTACGATAACTGCCTGTACTTCTTCTGCCTCATGATGCTGGGGGGAAGATATAGGGTATATTAAAGTAATGCCCTGAAGGAGAAGACGTCGGGCTCAGGGTTTTGAGAGGATCAGCTCGCTTCCCGGGGTAAGTATCTCTGCCCCGGGAGCGTTAAATTTCCCGGCATTTTCCATATCAAACAGAGTTACGTCGGCAGCTCCGCTGTGGTAGGGTATGTTCACCTTTGCTCCGACTAAAGCAGCGCATTCCGCTGCCTCAGCCGCTCCCATGTTGTAGACCCCATCGCAGCAATATAAAGCATAGTCAAGATCTCTGCTGCCTAGTTCCTGCATCTGATCCGTCTTTGATGTATCACCGCTCACATACAGGCTTACGCCGTTTTCAAATGTAAGTATGTATCCGACACATTTGTTCCTGTCGTGATTTTTATTATATGCCTCTACAGCCTCGATATTTACATATCCCAGATCAAAGCTTTTGTATGCTCCGTTACTCAAAGCTTGCTTCTGTGTTATCACCACACAGTCATCGTTTCTTAAACTCACCTTCGAAAGGTCTTTGTGATCGTAATGATCGTGTGTCTGCAGGATCAGATCCGCAGGCAGGTCGTATCCCTCACCGCAAAAAGGATCGATATAGATCACTTTATCGTCCCCGCTCACTATCCTTAAACTGGCGTGTCCCATATAAAGCAATACCGGATCTTTCATACTTTCTTCCTCCTTTTCATCTACGGGTGCAGTAATATCTGCATCTGTTATCTCTTCCGTTATTTTTTCTTTAACCTCATCCTCCTCTACCGGAGGGGTTATAATATCTTCTGCGGCGGTTTCAGACTTCCCGTCATCTATATTCTCTTCAGCTCTTACTGCAGTATTCTCTCCTGCGCGGCCGGCACTATCAGTTTCACCACAGGCACAGAGCATCCATGCGGTAAGCAGCGCAGTCCATAATATCTTCTTTTTCATCTTATGCTCCTATTTCTTATGGCAGAATGCATACCAGGAACCGTATGTCCCGTCATCATATAAATATGATACAAACACCTGGATCTTATTTTTATGAAGACTTACTACGGTAAATGCGGTTTCGGAAGGATCATCCGGTACTTTAAAATACGTCCCCTCATAATAAGGTCCGTTATCCGTCTGCCATTGTGCAATATCACTCTCATTCGTTCCGTATGCACCCTTTGTGATAAGCTGTAGCGTATCGTCTTCGATAATAAAGCTCATGCTTTCGTTATTATCTGCAGGGACCTCTTCGCTTCCTTCTACCGTATATCTGTCTACTATCCATTCACCCTGTATATCATCCAGGGCAAAATTACCCTGATCCCAGGCATCGGACCATATTGTCTTGTAGAAATAATTCGTACCTCTTCCGTCTTTCAGCTCACCCATATCGATCATAACATGGTTTATTGAAGTAAGGTTAAACGCCATTGTCGAACCGAAATCCTCTTCGGGTATCCTGTAACATTCCGCATATGTCAGAAAGATCTTATCTCCGTACTTAAATGCTTCCTGAACGAAATCCCAGCTGTTAAACAGGCGGTCTTCCTGATCGTCCGGCCACGTAATAAAGTTATCATAAGATGCTTCCACAAAGTTTTCGGTATCTGTATAATATCCGACTGTTCCATGTTTATAGTCACTGAAGCCCACTTCGTCCGGTGCATGCTCTCCCCAGAGTATGTTTCCCTGCTGATCCAGAAACAGGCTTCTCTCAAAACCGTCCTCAAAAGTAACCATGGGCTGCAGGCTGTTCTCTTCATTTACATTACCCGTGTATACAATGCTGGCATTAAGATAATGTACCGCCCCGTCGTAATATCCGCAGACTATTGCAAAATCACTTCCGTTACTTACGAAACCGTACTGCTCGGGTCTTAAGGGATAAGCTTCTCCATCATAATCAAGAAAGTATCCCAGCTCTGTAGTCACACCATCAGGATCGACCCCGTAAATATACGTAGTAGTCGAATCATCCGCCCGGGAATAAAGCATTGTATCACCGGCAAACCCTACGAATTGTGATGAATATCCGATCGCATCCGTTGTGTCCGCGATCAACTTACCGCCGCTGTACATCTTGGTCACTATCCGGCCGTTGTCCGATATCTCATTTATCGCCACATATTTACCGTCATCCGATACCCCCACGGGAACACCGTTATAATAGGCGAATTCCTCCAACCCGTCAGGTCTTATCAGATTGCAGCCTCCTCTGCCGTCTGCTATAAGGAAGCCGTCTTCGGTAGCATACATATGCCCGCTGCCATATACACCGCATATGGTCTTTACTTCATCAAGGTTGATATCATAATACGAAAGCATTGAGCTGAACTCTGCATTATCATATCCAAGAAAAGTATTCCCCGTCACAGTACGTTCAACTGCATACGGATCGTATTCCCTGAAATACAGCTTATCTCCGATCAGAACAGTCTCGTATCCGTTATGGATCACCTGTGAGTTTGTAAAATAACTGCTCCACTCACCGTCTGTCTCCGATTCAGGCCCGGGCTCAGGCGCCGGCTCGGTCGGTACCGGTGTCTCCACAGGCTTCACTTCTGCCTGAGTCGGTTCGATCTCATCACCTTCGTATATTCCCCTGCTTCCGGGTTTATCACCCGTGCACGCACATAGCATTACTGCTGTTAAGATAAAACTTCCGGTTCTTAAAAATCTTCTTTTCATAATATGCCCCCTTGATCATCATAAAAACTTTTTTACGAGTGGTATACGCTTTAATACAAAAGTTATTACGCTCCCCAATGTAAAACTTAGTACCAGCCATCCAAGTGAGAAAAGTATATTGGCATAAGAATCTCCGAAGAGGTCGGTATACGGTGCATAAAACGCCCTCTTGAAAAAAGGGTCCAGCAGGTAAATCCCGAAAGTAAGCGGTGCGATAAAACGTACACACTTTGCAAAAACAGAGTCATCCTTATCCCTGTGCATCGTGAGTTTCTTTACCGTAAGGAATATGGTGAACGTATACAGCCATGAATACATCTGCCAGTGCGGCCGCAGAAAGTATAGGCCGGATATCAGCATTCCTGCAACGCAGCCTGCATATAATAAAACAAAATGTTTTGCTTTAAGCGAATCTATATCTACTTTACGATCCAGATAATACCCGCACAGACTGAAAAAGAACGCGTCAAAGAGCGAAAGCGGAAATGAGAGATCTCCGGTGAATCCCAGTGTGTCGTTAAACGCCTCCTCGAAAATATGATTAAATAGCGGTACCAGGTTCTCAAAGAATATACGTATCACCAGCAGCAGAATGAATTCCTGTTTTCCCATATGCTTTGCTGCCGGACGTATAAATGGCAGCAAAAACATGAGCGAAAGGTATGCATACAAAAACCAGTAGAACTCCGTACCGTCCAGACCATTTGCAAAAAGAGCTTTAAGATATCCCCACCAGCTTATGTCCGCTTCAAAACCATGCTTTACCGCTACCAGGGCGTTGATAAAATACATGCCTGTAAAGACAACAAAAAGCACTGCTGCGATCCTTAATATCCTTTTTATGAATAATTCGGACATGCTCTCCTCTTTATCCAAAAGCAGCATTCCCGTAAGCATAAAGAATATCGGAACATCCGTGATGATCACAAACGAAAGAAGCCCGTCAAAAAGTGATAACGGAAACGCATGATAGCTATGCAGATCCACGGACGGCAGATGATTTAAGATGACCAGCATGGTTGCTGCCACCCGCAGTATATCCGGATATAATAATCTCTTTCTTTCGTTACTCATTTTCTCTTTCTTTTCTGCTTGCGCAGTTTGCCCAGCATATGTACCGGGCGGTTTACCAGATCCATTGCCGACCTTACTTTGATCGCTGCATACATGCGCTCCTGATATATCTTTCCGGCATATACCATATTACGGCGCTTTGCTTTCTTCAGATCCTGATCAAAGATATTACGAAGAAAAGCATCTGTATAATCTTCCTTAAGGCAGGCATCACCGATGCTGCCGGGCAGCACCATGGGTGCCTTCATCATAGCCAGATATTTTTCATCATCCTCCCATACTGCCTTTACAGCCTCGACCGCTTCGGCGGTATTTTTATACTTCATGCAGTTGATAAACGCCGCGGGATTAAACTCATTCTCTATTCCCGGATCCCCCCAGTAGATGGGGACGGTCTCTCCGGCAAAAGCCTGCAGTATCTTCTCCGTAACATAGCCGGGAGTGCACGAATTCTCGTATGCAAGGGTAAAGCGGTAATCACGCTCAAATGCTATCTTATCCTTAACGGGATGGCCTATATTATTACCGTATCTTCCGCCGCTGTCTACTTTCTTAAAAGCATCCAGCGCATTGAACATAGCCTCTCTTTCACCGGAGGCATCCGGATTGGAAACAACACGGTTACAGAATTTCTTTTTAGCAAGATAATACTCATCACTGTGAGTATGCTTCTTAAGCGCAGGCTCGATATCCTTATCATACAGCGCATAGTGCGGCAGACGCAGATACCTGTCCTCAAAAGTGATGTGATTAAAACCCATGGCATAATCGTACAGATTAAAATCGGGTATCACATTTTCTCCCATGTAGAGGATCTTAACACAATTACGGTAGCGGAAATGTTTCTGGGAAAAGTAAGAACAGAAAACATAATCCGGATGATCGCTGATCTCCACATTATAATATTTTTTCAGTCTGTTATAAAAATAATTATCGGTCTTTATAAAGTCCGACCAGAAATCCACAAAATCTATCTTGATCGTTTTCATATATCCCACCTATATAAGCCTGTTAAGAAACGGTATCTTTTTAGCAATCCTGACAGATACAAAACTTAATGCGAATACTGCCGCTATCCAGATCACGGAAGGTATCAATAACGTGATGCCGTTAAAGCATCCAAAAAAGCTATCCCGTAATCTGCCTATTATACTGATCCTGTCCAAAAATACTCCGTGTATCAGGTATATGCCGAATACGCTTTCTCCGAGGATCCGGCTGATACTTTTTTTGTTTTCGCTTATCTTTCCGTCACATATAACACGGATCAGTACAAATATACATACAGCATGGAAAAGGTTTATCTTTCCCCTGAAACTGTCGCTGACTGCGTTTATCCCCTGTGCCACATTCTTCTGATACGCCAGATAAGTATAATATATCAGTGCGGCAATATCAGCTGCAGCCAGCGGCAATATGATCCTTTTGATCTTACGCATATCAGCCTTCTCATGCAGCCAGTATCCAAGTACCGGAAAGACAACGACCGTATTCATTATCCAGTCCCAGCGCAGGTCCCCTTCCATATGATATACATTCCCAAAAAGCTTTTCAACAGAAGGGATGACATATCTTAATACTATGCATAAAACGAAAAAGTACAGCCCTGTCTTCTCATCAATGACCGAAGCTATCCCGCGCAGGAACGGCAACGTTATCAAAAAAGCAAGATACGCATACAGATACCATAACGGTGCGATCCTGGGTTCACTGTAAAGTGATGCAAAAAACTTTGCGGGAGCTGCCTTTTCCATATCATAGAGCATATCAAACAAAAGATACATAAGGCTTACCAGTATGAGCACGATCACCATCTTAAGGATACGCTTTTTCCACAGTTCCCCGACAGTCTCCTTTTTGCCGAGCAGAAGTGCTCCCGATATCATAAAAAATATCACGGGAGAAAAGGATATGAACATGGATATGAACATACACACAGTATAGGAAATACTCCCAAGAGGCATCTTAAGATAAAGCGATCCTGCATCAGTGTGGATCGCAAGCACGGCAAGGATCGCCACTACCCTCATCACATCAAGATAAACGTAGTTCTTATTATGCTCCTTAACTGCTCTGTCTGTTGAAGGCTTACTCTTTTTCATCTTCTTTTATGTATGTTTCTTTTCCCGTAATGAGCGGCAGATACGCTACGGCCGCTATCCAGATCATATTCTTGTTCATATACGGAAGGAAGCTTTCTGCCAGTGCATAGAATGCAAATCCCAATACCAGCAGCATCCCGCATTTATCCTTTGCCTTATGCATCTTATAAAGCAGGAAATACAATAAGACCACAAACAGCAGGATAAACACTATCCCCTCATTATATAAGGAATTAACAAAACCTATCTCTGTCCCGTCTTCCACTTCGGAAAGGCCGAATACTCCCGGCAGCTGACGCAGGAACTGGTCTCTGGCATGCCAAAGTCGGCCGCTGGTCACTTCATTCATATAGTCCCATAAATTTCTCGCATCGCCTATATGTACCTGAGGATAGGGCAGTATTCCCAATGTATATATCAGTAAAAGCTCGGCGCTTAACATAACGCATCCCGGATAAAATATCACATCTTCTGCTTTATCTTTGAGCGCCGGTATACGCAGTATCAGATCCGCAGCTGCAAACATAAGATACATTGCCAGCGCTATCTTTGAACGACTGAGCACCAGAGGTGCGGCGCATACTGCATCGGCTATGAGCATTCCGTATAACGGCAGCTTATCCCTGTAAAGATATATAAACATGATAAACTGTCTTATCCAGAAAAAAGAAAAACCGTTGGGGTGGAAAAAGCCGAAAGTATATCGTCTTTCAGTTTCATGCCTGAACAGTTCTTCCAGATACAGCGGATTACCTGTACCGGTCAAGGAAAACACAAGCCCCAGCGCTATGATGGCAAAGCTTCCGTAAAAGAAAAACTTTATCATACTGCGAACGTCACGCCGCGATGCAGATAAAAGAAACAATCCTATCCTGAGTACCAGAGCCCTGCGCTGGAAATAAAAACACAAAAGACCGAATGCACAGATCAGAAGGATCGCTTTCCAATCCTTTTTAATATCCATCGCAAAAAACAGGCTTAGCGAAAACAAAAACATGCCAAGCAGGATGATAAGCTTTTCATGATAATCTCCGAAAAGATAACCCGACGGCGAGACAATAAGCTCGCAGGCCATTGCCCCCCAGAACGCTGCATCGCCTATCTTTTTACCAATAGCATCCGTTTTCGACATTCTCTACTCCTGCTTTAAGCCCTTCACTCTTAAGCGGGTATACCCAGGCATCATTATAAAAGGGCTTAAGCTCTTTCATATCTTTCCATCTCGAACCCATTACGCCAAACAGAAGCTGCAGTGACCCGCCTATATGTATCGCGCTCTTTCCCGCCTGCTTGAGTCTGGCCGATAGCGGTAATCCGTATGCTCCGCATGCGATCAGCGCCACATCAAAGTCTTCCTTAAGAGCTTCTTCATACATATGATCGAGCGCATCAAACCAGCTGTCAAACTCCGATCTTTCACCCATCAGTGTCTGTACCGCTTTTACAACTCGCAGATCAAACTCCGGTAATATATTACTTCCCGGAAACAGTTTTTCCCTTTTCCGGTACTGGCTTATTATACTCTCCGCAAAAGGATGTATGACCACCACCCGTTTACCTTTTAGAGCGGCAGTCCAGGGATCGTCCGGAACATACCAGGGCTCCAGGCCCTCCAGCTTGCCATACTTAAGATCATCCCTGCCGTAGTGCTTTAATATATAATCTTCCATCTGATTGAACCATACGCCCATCAGATCGATCTCTTTTATCTGATCCAGCATCATAGAGCAGAAACGGTCATAATCCTCCATGGTGCCGAAGAATCCGGATAGACTCTGCAGCAGCCCGTAACGGTCCTGCTTCTGCTTAGCATCCTTAAACTCCGGCTGTGCCGATACCAGCGCCCTAAGCTCTGTCCCGCCAAGCCTGGCCGCAGTGAACACCCTTCCTGATGTCAGCGCTTCCTTAAGCCACGCTCCTGTGCCTTTTATATCAAGTATATCTTTGCCGTAATACTTCTTTTTTTCTATGGGCATCCCCATGTGTGTGTGCAGATACATCTGCACCTTCCACTGAATACGCTTATACTTCCATTCAATGCTCATAGCTGTATTCTTCCCCGATAATTCTTATTATGCTTCCTTTTATTCACCTTCGATAACATCAAACAGCTTTGTGACGGCGCACAGATTATTCTCAGCCGTAAACTCTCTGAGCGCACGCTCCTTTCCCGCTGCTCCCATACTCTTTCTTAACGCGGGATCTTCGATCATTTTTTTCATGGCTTCTGCAAGGCCATGTATATCATTATACAGAATACCGGTAGTCCCATCGCTTACTATCTCGGGTGTAGCTCCGCTTCTGTAACCTATCACCGGCATGGAATCTAACATATACTCCACAGTCACCAGACCAAAGCCTTCGTATTCCGAAGCGATGATACCCACATCGCATTTCTTAAGAAGTGAAGCTACATCGTCCACAAAACCCGACAGTTTAGCTTCTTTAAGAGAGTTTGCGGATATATAATCTTCAAGCTTCTTTGTATAGGCTGCTTCCCCGCTGCCCGCAAGTATCAGTTTAAATCCCGATACTCCTTCTTTTTTAAGTGCCGCTGCTGCCTTTAAAACCTCAAGCTGATGCTTTTTCGGAAACAGGTATCCCGTATAAACGAAGACAACATCCTCTGTACTTTTGCCGGTCTCCGAAGCAGCAGTCTCTTTTTTTGCATCTACCCCGTCGTAGATCCTTACGGTATGTGCAGACGGATACAGTCTGTCATAATACTCCTTTAGTGCATCCGATATCAGTATAAGACGTTTTGCGCTGTTATAGTATCTGTCAACCGTATCCTGCGGATAGAAATATCTCATGCCGTAATGCTCGCGGGCAAATTCCCTTATATGCCATACATGCGCGCATCCAAGTTTTTCCGCCAGCATCGCACCTGTTCCTATAACACTTGAATTTGAATGTATCAGATCGATATGCTTATCTTTAAAATGATCGTAAAGAATTGAAAGCTCTGCTTCTATCTGTTTGACTCTCTTGTGTTTCTTTATCGCAAAACTGATGCTTTCCCTGTATACAGCCTGCCACTGCGTCACACCGCAGATAAAGCATTCTATCCCTTCTGCCTTAAGGAGCTTTGTCATTTCTCCTTCTGCCGGTATCACTAAAAGGGGCTCATGACGCCCCTGTCTTTTAAGTCCCAGCATCAGGGATAGCAGCGCCCTGTTAGCCCCGTAAAGATTATCGTAGTGACTGATAAAGAGTATGCGCATCAGCTCTCCTTAAGTACTTCCGCCTTATCACACAGCGTTGCCTTTCCGCCGTTTATCTCATAGATCTTATCACAGTTACGTATGGTACTTAAACGGTGTGCCACGATTATCATGGTCTTACTGCCCTGCAGTGATTCTATAGCTTCCATGACTGCTGTTTCCGTTTCGTTATCCAGAGCGCTGGTCGCTTCATCGAGCACCAGTATCTGCGGATCGTCATAAAGCGCACGCGCAATAGCTATACGCTGTCTCTGTCCGCCGGATAAACGCACACCGCGTTCGCCTACCATGCTGTTAAGACCTTCCGGCTGTTTCCTTATGTAATCCGCCAGCTGTGCTTCTTCAAGAGCCCGCCATACACGGTCTTCATCTATATCTTTTTCGTCTATGCCAAAGGCAACATTGCAGCGGATGGTATCATCCGTGAGATAAACTGCCTGAGGAACATATCCTATCACCTTAGACCATGCCGAAGGATGCTCGTAAACATCCACGCCATCCAAAAGAACATTACCCTTTTGCGGCTTAAGCAGGCCCAGTATCACATCCGCCATGGTTGTCTTACCTGCACCCGAGGGTCCTATCAGGGCTATGGATTCACCTTTGCTTATCACAAAACCGGCACCCTTAAGCACATCTTCCTGCCCCGTAGGATATCTCCATACGATATCTTTTATCTCAAGCTTCTTTTCAAAGCCCAGTCTTTCTCCCTTATCTTCCTTAAGACGGGTAACATATTCTTCATCATTCTCTATCTCTTTCAGATTAGTATATACATAATCCAGACGCACGCGGTTGTAGATCATACCGTTCGTATTGGTCGTAAGTCTTCCCATGGAGGGGAAGAGACGGAAGGCTGCCAGCGCTACCGTACCCAACTTGGTTACAAAATCACCGATATCGTCTACGACCCTTAGCCTTATTATCACTATGGCCAGGAAACCGCATATACATACCATTTCATAGATATTTGTCGTGATGCTGTTTAGGAAATAATTGATCTTTGTCGCACGCGCATTTGTGGCACTGGCGTCTTCAAAGGCATCGACAAAGTATTTCTGTCTGTTTTTGACCAGTATCTCTTTTATACCGTTAAAGGCCTGCGTAAGATACTGCAGCATCCTGCCCTCACAGTTCTGCTCCTGGCGGCTGAAAAACTTCATGAGTTTCTTTAAGCCGAATATCAGAAGCAGCATACAGCTGCCCAGTATCAGGATAAGAGATACGGCCATTACAGGATCCAGTACTATGATCAGAAGACTGATAGCCGCAAGGGTAAACAGCTCCGATACTATACGGAAAAGATAAAAGAACATACCGAATACTCCGGCCACGTCCTGGTTAACACTTCTTATCAGTATCGAAGAATTATGATCCAGATGGAAAAGATAAGAGCTGCCAAGATATGTACGGGTAAGTCTTACAGAAAGGTCTTTCTGTACTCCGGTGGAAAACGCAGCCTGTACATATGTTGAAAACATCAGATATATGTTTTTGACAATGTATATGACTATCATGATAAGCCCCAGTATAGTCATGCGCTGCACCGGATCGGTCGCTCCGAACATCTCTGTGACCAGAGCGCTATACCACTGCTCTTCCGCTTTTTCGGGAGTCATGACTGTCGTGAGAAAGGGGATTATGGATGCCACACCAAGAAGTTCCCACATGGAACCTATAAAAGCTACGATATAAACAAAGACCAGTTTACGCTTCTGCTTTGGGGTGGTGATGTAATTCAGTTTTTTAAGGATGTCCAGGATTGCTTTCATGGTAATAATTTACTTTTTCGTTTCGCTCAGGATGACTTTACTTTTTTGTTTCGCTCAGGATGACAAGTGCTCCGTATCATATTTTCCAGCAGCCAGATGCCGGCCATATAGAAAAGTGCCATATTGTATATCATGTAGCGGCTCTGGCAGAAGATAAGCGCTGCTGCCACGCCTGTGTTTACACACATGGCTATCAGTACATATATGCCTCCGCGGCCGCAGGCGCGCCTTTTATCCGCCTCCGGGATATTCTTTACAAAAAGCATACATACTGACAGTATTGCGACGATGATCACTGCCGCAAGGGCGTAGATATCAAGCAGGGTATTGCGCTTTGCCACGGTATTTATGATACCGTTTAAAAAGCTTGCCAGATATACTTTAATATATGTTCCCAGATTATCGGCAAAGAGGCTCTTTACTATCACGCCGCTCATGCGGTCTGCTTCCTGTTCTGCATCAAGGCCCTGCGCAAAGCCACGCTCTATAGCGTATTCCACGAACAGCGGTCCTGTGGTATCCACCGTGATCACATCAAAGTGATCCTCATAATGCTCTTCCAGAGCACTCCAGCCTTTCCCCGCATAGCTGTAGTTACTCTTGCTCTCGTCCAATATATCCATGGTACGGATAAAAAGCTCACGCACCGCATCTTCTTCTATCAATACCGAGTCCGATTTATCGGACACATACAGACTTGTGGTCAGCACCAGGTTCATGTCCCTGGTATTCTGTGTAAACTCTCCGCGCAGCACGTAATTATAGAGGCGCGTACCGGCCAGTGCGACGATCACGCTTAGCACTATGCCTCCCGTCAGAACAGCAAGTCTTTTGAAATACTGCTTTGGCTTATCACGGCCTATCCTTGCTATTACCATGGCACCAAACAATGTGATATATGCCACGGCCATCTGCTTTCTGGTATCGGTCATCACAGCAGCCAGTATCAATGCCCCGGCCAGCTTACGATGATCACACTCCTCGACTATATCAAACACAAGAGCCATAAAGATCAGCCAGCAGCTCATGGTGATGCCTTCGGTCATTATGTTATTTGAATATATACTGCCGCGCTCTGCAGCAAACTGACATAATACCGCCACACCTGCATGCACCGCATACATCCCGGTCAGGCTGAGCAGGCTTTTGCAATAGCGTTTCCACAGCTTCTCGGTGCAGAACCATACTGCATAGCCCATCAGTATATTCTGAAAGACCACCACTGCCCAAAGATATATATCTTTTCCGAATATGCTCCTGAATATCCACAGCAATATAGGATATACCGGCTCTCTGGCAGATATCATCTCTATGTAGCCGCGTGAATCCGCACCGATCACCGGTCCGCTTATAAAGCAAAAGACCAGATAGAATACGATGCATCCTGCCAGCCGCAGCCGAAGATACAGGGGTTTCGTCTCCCCGGCAGTGTCGGACTTTTTCATCCCAGCTCCTTCATACGCTCGCGCTTATCGGCATGTATCTCGTTTAATCTGAGCTCGAATTCACGGCGGTTCTTGGTAACCATATCGGAAAGTATAAGCCCCGCAAAGAAAGCCAGCACCGCAGCCAGAGCTATAAAGCCGCTGACTATGAGCGTAGGCATGTTTTCTACCAGGTGGGTATTTAAAAATCTGGCAAATACCCAGATGAACATTCCTGCTGCGACCAGCATCATAAGTGAAGCTATCATTGAAAAGAAGCCAAACGGCTTATAATTCTTGTAAAGCCTTACGATGGTACTTAATACCTTTGCACCGTCGGAATATGTATTTAACTTGGATATACTGCCCTCGGGACGGTTACGGAATTCCACGGGGACATTGGCAATGACCATTTCATTAAATACCGCATGTATGGTCATCTCGGTCTCTATCTCAAAACCGCGGCTCAGTACCGGATAGCTCTTTACGAATTCATAACTCATTGCACGGTAGCCGGTCATGATATCCTTTATCTCGCACTTAAACAGACCGTTGATGGTGGAGCGGACCATGCTGTTTCCCATATTATGGAAAGGCCGTTTGTTTTCCTTAAAGTATGTTGAGGAAAGCCTGTCACCCACTACCATATCGGCCTGCTCTTCCAGTACCAGACGCGCCATCTCGGGCGCGAACTCAAGCGGATAAGTATCATCACCGTCGATGCAGATATAACACAGGGCATCGATCTCCCTGAACATCCTGCGCATGACAAAGCCTTTGCCCTGACGGGGTTCACGGCGTACTACGGCACCTGCTTCTTTGGCCAGCTGCGCTGTCTTATCGGTGGAGTTATTGTCATAAACATATACAACAGCATCGGGAAGCGCGGCTTTCGCATCAGCCACGACCTTAGCAACTGTCTTCTCCTCGTTATAGCAAGGTATGAGTACTGCTATCCTGTCCACTTATTTCCTCATTTCTTCCCGACGAACCTTAAGAATTCGTCGTAATCGCGTATATAATCACTCTCGTCATAATACTTTGATGCAAATACCATAAGTACCGCACCTTCGGAGAATTCGCTCATCTCTCTCCACATATTATTGGCCACATAAAGGCCTTCATAGGGGTTATCCAGGATGAGTGTTTTTTTCTCGCTGCCGTCGTCTAAGAGTATCTTTACGGAACCATGTACACATACCAGCAGCTGCTCTAACGATTTGTGTGCATGCATGCCCCTGACCACGCCGGGCTTGGTGTCAAACATATAGTAAACCCTTTTTATCTCAAAAGGCACATCTATCTTTTCTTCAAAGGAGACAAGGTGTCCGCGCTCGTCTCCGTGCTGCTGGAGTTTATAGGTTATTATTTCCATCGTTGTCTTCCTTTTTGTTTATCCTGTTTTCTTCATCATAATAAAGCTTGCGGACGTGGTATTGTACATCCTCCATTATCTTGCGGTTAGCGGAGATAACATCCGCCAGCATGCCTATGACGAAGGTCATAAAGCCTATGATCATAAGTGTACAGGCAAGTATCAGCGACTGGACATGACCTGCGCTGTTGCCGCTAAAATAAAATACCAGGAAACGTATGCCTATCCCCAGACCGATAAGGAAGGGGATTAGTCCCACAGCGGTAAGCACTGCCAGTGAACGGTACATTAAAAGCGCACGCAGTATGGTAAGCATGGACTTCTTGATGTATCCGCCCATGCTGTGGAACAGACGCGACTCCCTAAGCTGCGGATTGGTACGTATGGGTACAGAAGTGATGGCCATCTTATTACGTCCGGCCTGCACTATTGTCTCCAGTGTATATGTATATTCATTCACAACATTTATGTGCATGGCTGCCTCGCGCGAAAACGCCCTGAAGCCCGAAGGCGCATCAGGTATTCCCGTACGCGATGCCATACGCACTACCCAGCTTCCGAAGTGCTGAAGCTTTTTCTTTAACCAGGAAAAATGCGGCGTTTTATCAATAGGGCGCTCGCCGATCACTATGTCGGCCTTGCCTTCCAGTATGGGTTTTACCAGCACAGCTATATCCTCACCGCAATACTGGTTATCCGCATCCGTATTTACTATTATGTCCGCCCCGTAGCTTAAACATGCGTCCAGTCCGGCCATAAAACCTTTGGCCAGACCTTTATTGCGGGCAAATGATACCACATGGTGCACACCCCAGTTAACGGCTACTTCGACAGTCTTATCCGTACTGCCGTCATCTATGATGAGATATTCTATCTCATCAATGCCGTCTATGTGTTTGGGCAGATCATTAAGTGCGATCTCTAAGGTTTCCGCCTCGTTATAACAGGGGATCTGTATTATTAATTTCATGTATTGGCTCCGTTAATTATTCAGGATCCTTCGCTTCGCTCAGGATGACAGTCGGTACTTCATTCATGATGACTGCCGGTGCTTTACTCAGGATGACAGTCAGTCTTTTTTCATCATTACTATAGGTGTTTTTAATTTCTCCCAGTCCTTGGGATAGGGCGGGAATGTATCGTTTAAGCTTTCCAGCGAACCGCCTTCCGCATATACATGCAGCATGGGCGTCCAGCCTTCATGCGTTCCGACCAGTCCGCCTGTATCTATACTCAATAAGAATACCTTATCGAAATCCTTATCAAGCCTGTCCATCTGTTTCTGTATCTCAGATGCCCTTACAAAGTATACAGCCGCGCCGCTGAGCGCCTTTATCGGGAAAGCGAAGATCCTCTGGCAGCGGTAACCCTGTTCGTTTATGAGCACCGCATCGTTTTCCCCTATGCAGGATGTTATATCCATAAGGGTACGGTAACTGCAATATGTAAGATCCTGTCCTTTATATAATGCCCTGCTCTGGAAGAGCATCAGTGATGCGATGATGCCGGCTGCGGCGATCTGTGCTTTTTTAGGCAATACCCACGAGTACAGACCCGCTATCACTATCGGAAGGAATATAAACGGCGCCAGGTAGCGCACGTAATAATAATATACCGAAACCTCCGGCATAACGAATACACAGTACAGCCATACCACATATGTGAGGGCTAAACTCAGCGCAAAGAAACGCCGGTCTGAAAGAAACTCCCCGCCCTTTATCACCATTACCGCCAGCGCCGCCGGAAATATCACGAACCCCAGCATATACACAAAGCCCAGGACAGTCATGAGCGGGTAGCAGTAGCTTTTATCCGCACGCTCCACAAACTCAGCGATTATGGCTATGAGCATCGCCGCCATGGACACTATCATAAATATCCTGCAGCCGGTATAGCCTCTTTCGCTGCTGCCTATCCTTTTGACCAGTCTGCGCAGCAGCCCCCTGCGGCCCCTTATCATAAATACCAGGCTTAAGAACATACAGATCAGGGTTACTGTCCACACGATAGTCAGGATATTATCCTTATTGAGCACATAGTCCGTACCGTAATAGATCCTTAAGTAATTACCGTCCGTATAATTGGAAAACTTAAGCTTCATCATACTGAAGCCCAGAGCATATTGTGCCAGCGCAAACATTATGGTCATCAAAAAGCTCTTTTTGCCCCTTATGAAGAAAGAACCCCAGTATATCAGCACTATCATAGGCATCAGGGCTGATGAAAGTATATGCAGTACACACAGCCCTCCAAGAGGCAGCAGCGCCAATAGCTGCACGCCTTCTTCGCTCGAGGCGGTCAGTATCACAAACCACCCGGTGACGAACATGGTCAGTACTATCTCTGTCAATGTATTGGTACCGCACCACACCACGATGGGCGATACGGCAAATATAAGCGCCGCGATATTTGCGAACAGCTTCTTTTCTTCCTTGATATTACGGCATATGAGCCACACGTTTCCGATGGATATCAGATAGCATGTCATCATCACGTGGTTCATATATTCAAGGCCAAAGAGCCTTCCCCACAATGCCATGATGGCAGGCAGTACTCCCAGTCCGTGTAGCACGCCTTTTATTGTGCCGTATTGTTCATGGAAATCGTAATCAGGATGATAACCTAAAAGGTCACGTATCTCTTCACCGTACAGTTCCGCTTCGTACTTACTCTCGGTAATAAGCTCGTATTCCCTGAAAAACACATCCGTATCCGTCTGATCCATGTAATAATACATGGCGCGGATCTGGTAGAGGCCTTCATCCTGTCCGGTACCGTGGTATCCCGTAATGTTCCCACGAGATATGAATGCACAGAGTATCAGTATTATTGCGAGCGGCAGGTATTCCTTCCAGCGGTAGCGTATCATGGGCACTTCAAAGCGCTTTACTGCCAGCTGGATCAGGAATATCACCAAAAGCACGATCGCAGTGATCACCGCACAGCGTACCACCATGAACATTTCCAGCAAAAAGAGCATACCGCTGACAAATGCATATGCGGCAAAATATCCTCCGCATCCCAGTATCAGTACTTTTGCGAAATCAACTTTCTTATGTGCAAAAGCCACTATACCGGCACTGAGCATAAGCCCTGCCAGAAATACGAACATCAGCATCTTGTCACCATCTCGTTATAGATATCTTCTATGCCGCCCAGCATATCTTCCATCGGGAAGGTCTTTTCGGGCACTTCTTCAAATGCGTCTTCCCTTCCCTCGATCACGGCCTGAAGCTTATCAGCCAGATCAGCCGCATTCCTGTTCTTAAACGAACGGCATTTACCGTATGCCACTTCCGGAAGGGATCCGCCGTCACTGTATATAAGCGGCGTCCCGCTCTGACAGGTCTCAAGCGCGGAAAAACCGAAGCCCTCGGTAAGCGACGGCACCACTACACAGTCCGCCTGCCTGATACATGCTGCCAGATCCTCCCTTGAAAGCGAAGGACGTACCCTGACCTGCCCGCGCAGATGATCGTTACGCATACGCTCCAGGAACTGACGTCTGGGCTTGACTGGTTCCTTTCCCAGAAGGAAACAGAAACGCACATTACTCAGATCCACGCCTCTCTTTACGAGCAGACAGATCGCTTTTTCATATACATACACACCCTTGGTCTTGCCGGGGCGGCCGTAGAAAAGGAAGATAAACTGATCCTTTACCTTAAAGTATTCCCTTATATTAAAGTCTTTATTTACAGGCTGTTCTTCCCTGCCCATATCGTTGGCAAGATATACGCGGCGCACATCTTTCTTTTTCCCGCAGTACTTCTGATAGTCGTTTTTAGTTGCATCGGATATCGCGTGGTAAACATCAAACTTCTGACGGCAGCAATACTGTTCCACCACATCATAAAGAACTGCCCTGTGAACAGCATCAGACCAGAACCACTTATTTCCGCGCACTTCAAAAACCGTAAGCAGAGCAGGTTTATTGTATTTCTTTGCCAGCTTACTGACTATGGGAGATGTGGTAAATATGGAGGTGTGTACCACATCACACCACTCTATCTGCGGTTCAATATCCTTTTTCTTCGGGAACGGATGTCCGAAGGCGCTCTTCCATTTGCAGTACCATACATCTATCCCGTCCACATTCATGACACCGTTGTGCTCATCATCAACTTTCTCTGCTACAACATGCACCTCATGGCCACGTTCTATCATACCCTTTGCCAGTTCATAGAACATGGTCTCCGCACCACCCACGTACGGATAAAAATGTGGTAATATCATCGCGATCTTCACTTGTTGTTACCCCCTCTGTACCACTGTTCAAGCATAAGCACATTCCATATCAGTCTGGGTGAGCGGCCGTTCTTCAAAAACTCCGCCCACAGTTTAAGCATCTCTTTTTTGTTGATCAGTTCATCGGAAGCCGCCCTGCTGTTGGTAATAAGCTCATCGGCCCACTCCTTTGTATCGCCCTCCTTAAGCCAGCGCTCAAGCGGTACCGCAAAACCTTTCTTGGGCCTGTCCATCATTTCCTTGGGCACATATCGATACAGCACTTCCTTAAGCACCCTCTTCGCCGTACTGCCGTCGTACTTATACGCGGAAGGCAGGCTGAGTGCAAACGCGACAACATCCTTATCAAGCATCGGAATCCTGTTTTCCAATGATACCGCCATACCGGCCCGGTCTACCTTTACCAGTATATCCTCCGGATGATACCTCATCAGATCATCCAGCATCATCTGCTGCAACTCGTTGCCGGGCAGTGCGGTTCTTATTATCGATACAGGACCATCCGTAAGCTTGTCGATAAAAGGATCATAATGATCCACTGCTTCCTTAAACTCCAGTATATTGCCGGCCTTAAGACACATCCCCGCACGGTAAGCCTTGGGGATACTGCCGGTTATACTGCCGGCCACGCCTCCCGCTGCCATACGCAGCGGCTTAGGCACTCCTTTTATCTTATTCCACAGATCGAGCATCTGCGGATATGTCCTGTAACCGCAGAAAAGCTCATCGCCCGCATCACCGCTCAGACACACGGTGACTTTGGTCTTTGCCAGGGCGCTTACCAGATAAGTAGGTATCTGCGAAGAATCCGCATAGGGTTCCCCGTAGATAGAGGCGATACGCGGTATCACTTCTTTAAGATCCTTTTCCGTCACATAACGCTGTGTATGGTCTGTCCCCAGATGTTTTGCTATAGCCTCTGCTTCCGGTGCCTCATCATATTTCTTATCATCAAAGCCTATGGAAAATGTCTTGACATCTCCGGGCCTTAATCTGCTCATGATGCCCACTACCGTAGCCGAATCGATGCCGCCTGACAGATAGGCGCCAAGAGGTACATCGCTGGCCAGCTGGCCCTTAACCGCTTCCGTCAAAAGACGCTGCAGTTCATCGGCCGCCTCCTCAAAGCTGCCCGTAAAAGGCTGCTCCAGGGCACGCTGCGCCACCTTCTTGATATTATAATACTTGCCTATCTTAACATCCTGCACGGCGAAGGGTTCTTTGACCCTGAATATCCCGCCCGGCTTCAGTTTATACACTTCCTCATATATGGTATGCGGTGCAGGTATATATCCATAAAGCATATAGGTGCTGATCACCGCTCTGTTTATCTTACCCTCAAATCCGGGAAAACGTGTGATGGCGGATAACTCCGACGCAAAGACGCAGCTTCCGTTCACCCTGCCGAAGTACAGCGGTTTCTCGCCGATGCGGTCACGCATAAGAGTAAGACTGCGTTCCCAGCGGTCATAAAGGGCTATCGCAAACATGCCCTTTACAGCCTCTAAAGTTTTTTCGATCCCCAGACGCTCAAAAGCCTCCAAAAGCACCTCCGTATCGGAGCTGCCCCTGTACTTAACGCCCGGCATCTTCGCCTTTAATTCCTCTGCGTTATAAACCTCACCGTTATATGCGATAACAAAGCGTCCCGATGCACTGATCATGGGCTGGGCACCCGTCTCACTCAGATCCCTGATCGAAAGACGTCTGTGTCCCAGACTCACGCCGCTGTCCTTGTCCAGCCAGAACCCTTCCGCATCCGGGCCCCTGTGGACAAGGGCATCGGTCATGCTTTTTAAAACGCCCGCCCTATCTACGTTTCCGTCGATAAAGCCCGCTATGCCACACATATCTTTTCCCCCAGACATAGTTTCATGACTATATATTGTAGCACATAATCCTTCATTTGACTATATCGAATTATGTAACCCACGCCACAAAAAAACCACGGGGACGTCCCCGTGGTTCGTGGTCTTAGAGTACTTTGGAGAGGAAATCCTTCAGGCGGGGATGCTTAGGATCGCCGAAGAACTCGGCGGGTGTGGCGCTTTCAAGGATAACGCCTTCGTCTATGAAGAGCACGCGGTTGGCCACCTCACGTGCAAAGCCCATTTCATGGGTAACTATGATCATGGTCATGCCCTCTGCAGCCACTTCACGCATAAGGTCCAAAACTTCACCTACCATCTCGGGATCGAGTGCACTGGTAGGCTCATCAAAAAGGATGACCTTCGGCTTCATGGCCAGCGCGCGCACTATGGCCACACGCTGCTTCTGTCCGCCGGATAAAGTGGATGGATATACATCGGCTTTGTCCTCAAGTCCGATGCGCTTAAGAAGCTCCATGGCTTCTTTCCGGGCTTTATCCTTTATCTCGGCGACAGATGAATAACCGCTCTTTTCCTTGAGTTTGCGGAAGGCTTTCTTTCCGGTATGCACCGGAGCGAGCATGATATTCTGAATAACGGTCTTATTGTTGAAAAGATTGAAATGCTGGAAGACCATGCCCATATTCTGTCTGTGGAGATTGATATCCACAGACATATCCGCAAGATCTTCGCCATCGAACATGATATGACCTGCAGTGGGATCCTCCATACAGTTTAAGCAGCGCAGGAAAGTACTCTTGCCAGAGCCTGAAGGCCCGATTACACAGATGATATCGCCGCGATTGACGGTAAGGTCTATCCCGTTGAGCACATGCTTATCACCAAAGTCCTTTTTAAGGCCTTCGACTTTAAGTATCACTTCATCTGCTGCACTTGTGTTTACTGCTTTGGTCTCACTCATTTTCTTCTGTCACTTTTTGCAAAATGATGTTCCATCAGTTTAATAAGAATAGTAATGATAACTACCAGCACTATGTATATCAGAGCCATAACGATATACGGCACCATGAATTCGTAACTGTTGCTGCCTATGTAATTAAACGCCACGTAGAGGTCGGATGCACCTACGAAACTTACTACAGAGGTTTCCTTGATAAGAGCGATGAACTCGTTGCCTAATGTGGGCAATATGTTCTTGATGGCCTGAGGTATGACTATCATCATCATGGTCGCCGAGAAGGAAAGACCCACTGCCCTTCCGGCCTCCATCTGCCCCGGATCCACGGACTGTATACCTGCACGCATCATCTCGGAGATGTATGCCCCGGAATTAAGGGAGAATACCAGGACGGATACCTGTACACTGCTTATCTTTATTCCCAGAATGGGCAGCAGCACATAATAGAACAGCAAAAGCTGCACCACCATTGGCGTCCCCCTGAAGAAACCGACATAGAACGAGCAGATGCCGTTTAATATCCTGGGCAGCCTTTTATATTTTGGCATTACCCTTACCGCCGCGATAAGAGTACCTATAAGCGTGCCGAAAAGGAGCCCAAGAACAGCTATGATAAGCGTGTTCTTAAGCCCTGTCTGCACTCTTTTGTATCCCTCATACTCTATAAAGTACTTGAGGAACCTGTCCCATTTTTGAGAAATATCACCCATTCAGATCACTGAAGATTGTTGATGGACTCTGCTATGAACTTTGCCGGTGCGGCATCGATTATAACATAATCCAGGTTACCGTTTAACAGATCCTGTACAGCCAGCGAACCATTCTTATAGCCTGTTGTAGTCATATTAAATCCGTCAAAGCCCCATTCCTCATCGCCTTCGCAATAGAACTGGCCTGTGGTACCGTTCTGCACACCAACCTTAACGGATGAATCCTTGCCTTTAAGTATAGCCTCGATATCTGCAGCTCCCGAAACAGAATCAAATTCCGTATTATCGGAGCGGATGATAAGGCGCTGTGATGCGGTATAGTATGATGTGGTAAAGTTAACTATCTCCTTACGCTCGTCGGTAACGGTAAGACCGCTCATGGACATATCTGACTTGCCCTGGTTTACCGAAAGGAGCACTGCATCAAAATCCATGTTCTGAATGACCAGCTCCTTGCCAAGATAATTGGCCAGGCCCTGTGCGATCTCCATATCCACACCGTAGTAGTTATCGCCTTCCATATACTCGAAGGGAGCGAAGGCCGCATTGGTAGCTACCAGAAGCTGCTCCTTTGAAGGATCTTCCGCTGCGCTTACGATCGGGGTAGGTGTTCCGTTTCCGAAATATTTTTCGCAGATGGCATCGAAAGTACCGTCAGATTTGATCTGCGCGATGTACTCGTTTACAGAGCTCAAAAGCTCGGGCTGGTTCTGGTCTACCGCAAAAGCATACTCTTCCTCGGTAAGGTCAAACTCAAGAACCTTTGCCTTAACCTTTTCTGCCCCTGATGCACCTGCAGTGCCGGTTCCGGAACCGCTGTTTGTGCAGGCCGCAAGGGTGCTTACAGCCATAGCGGCTGCTAATACTGTTGCAACAATCTTCTTTTTCATAATCCTCTCCTTATTACTGTCTTACTGTTATCTTATGGATGAATACCATTCTGTCAGGATTCTTCGCTCCGCTCAGAATGACACTGGGGCACCCTCAGGATGACTTGAAATCCTGTCATTCTGAGGGCTCTGCCCGAAGAATCTTATTTAATGCTCTCGTGCCAGGTCTGCAGGGCCTTGACATCGCTTCTGCCGTGCTTGCGCACATGGCGGATACCGTCTGCTGCCGCTGCTGCCGCTGCAACTGTTGTGATATAAGGTATATGCGCCTTTATGGCTGCCTTTCTTAAGTAGCTGTCGTCGCTGATGCTGTCCTTGCCGGCAGGAGTATTAACGATAAGCTGTATATCACCGTTGGTGATCAGATCCAGTATATTGGGTCTGCCTTCGCAGAGCTTCTTGACTTTCTCTGCGGGGATGCCTGCTTCTACGATCAGATCGCAGGTAGTGCCTGTAGCCATGATCTTAAAGCCTGCCTCGTGGAAGCTCTTTGCTACAGCTGCTATCTCGGGCTTATCCTTACGGTTAACGGAAATGAGCACCGTTCCTTCAAGAGGAAGGCCTGCGCTTGCAGCCTCTTCTGCCTTATAGAATGCACCGGCCAGGGATTTGCTGATACCCAGCACTTCACCGGTAGAACGCATCTCGGGTCCAAGGATGGGATCCACTTCCTGGAACATATTGAAGGGAAATACGGCTTCCTTTACGCCGTAGTAAGGTATCTCCTTCTCCTTAAGTTCCGGTACCGGCGAAGGTCTGCCGGTAAGCGATCCGGTAATGATATCGGTCGCAATGGGTACCATACGCACGCCGCATACCTTAGAAACCAGAGGCACGGTACGGCTGGCACGGGGATTTGCCTCCAGAACAAATACCTTTCCGTCCTCGATAGCATACTGCATGTTCATAAGACCTACGACATGCATCTCCTCTGCGATCTTTCTGGTATATTCCTTGATGGTTTCAAGATTCTCTGCAGGTATATGCTTGGACGGGATAATGCAGGCACTGTCACCTGAATGTATACCGGCCAGCTCTATATGCTCCATTACAGCGGGTACGAATGCATGTGTACCATCGCTGATAGCATCTGCCTCACACTCTAATGCATGATGCAGGAATCTGTCGATAAGGATAGGTCTGTCGGGTGTTACACCAACAGCAGCCTTCATATATTCGGTAATGCTCTCTTCGTCATAAACCACTTCCATACCGCGGCCGCCCAGCACGTAGGAAGGACGTACCATTACGGGATAGCCTATCTTTTCTGCGATAGCCTTTGCCTCTTCAACTGTAGTAGCCATACCGCTTTCGGGCATCGGGATACCCAGCTTATCCATCATTGCACGGAACTGGTCACGGTCCTCAGCCAGATCGATGACCTCGGGGCTGGTACCTAAGATGTTCACGCCGTTTTTCTTAAGGTCTGCTGCCAGGTTAAGAGGTGTCTGGCCGCCGAACTGTGCGATAACACCTACGGGCTTCTCCTTGTGATAGATGCTCAGTACATCTTCAAGGGTAAGAGGCTCAAAATACAGTCTGTCGGAAGTATCGTAATCGGTTGATACGGTCTCGGGGTTGCAGTTTACGATGATCGTCTCAAAGCCCAGTTTCTTAAGACTCATAGCTGCATGTACGCAGCAGTAGTCAAACTCGATACCCTGACCTATACGGTTGGGACCGCCGCCCAGGATCATTATCTTCTGCTTATCCGTAGAGTCGTGTACATCGCTGTCGATGTTGTAACTGCTGTAGTAATAGCAGCTGTCCTGTGTGCCGGATACGTGCACCTTATCCCAGTGCTCTTCGCAGCCTGCCTTAAGACGTGCATTACGGATATCATCTTCGGATACCTCGAGTATCTCGCTTAAGTACTTATCTGAGAAACCATCCTTCTTTGCCTGTACCAGATCAGCATCTGCGGGTACCTTGCCCTTATATGCAGCGACAAGCTTTTCTTCCTCTTCCACCAGTTCCTTCATCTGCTCGATGAAATATTTCTTTACCTTTGTGATCTCGTGGATCTCGTCTACAGTAGCGCCTTTTCTTATAGCCTCATACATCTGGAAGTGACGCTCCGAATTGGGTGTGATAAGCTTCTGCAGCAGCTCTTCCTTGCTGAGCTCGTAGAAGTTCTTCACATGGCCCAGACCGTAACGGCCTTTCTCAAGTGAACGTACAGCCTTCTGGAAAGCTTCCTTATAGTTCTTACCGATGCTCATTACCTCGCCTACGGCGCGCATCTGGGTTCCCAGCTTATCCTCCACACCCTTGAACTTCTCAAATGCCCAGCGTGCGAACTTGACTACAACATAGTCTCCGCCGGGTACGTACTTATCTAGTGTACCGTACTTACCGCAGGGGATCTCGGAAAGTGTGAGTCCGCTTGCCAGCATTGCGCTTACCAGTGCGATAGGGAAGCCTGTTGCCTTGGAAGCCAGTGCGGAAGATCGTGAAGTACGGGGATTGATCTCTATTACTATGATACGGTCACTTACGGGATCATGTGCGAACTGTACATTGGTACCGCCGATGACCTGTATACGGTCTACAATCTTATATGCCTGCTCCTGCAGTCTCTTCTGCAGATCCTCTGATATCGTGAGCATAGGTGCGGTACAGAAGGAATCACCGGTATGTACGCCCATGGGATCAACGTTCTCGATAAAGCATACGGTGATCATTTTGCCTTCTTTGTCACGGACAACTTCCAGCTCCAGCTCTTCCCAGCCTGCCACACATTCCTCAACCAGTACCTGGCCAACGGGGCTTGCCTGAAGACCTCTTGCACATACGGTCTTTAACTCTTCTTTGTTGTATACCAGACCGCCGCCGGTACCGCCCATTGTATATGCGGGGCGCAGAACTACGGGATATCCCAGATCATCCGCTATCTTTAAAGCCTCGTCCACGCTGTAGCTTACTTCGCTGCGCGCCATGCCTATGCCAAGGCTTTCCATTGTCTCCTTGAATTCGATACGGTCCTCACCGCGCTCGATGGCATCTACCTGTACACCGATGACTTTTACGTTGTACTTATCAAGTATGCCCTTCTTATTAAGCTCTGCACAGAGGTTGAGTCCCGACTGACCTCCCAGATTGGGAAGCAGCGCATCCGGTCTTTCTTTTGCGATGATCTGCTCCAGTCTGTCTGCATTAAGAGGCTCGATGTAAGTAACATCAGCCATTTCGGGATCTGTCATGATCGTCGCAGGATTGGAGTTGACCAGTATTATCTTATATCCCAGCTTACGCAGCGCCTTGCAGGCCTGTGAGCCGGAATAGACAAACTCGCAGGCCTGACCTATGATGATCTGTCCG